>DAHVMA010000079.1:0-79749 GCA_027320105.1 Acidimicrobiaceae bacterium | reverse complement strand
GCCCCCGCCCCGCCCCGCCCCACTCCGCACCGCCCCCGCCCTGCCCCGGCTGCCCGGGGGCACGTCGCCCGAGCCTTGCCCGCTCCCCTGCGCCTCAGTACGCTCGGCTTGCCGTGGCCCCGAGGGAGCCGGGAGGCCGTTCGTTCGGGGAAGTGCGAAGGGCCAAACCGCCCGCTCGGGCTGCGGCGCGTGGCCGGCATGAGCCGGTGAGCAGCCATCGGCGTGCAGCGGGTGACCCTGCCGCTCCCGCGACAGCCGGCCGGGCCCGCCGGCCGGGGACAGGCCGGTGAGCGCCTCCCTCGCGATCGTCGGGGGTGGCCGCATGGGAGAAGCGCTGGCCGCCGGCCTGCTCACTGCCGGCTGGGCCGGCCTCGTCGTCACCGAACGCCTACCCGACCGCCGCCAAGAGCTCTCTGCCCACCTCTCGGCCCACTTCGCCGGCGCCGACATCGCCGTGGTCGACGAGCTGCCCCCCTGCGACGCCGCCGTCATCGCCGTCAAGCCCACCGACGTGGAAGCCGCCTGCCGGGCGGTCGCCGGCGCCGGCTCCCGGCGGGTGCTGTCGATAGCCGCCGGAGTCACCATCGCCCGGCTGCAGGAGTGGCTCGACAGTGCCGGCGGCGCCGACCAGCGTGCGCCGGCGGTGCTCCGTGCCATGCCCAACACCCCGGCGCTGGTCGGCGCGGGCGCCTCGGCCCTCGCGCCGGCACCTGACGCCGACGCCGAGGACCTCGAGTGGGCGCGGTCCGTCCTCGCCGCCGTCGGCACCGTCGAAGTCGTCCCCGAGGCGCTGCTCGACGCCGTCACCGGGCTCTCCGGCTCGGGACCGGCGTACGTGTTCCTCGTGGCCGAGGCTTTGATCGACGCCGGCGTGCTCGCTGGCCTGCCCCGCCCCGTCGCCGAACGCCTGACGGTGCAGACGATCGCCGGCTCCGGGAGGCTGCTCGCCGAGTCCGGGCAGTCGCCGGCGGAGCTGCGGGCGGCGGTCACCTCGCCCGGCGGCACCACGGCGGCTGGGCTGCGGGCCCTCGAGGCGCGGGCTGTCCGGGCGGCCGTCCTCGAGGCCGTGGTGGCGGCAGCGGCGCGGTCCCGGGCCCTCGGCGCCGGCTGAGCGGCCTAGGGCTTGTGGCCGGCGGCGGGGGAGGGCCGGCGGGGCGGCCTGGCGGCGGGGCCGGCGGTGGGGGAGGGCCGGCGGGGGAGGGCCGGCGGGGCCGGCGGCGGGGCCGGGCGCCGAACTGTGAGTGAAAAGTACACAGGGTGTGTCGTTTGCACTCACAGTTAGCGGGAAGGCGCCTAGAAGGCGCCTAGAAGGCGCCCGGAAGGCGCCCGGAAGGCGCACCCCCGAGAAGGGGCGCCCCGTAGCCGGAGGTGACAGTGGCGGTGTACCATCCCTCATAAGGGCGACAGGGGGGAGGGCGCATGCGGGTCATGGGAATGGTGGTCGCGGCGTTGCTCGCGGTCCTGTCGCCGGCCGCCGCCGGCGGCGGTCAACGGGTTCCCCAGGGGGGGCCGACGGGGGACAAGGCGACGATCGCCTACTACACGGCGGTCACCCACAACTTCAACAGCAAGCCCGCGGACACCGAGGAGCTCCGGGGTGCGTACTTCCTCGGCTACTACGGGTCCGGCTGGTACGTGTCGTTGGACACGGCCCGGCCCCGCTACTCCTGGCAGCACCCGGTGAGCCTGGACGAGCTCCTGGTCGTCTCGCACGACAAGATCGTGTGGGGGACCGTGACCCTCTCGCCGACGTGCCGGGCGCGCCCGGCGTGCGGGAGCACCACGACGCCGCTGCGGTTCTTCTTCGAGCACGGCGCGTCGTACTGGAGCGCGTTGAGCGGGCCGCACGGAGCGCCGAGGTGCTGGTACCGGGCGGCGGGAGGGACGGCCTGGGTCAACACCGACTTCAACATGACCGGCCAGCAGCCGTGGTACGTCGGCAACGACCCGTACACCACCGAGCCCCACTACGGACCGATGGTCCACGACGGGAGGTTCGTGAAGGTCACCTCGACGTACTCCTACCGGAACGGGGCGGCCGTGACAGAGATCGACACCATCAACGCCGCCACCAAGCTGTTCACGGCCGAGATCCTCCGCGTTGGCGCCTTCAAGGCCAGTCCCGCCTACACCTCGACCGGCAGCCTCTCCGTGCTGAGCAGGGCTCCGGCACGCCCGAGCCTGGCGGCCTGCGGGTAGGGACGGGCCACTGGCCCCGGCCGTCCTCGTGCCGTACGCTCGAGGGACGGAGAAGGGTGGTCCCACTGTGCAACCAGACCAGTCGCGGTCGCAGTTCGTGACCGTCAACGAGGTGGCGGGCATGCTGCGGGTCTCGAACATGACCGTCTACCGCCTCGTGCAGTCCGGTCAACTCCCCGCCGTCCGCGTCGGGCGCAGCTACCGGATCCGCCAGGAGGACGTCGACCGCTTCGTCGGCGCCCGGTTCACCCAGGCCGGCTAGAGGGTTGCCGCCCCGACGGGGCCAGCCGCGACCCCGCCGGTAGCATCGGGCATCGTGTCCGCTCGCCGGCTCCCCGAGGCGACCGTGGCCCGGCTGCCCGTGTACTTGCGCGTGCTGGCGGAGGTCGCCGACGAGACGATCTCCTCCGACGACCTCGCCTCCGGCGCAGGGGTCAACGCCGCTCAGGTCCGCAAGGACCTGTCCCACCTCGGGTCATACGGCACCCGGGGCGTCGGCTACGACGTCGCCTACCTGGTCCGCCAGATCAGCCGCCAGCTCGGGCTGTCGGAGGACAGGAGGGTCGCGATCGTGGGGGTAGGCAACCTCGGGCACGCCCTCGCCGGCTACGGCGGCTTCGCGGAGCGGGGGTTCCGGATCGTGGCCGCCTTCGACATCGACCCCCGAACTGTCGGCCAGCGCGTCGGCGACGTCCTCGTCGAACCGCTTGAGCGCCTCGCCGATGTCGTCTCGGAGAAAGGCGTTGAGATGGCGTTGCTCACGATCCCTGCCACGGCGGCCCAGGCCGCCGCCGACGCGGTCGTGGCCGCTGGGGTCAACTCGATCCTCAACTTCGCTCCCGCCCGCGTGGAGGCGCCAGCGGGCGTCGCCGTGCGCCAGGTGGACCTCGGCGTCGAGCTGCAGATCCTCTCCTACTACGGGACCCAGGCCGCCGGCGTCACGAGCCAGGCGGGCTGACGACTGGCGCCCTGCGCTCCAGTCGACCATGCTCGATCTGATCGAGGCGGGCGATGCCACCCGCACCGGAGAAGGTTCCACGCGTGTCTGTCGTCGTCGCAGGACTCAACCACCGCACCGTCCCGCTCGAGGTGCTCGAGGCGGCGGCCGTCCCGGCCGAGTCGCTGGCCAAGGCGCTCGGAGACCTGACCGGCCGCCCGCACCTAGACGAGGTCGTCGTGCTGTCGACGTGCATGCGAACGGAGATCTACGCCAGCTGCGAGCGGTTCCACGGCGCCCTCGGCGACATCCGTGACTTCCTCTGCCTTTGGACCGGGCGCCCGCCGGAGGATCTCGCCGACGGGCTGTACGAGTTCTACGACGCCGTTGCCGCCCGCCACCTGCTCCGCGTCGCCGCCGGCCTCGACTCCACCGTGCTCGGGGAGGGCGAGATACTCCGCCAGGTGCGTGCCGCCGCCGACGGCGCCCGGGCGCACGGCAGCTCCGGTCCGGTGCTCGCCATGCTCGTTCGCCACGCCGTCGAGGCGGGCAAGCGGGTGAGGACCGAGACCGGCATCGCCCGCGGCACGACGTCGCTGTCACACGCCGCCGTTGCCGTCGCTGCTCTCGGGGCGCAGGCGTCGTGCCCGGGCGCGTCGGCGTTCGCTGGCCGGGCCTGCCTGGTGGTCGGCGCCGGTGAGATGGGCGCGGCACTGGTCGGCCTGCTCACCCCCGCTGCGGTCCGCGTCGCCAACCGCAGCGCCGAGCGCGCCGCCCGGCTTGCTGTCCCGGTGGTGCCCTGGTCCGACCTCGCCCGGGCGGTCGACGACTCCGACGTCGTCTTCTGCGCCACCGCCGCGCCTCACCCGCTGCTCGACGCCGCCACCGTCGGGCCCCGGGAGCACCGGCCGCTGGTCGTCGTCGACCTGGGCGTCCCCCGCAACGTCGATCCCGCCGTCGGCGAGCTACCCGGCGTCACCCGCTACGACCTGGGCGACATCAAGGTCCACGCCGAGGCGGCCATGGCCGGGAGGAGGGCAGAGATCCCCCGGGCGGAGGCCATCCTCGACGAGGAGCTGCGGCGCTGGCAGGACGCCGTCGCCCAACGGGCCGTCGCCGCCCCGATCGTCGCCGCGCTGCGTGCCCGGGCCGAGGCGATCCGCGCTGCCGAGGTGGGGCGCCTCGGCCTCGACCCCGCCCAGCGGCGGGCCGTCGACACCGCCACCCGGCGTCTCGTCAACAAGCTCCTGCACGACCCGTCGGTCGCCCTCAACACCTCCGCCGGCGGGCCACGCGGCGAGCGGCTTGCCGCTGCCCTCGTCGAGCTGTGGGGCCTCGACGTCTAGCACCACGAAGGTGTCCTGGTCCGCCAAGATGGGCCGGTGACCCTCCCGGCTGCCGCAACCGATCCCGCCTGGGGGCGCATCCTCAGCGCCTACGGGGACGGCGTGCGGGCGCTGCAGCGACTCGGGCTCGAGTACGTGGACTGGTCCCTGCCGACGGGCTTCGCCGGCTGGGCCGCCATCGACCTCGCCGGCCACGTCCTCGCCACGGCCCGCTCCCACCACCGCCTCCTCGACGCCGCCCTCGCCGGCCAGGTCCGCAGCGGACCGCAGCGCGACGACGACCTCGCCGACTGCGGCGCCGCCCGGCCGGTGGCCCTGGCGGTGAGCGGCGGCGCCGACCGCATCGTCGCCTTCGACGCCATCGCCACGCGCTACGGCGAGCGCGTCGGCGACCTCGACCCCGAGCTGGTGCTAGGCGCCTGGTCCGGCGTCGGTGCCCTCACCCTCCGGCAGCACACGATGCTGGCGGCCGGTGAATGGCACCTGCACGCCTGGGACCTCGCTGGCGCCCTCGGCTGGGACTACCGCCCGGCGGACCCCGAAGTCCTGCTCGATGGGCGGCGGCTGCTGCCCCGGCCCGTCCCCGCCGGGCCTCCCTGGACCGCCGTCCTCGCCTCGTCGGGCCGGGAGGACCCGCCCGAGGACCGCCCTCTCGGCCCCTGATGCGCATCGCCACGCGGGGCAGCGAGCTGGCGCGCTGGCAGGCCCGACGGGTCGCGGCCCGCCTCGGCCCCGGCGCCGAGCTGGTCGTGGTGGAGACGGCAGGCGATCGCCACCGGGACGTGCCCATCCACGAGATGGGGGGCCAGGGCGTGTTCGTGAAGGAGGTGCAGGCCGCGGTGCTCGACGGTCGCGTTGACCTTGCCGTCCACTCCGCCAAGGACCTGCCGTCGGTGCCCACCCCCGGCCTCGTGATCGGGGCCTACCCCGAGCGCGGCGATCCCCGCGACGCTCTCGTCGGCGCCCCGCTTGCCGCCGCGACGGTCTTCGCCACCGGGTCGGCCCGCCGCCGGGTGCAGCTCGCCTCCGCCCGCCCCGACGCCACGTTCACGGGCCTGCGCGGCAACGTCCCGACCCGGCTCACCCGGGTCCCGGACGGCGGCGCAGTGGTGGTCGCCCTCGCTGCGCTCCAGCGCCTCGGGCTGGGCGCCCGGGCCGCCGAGATCCTCTCGCCGGAGGTGATGATCCCCCAGGTCGGCCAGGCGGCCCTCGCCGTGGAGTGCCGGGAGGGGGACGCCGCCGCCCTCGCCGCCCTGGCCGCCATCGACGACCCCGCCGCCCGCTGCGCCGTCGAGGCCGAACGGGCGTTCCTCGCCCGCCTCGGCGGCGGCTGCGAGCTGCCCGTCGGAGCCCTCGCCGCCGTCGACGGCGACCTCATCCACATCGAGGGGTTCCTCGACGGCCGGCGCGACCGGCGGACCGGGCCGGCGTCGGCCGGGCCGTCGCTCGGCTGCGAGCTGGCGGGAGCCCTGCTGCGGTGACCGTCTACCTCGTCGGCGCTGGCCCGGGCGACCCCGGCCTGCTCACCGTGCGCGCCGCCGAGCTGCTCGCCCGCGCCGACGTCGTCGTCCATGACCCGCTCTTGGACGCGTCGCTGCTCGAGCTCGCCCCTCCCGGCGCGCTGCGCATCGACGTCGGCAGGCGAGCCGGGGGCACCATGCCCCAGGACCAGATCAACGCCCTCCTCGTCGAGCACGGCCGCGCCGGGCGGGAAGTGGTTCGCCTGGAGGGCGGCGACCCGTTCGTGCCGGGGCGGGGTGGGGAGGAGGCCATCGCCCTGCAGGGCGCCGGCGTCGCCTTCGAGGTCGTACCGGGCGTCACCCCCGCCGTCGCCGCCCCGGCCTACGCCGGTGCCGTCGCCGGCGTCGACCTCGCCTGGTACACCCGGCGCCCGCTCTTCGGGCGGTCGGTCGTCGTCACCCGCGCCAGCGGGCAGGCCTCGGCCCTCTCGGCCCGCCTCCGGGCACTGGGCGCCCACCCCGTCGAGCTGCCTGCCATCGCCATCACCGGGCCGGCCGACGGCGGCGCCGCCCTCGCCGCGGCCGCCACCCGCCGCTACGACTGGGTGATCTTCACCTCCGCCAACGCCGTCCCCCGCTTCTGCGACCTGATCCCAGACAGCCGGGCGTGGGCCGGCACCCGCATCGCCGCCATCGGACCCTCGACCGCCGAGGCCCTCGCCCGCTACCGCCTCCTCGCCGACCTGTTACCCGACAAGCACGTGGCCGAGTCACTGCTCGCCGCGCTCCTCGCCACATCGCCACCCCGCCACGCGCTCGTCCCCGCCGCCGCCGCCGCCCGCTCCGTCCTCCCCGAAGGCCTGCGGGCGGCCGGCTGGCGCGTCGACGTGGTCGAGGCTTACCGGACGGTGCGGGCCGACCCGCCTCCCGGCGCCCTCGAGGCGGCCGCGGCCGCCGACGCCGTCTGCTTCACCGCATCGTCCACCGTCACCAACTACGTTGCCCTCGCCGGCACCGCCCACGTCCCGCCCGTCGTCGCCTGCATCGGGCCGGTCACGGCCGAGACCGCCCGCCAGGCGGGCATCGAGGTGACCGTGGTCGCCGGCGAGCACACGATCCCCGGGCTGGTCGACGCCCTCAGCGCTGTGCTGGCGTGATGGCAGCGGGCCGTCGCTCGACTGCGTCCGGCTCCATCGCGGTTGAGGAGGGCACGGCCGGGGGCGGGCGGTACGTTGTCGGGGCCCGGCCGCAGCCGTCGCCGGGCGTGAGCCGCCGTCCCGGGAGGCCTTTCTCCGCATGCCCTATCCCGACACCCGCCTGCGCCGCCTGCGGCGGACACCGGCCCTGCGCGAGCTCGTCGCCGAGACGCACCTGCAGGTCGAGGACCTGATCGCCCCGCTGTTCGTGCGGGAGGGCGTCGACGAGCCGCAGCCCGTCGCGTCGCTCCCCGGCGTCGTCCAGCACACCGTCGAGTCGCTCGCCAAGGAGGTCGTCCGGCTCGCCGGCCTCGGCATCCGGGGGGTCGTGCTCTTCGGCGTGCCGGCTCGCAAGGACCCCCACGGCAGCGGTGCCTGGGACCCCGACGGCATCGTGGCGGTCGCCCTCCGGCGCCTGCGGGAGGAGGTCGGCGACCGCCTCGCTCTCGTCGCCGACCTGTGCCTCGACGAGTACACCGACCACGGCCACTGCGGGGTGCTCGACGCCCGGGGCGAGGTCGACAACGACGCCACCCTCGAGCTGTACGCCCGGGCCGCCCTTGCCCAGGCGGCCGCCGGCGCCGACGTCGTCGCCCCGTCGGGGATGATGGACGGTCAGGTGGCCGCCATCCGCGGCGCCCTCGACGGCGCCGGGCGCGCCGACGTGGCGATCATGGCCTACGCCGCCAAGTTCGCCTCCGCGCTGTACGGCCCGTTCCGGGACGCCGTCGACGTGACCATCGCCGGCGGGGGTGACCGGCGCGCCTACCAGCAGGACGTCCGCAACCTGCGGGAGGCGCTGCGGGAGGTTGCCCTCGACGTGCAGGAGGGCGCCGACCTGGTGATGGTCAAGCCGGCGGTCACCTACCTCGACGTGATCAGCGAGGTCCGCCGGCGCCACGACGTCCCGCTCGCCGCATACCACGTGAGCGGCGAGTACGCCATGATCAAGGCCGCCGGGGAGCGGGGCTGGGTTGACGGCGACGCCGTGGCCCTCGAGCAGCTGCTGGCCATCAAGCGCGCCGGCGCCGACCTGGTCCTCACCTACTTCGCCGGCGACGCAGCGGAGTGGCTGCGTGGATAACGCCTCGCTCTGGTCCAGGGCGCTGGCCGTCACGCCGGGGGGTGTCAACTCGCCGGTGCGTGCCTTTCGCGCCGTGGGCGGCACGCCCTACTTCGTGGCTCGGGGCTCGGGCGCCTACGTATGGGACGTCGAGGGCCGGCGGTACCTCGACATGGTCCAGTCCTACGGGGCGGCGATCCTCGGCCACGCCCACCCGGTGGTCATCGAGGCCATAAGGAAGGCGGCCGGGGAGGGCACCACCTTCGGGGCGCCGACCGAGCGGGAGGTGCTGCTCGCCGAGGTCATCGCCTCCCGCGTCCCCGGCTGCGAGCAGGTGCGACTCGTGAGCAGCGGCACAGAGGCGTGCATGTCCGCCGTCCGCCTTGCCCGGGGCGCCACCGGGCGCGACCGCGTAGTTGTGTTCGAGGGCTGCTACCACGGGCACTCCGACGGGCTGCTCGCCGGCGGGGGCAGCGGCGTGGCCACCCTGGGGCTGCCTGCGTCGGCTGGCGTACCTCCTGCGGCGGTGGCCGAGACGATGGTGGCGCCCTACAACGTCGTGCCTTCATTGGGCTCCGACGTCGCATGCGTGATCGTCGAGCCCGTCGCCGCCAACATGGGGCTGGTCCCGCCCGCCCCCGGCTTCCTCGCCGGCCTCCGGGAGGCGTGCGATCGGGTCGGGGCGCTGCTCGTCTTCGACGAGGTGATCACCGGGTTCCGCCTCGCTCCCGGGGGGGCCTCGGCGTGGTACGGCGTCACGCCGGACCTGTGGTGCTTCGGCAAGGTGATCGGTGGCGGGCTGCCGCTGGCGGCGTTCGGCGGGCGGCGCGACGTCATGTCGTCGCTGGCGCCGGGGGGGCCGGTGTACCAGGCGGGGACGCTCTCGGGGAACCCGCTGGCGACCGCAGCGGGCCTGGCGGCGTTGTCGCTGCTCGACCCCGGTGCCTACCGGGCGCTGGCGGAGAGGGTGGGACGATTCGCCTCCGGGCTGGCCTCGGCGCTGGCGGCGGCCGGGGTGGAGGCCCAGGTGCCGGTGGCCGGCACGCTGGTCGGCGTGTTCTTCGGGCCCGTGCCGGTGACGTCGTACGCCGGGGCGAGGGCGTCGGCGGAGACGGGGTTGTTCCCCGGCTTCATGCACGGGTTGCTGTCGCGGGGCGTGGCGCTGGCGCCGGGCGCCTACGAGATCCTGTTCCCGGGGCTGGCACACAGCGACGAGGACCTCGACCGGGTCGTCTCGGCGGTGGGGGAGGTGGCGGAGGACCTGGCGCGGGGGTAGGGCGGTCGTCGGGGGCTCGGGGGCGCCGGGGCGGCCTTGGGCGGGCGTTGCGGCGGGCGTTGTGGCGGGCGGGCTCGTCAGGCGGCGGAGCTCGTCGGCACCACCCGCGCGAGCGACGCCAGCGCCCGGTACGCCGCTTCGGCCGGGCCGAGCTCGTCGGGGCGCAGGATGTTCGCCATGATCCGCAGCACCCACTCCATGAGGGTCCGGTTGCGCATGCCGGTGCTCACCATGGCCCGCATCAGCTCGGGATGGCCGATCACGTGCACGAACGCCCGGGCCACCCGGAAGTACAGCCCGTAGCGGTCCCGGAGCGCGTCCTGGTAGGTGCGCAGCGCCATCCCGTCCCCGCTGGCCAGCGCCAGGTGGACGGCGTCGGCGGCCATTCGCCCTGTCTCGTAGGCGTAGGCGATCCCCTCACCGTTGAACGGGTTGATCGTGCCGCCGGCGTCGCCGGCGACCAGGTAGGTGGGCCCCACGTGAGGTCCCACGGACAGGCCCATCGGCAGGCGACCGCCGGTGGCCGGCCCGCAGGCCGTCCCCGGCCGCAGGTCCCACTGCTCGGGAGCGAGCTCGACGAAGCTCTCCATGAGGTGGGTGGTGTTGACGGCCTTCCACTGGTTGAAGGTCGACAGCAGGCCGACGCCGACATTCACCCGGCCGTCGCCCACGGGGAAGATCCAGCCGTAGCCGGGGAGCGCGTTGCCTGCCCTGTCGCGGATGTCGAGCCAGCTGTCGATCCAGGACTCGGCGTGCATCGGTGACTCGTAGTAGCCCCGGATGGCCATGCCCAGCGGGTAACGCCGGTTGCGCGCCGTCCCGAGGGCACGGCCGAAGCGGGAGTTGGCCCCGTCGGCGACGACCACGTAGCGGGCCCTCACCTCGACGGGCGCCGACCCTGATGCGTCCTTGCGGGTGACCCACGCACCGCGCAGGAGCCCACCCTCGAGCACCGGTTGGCCCGCTTCGGCATGCTCCCACACCGCTGTCCCTGCCTTCCCCGCCCGCCGGGCGACCAGAGCGTCGAGGTCCTTGCGGGTGATGACGTACCCGTAACCGGGCAGGTCCGGATGGCCCGGCCACTCGAGCTCCAGCGTGCGGCCGAAGGCGTGGCTGCGCAGGCCGGCGTAGCGGTGGCCTGCCGCCGCCAGCTCACCCCCGAGGCCCATCTCCTCCAGCTGGCGCACAGACCGGGGGGTCAGGGCGTCCCCGCAGGTCTTCTCACGCGGGTAGCCCTTCCGCTCCACGAGGACGACGTCGTGGCCGGCGCTCGCCAGCCAGTACGCGCACGACGCTCCCGACGGACCGCCGCCGATGACGAGCACGTCGCAGCGGCGGGGACCCTGGTGCTGCTCGATCACCGGCACACGGCGAATCTATGCGAGCGGGGGCTACGGCCGGCAGGGCGCGCGACGTCAGGCCTCGGAGATCGCCGGGTGAGTGGCTCCTGGCGGCGCGGGGGGACATGCTGGGCAACCGTGGTGTTCGGTCCTTGGGACGTCCTTGGCATCGTGGTCGGCGGCGGGCTCGCCGCCGCCGTCATCGTGGTGGTGGCGCTGCGTGCGCTGTGGGCGGGCCGGGCCGGCGCTCCGGCGGGCAGCGACGAGCACGGGGGCGACACCACCCCCACGGCTGCAACCACCCGCCGGCGCTTCCTCGAGCAAGGCGTGGTGGGCGTCTTCGCCGCCGCGCTCGTCGGTGTGGTCACCTCGGCATCGGATTACCTGGGGACTGCCTCCCGGCGGCGGATCTTCGGGCCGCCACCGGGGATCGACACGACGGGCCAGCGCCCGGCCGGCCCGCACTGCAACTGACCCATGGATAGGCTGGCCGGCAGCCGGCCGGCGAAGCGCGACCAGGTGGCGGAACCGTGACCAGGCTGGCGTGCCGACCGCCCCACGGCGTAGAAACTACAGCCGCCCCCATCCTGACCACGTCCCAGAAGGAAGCCAGCGATGGTCCAGTACCTCCCGATCCTCCTGCTGCTGGTGCTGGCTGCGCTGTTCGCCGCCGGGTCCTTCCTCGCCTCAGGCCTCCTCGGCCCCAAGCGCCCGACCGCAGCCAAGGACGGCCCGTACGAGTCGGGCATCGCCCCCAGGCGCGAGCCGGCGGCGCGCTTCCCCGTCCGCTTCTACCTCGTCGCCATGATCTTCATCATCTTCGACATCGAGGTCGTGTTCCTCTATCCGTGGGCGGTCATGTACCACCAGCTGTCGAGCTTCGGCCTGGCAGAGATGGCCACCTTCGTCGGCATCGTCTTCGTGTCCTTCGCCTACCTGGTCTCCAACGGCGCCCTCGACTGGGGGCCGACCCAGCGGTTCCGCAACCGGCCTGAGCCTGACCTCACACGCACGACCACCGCCACCGTCCGCCGGGTGCCGCGCCCGTTGCAGGTCGCAGTCGAGGGCCCGGGGCTGCGACCCGTCGAGGGCGACGCCGGCGAGGAAGGCGGCGGGCGAGCCGGCAACGGCGTGCCGGGGCCCGGGGAGGGCGCCCCCAGCTGGGCGCAGCCGGTCGGTGCCCCGAGGGGAGAGGAGTAGCGATGGGCCTGGAGAGCCTGCAACACAACTTCCTCTCGGGCACGTTGGAGGGTGCCGTCAAGTGGGCGCGGGCGGCCAGCTCCTGGGGTGCCAACTTCGGCCTCGCCTGCTGCGCGATCGAGATGATGGCCACCGGCGCCGCCAACTACGACCTCGCCCGCTTCGGGATGGAGGTGTTCCGGGCGTCGCCCCGCCAGGCGGACCTGATGATCGTCGCCGGCCGGCTCAGTCAGAAGATGGCCCCGGTGCTGCGGGAGGTCTACGACCAGATGATGGAACCAAAGTGGGTCATCTCGATGGGTGTGTGCGCCAGCACCGGAGGGATGTTCAACAACTACGCGCTGGTGCAGGGCGTCGACCAGATCGTCCCGGTCGATGTGTACGTGCCGGGATGCCCGCCCGGTCCCCAGACCCTCATCCACGGCATCCTCACGCTCCACCAGCAGATCCGTGTCGGCGAGATCACCCGCCGGCCCGGTGAGGGGGCCCGCATCCGGGTGGCCGAGCTCCCGCAGCCGCAGCGCCTCCCCACCACCCCGGCGCGCGTCCCGACCGGGCTGTCCCCGACCGGCGCATGAGCGACGCGGACCAGGCCAGGCCGGCGGGCCACGACGACGAGGCGGGTGAGGGCGGGGCGACGGCGCCCCCGGGTGCGGTCGCCGTGCTGGAGGATGTCCACGGCTGCCCGATGGTCGACAGCCTCGGCTCCCGTGTCGTCCACACCGACCGCGACCGCTACCACGCCCTCTTGGAGGGGTTGCGTGGCGACGGCTACGACCTGTTCGTCGGGTTGACGGGTGTCGACTACCTGACGCATCCCGGGCGAGCCCTGCCGGCCGGGGTCGGCCCCGAGCGGTTCGAGGTGGTGGTCGAGCTGTGGCGCATCCGTGACCGCCGGCGGCTGCGGGTCCGCTGCCAGGTGCCCGGTGGCGATCCGTGGGTGCCGACACTGTTCGACCTGTGGGCCGGCGCCGAGGCTCACGAGCGGGAGACCTACGACATGTTCGGCATCCGGTTCGAAGGACATCCAGATCCGAGCCGGATCCTCATGCCCGAGGACTGGGAGGGCCACCCGCTGCGCAAGGACTACCCGACCGGGCGCGTGCCCGTGCAGTTCAAGGAGTCACCGGACCGGCGCTGACCCCATCCGCCCCACCAAGCGACGACGAGAGCGACGAGACATGACCAAGTCGAGCGAGGAGCTCGAGCACACGAGCGAGGAGCTCGAGCACACGAGCGAAGGGACCACCCCCGACAGGGCGCTGGCCGCCCGCCGGCACGGCCTCATCGACCGCGTCCTCGGCCGGTCCGGCCCCGGGGGAGAGGCCGTCAACCGGCTCCTGCAGGACCGGACCTGCGAGGGCTCGCAGGAGCTGCACGACCGGGGCCGCCAGTCGCTCTCGGAGCTCCAACGCGAGCTGGGCGCCGTGCTCCGCCTCCCCGAAGGCGGGGGCGCCGGCGTCGAGCTCGCCGACGTGGACCTCGAGGTGCCGACCGACGAGACGATGATCCTCAACCTCGGCCCCTCCCACCCCTCCACCCACGGGGTGCTGCGCATCATGGTCGAGCTCGAGGGCGAGACTGTCCTGCGATCCAAGCCGGTGATCGGTTACCTCCACACCGGGATGGAGAAGACCGGCGAGGAGCTCATGTACCACCAGGGCTCCACCAACGTCACCCGCATGGACTACCTGTCGCCGTTCTTCAACGAGGTGACCTTCAGCCTCACCGTCGAGAAGCTCCTGGGTGTCGAGGTGCCGCCGCGCGCCACGTGGATCCGGATGCTGCTCTGCGAGCTCAACCGGATCAGCTCGCACATGCTGTGGCTGGCCACCAACGGCGCCGACATCGGCGCCATCAACATGCTCGTCTACGGCTGGCGCGAGCGGGAGGTGGTGCTGCAGCTCTTCGAGAAGGTGACCGGGCTGCGGATGAACCACAACTTCATCCGCCCCGGCGGCGTCGCCGCCGACCTGCCCGACGGGTGGCGGGACGACGTGATCGCCCTCTGCGACATGATGAGCCGGCGGATGGACGAGTACGACGACCTGCTCACAGGCCAGCCGATCCTGCAGCGCCGGCTGCAGAACGTCGGGCCGCTCACCGCAGAGGAAGCCGTCTCCCTGGGCCTCACCGGGCCGCTACTGCGCTCGACGGGCATCCCGCGGGACCTCCGCAGGGACGAGCCCTACCTCGCCTACGACGAGGTGGACTTCGACGTGATCGTCGGCGAGGTCGGCGACTGTTGGGACCGGTTCGCGATCCGGTTCAACGAGATCCGCGAATCCATCCGCATCTGCCGCCAGGTCTGTGACCGGATGCCGGCAGGCGACTATAGGACGCAGGACAAGAAGGTCACCCCGCCACCCCGCAACCGCATCGACGAGTCGATGGAAGCCCTCATCCACCACTTCAAGCTCTACACCGAGGGGTTCCGGGTGCCTCCGGGGGAGGCCTACGTCCCGGTCGAGACGCCGCGCGGCGAGGGTGGCTGCTACATCGTCTCCGACGGCACCTCTCGCCCGTACCGGCTGCACATGCGCGCCGCCAGCTTCGCCAACCTGCAGGGTCTGGCGCCGATGGCACGCGGGGCGCTGATCGCCGACACGATCGCCATCGTCTCCACCATCGACCCGGTCCTCGGGGACGTGGACCGTTAGATGGGGCCCGTTTGGACGGCCCGCGCGACCCTCGGCAAGGATGAGCCGACGTGGCGCGGCTGACCCCCCACAACGAGCAGCGGGCGCGCGACCTGATCGCGCTCTACCCCCACCCCCGCTCCGCCCTGATCCCCATCCTGCACCTCCTCCAGGAACAGGACGGCTACCTCACCGACGACGGGATGCAGCACGCCGGCGAGCTGGTCGGGTTGGAGGCGGCCGAGGTCCAGGGCACGGCGTCGTTCTACGACATGTTCCACACCGAGCCGGTCGGCAAGTACCTGATCGCGGTGTGCACCAACATCGCCTGCCTGTTGCAGGGCGCGTACGAACTGCTCGAGCACGCCGAGGAGAGGCTGGGAATCGCGCACGGCGGGACGACACCCGACGGGCTGTTCACCCTGGAGGACGCCGAATGCCTGGCGCTGTGCGGCAACGCCCCCTGCGTCACGGTCAACTGGCGGTACTTCGGAGATGTGGACCGGGAGGGCTTCGACGACCTCGTCGCCCGCCTCGCCGCCGGCGAGCTCGACGGGGAGGTCCCGCCCCACGGCACCCTCTGCCGCGTCCGGCGCAGCGTCGGGCTCGCCGCCGCCGGCGCCAGCGTGCACGGGTGCGGCGGACCGGTGCCGGCGCTCGCCGAGAGCAGCCGGCCGGGAGCGATCGCCGACGAGCCCACCGACGGTGTCGACCTCGAGACGTTCGCGACCACACCGGCCGTCTTGGCCCTCGACGGTCCCGCCCCGTCCGACGACAGGACCGAGCCGTGACGGTCACCGGCGCCCCGCGCATCGTCACCCGCCGCCTCGGCGGCCCCGCGCCCTGGACGCTTGCCTCCTACCTCGACGACGGCGGCTACGACGGGCTGCGCAAGGCGCTGTCCATGACCCCCGAGGAGGTCCGCGAGGCGGTCAACGTGGCCAACATCCTCGGGCGCGGCGGCGCCGGCTTCGAGGCCGGCCGCAAGTGGGGCATGCTCGCCAAGTCCGAGCCGGTGTACCTGACGATCAACGGCGACGAGAGCGAGCCGGCGACGTTCAAGGACCACATGCTCATCGAGACCGACCCGCACATGGTCGTCGAGGGCGCCCTCATCTGCGCCTACGCGGTGCGGGCCGACCAGATCTTCCTCTACGTCCGGGGGGAGTTCGCCCTCGGCCTCGAGCGCCTGCAGGCCGCTGTCAACGAGGCGTACGCCTACGGCGCAGCCGGCGGCGACATCCTCGGCAGCGGCTGGTCGGTCGACATCGTCGTTCACCCGGGCGCCGGCGCCTACATCTGCGGCGAGGAGACGGCGCTGCTCGAGAGCCTGGAAGGCAAGCGGGGCTATCCCCGCATCAAGCCGCCGTTCTTCCCGGCGGCCGTCGGCCTGTACGGGGCGCCGACGGTCGTCAACAACGTCGAGACGGTGTCCAACCTGCCGTGGGTCATGCGGAACGGCGCTGACGCCTTCGCCGCCCTCGGCGAGGGCCGGTCCAAGGGCACCAAGGTCATGGCGCTGTCCGGGCACGTGAAGCGGCCGGGCAACTACGAGCTGGAGTTCGCCAAGGTCACCTTCCGCGACCTCATGTTCGACGCGCGCCTAGGCGGCGGCATCCGCGAGGACCGCCAGCTCAAGGCGTTCATCCCCGGCGGTGTCAGCTCCCCATGGCTCGGGCCGCAAGACCTCGACGTCCTGCTCGCCAACGAGAAGATCGCCGAGGTGGGCACCATGGCCGGCTCCGGTGCGGTCACCGCCATGGACGAGACGACCTGCATCGTGCGGGCCGCCTGGCGGATCGTGCGCTTCTTCCACCGCGAGTCCTGCGGCCAGTGCACGCCGTGCCGGGAGGGCAGCGGCTGGGTGGAGAAGATCCTGCAGCGCATCGAGAACGGACAGGGCCGGGAGGCGGATCTCGACCTGCTCATGGACGTGTGTGACAACATCTCGCCGGGCATCCGGTGGCCGCCGGCGCAGACGACGATCTGCGTGCTCGGGCCGTCGATCCCGCCGGCGCCGGCGTCGGGCATCCGAATGTTCCCCGACGAGCTCCTGACCCACATCCGCGAGGGCCGCTGCCCGTTCCCGCCCGACCGGCTGCCGGGAAGGGTCGCGCATGTCTGACCCCACGCCGCAGCCCGCCACGACGACCGCCGGCGACGCCACGGCACCCGGGTCGGCCGCCGGCCACACCGGGCGTGAGGTTCCCGTGCACCTGGCGCCGCGGCCCGTCATCACCGAGAGCGCCGTTGGCTCGCCGCCGCCCCCCGTCCCCCGGTCGCCGGGCGAGATGGTGACGGTCACCATCGACGGCCGCCAGGTGGTCGTCCCCAAGGGCCAGCTGCTGATCGAGGCGGCCGAGGCGGCCGGCACGTACATCCCGCGCTTTTGCTACCACCCGCGGATGAAGCCGGTCGGCATGTGCCGCATGTGCCTGGTCGAGGTCGAAGGGCCCCGGGGATCCACGCTGATGCCCGCCTGCTACAACCCCGTCGCCGACGGCATGAAGGTGTCGACGACGAGCGAGATGACCAAGAAGGCCCAGGACGGCGTCCTCGAGCTCCTGCTCGTCAACCATCCCCTGGACTGCCCGGTGTGCGACAAGGGCGGGGAATGTCCCCTCCAGGACCAGACCCTCGCCTACGGCCCCGGCGAGTCGCGCTTCGTCGAGGAGAAGCGGCACTGGGACAAGCCCATCCCGATCTCCGAGCTGGTCAACCTCGACCGGGAGCGCTGCATCCAGTGCGGCCGCTGCGTCCGCTTCGCCGACGAGGTCGCCGGCGACCCGCTGATCGACTTCTACGAACGGGGGGACAGGACAGAGGTGGCGGTCTTCTCGGCCACCCATCCCTTCGCCTCCTACTTCAGCGGCAACGTGGTGCAGATCTGCCCGGTCGGAGCCCTGACGGCGACGCCGTACCGCTTCCGGGCCCGGCCGTGGGACCTCGACCAGGTGGAGAGCACCTGCACGTCCTGCTCCGTTGGCTGCAGGGTCGCGGTCCAGACCAGCGGTGACCAGCTGGTCCGCAAGATCGGTGTGGACTGCGACCCGGTGAACTGGGCGTGGCTGTGCGACAAGGGCCGCTTCGACTACGAGGCGGTCAACTCGCCGGAACGCCTCGGCGCGCCCCTCGTGCGCAAGGACGCCGAGCTGGTCGAGGTGTCGTGGGCGGAGGCGCTCGACACCGCCGCAGGCGGCTTGCAACGGGCGGTGCGCGCCGGCGGGGGCGCCAACGTCGCCGTGATCGGCGGAGCGCGCCTCGCCAACGAGGACGCCTACGCGTGGGGGAAGTTCGCCAGGGCCGTGCTCGGCACCGACAACGTCGACGCCCAGCTCGGCGACGGGGTGCCCGCCGACGTGCTGCTCGGCCTGCCGCGGGCGACGATCGACGAGGCGGCGTCCGCCCCGTTGCTGCTGACCCTCGGCACCGATCCCAAGGAGGAGCTGCCCGTCTTGTACCTGCGGCTTCGCAACGCCGCCCGCGAGCGAGGGTTGCAGATCGTCGAGCTCACCCCGACTCGCACCGGCCTGTCCCGCCACGCGGCGGTGACGGCCCTGCACCGGCCGGGTGAGCTCGCCGCCTTGGTGCAGGCGGTCACGGCGGACCACGACCCGACCGGCGACGTGGCCGGTGTCGCCGCCGGCACCATCGCCGGGATCCGTGCCCACCTGGTGAGAGCCTGGCAGGAGGCGCCCGTCCGCCGTGGCCGCCCGGCGGAGCGGCCCTCGATCGTCGTGCTCGTGGGGCGGGCGTCGCTCGCCGAGGGCGACGCCGGCGTCCGGGCGGCCGTCGCCGCCTTCAGCGGCCTCCCGGGCGTCGCCTGGCTGTCGGGGCTGCGCCGGGGGAACGTCCACGGCGCTTTGGACATGGGCCTCGCGCCGGGGGTGCTCCCCGGTCGCGTCGGCCTCGACCAAGGTCGCGGCTGGTACGAGTCGCAGTGGGGCGCCGAGCTGCCGATGGGTCGGGGAATGGGCACCGCCGAAATCCTCGCCGCCGCCGCCCGGGGCCGGATCGGGGGGTTGGTGCTGCTCGGCGCCGACCCCGAGGCCGACTTCCCCGACGCCCTCCATGCCGTGAAGGGCCTCGCCGGCGCCCGCTTCGTTGTCGCCGTCGACAGCTTCCTCACCGACTCCGCGCGCAAGGCGGATGTGGTGCTGCCCGCCGCCACCTACGCCGAGCGCCGCGGCACCTTCACCAACCTCGAAGGCCGCGTCACCCACCTCGGCGCGATCGTCACGGCGCCGGGCGTCGCCTGGCCGGACTGGATGATCGCTTCGGAGCTTGCCTACCGCCTCGGTGCCGACCTCGGATGGAGCGACCTGGAGGGCATCTGGGCGGAGATCACCCGCGTCTCGCCGCTGCACGCCGGCGTCGACCGCGTCGCTCTCGCCGGTGCCGCGGCGCGCGACGGGATCGTCGTGCCCGCCGGCGACGGCGGGGCGGCGATCCGGCCCCCGCGCCCGCTCGACCCGATGGCCGACCCGGGGATCGCGTCGGCCGAGCTGCACGCCGTGGCGCCCACAGCGCTGGCGGTCGATGTCCCGCCCGTGAAGCAGGCGTCGGAGGAGGAGCGCGCCCCGATGCCGCCGATGCTCACGACCCCGGGCGGGCCGGCGCCCCCGCCGGTGCCCGTGGAGGGGGATGCGCACCGCCTCGTGAGCCGGCGCAGCCTCTGGGACGCCGGCACGTGGGTTCGTCACGCCCACCACCTCTCGCCGCTCGCCCGGGCGGCGTCGGCGGCGTTGCATCCAGACGAGCTGGCCGATCTCGGCGTTGCCCCCGGTGATGCCCTCCTGGTCTCGAACGACCGGGGCCGCCTGTCGTTGCCGGCGGCGGCCGACCCGTCGCTGCCGCGCGGTGTCGTCGCCGTGGCCTGGAACGCGCCGGGAGGGCCCGCCTCGTCGCTCGTCGACGCCTCCGGCCGGGTCGTCACCGTGCGAGTGGAGGTCGCCCGCTGATGCTCGGCTACGTCGGGGACCCCCTCTTCGCCAACGGCCTGCACTGGCAGGTGTGGCTCATCGTGGTCGTGAAGGCCCTGCTCGCCTTCGTGCTCCTACTGCTCTCGGTGCTGTTCATGGTCATGTACGAGCGCAAGGCGGTGGCGTGGCTGGGCGTGCGCTACGGGCCCAACCGGGCCGGCCCGGGCGGGTGGCTGCAATCCCTGGCTGACGGCGTGAAGCTGTTCTTCAAGGAGGCCTTCACGCCGGCGCGCGCCGACAAGTGGGTGTACAAGGCGGCGCCCTACCTGGTCGTCATCCCCGCGTTCGTGGCGTTCTCGATCGTGCCCATCGGCGGCACCGTCAACCTGTGGGGTTGGCACACCAGGCTGCAAGTCGCCGACCCACCGTGGGGCATCCTGCTGATGCTCATGGCGTCGGGCGTCACCGTGTACGGGGTGATGCTCGCCGGCTGGGCGTCGGGCTCCAAGTACCCGCTGCTCGGCGCGGTCCGCGCCAGTGCCCAGATGGTCTCCTACGAGGCGGTGCTCGGCCTCACCGTGGCGACCGTCGTGCTCGAGACCGGCTCGCTGCAGACCAGTGCCATCTGGCTCTCCCAGCGCTCGATCCTGTACCACTGGAACTTCCTGCGGACTGGTCTCATCCCCTTCGCCCTCTTCGCCATCGCCATCACCGCGGAGATGACCAGGGCGCCGTTCGACCTCGTCGAGGCCGAGGAGGAGCTGTCGGGCGGGTTCAACCTCGAGTACTCCTCGATCGGCTTCGCCTTCTTCTACCTGGCGGAGTACATGGCGCTGGTGACGAACTCGGCGCTCATGGTGACTCTGTGGTTCGGCGGGCCCGACGGTCCGTTCGTCGCCACCTATGGGTGGGTTGGCATCTTCTGGTTCGCGCTGAAGACGTTGATCATCCTCTACATCTACGTCTGGATCCGGGCGACCCTGCCCCGCCTGCGCTACGACCAGCTGATGGAGCTGGGCTGGAAGCGGATGATCCCGGTGGCGCTGGCAATGCTGCTGATCGTCGCCGGCTTCCAGGTCGGCTACGAGTGGGGGTTCATCGCCGTAGGAGGCAGCCTCGTCGCTCTCGCCGTGCTGTTGAGGGCCATCGACGTGGGGTCGGTGGCGGCCAGCGTCGACGTCAGTGGCGAGGAGGTCGCCACCGGCGGCCCCGCCACAGGGACCGGTGTGACGTGAGCTCGATCGACGGCTTCTTCAACTTCTTCAAGGGTTTCGGCGTCACCGGCCGGGTCCCGTTCCAGCCCAAGGTGACCATCCAGTACCCGGAGGAGAAGGGACCGATCCCCGAGCGGCGCCACGGCCGCCACGTCCTCAACCGCTACGAGGACGGCATGGAGAAGTGCATCGGCTGCGAGCTGTGCGCCGGCGTGTGCCCGGCCCGCTGCATATACGTGCGGGGAGCCGACAACCCCCCCGACGCGCCGGTGTCGCCGGGCGAGCGGTACGGGTTCGTCTACGAGATCAACTTCCTGCGCTGCATCCACTGCGACATGTGCGTCGAGGCCTGCCCGACCGAGGCGATCACCGAGTCGAAGCTGTTCGAGCTCAGCTTCTCCAACCGTGAAGACGCCATGTACAGCAAGGCCGAGTTGCTCGTCGACGACGAGGGCAACCCCCGCAAGCTGCCCTGGGAGGACTGGAAGCAGGGCGACGAGCAGCACACCTCTGGCTGGGTGAGGGCCACCTCGCCGGCCGGTGCGGCGGCGATGGAGGGCAGGCCGCTTTGGTCCGGGGAGCTCGGCTACGGGGTGCGGCCCCCCCAGCCCGGGCAGTCGGACCCCGACTCGGCGGACGTCTCCGCCCAAACCGACCTCTCCCTGCGGGAGATGGCTGTGCACGCCCTTCGGGGCGCCGGGGTCGACACCCGCCCTCCGGCGAGGGATGGGGCGAGGGGTGGACGGCGATGAGGGGCGCCGACCTGGTGGCTGCGCTCCACGTGGCCTTCCGGCTCGTGGCGTACAACGGCGTCAACAGTCCCCACAGCGAGCACCTGCAGGCGCCGGCCGACTGGGCGGTGTTCCTGGTCGGCGGCGCGTTCATCCTCGCCGGCGCCCTCGGTGTGGTCACGCTGCGCAACCCGGTGCACTGCGCCCTGTTCCTCGTCATCACCCTGTTCGGCGTCGCCATCGAGCTCATCGACCTCAACGCCGACTTCCTGGCCGCCGTGCAGATCATCGTCTACGCCGGCGCCATCGTGATCCTCTTCCTCTTCGTGATCATGTTCCTCGGTGTGGACCGCAAGGAGCCCGTCGCCGCCGAGCGCTTCCCCCTCCAGCGCCCCCTCGCCCTGCTCCTAGGGCTCGGCGTGTTCATCCTGATCCTCGTCCTCACGGCCGTGCCGGGCAACTGGACCACCGGCGCCCACTCCCTGTCGGGCTCGCTCGGGAGCCCCGCCAGCCCAACCGGCGGTGCCCAAGGCGACGTGGCCCGGCTCGGCCAGGCGATCTACACCCGCTACCTGCTCCCCTTCGAGATGACATCAGCGCTGCTGGTCATCGCCATCGTCGCCGCCGTCGTCCTCGCCCGCACCCGCCACCGGGTCGCCGGCGAGCTGTCGAGCGAGGAGCAGGCCGCGATCCGCCAAGCCGGTGGGGCGTCGGCGGAGGTGACCCGGTGAGGGTTCCCGCCGAGTGGTACCTCGTCGTCGCCCTGATGCTGTTCGTCATCGGCGCCACCGGGCTGCTCATCCGCCGCAACATCCTCGTGATGTTCATGTGCGTCGAGCTCATGCTCAACGCCGTCAACCTCACGTTCGTCACCTTCTCCCGGACCCTCAACGACATCAGCGGCCAGGCGACGGTGTTCTTCGTCCTGGTCGTCGCCGCCGCCGAGGTGGTCGTCGGCCTGGGCATCATCGTCGCCATCTTCCGCCGGCGCGCCGAGGCCACCGCCGACGACGTCCACATCCTGAAGGGCTAGAGGACCGCCTCCGTGAACGCCGCCTACGTCGTCGTCGCCGCCCCGCTCCTCGGTTCGATCCTGCTGCTCGCCGGGCACCGCCGCCTGCGAGAGCCGCTCGCCGGGTGGATCGTGGTCGCCCTCGGGTTCGTGTCGTTCGGCGCCTCGGTGTACCTGTGGGTCGCCGAGGTGGGCCGGGCGGCCGGGCACAAGGCCGTCGACCTCGGGATCTTCCGGTGGCTGCCCGTCGAGCACCTGCAGGTCAGCTTCGGGTTGCAGGTCGATCCGCTGTCGGTGTTCTTCTGCCTGTTCGTCACGGGTGTCAGCTCGCTGATCTTCCTGTACTCGATCGGCTACATGCACGGGGACCCGAGCTTCCCCCGGTTCTTCTTCTACCTGAGCCTGTTCCTCTTCTCGATGGTCACGCTCGTGCTGGCCGACAACTTCCTCTTCATGTTCCTCGGGTGGGAGGGCGTCGGCTTCTGCTCCTACGGCCTCATTGGGTTCTGGTTCGAGCGCAACCGCGCCGCCGTCGCCGCCAAGAAGGCGTTCGTCACCAACCGCGTCGGCGACTTCGGCTTCATGATCGCCCTCTTCTTGATGTACGAGCACTTCGGCTCGTTCAACTTCTCCCGCGTGCTCGGTCCGCTCACGCACGGAGCGACCCTCGGCGCCGGCTTCGCGACAGCCCTCGGCCTCATGCTCCTTCTCGGGGCCTGCGGCAAGTCGGCGCAGTTCCCGCTGTACATGTGGCTCCCCGACGCCATGGAGGGCCCGACCCCCATCTCCGCCCTCATCCACGCCGCCACCATGGTCACCGCCGGGGTGTACCTGCTCGCCCGCAGCGCGCCGATCCTGCACTTCTCCGGTACCACGCAGTGGGTTGTGGCGTGCGTGGGGATCGCCACGGCGCTCGTCGCTTCGACGATCGCGTGCACCGAGACGGACATCAAACGGATCCTCGCCTACTCAACCCTGGCGGAGATCGGCTTCATGTTCCTCGCCGAGGGGAGCGGGGACTTCACCTCGGCCCTGTTCCTCACGGTCACCCACGCCTTCTTCAAGGCCCTGCTGTTCCTCTCCGCCGGAGCAGTGATCCACGCCTTGGCCGACGAGCAGGACATATGGCGCATGGGGGGGCTGCGCAAGTACCTCCCGCTCACCTTCGGCGCCTTCTTCATCGGCTACCTGGCCCTCTCGGCCGTCCCGCCGCTGTCGGGGTGGTGGTCCCACGAGGCGGTGCTCGAAGCCGCCTACCACAAGAACGTCGGGCTCTGGATCACCGGTGTCCTCGTCGACGGGCTGACCGCCTACTACATGAGCCGTGAGGTGATGCTCGTCTTCTTCGGCGGGGCCCGCTGGAGGGAGAAGCGCCCGGGCTCCGCCCAGCAAGCAGCGGCCACCGCCGGGCCGCCCCAGGGCCACCCACCCGAGGCGGCGCACGGAGCGGCCGGCGGGCACGGTCACGGTGAGCCGCACGACGCGCCTTGGACCATGAGCGTGCCGCTCGTGGTGCTCGCCATCGGTGCCGTGGTGGGCGGCATCATTGACCTGCCGTTCGGCGGCTTGGACTTCCTGACCAAGTTCCTCGCTCCCGTCTTTCCCGCCTCCGTGGTGCCGGCCCTCCCGCTGGCCAACGCGACGAAGGTGTGGATCGGCGTGGCCGGCACCTGCGTCAACCTCATCGGGCTGATCCTCGGGATCCTCGCCTGGCGTGAAGGGGTGCCCCGCCCCGTCCTCGAGCCGGCCTTCTTCCGCCACGGCTGGTACATCGACGAGGGGGTCGCCGGCGCCGTCGCCGGACCGCTCGCCCTCGCCGCCGACGCCATGGCCTACGACGTGGACCGCGGGCTCGTGGACCGCTTCGTCAACGACGTCGCCGGCGCCGCCGCCGGGACCGGGCGCCAGCTGCGCCGCATCCAGACCGGCTACGTCCGCACCTACGCCCTCGGGATCGGCGCCGGCGCCCTCGCCATCCTCATCTACGCCGTGGCCCGGCTCGGAGGTTGACGTGAGCGGCACCGGGGCGTTCCCCATCCTCACCACCATCGTCTTCGTGCCGCTCGCCGGCGCCGCCATCACCACGCTCCTGCCGCGTGCCCGGGCACCGCAACTGGCCAAGGTGGTCGGCGCCGTCACCATGCTCGTCGAGATAGCGCTGGTCGCCACCCTCGTCGCCGAGTTCAGGACCCACACCGCCGGCTTCCAGTTCGTGAGCAACCACGCCTGGATCGCCGGCCTGGGCATCAGGTGGTTCCTCGGCGTGGACGGGATCTCCCTGTTCCTCGTCGCGGTCACCGCCGTGCTGTTCCCCGTCGCGGTCCTCGGCCCGCGGGTGTCCGGTCAGGAGAAGAGCTTCGTGGTCTGGATGCTGTTCTTGGAGTCGGCGTGCATGCTGACCTTCCTGGCCCTGGACCTGTTCGTGTTCTTCGTCGCCTTCGAGGTCACCCTCGTCCCCGGCTACTTCATCATCTCCGGCTTCGGTGGGCTGCGGCGCAACTACGCGGCCATGAAGTTCTTCATCTACACCTTCGCCGGCTCGGCGTTCCTCTTCGTCGGCATCCTGTCGATCGTGTTCCTGGTGGCGGCGCGCAACGGCGGCCACATCTCCTTCTCCCTCATCACCCTGGCCCGCTACGCCAACCGGCTCCCCGTCGCCGACCAGGAGTGGATCTTCATCGGGCTGTTCCTCGGGTTCGCCGTCAAGATCCCCCTGATGCCGTTCCACTCCTGGCTGCCCGACGCCTACACCCAGGCGCCGACGGCCGGCTCGATGGTGATAGCCGGCATCCTGTTCAAGCTCGGCGCCTACGGGCTCCTGCGCTTCGGGGTGTTCATGCTGCCCCGTGCGGCCGTGCGCCTCGCCCCGCTGCTGCTCGCCCTCGCCATCATCGGCATCACCTACGGGGCCGTCGTCACGATCATGCAGCGCGACTTCAAGCGCCTGGTGGCCTACGCATCGATCGTCGACGTGGCGTTCATCGTCGTGGGCATCTTCGCCTTCACGTCGCAGAGCATCACCGGTGGGGTCTTCGAGATGGTCAACCACGGGCTGACCACCGGAGCGATGTTCTTCGTGCTCGGCATGATCTGGGATCGGCGTCGGACGTTCCGCATCGCCGAGCTCGGCGGGCTACAGAAGCCGGCACCGATCCTGTCCGCCGTCATGATCCTCGTCATCATGAGCGCCGTCGGCCTACCTGGGCTCAACGGCTTCGCCGGCGAGTTCCTCGTCCTGGTCGGCACGTTCCTCACCGACCGGTGGTGGGCGGTGGTGGCCACGACGGGCGTGATCAGCGGCGCCATCTACCTGCTGTGGGCCTACCAGCGGGTGTTCCACGGAGAGCCGCAGGGCGCCAACGCCGCCGTGGCCGACATCAGCCTGCGGGAGGCGGTCGCCATCGCCCCGCTGCTCGCCGGCATCGTCTACCTCGGCATCTTCCCCGCCCCGTTCCTCAACCGCATCACCCCGTCGGTGGACCACCTCCTCGCCCATGTGGAGCTGTCGGCCCGCAGCCTGCACGTCCCGCGCGCCGGCAGCCCCAGGGTCACCTACGCCGTCCCAGCCGACCAGAGCGTCGACCCCACCGGCGCCTCGCTTGCCGGCTTCGCGCACGGGGCGGGCGGGGGGGCCGGCGGGGGGGCCGGCGCAGCTGCCGTGAGCGCCGCCGCCTCGACGGGAGGGGGCGGCGGGTGAGCGCCGCCGCCGTCGCAGCCGTGCACGTCGCCGCTCAGGGGCTCAGCGGGACTTCGGGGACGCCCGCCGGCAGCTGCGTCGGCAGCTTCGGGCGCATCAACTCGCTGTGCCACGCGTACGGGAGCATCCACGTACCCGTCAACTACCTGAGCATCCTCCCCGTGCTGGTCGTCGGCGCCGGGGCCCTGCTCCTGCTGCTGGTGTCGTCACTCCTACCGAAGCGCTCCCGGCCGGGCCTGTACCCCCTGCTCACTGTCGTGGTGGGGGCCCTAGCCGCCGTCTCCACCATCTGGCAGTGGATCGACATCGGTGACAACGGAGCGCGCCAGACGATCGGCGGCCAGGTGCTCTACGACCGCTTCAGCGTGCTGTTCCTGCTGCTGATCAGCTGTGCCGTGATCCTGACCGCCCTCTTCTCCGACAGCTACCTCCGCCAGGAGGGCCTCGACGGCGTCGAGGCTTACGTCCTCATGCTGCTCGCCGGCGCCGGCGGGATGCTCATGGCCGAGGCCGGCAGCCTGGTCATGCTCTTCCTAGGCCTCGAGATCATGTCCATAGCCATGTACGTGATGGCCGCCTACCACCGGAGGCGCCAGCAGTCGGGGGAGGCGGGCCTCAAGTACTTCATCCTCGGCGCCTTCTCCTCGGCCATCTTCCTGTACGGCGTCGCCCTCATGTACGGGGCGACCGGCTCCCTGCAACTGTCCGAGATCGCCGCCTACCTCGCCCACACGACGATCGTCCACGACGGAGTCCTGCTCGCCGGCATGTTCCTCGTGATCGTGGGCCTGGGCTTCAAGGTGTCGGCGGTCCCCTTCCACTTCTGGACGCCCGACGTGTACCAGGGTGCGCCGACGCCGTTCACCGGCTTCCTCGCGTCGGTCGCCAAGGCAGCGGCCTTCGCCGGCCTCCTCCGCTTCCTCTTCCAGACCCTTCCCACCCAGCAGGCCAACTGGCGGCCGGCCATCTGGCTGATCGCCGTGCTCACCCTGCTCGTCGGGTCGGTCATGGCCATCGCCCAGCGCGACCTCAAGCGCATGTTCGCCTACTCGTCGATCAGCCAGGCCGGCTACGTGCTCGTAGGCGTCCAAGCGGCCTCGGCGCGGGGTCAGGCGGCGGCGATGTTCTACGTCTTCACCTACGTTTTCATCATCGCCGGCAGCTTCGCCGTCGTCACCGTGCTGCAGGGCCCGGGGGAGGCGCGCACCGACCTGGCCGCAGTGCGCGGCCTCGGCCGTAGGCAGCCGCTGCTGGCGGCCGCGCTGCTCGTGTTCCTGCTCGCCCAGGCGGGCCTGCCGCTCACGAGTGGCTTCCTCGCCAAGTTCTCCGTGGTAGCGGCGGTCGTGGCCCGTGGCGGGTACGCCCTCGCCGTGATCGCCATGCTGGCGGCGGCGATCGCTGCCTTCTTCTACCTGCGCGTCGCCCTGCTCATGTACTGGCAGGCTGACGACACAGCGGGGCAGGTGCCGGCTGGCGCCGCAGCGGGCCTCGCGCCGCCGGCGGGTGGGGGCGGCACGCCGGCGACCGTGGCATTGACCGCTGGTGGCGCCGCGACGGCCGGCGGCGATGCCACCACCGCCCTCGCCGTCGACGAGGGACCCTTCGTGGCCGGGCTCCAGCCGGTCTCTTCGCTCGGCGAGGAGCCGGCGACTCCGGAGGCCACCGCCCAGGGGGTGCTGGTCGCGCCGCCGGCCGAGCCGGCCCCGGTCCCGCTCGCCGTCGGCATCGGGCTGTGGGTCTGCGCAGTGTTCACGATCGTCGCCGGCGTCAGCCCCTGGGTCATCGACTTCGCCCGGCAGGCGACCTCGCTCTTCTAGCCCCTCCTGGCCCCACCTGTGGAAACCCAGAAGGACCAGCAACAACGGTGGGCGCATCGCCACACACGACGGACTGTGACCCCGTCGCCAGGATTCTGCACTCCGTGTGCTCAGTGCTCACCGGCACGCGGCCTCCCCGCCCCTTCGCACCGGGGCGGCAGCAGCGTATTCCGCCAGGAGTGCGGGATCGTCCACCGCCCCGGGGTCGAGCACCGTCTCGATGGCGGCTCCCTGCAGGACACGCTTGATGGGCACCTCGAGCTTCTTGCCGGTGCGGGTGTGGGGGACGCCCCTGACGGCGATGACGTCGTCAGGTACGTGGCGGGGCGATGCCCGGTCGCGGACCGCCTGGCGGATCCGTCGTCGCAGGTCGTCGTCGAGCTCGGCGTCCGGTGCCAAGACGACGAACAGCGGCATCCAGTAGCCCCCGTCGGGCTGCTCAACGCCCACGACGAGCGATTCGATGACCTCGGGCAGAGCTTCGACGGCCTGGTAGATCTCTGCGCTGCCCATGCGGACCCCGTTGCGGTTGAGCGTCGAGTCCGACCGGCCGTGGATGACGACGCTGCCCCGGTCGGTGATCGTGATCCAGTCCCCGTGGCGCCACACGCCGGGGTAGGTGGAGAAGTAGGCGTCGCGGTAACGAGAGCCGTCCGGGTCGTCCCAGAAGGCCACGGGCATGGAGGGCATCGGCCGGGTGATGACCAGCTCGCCGACCTCACCCCGCAGCGGCCTGCCGTCAGCGTCCCACGAGTCCAGAGCCACGCCGAGGGACGGAGCGGAGAGCTCGCCTGGCCACGTGGGCACCGTCGGCGTTGAACCGACGAAGGCGCTCACCACATCGGTGCCGCCGCTGATGGAGCCGATCGTGACGTGCTCGCCGAGCTCCTGTTGGACCCAGTGGAACGCAGCCGCCGGCAGGACCGACCCGGTGACGCCGAGGAGCCGCAGCGCCGACAGGTCCCGTTCGCCAGGATGGGCTCCGGCCTTCTCGCACGAGAGGAGGTAGGCGGGGCTCGTGCCGAGGAACGCCACCTTGTCACGAGCCGCTATCGCCCACAGGGCGTCCGCGCTCGGCGCTGCCGGACTGCCGTCGTAGGTCACCACCGTCGCTCCGACCAGCAGGCCGGCGACCTGGAAGTTCCACATCATCCAGGAGGGCGAGGTGTACCAGAAGAAGCGCTCGCCGGCCGTGAGGTCGGAGTGGAGGACGAGCTGCTTCAGGTGCTCCAGCACCACCCCCCCGTGGCCGTGGACGATCCCCTTGGGCTTGCCCGTCGTTCCCGACGAGAACAGCACCCACAGCGGGTGGTCGAACGCCACGGGGACCGGCGAGAGGGGAGGGTCACCCGCCGTCGCCTGTACCCAGGGAACGACCCCAGGCGGGAGGGCACCGCCGAGCCTCGAGGTCATGATCACGGCCCCCACGCCGACGGCGTCCGCCAACTGAGCGGCTGCGTCCCGACGGTCCTGGTCCCTGCCGGCGTGGCGGTACCCGTCGGCTGTGACCAGCACCGCCGGCGACAGCTGGCCGAGCCTGTCGGCGGCGGCGGCCGGTGCGTAGTCCTGGCCGCAGGAGGAC
This sequence comes from Acidimicrobiaceae bacterium, assembly GCA_027320105.1. Classification (GTDB taxonomy): domain Bacteria; phylum Actinomycetota; class Acidimicrobiia; order Acidimicrobiales; family Palsa-688; genus JAKAQB01. The sequence goes on along the minus strand of DAHVMA010000079.1, from coordinate 50,118 downwards.
CACACCGCGCCCAGGCTCGCCGTGGCGAGGAAGGCCACGATCGCCTCGGGGATGTTGGGCATGTAGGCCGCCACCCGGTCGCCCGGCCCGACGCCGAGGTCGGACAGCGTGGACGCGAGAGCGGCCACCTGGCGGCGTAGCTCCGGCCAGCCGAGGCCCCGCACCCTGGTGGTCGCCCCGCCGGCCGGGTCCGGATCGTCGCAGGGTTCGGCCTCGTCGATCACCGCCAGACCGGGAAGGTCGCCGTGGCGGAACACCTGGTCGACGTAGTTGAGCGTCGCACCAGGGAACCAGGTGGCTCCCGGCATCACGTCAGTGCCGAGCACCCGCTCCGGCGGCGTGGCGGCGGGGATCGAGAAGTACTCCCAGAGAGCGCCCCAGAACCCTTCGAGGTCGGCGACCGACCACTCGTGCAACGCCCGGTAGTCCGCCGCCTCTACGCCCCGCGCCTCCCCCAGCCAGCGCCGGAACCGCTCGATCTCCGGGACTCGAGACTCCATGTCCCTCCCTCGTGGCTGTCGGCGTCACCCTACCGGTCGATCCCACGAGGGTTCAGCCCTGCACCTGCGCTCGGGGTGGCGTTCGTGGGCGGTCGCCGGACAGCGCCCAAACCGCGCGCACATGCGCAGACTGCGCGCACCCACGACGGTATGGCGTCGTCCAGGCGCGCAGGTCGCCTCATTGCGCGCGGTTCGGGATTCGGTCGGAGCCGCCGGCGCGGGGTCTCGGGGGTTGAATGATGGGGTCAGCGTGCCGGGCCGCGGACGGTCTCGGGGGTGCCGGCGGGTTCCGCCTGTCGTTCGCCGGCGCCGGCGCCGGCGGCGCCGGTGGGCGGCTCGACCTGGACCGGATGGACCGGCTGGGTCGGCTGGGTCGGCTGGGTCGGCGAGGGGGAAAGCCTGGGGTCGCGGGGGTGGAAGAAGCGTCCGAGGATCGGGATCTCCCAGAAGGACTCGGCCCGGGCGATGGCGACGGCGATGGCGACAGCGTTCTCGGGGGCGTCGTAGAGGGCGTAGCGAGGCAGCCAGTCGGGGTCGAACTTGGCGTTGAACCTCCACAACGACTCGATCTGCATCGAGTCGCCCATCCTCCGGAGGAACCACGCCTGCAGCCGCCGGGACAGGCTGTCGCCGGCCTCGCCGGCTATGACCGCCCGCATGGTGGCGAAGTTCAGGCCGAGCCCGGTCCTGCCCTGCTCGCGCAGGCGGTCGATGGTACGGACGACGGCGAAGTCGATGAGCCCGTTTGGGTGGTCGCCTGCATCGCGACGCATCAGGTCGAGGGAGTACCCGTCGATGCCCGGTGCCGGCACGAACTGGCAGAAGGCCACCGGATCCCCCGACGGGGCGTGCACGACGGCCAGGAGCAGGCCCTCGTCGGCGGGGTCGAAGACCCGGCCAAGGGTCATCGAGAAGCCCCGCTCGACGTCCCCACGCCTGCTCTTGGTCATCACCTCCCCCAGCTTCCGGCGCAGGGACGGGTCGATGTGAGCCGGGTCGTGGAAGCTGATGGTGTAGCCGTACTTGGCGATCCGGTTGACCGCCTGGCGCAGCCCCTTGAAGCGGCCGCCGTCGAGGGAGAAGCGGTCCGTACGGACCACGCCCTCGTCGCCCACGTACAGCGCGTGCATGCCAGTGGCGCGGTAGATCGGCAGCCACTCCTCCCCGGCGCCGAGCCCGCCGAGGGACCAGCCGTGCTCGTCGGCGTAGGAGCGGAACGCCCGCCACGCCGGCTCTCGCTCCGTCGCCGGCCCTACCGGGTCGGGTGAGACGAGGCAGACGGTCCCGTACAGGGCGTGGGCGACCACGGTGTCACCCCAGAAGAAGAACTGCTTGTCCGGGCGGAGGGCGAAGTAGTCGAGCGTCCCCGAGCCGTAGCGCTCCACGAGGGCGCGGGCCCGAGCGAGACCCTCGTCGGCGGGGACGATCCCGTGCAGCCGCCGGTGCACGACCGGACGGAAGATGATGGTGAGCAGGAGGACGGCCAGTCCGCAAGACGCGGCGGCGAGGGCGGGATCGAAGAACCGGGCGAGCGCCCTCGGCAGGTACACCTGGTCGATGCCCACCATGCGCCCGACCGTCGCCTGGAGCGCTCCCCACCAGCTGATCGCGAACGACGCCAGGTGCCGCCCGCGGTGCAGGGCCTCCCGCACCGCCATGGTGCGGATGGCGGTGCCGAGCTCGATCCCCATGGTTCCGGCGGCGACGGTGAGCGCCGTGACGGCCAGCCAGCGCAGGACATCCCGGCGGAGGCGGGGATGGTCGGCGGCGGCATGGAAGTCCCCACGGTTCACCCAGAGGTAGGCCACGACGGCGAGAGCGACGAGCCCCTCTTCGTAGTCGACGCCCTTCACCAGGTTGGTCACCACGGTCAGCAGCAGGATCGCCTGGGTCACCACCCAGGCCCTTCGCTGCCCGCGGCGGATCCCCCTGGCCAGGACGAGGAGCGCTACGGCGGCGAGTGCCGTCAGGGCGGCCGCCGCCTCGGGAACGAGGATCGGGACGACGGCGCGAAGGGCGTCGAGGCGGTCGCGGAGGGGCTCGGACAGTGCGGAGACCAGCGAGACGAAGCCGGTGGCGGCGACGAAGAGGGCGGAGAGCCGTCGCACGCGGCGGCGGCGCAGCTGCCCGCTCGGCTCGACCGGCCAGCTCGCACCCAGCGGGAACGCGGCCACGAGTTGCGGGCGGAGGTCCTGGCCGCCGACAGCGTCAGGGCGGCAGGTCGCCAGCCGTTCCCCGAGGCTTGCGCCCGGCAGCGGGGCGCGGGCGACGAGCAGCCGGGCGTGGAGGTCGGAGCCGGCCTCCAACTCCAGCCACGAGACCTGACGATGGGGGAGGAACGCCGGCGGGAGCCCGAGGCCCGGCAGGCGCGGCCGGTGTTCGGTCACGACGTCGGCGACACAGCCCGGGTTGGCGTAGAACCCGGCGTTGAGATCGGTCAGCTCCGGCCGGCAGGTGTGCCCGGTGACGAACCCGTGGTAGCCCTCGGCGATCAGCTTCCGGGCACGGTCCCGGGCCGCCCGGTTGGGTTCCCGCTGGGCCGAACCGAGCGACACGCCGGCGAGCGCCCGCCACGTCCGGCGGAGGGCAGCGGCGCCGATGGCAGCGAGCAGCACCAGTTCCACGAGCGTGGCGAAGGCGATCAGCGCCAGCCGGGGGGAGTGGTGCGTGATGCCGTGGGCCGTGGCCACCAGCCACGCCGGCATGCGCAGGACCACAGCGGCGACCACCGGCAACACCAGCAGCCAGGCGCGCCGGCCGAGCATCCGGTAGGTGAGCCGGGATGCCACGAACCGGGGGAACGCCGCTGGATCGTCCAGCAGGTCCATCCCGTCGAGCCAGTCCCGCCCGCGGCGGGCACCGGGCTGCTGCTCCCGGACCGATGGGATGACCTCCTGGCGGAGGTGCCAGACCAGCGGGGTCGACGCCGGGTTGCAGGGATCGGCGGCGGCGGCCAGGTCGTCAAGGTCCTGACCGCTCTCGACCCGCACCCGCCTCTCCCCACTGCCGGTGCCGATGACGAGATCGACGGCGCGCGCCACCTCGGCCCCAAGCACCGAGGCCACCGAGCGCCGGCAAGGCTCCGACCACCCGAGGAACGTGTCGCGATCGCCGTGGAGCAGCACCACCCGCCGGTCGGCTGCCTGCCCCCACGCCCGGACGGCCGCGGTGAGCCGGCGATGGTCGGCCAGCACATCGTCGATCGACGGGCCAGGGCCGGAGCACGCAGCGAAGGTGTTGCCGGCAAGCACCAGGGCGCCCGGGCCCGACCACGACTGCAGGGTGGAGACGAGCTCGCCGAGGGCCGCCACATGCCCCGGAGCCGGCTCTCGCGCCAGGTGGAGGTCGGCCACCACGAGGGCACCGCCCCCGACGGGGACGTGCACTTCCGGGGCCGGTGTCGCTGGATGGGGGAGGGTTTCGGCCATGGACAGCGAGAGCAGGCCCGGGGGAGGGCACTTGCCACCGAGGGTAGACCCGTGGAGACGGTCCGGACGACCGGGCGAGGACTTTCTCCCGTTGGACTCGGCATGTGAGCGCTCGGCTGTGAGCGAGAACTGGTGGTGGCGGCAGGGCGAGGCGCGCACCGGGCCGGCCGTCGTCTTCGACGTCGACGGTGTGCTCTCCGACGCCGCCAGCCGCCAGCACTACCTGGAGGCGCCGCGGCGGGACTGGGAGGCGTTCTTCGACGCCGTCGGCGACGACCCGCTGATCGAGGAGGTCGCCCTCCTTCTCGAGCTGCTCGACCGGTCACTGCTGATCGTGCTGCTGACGGCCCGGCCGTCGCGCGTGCAGCCCCAGACGCACGCCTGGCTCGAGCGGTACGGGTTGCGGTGGGACCTGCTCGTCATGCGGGACTTCGGCAACTACAGCGCCGCCCGGGAGTTCAAGCGCCGGTCCGTCGACGAGCTGCGGGCGGCCGGACTCGAACCGAGGTTGGCATTCGAGGACGACCGCCGCAACGTGGCCATGTTCCACGCCGAGGGCGTCCCCTGCGTCTACATCCACTCCGGCTACTACGACGCCTGATTCGATCCTCTCCAGCCGGCGTCCGGCCTGGACTGCCGGGGTCGGGCCCGGGTGGCTGGGGCGGGCGGGGGCGCCTGGCGGGGGGCCGGCCGCCTCCCCCAGCCCACGAACCGGAAAATCTGTATATAGGCACCTGAGTCAGCAGTGAACATGGTCGTTCTGCGCGCAACCAGCGAGACCGCGCGCACAGACGGTGGCATTTCGTCGCCCGTGCGCGCGGTTCCGGTGAGTGCGCGCGGTTCCGGCCCTCGGCTCTGGCAGTGCACAAAGCATCAGAGAAGTCAATCGAAGTGCTCGTCACCGTCGTCACGCTCGCTGTCGTGGTCGCCACCCTGATCGCGCTGGCGCTCCGGGACCGTGCCGCCGAGAGACGCTGGCGCGCCGGCACTCCGGGACTGACTGAACTGAGCTGAGGGCCGGCCCTGATCGGGCTCAAGCCCGGGGCAACCGTGCCTTTTGCACCTTCCCCAGGGCGTTGCGCGGCAGTGCCGCGACGTTCACCACTCGGCGCGGGCACTTGTGAGCGGCGAGTCGTTGCCGGGCCCAGTCGCCGAGGGCCTCGGGGTGGCCGAGCGTTCCGTCGCTCACGACGTAGGCGACGACCACTTGCCCGAGGTCGTCGTCGGGCTCGCCGACGACGGCCACCTCCCGCACCGCCGGGTGGTCCAAGAGGGCAGCCTCGACCTCGCCGGCGCCCACACGAAAGCCTCCGGTCTTGATGAGGTCGGTCGACGAACGGCCCACGATGCGGTGCATGCCGTCGGGGTCGATGATGGCCACATCGCCGGTGGCGAACCACCCGTCGTCCGTGAAGCTCGCAGCGGTCTCCTCCGGCCGGCCGAGGTAGCCGTCCATGATCGATGGCCCGCTCACCTCGAGGCTGCCGATGCTCCGGCCGTCGGCGCTGACCGGCCGGCGGTCGTCGTCGACGACCCGGGCCTCCACCCCCGGCAGCGCCTCGCCGACCGTGCCGGCCCGCCGGGCGCCGCCGGCGCGGGCGCTGAGGGTGATCAGGGTCTCGGTCATGCCGTAGCGCTCGATGAGGCGGTGCCCGCAGCGATCCTGCACCGCCTCGAGCACCGGCGCCGGCAAGGGCGCGCTCCCAGACACCAGCAGCCGTGCCCTGCGGAGCCCTGCGGCCGCCGTCGAGCGACCGACGCGCCCCCAGATGGTCGGCACCCCGAAGCACATCGTGCCCCCTCCGTTCACAACGGCGCCGGCGTACGCCTCGGGGGTGGGCCGGCCTGTGTGGATCAGGCGGCCACCGTGGCGGATCGGGCCGAGCACGCCCAGCACGAGGCCGTGCACATGGTAGAGGGGCAGGCCGTGCACGATCGTGTCGCAGCCGGTCCATCCCCATGCCTCCGCCAGCGCGTCCAGGTCGAAGGCGATCGCGTCCCGTCGGGTGACCACGCCCTTGGGCGCTCCGGTGGTGCCGCTCGTGTAGAGGATCATCGCCGGCGCTTCCTCCGTCACGCCGAGCGGGCGGGGCAGCGGCGAGCCGTGGTGGCGCGCCGAGACGTCGACCGGCATGCAGGGGATGCCGGCCAGCGCATCCGGGGCGTCCATCTCGCTCATGCGCTCGGGCGACACCAGCAACACGGCGGACCCCGAGTCCGACAGCAGGTGCCGCCGCTCGTGCGGTCCCGCGTCGGGCGGCACGGGCACAACCGGCACGCCGGCACGGAGCGCCGCGACGACGGCGACGACGGTCTCGAGCGACGAGGTGGCGTCCACCGCGGCGATCGGAGCGCCGGCGAGCTCCACGGCAAGAGCCGCCGTCGCTTCCTGCAAGTCGGCGTCGGAAAGAGAGCGGCCGTCGACGACGATGGCATCGGGCCGGTCACGGGCGCCGATCCTTCCCGACCCGGAGGTCAGGCCGGGAAGCAGGGTTGCCGGCCCGTTGACCACAGCTGCCACGGTAGCCCGGCGGTAGCGTGAGCCAATGCCGACGTTCGACGTTGTCTCGAAGCTCGACATGCAGGAGGTCCGCAACGCCGTGGACCAGGCGCAGCGGGAGGTGGCAACCCGCTTCGACTTCAAGGACACCGGCTCCAGCATCGAGTTGGGCGACGGCGAGATCCGGCTCCAGTCGTCGACGGAGGACCGCCTGCGCGCCCTCCTGCAGGTCGTGGAGGAGAAGCTCGTCAAGCGGCACGTGTCGTTGAAGGCGCTCGACTGCCGGAAGATCGAGGAGGGGTCTCGGGGCACCGCCCGCCAGGCGATCGGTTTGAGGGCCGGCCTGGACGCCGACCACGCCAAGGCCGTGAACAGGTTCATCAAGGACCACGCCCCCAAGGGAGTGTCGTCCCAGACCCAGGGTGACCAGGTTCGCGTCACAGGCAAGAAGCGCGATGACCTGCAGGGCGTCATCGCGGCGCTCCGGGCGGAGGACTTCGGGATACCCCTGCAGTTCGAGAACTTCCGGGACTGACTCGAGCTCGCCGGCGCACGCCGGCCGGGAGCGGGTAGCGTCCGCCAATGTCCCCCTCCCTGTGCCTGATGGCCGTGCACGCCCATCCGGATGACGAGGCCACCTCCACCGGCGGGGTGCTGGCCCGAGCCGCCGCCGAGGGGGTTCGGACGGTGCTCGTGACCTGTACCGACGGCAGCCTGGGGGACGGCCCGGGAGGGGTGAAGCCGGGTGAGCCGGGCCATGATCGTGACGCCGTCGCCGCCCAGCGCCTCGAGGAGCTGCGCCGGTCCTGCGCTGCGCTCGCCGTGAGCGACTTGGAGCTGCTCGGCTATCGCGACTCGGGGATGATGGGGTGGCCGAGCAACGACGACCCGGACGCCTTCTGGCGGATGGACGTCGCTGAGGCGGCGGCACCGCTGGTCCGGCTCATGGAGCGGTACCGGCCCGACGTCGTCGTGACCTACGACGCAAACGGGTTCTACGGGCACCCCGATCACATCATGGCTCACCGCATCGCCGTGGCCGCGGCCGATACGACGGCCATCCCGGCGAAGCTGTACTACACGGCCGTGCCCCGCAGCGGGCTGCGCGATCTTGGCGAGGAGCTGCGGCGGGCGGGGATCGAGGCGCCGCTGCCGAGCGAGCGGGAGGAGGGCCAGTACAGCGACGGGAGTGACGAGGAGCCGGCATGGGGGACCCCTGACGAGTTGCTCACGACGTCGGTCGACGTGGCGCCGTGGGTCCAGGCGAAGTACGGAGCCCTGCGAGCCCATGGCAGCCAAGCGGACAACGTGTGGTTCCTCAGACTGGGTCCCGAGCTGTACGGTCGGATCTTCCACCGGGAGTGGTTCGTGAGGGCGTCGGATCGGACGGGTGCGGCGTTGCCCGAGGACGACTTGTTCGCCGGCTTGCGGTGACGACGGCGTGAGCCAGCACCAGCCCGACGGCCGACACTGCCAGCCCGGCGGCCACGTCGAGCAGGAAGTGGTTGCCGGTCGCCACCACCTCGACGACCACCCACGCCGGGAGGGCGACGCCGGCGGCGCGCACCCAACGCCGGCGGGCGTAGCGCCACAAGGCGTATCCCGTGAGCGCGGCGTACGCCATGTGGAGGCTCGGGAAGGCGGCGTAGGGGTTGTACAAGACCGTGAGCGTCGGGGAGTTCATCGCGACGCCCGCCTGCGAGAGCGTGCCGACGATGCCGAGGCCGGCCAGGCGGGGCGGGGCCGTTGGCCATACGACGAATCCCACGAGGCTGAGCACGCTGGCCGCGAGAAGAGCGAGCCGCATCCGGACGTACGCCTCGGCTCGGGTGCGGTGCAGCCACAGGAGCATGGCGCCGGTGGCGAGGAGGTGCAGCACCATGTAGCTGACCCCGAACACCACCGTCAGCCCCGGCACCCGCAGCGCCGCTCGCTGCACCGCCGGCTCGATCGCCACCCCGAGAGAGCGCTCGATCGCGTACAGGTCGCGGGCGTGCGCGACCGCCGCGCCCACCCCGCTCATGGCTGCGCCCCGGCTCGTGTCGTAGGCGGCGTAGAGGATGGTGACGAGGCCCAGCTCGACGGGCAGGCTGTGCCGCCTGGCCAGCCAGGCAACGCCGGCGGAGAAGGGGCGCCGGAGGCGAGCAGGCGGATGCAAGGCGCGAGGGGCGGCCCTCCTCGGCTGCTCCACTCCCAGATCGACCGCCATCGCCAACTCCCGCTGCAGACGCCGGGACAACCTACCGAGCGCACGTCCGGGAAGCCACATCCTGGTGGTTGGCCGGCCGCCGCGCCGGGCCGCTATCCTCGGGGTTGCCTGGGTCGGTGCCCGAGTGGCCAAAGGGAGCAGACTGTAAATCTGCCGGCGCAGCCTACGGGGGTTCAAATCCCTCCCGGCCCACCAGTTCGCATCCAGCTCTCAGCGGGACCGCCCCGCCCGGCGGGTGACTTGGCCGCCGCCCGCCGCTGGTCGTAGCGTTGTCGTGTCGTGAAGCGGTCCGGCGCCAATCCTCTGTGGTACCTGGGCGCCGGGCTCGTTGCCGCCGGCCTGCTGGCGGTCGTGCTGTTCGCTGGGTTGGGCACCGGCGGCAGCGCCAGCAGCGCCGCCGGCCAGCCGTTGGCGAACCCCAACCTCGTGCCGGGTGTCAACGCCCCGACGAGCCTGATGCTGTCCCTGTCGGTGCTCCACGGGCAGGCGCCGGCGGCGGGGCAGTTCCACCTGACCGACCAGCACGGCCGGCTCGTGTCGCCGGCGGAGTTCCGGGGCAAGGCCGTCGTGATCTCCTTCAACGACGACGAGTGCAGCGACCTCTGCACGTTCCTGGCCAACGACATCGTCGCCGCCAACCACGACCTCGGGCGGGCCGCCAAGGACGTCGTGTGGTTGTCTGTCAACGTCAACCCGTTCCACCCGCAGGTCGCCCAGGTGCGGGCGTGGAGCGACGCCCACGGCCTCGGCGGCCAGCCCAACTGGTACTTCGGCACCGCCAGCCCGGCAACGCTGCGGCAGGTGTGGAAGGAGTACGGCGTCTACGTCGGGTTGAACGCCAAGACGAGGACGGTCGTGCACGGAGCGGAGATGTTCTTCGTCGGTCCCGGCGGCCGGGAGCGGGCGATCGGCGAGTTCGGGACGGCGGCCGCCAACACGGCGCAGTTCGCTCACGGCATCGCCCAGGTCGCCGCCGACCTGTTGCCGGGACGAGTCCATGCCACCGGTCCCGAAGCGACGGCCACGACGAAAGCCCCCGCCTTCAGCCTTCCCTATCTCCTCGACGGGTCCGGCCGGTTCTCGTTGAACGCCGAGCGGGGCCGCTACACCGTCGTCAACTTCTACTCGTCCACCTGCACTGCCTGCCGCAGCGAGCTGCCGCACCTCGAGGCGGTGCACCGATGGGCCGGAGGGAGGGTGGCCTTCGTGGGTGTCGACGTCGCCGACCGGGCCGCTGCCGGACGGGCAATGGCGGCGAGGGCCGGAGTGACCTACCCGCTGGTCTCGGACAGCAACGGGACAGCGGCCGGAGCCGAACGCATCACCGGCCTCCCCTTCACCCTCATCCTCGACCCCCACGGAAACGTCGTCGTCCGCCACCCCGGGGCCTTCACCACCGAGCAGCTGGAGTACCTCCTGGAGAACATCGTCCCCGCGCTCGGCGGCTCGGGATAGCTTCCCCCGGGTCGAGCCCGCTGGCAGCCGGCGTGAGGCGGGGACGGCGGCGTCTTTCTCCTTCATGAGACGGTAGCGACGGAAGGGGCACGGTCAGTGGCCCGGGATACTGTCCCTTGGGGGAGGAGGTCGGCAGGTGCTGGTCGTGCACAGATCGGAGCGGGCGGACCGCCTCGCCGACGCGCTCGGCGACATCCTCTCGGTCCCGCCCTCCGACCCCATCACCCCGGAGGTGATCGCCGTGCCCACCCGGGGCGTCGAGCGGTGGCTCAGCCAGAGGCTGTCGCACCGGCTCGGGACGCCCGGCGGTGCGGCAGGGGCGGGAGGGGTGTGCGCGAACGTGCGGTTCCCGTTCCCCGGCACGCTCGTCGGGGAGGCGACGGCCGCTGCGTGCGGGCTCCGGCCGGACACGGATCCCTGGCGCCCGGAGCGGGCTGTGTGGCCGCTCCTGGGTGTGGTGGACGAGCACCGAGACGATCCGGTGCTCGAGCCGCTGGTCGCCCACCTGCGGGCGACCACTCCCGAGCCCCGCCCGGGCGACGGCCCGCAGTTGCGGCGCTACGCCGCCCTCCGACACCTCGCCGACCTCTTCGACCAGTACGCCGTGCACCGTCCCGCCATGGTGCGCGGCTGGCTCGAAGCCAGCGGGTCAGCAGGCGGCGACGACGCCGGCGATCCGACGGTGATCTGGCAGGCCCACCTGTGGCGGCTGCTGCGCCAACGCATGGGCGTCCCGAGCCCGGCGGAGCGCTTCGCCCTGGCGGCGGCCAGGTTGACCGCTGAGCCGGCGCTGCTCGACCTGCCCGAGAGGGTCGCCCTGTTCGGTCTGACCCGGCTCCCAGCGAGCCATCTGGAGGTCCTGCAGGCCGTCGCGGCCGGCCGGGAGGTCCACCTGTTCCTGCTGCACCCCTCGGGCGTGTTGTGGCAGCGGATCGCTGGAGAGGTCGGCGACGGCGTGGCGAAGGGCTGGGCGCGCGCCTCGGACCCGACGGCCCGCCTGCCCTCCCACCCGCTGCTGCGCAGCTGGGGTCGTGACGCCCGCGAGATGCAACTCGTGCTGGCCTCCCACGGGGTCGTCGACGGCGAGCACCGCCCGGTCGACGCCGACGGGCGCGAGGCCCCGCCCACCGTGCTGCGACGGCTGCAGAGCGACATCCGGGGCGACCGCCGACCGCCCGGACCGGGCTCGGAGGAGCGCGCGCCGCTGCTGGCGACGGACAACTCCCTGCAGGTCCACGCCTGCCATGGTCGGGGCAGGCAGGTGGAGGTCGTCCGGGACGCCGTGTTGCACCTGCTCGCCGGCGACCCCACCCTCGAACCCCGCGACGTCATCGTCATGTGCCCGGACATCGAGAGCTTCGCTCCGCTCGTGCATGCCACCTTTGGCGCCGAGGACCCGGGGCGTGGCCCGGCGGGCGGCGGCACCGAGGGAAGCGTGGCCGGCATGCCGAGGCTGCGCGTGCGGCTCGCCGACCGTTCGCTGCGGCAGACCAACCCGCTGCTCGCCACGGCGGCGCAGCTGCTCGAGCTCGCCGACGGGCGGGTCACGGCGTCGGACGTGGTGGACCTGGCGGGCAGGCCCCCCGTCGCGCGGCGCTTCCAGCTCGACCGCGACGACCTGGCAACCTTCGAGGAGTGGGTGGTGGGCACCGGCGTGCGGTGGGGGCTCGACCGCACCCACCGCGAGCGGTGGCGGCTCGGCGGCGTCGAGGCCAACACCTGGTCCGCCGGGCTCGACCGGCTCCTGCTCGGCGTGGCGATGAGCGGGGAGGACGGCTGCGTCTACGAGGGCACCGTCCCTTACGACGACGTGCCGAGCGGTGACGTCGAGCTCGTCGGTCGGGTCGCCGAGCTCGTCTCCCGCCTGGGGGCGGCGCTCACCGCCCTCAGCGGACCCCAGACCGTCAGGGAGTGGGCCGACGCCGTGCTCGCCGGGACGGAGGCGCTGGCGGTTGCAGCGAACGGCGAGGAGTGGCAGCACGACCAGCTCCGGCGCGTCACCGCCGAGGTGCTGGAGGAGGCGTCGGGTGCGGAGGGCTCGGGTGCGGGGGGGGCCGGCGGAGTCGTCGGCCTGGCCGAGGTCCGGGCCCTCCTGGGCTCCCGCCTGCAGGGCCGGCCGACACGCGCCAACTTCCGCACCGGCGACCTGACCATCTGCACCCTCGTCCCGATGCGGTCGGTGCCCCACCGCGTCGTCGTGCTGCTCGGGCTCGACGACGGTGCGTTCCCGCGCCGCCCGCAGTCGGACGGGGACGACCTCCTTGCTGCCCGGCCCCTGGTCGGCGACCGCGACCCACGGTCCGAGGACCGCCAGCTGCTCCTCGACGCCGTGCTCTCGGCGACCGACCACCTGGTGATCACCTACGCCGGTCGCGACGAGCGGACCAATAGGCCGCTGGCTCCCGCCGTGCCCGTTGCCGAGCTGCTCGACGTCCTCGACGCCACCTTCCGGGCGGCCGATGGCCGGCGGGCGCGCGACGCGCTGGTCGTGCAGCACCCTTTGCAGGCCTTCGACCAGCGCAACTTCCGGCCCGGTGGCCTCGCTCCTGCCGGGCATGGGTGGCTGGCAGGCCGGCTGTGGGGCTTCGATCGGGTCGACCTGGCCGGAGCGGCCTCATCGACGAAGCGCTGCGCTCCTCCCGCCTGGTTGGACGGCCGCCTGCCGGCGCTGGACGAGCCCGTCGTCCAGCTCGAGGACCTGATCCGCTTCGTCGAGCACCCGGTGCGGTCCTTCCTGCGCACCCGACTCGGCCTGTTCGCCGGCGAGCGTGAGTCCGGCCTGCTCGACACGCTGCCCATCGAGCTCGATCCGCTCGAGCGGTGGGGTGTCGGCAACCGCATGCTCGACGCCTGCCTCGCCGGCGTGCCTCTCCCGGTGGCGGAAGCGGTCGAGCGGGGACGGGGCCTCCTGCCGCCCGGTCGGCTCGCGGACGAGGTCCTCGACGTGGTACGCCCTCTGGTCCAAGCCCTGCTCGACGGGGTGGCAGCACTCGGCCTCCCCTTCCCGGGGCAATCATCGGAAGTCCACGTCGTCCTGCCTGGCGGCCGTTCGCTGATCGGCACGGTGCCGAACCTGCGCGGCGGCGCCATCCTGGCCTGCAGCTACTCCCGGCTCGCCCCGAAGCACCGCCTGGCGGCGTGGGTGAGGTTCCTCGCTCTGTCGGCGGCGCGGCCCGATCGTGGCGTGTGCGCCATCACGATCGGTCGCGGCCCCACGTCCCACAGACCTCCGTCGATGGCAGTGCTGCGACCGCTGGCCGTCGACGCCGACGCGCACCAGGTTGCGGCGCTTCACTCGTTGCGTGCCCTCGTCGAGTTGCGTGACCACGGCATGCGGGAACCGCTGCCCCTGTTCTGCGCGACCTCGGCGGCGTGGGCGGCGGCCCGGCATCTCGGAGCAGGCGCCGACGACGCCCTGCGCGCAGCGGAGGAGTGCTGGAAGGGCAGCCGAGGTTTCGCCGGCGAGCAGGACGACCCCGAACACCACCGCGTCTGGGGGGCGCACCCTCGCTTGCGCGACCGCTTGGGCGAGGTGCCGCCGGAGCACGAGCGCGGTGGGGCCTGGGCTGGCGAGCCGACGAGGTTCGGCTGCCTGGCACGCCGGTTGTGGGACGACGTCCTCGCTGCGGAGGTCTGCGGCGACGTCGGCCACCTGGCGGTGGGCGGCTGAGACGATGGCAGACGCCCCAACCGCTGCCACCCGGCCCTTCTCCTTCTCCGACCCCCTGCCGGGACCGGGCACGACTGTGATCGAGGCGAGCGCCGGCACCGGCAAGACGGCGACGCTCGCCGGCTTGGTGACCCGCTTCCTCGCCGAAGGCCTCGACCCCGACCATCTCCTCGCTGTGACCTTCACCCGCATGGCAACCGGCGAGCTGCGCGAGCGGATCCGCCAGCGGGTGTCCACTGCGGAGGCCACCCTCGGGCAGGCGCTCGCCGCCGGGTGCCCGGGCGCCGGCACCGCCGGCGACGTCCCCGTCGCCCAGGGAGTCGCGGGTCGTGGCGACGAGCTCGTCGCCCAGCTCCTCTCCGGCCCCGCCGGCGAGGTCGCCGTGCGCCACCAGCGACTCGCCGACGCCCTGGCCGGGTTCGACGCGGTGACGATCACGACCACGCACGGGTTCTGCCAGCTCGTACTGAGCGGCCTCGGGTCGGCCGGCGACGTGGACGTCGGGGCGACCCTGCTCGAGGATCCCACGGACCTCGTCGACGAGGTCGTCTCCGACCTCTACCTCCGCCATGCCCGGCTGCACGGCCGGCCGGGGTTCGGGCTCAGTGCCGCTCGGGCGGCGGCACGGGCCGCCATTGCCAACCCCGATGCCGAGGTCGTCCCGGCGCCAACCGACGGAGCCCTGCTGAGCCGCTTGGCGTCGAGGGCACGGGTGGAGGTGCTGCGCCGGCTGCAGGAGGAGAACCTCCTCACCTACGACCAGCTCCTCGAGCGGCTCTCGCGCACCCTCGAGCACCACGAGCGCGGCCCGGCGGCGTGCGACCGGCTCCGGTGCCGATACCGGGTGGTCCTGGTCGACGAGTTCCAGGACACCGACCCGGTGCAGTGGCGCGTCCTGCAGCAGGCGTTTGGCGAGTCCGCCGCGACGCTGGTGCTCATCGGTGACCCCAAGCAGGCGATCTACGCCTTCCGGGGCGCGGACGTGTACGCCTACCTGGCGGCCAACCGGGACGCGCAACGCCTCAGCCTCGATACCAACTGGCGGTCGGACCAGCCCCTCCTCGACGCCACCGCCGCGCTGTTGAGCCCGACCCTGCTCGGCCACCGGGAGATCCCCTTCCGACCGGTGAGTGCGCCGCCGGAGCGCCGGCTCCCAACCCTGGAAGGCGCAGCTCATCCTGCCCCGGTCCGGGTTCGGGTCGTCCCGGACCGCGCGCCGGACATCCGCAAGACGGACGCCAAGCAACTGCACGAGAAGTCGTCGGCGGTCGAGTGGATCGCCCGCGACGTCGCCGGGGACGTGGCGGCGCTCCTGGGCTCGGCGGCGACCATCGTGGAGCGTGGCCGGCGCCGGGCTGTCGAAGCCCGTGACGTCGCCGTGCTCACCCGCACGAACCAGCAGGCCCTGCACGTCCGCGACGCCCTCCGGTCCGCACGCGTCCCGGCCGTGGTCGCCGGCCTCGAGAACGTGTTCGCCACGGAGGCGGCGCGTGACTGGCTACGCCTGCTCGACGCCGCCCAGGAGCCGGCGGTGCGGTCCCGCATCGTCGCGCTGGGTTTGTCGTCGTTCGTCGGGATGACAGCTCGGGAGGTGGCCACCGCCGACGAGCGGCGGTGGGAGGACGTCCACGACCGCGCCCATCGTTGGGCTGTCGTCCTTGCCAACCGGGGCGTTGCGGCCCTCCACCGGGCGGTCATCGCCGAGGAGCAGTTGCCGGCGCGGCTCCTCGCTGTGGAAGGTGGCGAGCGCATGCTCACGGACCTGCAGCACGTTGCCGAGCTCTTGCATGCCGAGTCCGTGCGCTCCCAGTTGGGCGGCCCGGCGCTGCGAGGCTGGCTCGCGGCACGCCTCGCCGACGCCGATGACGACCGCATCCAGCCGGAGGAGCGGAGCCGTCGCCTCGACTCCGACGCCGATGCCGTGCAGGTCCTCACCGTGCACCGGGCCAAGGGATTGGAGTTCGGCATCGTTCACTGTCCCTACCTCTGGGATCCCGGCGGCGGGGGAGAGCGCGCCCAGGCGCCGGTGCTGTTCCACGACCCCTCCAGCGCCTCGTCTGGAGACGGTGCCGGCAGCGGGGGGCGTCCCGAGCAACGGTTCCTCGACGTCGGCGCGCCCGACCGCGACCGCTGGGCGGAATACCGGCGGCATCTGATGGCTGCCCTCGTCGAGCAACGGGGAGAAGACCTCCGCATCCTCTACGTGGCGTTGACGCGGGCGCGCCACCAGGTGGTGTTGTGGTGGGCCCGTGCCCACGGCTGCCGCACCTCGCCGCTCGGGCGGCTCCTCGTCGCTCGCGCCGCTGACGGCGAGGTCGGTCTCGGGCCGAGTGGCGAACCCGACGAGCGGCGGATCCGCTCCGCCCTCGAGCGCCTGGCGGCGAGAGCACCGGGCCTGCTGGTCGTCGAGACCGCCGGCCCGAACGGCTCCCGGCTCCTCGGCTCGGTGCCGTCGTCGTCCGGCGCGGGAAGCGTCCAGGGCGTCCCGTCGACCGTCGCGGAGCTGGCCGTCGCTCCGTGGAGTCGTGAGCTCGATGCCGACTGGCGGCGCGCCTCGTACAGCAGCATCGTGTCGGCGGCCCACGACGCCAGGGTCGGCAGCGAACCGGAGGATCCGGGGGTCGGCGACGAGCCGGCCGGCGGTTTGGGGACGGCCCGCTACTTGGCTGGTCGGGAGGAGGCGGTGGCCTCCCCTCCCGGGGAAGGGCCCGCCTGCCCCCTGGCGGGCGTGCCGCGAGGTCGGGAGGTGGGCACCCTCGTGCACCGGCTCTTGGAAGCGGTGGACTTCGGCGAGCCCGACCTGCAGGCCGCCTTCACCCGCGAGGCAGCCCGTGCCGACCCGGGCGGCCTCGTCGGCGGCGACCCGTCTGCCCTCGCCACCGGGCTGGCAGCGGCACTGGCCACGCCGCTCGGGGGCGCCCTGGGGGTTTCGGCGCTCCGGGACGTGCAGCGGGCGGACCGCCTGGACGAGCTGGCCTTCGAGCTGCCCATGGCGGGAGGCGACCGCCCGCACGGGGTGATTCGCACGGGGGACGTCGCCCGGGTCCTCCGGCGACACCTGCCCGACGGCGAGGTGCTGCAGGGTTATGACCGGCGGCTCGCTGACCCGCTACTGGCCGCCACGCTGCGGGGATACCTGACGGGCAGCCTCGACCTGGTGCTCCGCCGCCGGATGGCGGACGGCACGCAGCTCTGGTTCGTCGCCGACTACAAGACCAACTGGCTTGCCACGGCGGACGAGACGCTCACACCCTGGCACTACCGTCGTTGCGCGCTCGACGCCGAGATGCAGCGCCAGCACTACCCGCTGCAGGCACTCCTGTACCTTGTCGCCCTGCACCGCTACCTGCGGTGGCGCCTGGCCTCCTACGACCCGTACCGCCACCTCGGCGGAGCGCTGTACCTCTTCCTCCGAGGGATGGTCGGTCCTGGCACACCCGTGGTCGACGGGCATCCGTGCGGTGTCTTCACCTGGGCGCCCCCGCCGCAGTTGGTGGTCGACATCTCCGACCTGTTCGACCGTGGCGTGCGATGAGGTCCGATCCCTCCGGCGTCTCCGTCGTCTCCGGCTGGGCACCCGCGGGGCACCGCCCGGCGATCGACGGGCAGGGGCTGCTCGCCGTGTTCAACCGAAGTGGTGTGCTCGCCGCCGCCGACGTGCACGTGGCCGCCACCCTCCAACGCCTGGCCGGTGAAACCGACGAGGTGGTCGCGTTGGCCGCCGCCCTGGCGGTCCGGGCTCCCCGCGTCGGCCATGTCGCAGTGGATCTGCTGGGCGTGCGGGATGTCGCGGCCGGCGACCTTGGTGACGACCTCGACGTCTCGACCCTCCCGTGGCCCCAACCGTCGACATGGGTCGACCGCGTCGCCGCCAGCCAACTCGTGGCCGGCGAGGGATCCGAGCAGCGCCGCCCCCTCCGACTGGCCGGTTCGGTGCTGTACCTGGACCGGTACTGGCGCGACGAGCTGGCGGTGGCCGGAGAGCTGGTGGAACGTTCGGCGGCAGTGACGGACCTGCTCGGGAGCAGGTCGGGCGGGGCGCTCGAGCGCCTCTTCCCCGACGACGGGGACCAGCGCCGGGCGGCTCGGCTGGCGGCCGGGCGGCTCCTCACGGTCCTCGTCGGCGGCCCGGGAACCGGGAAGACGACAACGGTCGCCCGCCTGCTGGCACTCCTCCACCTCCAGGCCGACCATGGTGACGCCCGACCGCCGCTCATCGGGTTGAGCGCACCGACCGGCAAGGCTGCAGCCCGCCTGGAGGAGGCCGTGCGCTCCGAGGCCCTCAGGCTCGACATCCCACCTTCCACCCGTGTCCGGCTCGCCTCCACGCCGGGGCTCACCTTGCACCGGCTCCTCGGGTACCGGCCGGGCTCGTCGAGCCGATTCCGCTACCACCGAGGGCTCCGACTCCCCCACGATGTCATCGTCGTCGACGAGGCCTCGATGGTCTCCCTGGGCATGATGGCCCGGCTGCTCGAAGCGGTTCGCCCAGACGCGCGCCTGGTGCTCGTCGGTGATCCTGACCAGCTCGTGTCGGTGGAGGCGGGGGCGGTGCTCGCCGATGTGGTCGGCCCGGCCCTGGTCGCCGGCGGGGACGGTCCGGGTGCCGGCGCCGGCGGGGAGGTGCCCGACGAGCCGGCGATCGGTCGGTCCATTGCCGTGCTCTCGACCAACCATCGCTTCGGCGGAGCGCTCACCGATCTCGCCACCGCCGTGCGAGCTGGACACGGTGACGATGTCATCCGCCTCCTCGGTGAGGGCCCTCTGGACTGGATCGACGTGGATCCGGCTGTCGCCGGTGACGACGCCCTCGGAGAGCTGCGCGACCTGACGCTCGGATGGGCGTGGCCCATGGTGGAGGCCGCTCGCAGCGGTGACAGTGTGGCTGCGCTGGAGGCCATGCGCGGTGGCCGGCTTCTCTGCGCTCACCGCGAGGGCGAGGCAGGCGCCGGGACCTGGAACGCCCGGGTGGTGTCCTGGGTCGTCCAACGAGAGCCGGCCATCGCAGCGGAGGGGACGTGGTACGCGGGGCGGCCCGTGATGCTCACCACGAACGACTACGGCTTGCGCTTGTTCAACGGCGACGCGGGGGTCGTGGTGGCGGGAGGGGGGGCCGGCCCGGTGCGGGGATCCGAGCTGGTGGTGGCGTTCGAGGGCCGCACGCAACCCGTCCGGCCAGGGCGGCTCGCCCAGGTCGAAACGGTGTACGCCATGACCGTCCACAAGAGCCAGGGCTCCGAGTTCGACCGGGTCGCCCTCGTGCTGCCGCCTCCTGGTTCCCGTCTCCTCACCCGGGAGCTGATGTACACCGCCGTGACCCGGGCCAGGCATCACCTGCTCGTGGTCGGAAGCGAGGTCGCCATACGCCTGGCCGTCAGCCGACCCATTGCGAGGGCGTCAGGTCTGACGGCCCGCCTCTGGGGTCCTGCGCCCAACCCGACCCCTGACCACCGGCGCTCGGAGGGTCCGACCCTTCCGGGCACCCAGGGCCAGGATGGCCAGGTCGTCGCGGCGGCTGGGACTGGCGTGGCGCAGCACGGCCGCTTCGACCGCGTCGGCGATGGCGCCGGCGGAAGGCGCAGCACCGGTGATCGTCGTGATGGGACGTGAGGTGTCGAAGGGGTCCGCGCCGAGAGAGCGAGCCTCCGGGACCAGTTGCGACCGAGGTCTCGTGCGCTTCAACCGCCGCAGCACCGCGGCGTGCTCGACCTCGGGTGCGGCGAGAGGCTCGCGGCTGGCGGCCGGGCGGAGCGCTCCGCTACGGCCTACGGCGCGTGCAGGTGCGAGAGGCGGTCGATCTCCTCCACCAGGCACTGCTCGAAACTCCGGGATCGATGGGGTGTCCCTCCTCGTGTCACTTCGCGCAGTTGCTGCACCAGCTCGGTGATGTACCACCTCCGGAAGAGACGGTGACTCGCCGGCGAGGCCAGCGTCAGCAGGCGGGCCGCACGGCAATAGGTGTCGGCCTCGTCCAGGCCGGCGAGGTATTCCTCGGCGGCGTCGGCAGCGTCGGCGCCGAGGCGCAACCGAAGGGTCACCTGGGGGAGTTGCTCTCGCGCCGCCGCGAGTGCCTGCCTCTTGATGGAGAGGCGGGCATCGGCGAAGCGGTTGACCACCGACTCGACGAGCTGGGCCAGACCGGGAGGTATCCGGGCGGTCATGCCCTCGTCGGCACCAGCGGACGCCAGCGTCAGCTCCCGGACGAGGTTGTCGACGTGCGCGTCGGCGCCGAGGAGGAAGTCGACCGGAACGTTGCCGAGCTCCACGTGGTAGCGAGGGACGTCCGCTGGTTCCTCCGGCCAATCGTCGGACCATCTCGAGAGAGGGTCCCCGTCCGACGGTTTCGTCGGCTCCCAACCGCGCACGAGGTCCGCCCACACTCGCTTCCCGTTGGCGGTGGCCGTCGCGCCGAGACGGGCTGCCACATGCTGCACGAGCTGCATGCCCCGCCCTGTCATGGCCGACTCCGTGGCGAGCACGGCGACTGGGAGGATCTGACTCTCGTCGGCAACGCTCACCCGCACGCCATCCCTGATCGGGTGCAGGCCGACGGTGACCTCACTGTCGGCGTGGAGCACGGCGTTGGCGACGAGCTCGCTCACGACGAGTTGGGCGGCGGACACCAGATCGTCGTAGCCGTCGCTCGTCAGCTTCTCCGTGACGGCGCGGCGTGCGTCGGAGACCGAGCGGTGGGCTCGCGGGAAGGCACGCGACCAGCTGCCGATGCTCGTCACCTCCCGCACGCCACCAAACATTCCTCCTGACCAGCTGACCGTCCATGCCGAGCGCTGGCGGTCGGCAGCGGCTGGCAAGGCGTCTCGTCGGTGCTGTGCGGGCCAAGTTACCCGGAACGGGAGTGCCCCGCACCATTCCGCCCTTTTCTACCGGGTTCGAGCTCCTCTGGCCACGGATGCGGCCGGAACGCCCCGGGTAGGGACCGGGAGGTCGTCTCCTCGCTCCTCGACCCCGGAAGGTGACCCCATCCCCTTGTTGACCTCCACAGGCCGGACTGACACAGCGCTTGGCAACCGGCGCTCCGCTCTCCGGCGCTCCGCTCTCCGGCGCGGCGCAAGCTGCCGATCGGCCGCCGCCGACACCAAGACCGACGAGGCAGCCCAGGATCCGGGGGCAACCGCCGCTCTGCTCACCGGCTCGATCGGCGGGGGCCACGACTCGCTGGCTGCGGCCTGCGCCGCCGTGCTCGACGACGCCGGCATGCGCACCCACACCATCGACGTCATGGGATCGCTCGGGCGCGGCACCGGAGCGGCCCGCGCCGCCGATCTGGTCTTTCGAACGCTCCTAGGTGTGACGCCGCTCTACGACGCCTTCCACTTCAGCCAGCTCCGGGACGGCGCCGCCCTCGCCTCCGCCGCTGAGCTTGCCGGAGTCCGCCGGGCGGTGCCGGCCGTCGCCCGGGAACTGGAGGTCGGGCTCGGGGACCCACCCATCGACATCGCCCTCGCCGTATTCGCCACGGCAGCGGGGGTCGCCTCGCGCCTGAAGGACACCGGCCTCTGCCGCCGCACCGTGGTCTTCCTCCCCGATGCCACCGCCCATCGCATGTGGGTCCGCGACAACACGGACCTGTTCCTCGTCACTTCACGGCTCGGGGCGGCCTCGGTGAGGCGGTACTGGCCGGAGGCTCCCGTGGAGATCCTCGACCCGCCGTTGCGCGCCGAGTTCGGCGACCCTCCGAGCCGAGCCGACGCGCGGGAAGCCCTGGGATTGCCGCCAGGGGCCGACGTCGTGCTGATCATGGGCGGGGCGTGGGGACTCGCCCCGGTGGTCGGCGTCGCCGCGATGCTCGCCGACGCCGGCCGCCACGTGCTCGCCGTTGCCGGCCGCAATGCTCGCCTGCTGCACGAGCTTCGGGCTGCCGCCCGGCACCGGCCGGGGCTCCATCCCCTCGGCTACCGCACCAACGTGGCGGAGCTGATGGCGGCGTCCGACCTGGTCGTCACCACGGCGGGTATGACCTGCCACGAGGCCCGCGCCGTGGGCCGCGGCCTGATCCTGCTCGACGTCGTGCCCGGTCACGGCCGGGAGAACCTGGCACATGAGCTCGAGATGGGCGGCGCCGCTGTGAGCCAGCCGGACCCACCGACGCTGACCCGGGCGGTGGCGGCCTGCCTGGAGGATCCCGAGCTCCGCTGCCCTGCTCGAGTTGACTCCAGCGGGGCTGGACGACGTTTCCTCGAAGTCCTCGCCGATCTCGACGTCCTGCCGGCGGCTCGTAAGTCGCCGGCTCGGCCTGCATGAGGTGCAGGTTCAGGCGCAGGCGCCCGGGGCGTGCTCGGACGGAGGCGGCAGCCGAGGGGCCCCGGCGAGCGGGCCCAGGCAGGGCAGCTAGGCCCAGCAGGCCGGGGGGTCTCATCGCCTGGCGGCGCAGGGTGTGTGAACGCCCGCTTCACCACGCCCCGCGGTGGCTCAGCCCGCCCGCTCGCGAACTTTGGAAGCGCGTCGTCGTCTGACGACAACGCGATTCCAAAGGTCGTCGGGGCCTCTTCTCCATCCACCACTCTTCGTGGTGAAACTGGGTCCTCAGCCACTTGGTTGGGCGGCCTCACGCCCCGCCCGCGTGCCACCGCCTGCCGAGCAGTCGCGAACCCGATCCGTGCGGCCGACGAGCGGGGCGGAAAGCTTCAGCAGCCCGGGTCAAGGTGGCCTCAGGGGCGTGGGCGCGTCGGCGCCAGCGACCGGGCGTGCTCCAGCAACATGCCGACCTTGGCCGGTAGCTCCTCGTCCATCCCGACCCGCAGGCGAGGCAGGATCTCCCGCTCCTCGTAGAGCATGTGCTCGCGGAGGGCGACTTGGACCCGGTCGAGCAGCCCGTGCGCAGCGTGTCCCCGAAGCCGCCGCCATTGCCGACCCGTCCGAGCTTCCCCCCGACGGGGGGAGGGTAACCCCGAGGCCCTGCGGTCACCAGCTTTGGTTCAGGAAGCGAAGGCCCAGCGGTTGCGGCCGGCGTACTTGGCCTCGTAGAGGGCTGAGTCGGCCGCCTGCAGCAGCTCGGCGGCGGTCGCCCCCTGATCACGCCCTACGGCGATGCCCACGCTGAGCCCGATCTGGGCTTGGCCGCAGCGAAGGGAGAACGGCGCCCGGAGGGCGTCGATGCAGCGTTGGGCGATGGCCTCGGGGTTGGAACTGAGGGCGGTGGTGGCGGCGACCACGACGAACTCGTCGCCCCCCTCCCGGCAGAGCAGGTCGGGTGGGCGGATGACGCGGTTGAGCCGGCTGGTCACGAGGGTGAGCAACTCGTCGCCGGCGCAATGCCCGAAGCGATCGTTGACGGCCTTGAACCCGTCGAGGTCGCAGTACAGCACGGCGACCAGCTCCTCCGGGTTGCGTCGGGCGAGGAGGTGATCGAGGCGCCGGCGGGCGATACGCCGGTTGGGCAGGCCGGTCAGGGCGTCGTGGTCGGCGAGGTGGCGCAGCTCCTCGAGGGCTTGGCGGTCCTCGGTGACGTCCTGGAGTCGCATGATGAGGCGCGACCGGCCGAGCTCGGTCCCGATGCGTGACACCGTCGAGCGTACCCAGCGGGAGCGGCGGTCGTGTCGGACCAGCCGGTGCTCGACAGTGAGCGTCCCGCTCTTGCCGTCGGCGACGGCACGGCACGCCGATGTCAGGACCGCCATCTCCGCCTCGGGCACGAGCTTCCCGAGGTCGGGGACGACGCCGTCGTCGGCCACGGCGGCCAGGCGGCGCAGCGCGGTGTTGACCTGGAGCGCCGCCAGGTCCGGGTCGCAGATCAGCATGGGCACAGGGACGTCGGTGAACACCTTCCGCAGCATGCCCTCCCTGTCCTCCAGGTGGGCCCGCCGGGCTGCGTCTACGAGCGCGTTGGCGGCCTCGGCGGCGAACAGCTCGAGCAGCGTCCGCTGCTCCATGTCCGGCTTCAGCCCGCTGGCGGGGGCGTCAACGCACAGAACCCCGATCAGCGCACCGGTCTGGTCGCGGAGCGGGGCGAAGAGGCTGTCGTCGACGTCCCACGCCCAGGGCCCCTCGCTCCGGCCCCGAGGCGGGGTCCAGCTGGCGAGCTCCTCGTCGACTGGTTGGCGGTCGGCGGGCAGGTAGAGCAGCTCACCCCAGTGGTCGCACCTGTCGAGCATGCGGCGCCACACCTCCCGCGTCCCGACCGTTCCGAGCAGGGCGTCGGCGAGGGCAGGCGGTCCAGCCACTGCCTCCACCCGCATGTCGCCGCCCGGCTGCACGACGTTGAGCGATGCTGCCCCGAACTCTAGGACCTCGACGACACCCTCGGCGATCATCTGCAGCGTCTCCCGCAGGTCGCCGGCCGTGCCGAGGCGGCGAACCACGCTCAGCATGCGCGTGATCCACTGCCGGCGCACCGCCGTCGGCAGGACGTCGGCCCGGTTCTCCTTCTGGATCGGGGGTTGTTCGGTCTGCACCAATCGGCCTCCGTGGCAGCCGGACCTGCCGGCGGCACTCGCGAAGGACCATCGGCAGGCGGGCGGCGGAGGATAACGAACGTCGGTGACGCCCCGTCCCGGGCGACGCGTGGATCGGCCAGACTGACCGGGATGACGATCCTCGTGACCGGCGGCGCCGGCTACATCGGCTCCGTCACCGTCCGGCTGCTCAGGGAGCGGGGACGGCAGGTCGTCGTACTCGATTCACTCGAGCAGGGTCATCCCTCGGCGGTCAGCGGCGTCCCGCTCGTGCAGGCCGACGTCGCCGACCAAGCGGCGGTCGCGGAGTTGTGCCGCGATTTCGGTGTCGACGCCGTGGTGCACTTCGCGGGGTACAAGGCCGCCGGCGAATCGATGGACCAGCCGGCGAGGTATTTCCGCAACAACGTCGGGGCGACGGCGGGACTGCTCGAAGCACTCGCCCGAGCCGGCGTGGACCGCCTGGTCTTCTCGTCGTCGGCGGCCGTGTACGGCACGCCCGACGTCATCCCGGTCACCGAGGGAGCCGGCGTGCGGCCCGAGAACCCCTACGGCGAGAGCAAGGCGCTCGTCGAGCGCATGCTCGCCTGGATGGGCCAAACCGTCGGCGTGCGCTCCGTCAGCCTGCGCTCCGTCGGCGTGCGCTCCGTCAGCTTGCGCTCCGTCAGCCTGCGCTACTTCAACGCCGCCGGCGCCTGGCCGGACGGGTCGCTCGGGGAGGACTGGACCGTCACCACCAACCTGGTGCCCCTCGCCATGAAGGCCCTGCTCGGGAGGCGCCCTCCGCTGCAGGTGTTCGGCACCGACTACCCGACCGCCGACGGGACGGCCATCCGGGACTACGTGCACGTGCTCGACCTGGCCGAAGCCCACCTCGCCGCCCTCGAGCACCTCGAAGCCGGGGGTGGGACCACCGTCGTCAACCTCGGTACCGGCGTCGGCTCCTCGGTGCTCGAGGTCCTGGCGGCGGCCGAGGCGGCGAGCGGCCACCCGGTGCCGCACCAATTCGTGGGCCGCCGGCCCGGGGACCCGGTGGCCCTGGTCGCCGACAACCGCCGGGCGGCCGAGCTCCTCGGCTGGAGCCCCCGCCACGGGTTGGCGGACATCCTCGCCTCGGCATGGGCGTGGCACTCGGCGCATCCCGACGGCCGTGGCGACTGACTGGCGGGCGGGACCGACGCCGGCCCCCCTGGCCGTGCTGCTCGACGCCCTTGACCTGGAGACGATCGACCACCTCCTCTTCCGCGGTAAGAGCCCGCCCACGAGCCTGGTCCGGATCTTCGGAGGCCAGGTGGCCGCCCAGGCGCTCGTCGCCGCCAGCCGCAGCGTTCCCGACAAGTCGGTCCACAGCCTGCACGCCTACTTCCTGCAGGCCGGGGACCCGGCCGCGCCTGTCGTCTACGAGGTGGATCCGATCCGCGACGGCCGCACCTATGCGACTCGCCGGGTGGTCGGGGTCCAGGGGGGGCGGGCGATCTTCAACCTGCAGGCGTCGTTCCACTGCCCCGAAGCCGGTTACGACCGTCAGATCCCCTTCCCGGACGGGGTGGCGGCGCCGGAGGAGTCGGCCCCGTGGGAGGGCTTCGGCCTGTGGGGGCGAGCCGCCGGCCAGTCCGAGGACCCGCTCCCGTCGCCGTCGCTTCCCTTCGAGATGCGCGTAGCGCCATCCGTGGGCGGCTACACCCGGCTGCTGTGGTTCCGGACGATCGGGGCTCTCGGCGACGACCCGACGTTGCACGACTGCGTCGCCGCCTACGCCTCCGACCTGACGTTGCTCTCCGTCGCCATGGAGTCGTGGGCGAGCGAGGCGATGGCAGCCGGACGGCCGGTGACGCTCCCCGGGTTTGTGGCGAGCCTCGACCACGCCATGTGGTTCCACCGGCCGTTCCGGGTCGACGAGTGGATCCTCTACGCCCAGGCGTCGCCGTCGAGCGGGGACGGGAGGGGGCTGGCGCTCGGGCACATGTTCGGCGTGGACGGGCGCCTCGCCATCACCGTCGTACAGGAGGGTGCCCTGCGCCCGCCTCGCTGAGCCGGCGATCACCCCCACCTGCGGCCGCCTCCCTACCCCCTTCCCGCCCCGGTCGCCTTCCCCCTCCCGCCGGCGGGGGCAGGGTGCGCTCGGGGGGCTCGGTGCACAGGAGGCACAAAGGCCGTCCCTTTGCACCGAGCTCCACCTGCGCACCGACCTTCGACGGCTACGGCTCCGCTCTGGTCGGGGGCGGGTCACGGACGAGACGCTGCATCAGGGCGACATCGAGCCACGTGCCGAACTTCCGTCCCACCTCCCGCTCCACGCCGACGAGCTCGAAGCCGCAACCATGGTGCAGGCGGATGGACGCCTCGTGGTTGCCGACGACGCGAGCCATGATGGCGTGGAAGCCGTGGGAGCCGGCCAGGGCGACGACCTCCGACAGTAGGAGGCGCCCCACACCCGTCCCGCGGGAGTCCCGCTCGACGTAGACGGAGTCCTCGACGGTCGTCCGGTACGCCGGCCGTGCTCGGTAGGGGGAGAGCGAGGCGAAACCCCGCACGCGATCGTCTCCGTCGACGGCGACGATCGCCGGGTGGGCGCCGCTGTGCTCGTCGACCCACTGCAGCTGCTCGTCGAGCGTGCGGGGAACGAGGTCGAAGGTGACCGTCGAGCCGACGACCTCGCGGTTGTAGATCGCCCGTATCGCTTCGGCGTCGTCCCTCGTCACCGGCCGGACTTGCATCCGGGCAACGGTAGCCCGCCCACCACCTGCGGTGTCCTGGCGGCGCAGGTAGGATGGCCGGGGCTGCGCCCGCGGGCGCAGCCCCGAGCGACACCGAAGCAGCACCAAACGCCCCTTTAGCTCAGTCGGCAGAGCACAGCCATGGTAAGGCTGGTGTCGTCGGTTCGATTCCGACAAGGGGCTCGGCGGCGTAGCTCAGTCGGTCAGAGCACTCGGCTCATAATCGAGTTGTCGTCGGTTCGAGTCCGACCGCCGCTACCATCTCGCACCGAGGAGCAGCATCCGTGCCCAAGAACGAGAAGCGAGTCAAGATCACCCTCGCCTGTGACGTCTGCAAGCGTCGTAACTACATCACGATGAAGAACAAGACCAACGACCGCGAGCGCCTGGAGATGAAGAAGTACTGCAGGTGGGACCGGCAGCACACCGTCCACCGGGAGACCCGCTAGCCGGTGAACGCGTCGACCGCATCCGCCCCGGCACCGCCAGACGCAACGCCTGCCGTCGCCACGACGGCAGGAGTGGCCACGGCGGGAGTGGCCACGCCGGTAGGTGTCGCGCCGGGAGCCCGCCGCCGGCGGCGGCGCCGCTCGGATCTCGCTGGCTCCGGCGGGGACCTCACCGTCCTCGTGGTGGCTGCCCGGCAGGGCGACATCGGCGCCCTGGAAGAGCTGGTGCGGGCCACCTACCCCGATGCCTACACGCTGGCGCTCCGTCTCACCGGCAACGAGGAGGACGCACGGGACGTGGTGCAAGAGGCGTACTTGCGAGCCCAGCGGGGTCTCGGGCGGTTCCGTGGCGATGCCCAGTTCACCACGTGGCTGTACCGCATCACCGCCAACTGTGCCTCGACCCTGCTCTCCAGGCGCCGGAGGTCGGCGACCGTTCCGTTGAGCGACGAGCTGGCTGTCGCCGACGCCCGCCCCGAGCGTGACCCGGAATGGCGTGCCGCCAGCCAGTCCGACCGCGCCGCCATGACCGCGTCGCTCGCCGAGCTCCCGCCCCGCCTGCGGACTGTGATCGTGCTCCGGGACATCTATGACCTGCCCCATCAGGCCATAGCGGAGCAGCTCGGCATCTCCGAGGCGGCGGCCAAGGTGCGACTGCACCGGGCCCGCCGGCGGCTCAAGGAATCTATTGCCGGCCGTGGACGGGATGGCGACGCTGGTTGACCGGGTCCTCCGGCGGGTCGGGGAGTGCGATGCCGTCGGGGGCCTCCTGCCTGCCTGGGTGGCCGGCGAGGCGGACCTCGACAAGCGCGCTCGTGACCACCTGGCGCAGTGCTTGCGGTGCCAGGCGGACGTCGCCCGCTACCGGCGGATGCTGCGGACGCTGCACGCCCTGCGCCCGCCGGGTGACCAGCCGCCCCCCGAGTTGCTGTCGGACATCATCGCCGGCCTCGACGGGCAGCGGCGGGCGCACTGGTCCCCTGCTCCTTGGGTGGCGATCGGGGTCGCCGCTGTCGCAGGCGCCGCCGGCGCGGCGGGAGTCCTTCTCTGGTCCGCCCGCCGGCGCCCGGGGATGCTGACCGGCTGACGTGCCGCCCCTGCCCGTCGCTCCGGGGCAGGCTCAACCGAACAGCGTCTCGAGGTTCCCGACGAGGAGGGCCACGACCAGGCCCATCACCAACACGTAGACGACGGTCATCGTCCAGCGCCACCGGTGGTCGGCGAGCCAGAACCGCCGGATGCCCATCACGTCGAACCCCAGGGCGACCACCGCCAGGGGGATGCCCACGCTCGGGCCGACACCGCCGGCCACACCGAGCAGGGGCGCCAGGATCGGAAGGAAGATGTAGGTGAGGAGGCATCGGAGCGCCGACAGCACGATCCCGACGCTGAAGATCCGGTGGGCGGCGTCGGCACTTGCGGGCCGGCGCTCCGGGACGTGCAGCAGCCGACGCATCGCCCGGTCGGCCGCCGGGCGGCGGTCCCCGTTGCGAGCGACGGCGGTGCCGGTGCCCCCGGTGGCCAGCGAACCCGTCGATGCCATGTGCCGAGCCTACCGGTGGCTCGCCCTCCTGCCCAACCGGGCTGGCCGCTTGCCGGCGTGGATCAGTCCAACCCGAATGTTCCGAGCAGGCCGGTGATGTCGAGGACCCGGCGGACGGCGGGGGTCGGGTTGCGCAACACCAGGCTCCCACCGGTCCGCTGAGCCTGCTTCAGGCTCTCGACGAGGACGCTTATCCCGGTGGAGTCAATGAACGACAGCTCGGACAGATCGACGACGAGATGCGCCTCGCCCCCGTCCAGGGCCTGGTGGAGGCGATGGCGCAGGGTGGGAGCCGTCTCCAGGTCGAGCTCGCCGGCGACGAGGAAGACAGCGACGCCCTGCTCGTCGCGGCGGTCCATCTCGAAGCCGGCGTCCCCCGGGTTGGCATGGTCGGCCACGGGAGGAAGTTAGCGGTTCCCTCGCCCGAGGTCGCCGCCCGCCGGGCCTCGGGCTGCCGGGGGTTGGGCCGCCGGACGGTCCCGGGATGGGCGGTGCTATCCTCGATCGGCGGGAAGGACCCGTCCCACCGAGGGCAGTAGCTCAATTTGGCAGAGCACCGGTCTCCAAAACCGGCGGTTGGGGGTTCGAGTCCCTCCTGCCCTGCTCCGCTTCCTGGAAGGTCAGCACCGTGAGCATGAACCGACAACAGCGGCGACAGATGCAGCGCCGCGGCGACGACAACGGCGAGGTGGTGCCTGATGACGGCACGTTCGGCCGCGGCGGCGCGGACGGATCGGTAGCGGTCGCAGGCTCGCGGACGGAGACGGACCGGCTCGCGGACCTGGCCGGGGAGAGCAGCTCCCATACGGCGCGGGAGGCACTGGCGCCGAGCCGCCATCGGGTCGGGCCCCGCCAGTTCCTCCACGAGGTCAACGTGGAGATGCGCAAGGTTGCCTGGCCGACCCGCGCCGAGACGCTCAACTACTCCACCGTCGTGCTGATCACCCTCGCCATCCTGATGGCGTTCATCTTCGGTTTGGACGTCGGGTTCCAGCACGCCGCCAACTTCATCTTCAACCCCTGATGGCGGACGAGGAGATCGAGGGGAACCAACTCCCGTCGCCCGAGGGCGCCGAGGAGGAGGCCACGGCCGGCGTGGTCGAGGAGGAGGCGCCGGCGCGCCCGGAGAGCCCCTACGACCGCCCCGGCAAGTGGTACGTCGTGCACAGCTACGCCGGCTACGAGAACAAGGTGAAGTCCAACCTCGAGAGCCGGATCGCGTCGATGAACATGGAGGGACGCATCTTCGAGGTCGTCATCCCCATGGAGGACGTCATCGAGTTCAAGAACGGCAAGAAGCAGGTCGTCTCGAAGAAGGTCTTCCCCGGGTACATCCTGGTGCGGATGGACCTCGACGACGACTCGTGGTACGTCGTGCGCAACACGCCCGGGGTTACCGGTTTCGTCGGTCTCGGGGCTCGCCCGACGCCGCTGTCCCGCAAGGAAGTGGAGAACATCCTGTCGGTGACGCCCGAGGCCGAGACCGAAGGCCAGCGCAGGGGCCGTCCCCGCCTCGAGTACGAGACGGGAGAGTCGGTGCGGGTCAAGGAGGGCCCGTTCGCCGACTTCACTGGCACCATCGCCGAGATCAACGAGGACCAGCTCAAGCTCAAGGTGCTCGTCAACATCTTCGGCCGGGAAACGCCCGTCGAGCTCGAGTTCGCCCAAGTGGCGAAACTGTAAGAGGAGTCCGCCACCATGGCCAAGCGGCGTGTCGTCGCCATCGTCAAGATCCAACTGCCGGCAGGAAAGGCCACGCCGGCGCCGCCGGTCGGCACGGCCCTCGGCCCCCACGGTGTCCAGACGATGGATTTCGTCAAGCAGTACAACGCCCAGACCGAGGACCGCGTCGGGCAGGTGATCCCCGTCGAGATCACCATCCACGACGATCGCAGCTTCAGCTTCGTGCTGAAGACCCCCCCGACCCCGGTGCTGCTGCGCCAGGCTGCCGGCGTCGAAAAGGGCGCCAAGACCACTGGCCGTGAGACCGTTGCCACGGTGACGGATGATCAGATCGCCGAGATCGCGCAGATCAAGATGCCCGATCTCAACGCCAACGACTTGGAAGCGGCCAAGGCCCAGGTCCGGGGGACCGCCCGCTCCATGGGGATCAAAGTCAGCTGACCACCGCGACGAGGCAGGGGAGGACCTCGCCCCGCCCGTCCGACACCCGAGGGAGGCCACGTGCCGAAGCGAGGAAAGAAGTACATCGACGCCGCCAAGCGGTTCGACCGGCAACGCACGTATGCGCCGGGTGAGGCGCTCGACCTGGTGAAGAGCCTGGCGCACGCCGGGTTCGACGAGACCGTGGAGCTGGCCGTGCGGCTCGGAGTGGATCCCCGCAAGGCGGACCAGGTGGTGCGCGGAACCGTCGCCCTGCCCGCCGGCATCGGCAAGGACGTGAAGGTCGTCGTGTTTGCCGCTGGTGCAGCGGCGGAGGCCGCTCGCGCTGCTGGCGCTGACATCGTGGGTGCCGATGACCTCGTGGCCGCGGTCGACGGCGGGATGATGGACTTCGACGTCGCCATCGCCACCCCTGACCTCATGGGACAGGTCGGGCGGCTCGGACGCAAGCTCGGGCCCCGCGGGCTGATGCCCAACCCCAAGACGGGGACGGTCACCCCGGACGTCGCCAAGGCGGTCACCGATTTCAAGGGGGGCCGCGTCGAATATCGGGCGGACACCCGGTCGAGGGGCGTGGTGCAGGTGCCGATCGGCAAGGCGAGCTTCAGCCGCCTGGCGCTGATGCAGAATTTCCGAGCGGTCATCGACGAGGTCAACCGGGCAAAGCCGGCGGCGGCGAAGGGCCGCTACATCAAGTCGGTGGCTGTTTCTTCGACGATGGGTCCCGGCGTGGACGTGGATGTCAACGCGCTTCGTGTGACCGACGAGGATCTCGCCAGCGCCTCCGTCTGACGCCTCCCACTCCTCCGCAGGGCGGCCTTTTCCCCAAACCTTCTGGCTTGCGTCGTCCCGGAATGCTTTGCATTCGCGCGCGATAGGATTACAGTCGCACGCGCTGAAGGCCGTCGGCCGCCCGCCGCCCGTTCGGCTTCCCAAGCGGTCCCCAACCCCCGGCCCGTGAGCAAACAAACCCTCGACGGACAGAAAGGTCGAAATCATGGCGCAGAAGGTCCAGGTCGTGCTGACGTGTGACCTCGACGAGGACGAGGTGCCGGCCGTCCAAACGGTGACGTTCGGCTACGACGGCTCCAACTATGCATTCGAGCTGTGCGAGCAGCACATGGAGGAGGTCACCGAGCTGTTCTCGCATTGGATGAGCGTGGCGCGTGGTGCCAACGGTGCCACCCGCCGGCGCCGGTCCGTTGCCACCGCTCCGGCCGCGCGCTCGCGCCGCGGCCCGGTGAGCACCGGCGGCACCTCGGACATCCGGGAGTGGGCACGCAACCACGGCTTTTCCGTCAGCGCGCGGGGACGGATTCCTGCCGAGGTGCGCCGAGCCTACGACGAAGCCAACGCCTGACCTCTCGCCGCCCGGGCTGGGCGGATGGCTCTCACCCCACTGGTTGGGCTACCATGACGAACCGTCCGCCGGCCCCTCGGCGGTCGAGCCAGAAG
This sequence comes from Acidimicrobiaceae bacterium, assembly GCA_027320105.1. Taxonomy (GTDB): domain Bacteria; phylum Actinomycetota; class Acidimicrobiia; order Acidimicrobiales; family Palsa-688; genus JAKAQB01. The sequence continues at coordinate 17,656 of DAHVMA010000079.1, read as the reverse complement.
CCGTAGACATCCGGTGCGCCCCGCGGGGCGCTGAAGCGGGCCTCCGGGCCCGGCCAGACGAGGCGAGAGGCACCCTCCTCCGGGTCCCCGCTCGCGTGTCGTGGTGCGGATGCCGACCCGCCAAGGAGGCGGCCCCATGGACAACCCGAGACCCGAGAAGGTGGCTGTCGTCGACGAGGTCAGGACGCGCCTAGACGAGTCCGACGCCGTCATCCTCACCGAATACCGGGGTCTCAAGGTGAAGGACCTCGCCACCTTGAGGCGGGAGTTGCGCAAGAACGGCGGCGACTACAAGGTCTACAAGAACACCCTCGTCCGTCTCGCGACACGCTCGCTCGGCTTGCACGAGCTCGACTGGATGCTCCGAGGGCCAACGGCTATCACCTTCGTCAAGGGAGACCCGGCCGCGGTGGCGAAGGCGCTTCGCGACTACAGCCGGAGCAACCAGCTGCTCGTGATCAAGGGCGGCGTCCTCGGGGACAAGATCCTCGACGCGGCCGGTACCACTGCTCTCGCCGAGCTCCCGTCCCGGGAGGTGCTGCTCGCCCGCTTCGCCGGCGGCCTCGCCGCGCCGCTGCAGCAGTTCGCCAGCCTCCTCCAGGCGTTGCCGCGCAACCTCGCCTACGGCCTGGCCGCCCTCCGCGACAAGCTGAGCGAGGAGGCTGAGCCTGCGCCGGCCGGCGAGGCCCCTGCCGCTCCGGTGACGTCCGCCGCCCTGGAGGAGCCTGCGACCGCCGGGCAGGTCGCCGCCGAAGAGCCCGCCGAAGAGCCCGCAGGCGAGACCGCCGCCGGCTGAGACCGTCCACCGACCCCTATCCAAGGAGCAGCCCAACCATGGCCACCAAGGAAGAGATCCTCGACAGCATCGCCAACCTCACGGTCCTCGAGCTGTCCGAGCTGCTGAAGGACTTCGAGGAGCGCTTCGGCGTCACAGCGGCCGCGCCGATGCCGCTCGGCGGCTTCGTAGCCGTGCCCGGCGCCGGCGGAGCCGCCGAGACCCCAGCGGAGGAGGAGAAGGACGAGTTCACCGTCGTCCTCACTGCCGTCGGCGACAAGAAGATCCAGGTCATCAAGGAGGTCCGGGCCCTCACGAGCCTCGGGCTCAAGGAGGCCAAGGATCTCGTCGACGCTGCACCCAAGCCTGTCCTCGAGAACGTGGGCAAGGACGAGGCCGAGAAGGCCAAGGCCCAGCTCGAGGGCGCCGGTGCCACCGTCGATCTCAAGTAGCCCAGCAGCCGGCTGGGTGCCGCCCCGCCCCCGGGGTACACGGTCCTCATGGACCACGAGATAGGCCACGACCACCGTCACGGACCGGGTTGCGGCCACCAGGCCGTGCAGCACAACGACCACACTGACTACCTCGACGGTGGCCGCCGGGGCCAGCCATGTTGTTGGGTAACCTGCCGCGCCCATGGCCGGCACCCGCGCCAACCACGTCCTAGCCGTCGACCAGGGCACGACGGGCACCACGGCGATCGTCCTGGACGGCGACGCTCGGATCGTGGGGCGGGCGTATGGGGAGCTCCCGCAGCACTACCCCCAGCCCGGCTGGGTGGAGCACGACCCCGAGGATCTTTGGCGGGTGACGGTGAGGATGGCTGGTGCGGCCCTGGCGCACGCCGGCGTACGGCCCGACGAGCTCGCCGCCGTCGGCGTCACCAACCAGCGTGAGACGGTGGTGCTGTGGGACCGCCGGACGGGCGAACCGGTCGCCAACGCCGTCGTCTGGCAGGACCGCCGCACCGCCCGCCGCTGCGACGACCTGCGGTCCCGCGGCCTCGAGAGGTTCGTGCGCGACCGTACCGGGTTGGTGATCGACCCCTACTTCTCCGGCACGAAGATCGCCTGGCTGCTCGACCACACCGACGGGCTGCGCCGGCGGGCGGAGCGGGGGGAGATCTGCTTCGGCACGGTCGACGCCTGGCTGCTCTGGCGGCTCACCGGGGGCAGCGTGCACGCCACCGACGTGACGAACGCCAGCCGCAGCATGCTGTTCGACATCGAGCGCCTCGAGTGGGACGACGAGCTGCTCGCCGAGCTCGATGTCCCGCGGGAGGTGCTGCCGTCGGTGCGCCCGAGCCTGCACGCCTTCGGCGAGACCACCTGGGAGGATCTGCGGGGCGTGCCCGTCGCCGCCCTGCTGGGCGACCAGCAGGCAGCCCTGTTCGCCCAGGCGTGCTTCCACCCCGGCCAGACCAAGAGCACCTACGGCACAGGGTCGTTCGTGCTGTCTCACACCGGCAACCGGCGCCATAGCGAGCAGACGGCGATGCTCACGACCGTCGCCGCCAGCCTCGACGGCGAGCCCACCCAGTACGCCATGGAAGGGGCGGTCTTCGCGACGGGCAGCGCCGTGCAGTGGCTGCGCGACGAGCTCGGCATCATCCGCACGGCTGCCGAGACCGAGCAGCTCGCCCGTAGCATCCCCGACACCGGGGACGTGTGGTTCGTGCCAGCCCTCACCGGTCTCGGAGCACCGCAATGGGATCCGTACGCCCGTGGGACCCTCCTCGGGATCACCCGCGGCACGGGGCGGGCCCACGTCGCCCGGGCCGTGCTCGAGGGGATCGCCTACCTCACCCGGGACGTCGTCGAGTCGATGCAGCGCCAGTCCGGGATCCGAGTGGCCGAGCTGCGCGCCGACGGGGGGGCCGCCGCCAACCGCTTCCTCATGCAGTTCCAGGCCGACGTGCTCGGTATCCCCGTGGACGTCCCCGAGCAGCTCGAGAGCACCTCGCTCGGAGCGGCATTCGCCGCCGGGCTGGTCACGGGCGTGTGGCAGGATCGCGACGAGCTCGAGCACGTCCGGCGGACGGCGGCGCGCTACGAGCCGTCGCTCGACCAGTACGAGCGGGAGGATCGCTACCGCCGATGGAAGCAGGCGGTCCAACGCTCACTCGGATGGGCCGTGCCCGGTGGCGTCGGGTGAGAGCACCGCACATGACCCCGCCCCGCCCCTCGAAGGATCCGTCCGCTCTTTCCCCGGCTGCCAGGGACGCCGCCATCGGCCGCATGGCCGACGAGCACCTCGACGTCCTGGTCGTCGGCGGAGGCGTCGTAGGCGCCGGCTGCGCCGTCGACGCAGCGACGCGCGGGCTCACCGTCGGTGTTGTCGAGGCCCGCGACTGGGCGTCGGGGACGTCCAGCCGGTCGAGCAAGCTGATCCATGGCGGGTTGCGCTACCTCGAGCACCTCGAGCTCCACCTGGTGCGTGAGGCGCTCAGCGAGCGGGGTCTCATGCTCGAGCGGCTCTGCCCCCATCTGGTACGCCCGGTGAGGTTCCTGTACCCGCTGACCCGCCCCGGCTGGGAGCGTCCCTATGTGGCTGCCGGTCTCGTCCTCTACGACACGATGGGCCTCGGCAGCGGATGGGGCCGCGGCTTGCCACGCCACCGCCACCTCGACCGCGTCGGCGTCGCCGCGGCGTGCCCCGCCCTCCGCCCCGACACCCACCGCGGTGGCATGGTCTACTGGGACGCCCAGGTCGACGACGCCAGGCACACGATGACCCTCGTCCGCACGGCTGCCGCCTACGGCGCCGCTGCCGCCAACCGGGTCCAGGCCGTCGCCCTGTGCCACCACGGCCAGCGCGTCATCGGCGCCGTGATCCGTGACCTCGAGTCCGGCCGCGAGGTCGAGGTCCGAGCCCGGCGCGTCATCAACGCCACCGGCGTGTGGACCGACGAGGTCCAACGCCTTGCCACCGGCGCCCCGGCGGTGGCGGTCCGTGCGTCGAAGGGCGTGCACCTCGTCGTGCCCCGTGACCGGATCCAGAGCGACGTCGGGCTCATCTTGCGAACGGCGACCTCGGTCCTGTTCGTCATCCCCTGGGCCACGCACTGGCTGATTGGTACCACCGACACCGACTGGGACCTGGACAAGGCGCACCCAGCTGCCAGCGCCGCTGACATCGACTACATCCTCGGGCAACTCAACGCCGTGCTCGTGACGCCGCTCACCCGGGACGACATCGAGGGGGTCTTCGCCGGGTTGCGCCCGCTGCTCGCCGGCGAGTCCGCCGAAACCAGCCGGCTCTCGCGCGAGCACACCGTCGCCGTGCCGGCACCGGGGCTGATCGTGGTCGCCGGCGGCAAGTACACCACCTACCGGGTGATGGCGAGGGACGCCGTCGACGCCGCCGCCGCCGACTGGCCCGGCCCGATACCACCGAGCTGCACCGACCGGGTGCCGCTCCTTGGTGCTGACGGCTGGCCGGCGGTGCGCAACGCCGCGGGCCGCCTGGCCGCCGACTCGGGGCTCCCCTCCGCCAGCGTCGAGCACCTCCTCGGCCGGTACGGCTCGCGCGTGCCCGAGCTGCTCGCCCTTGCCGCCTCGCCCGATCTCGCCGCCCCGCTGCCCGGCGGCGGCACCGGCGGCTACCTCGGCGCCGAGGTCGTCTACGCCGTCGCCTCGGAAGGCGCCCGCCACGTCGAGGACGTCCTCGCCCGACGCACCAGGCTGAGCTTCGAGGCGAGCGACAGGGGTGTGGCGGCTGCCCCCCGGGTTGCGGAGCTGATGGCACCGCTGCTCGGCTGGGACGCCCGCCAGCGGGCAGAGGAGGTCGGCCACTACGCCCGCCGGGTGGAGGCCGAGCTCCGGAGCCAGCGGGCTGCCGACGACCGCGCCGCCGGCGCAACCCGCCTGGAGGTGCCCGACGTCATCCCGACCGTGCCGCTCGGCGCCGCCGGCTAGCCGCCATCGGTCCCGGTGGACGGTGGGCGCGTCGCCGTCCCGTGTGGTCAGCCGGCGAGGAGCTCGGCGAGGTCGGCGGCGTTGCGGACGCCGTAGTCCTGGTAGCAGTTGTTCATGAGGGCGTGCACCGAGCGCGCCTCGCCGGCGAGGTCCCGCAGTCGGGGAACCCATGCCCCGAGCTCGTGGCGGTCGTAGAGGTATCGGAACCGCTCGGCGGCGCTCTGCGCCCGACCCTTCCAGGTCTCGTCGTTGCGCCCGTGGAACCTGACGACCGCCAACGCGGGGTTGGCGACGCCGACCACCGATGGCAGGCCGGACGCGGGGGGAGCGTCGACTACGACGTGGGAGAGCTCGGCGTCGCGGAGCACCCCGAGGGTCCTGTCGCGGTCGCGGTCTTCGGACCACCACGTCGGCGAGCGGAGCTCGACGCATACAGGCAGGTGGGGCCACCGGTCTCGAACGGCGGCGAGCCCGGCCCGGTTGGTGGCCTTGGCGGTGAACCACACCGGGTACTGCAGCAGCACCGCCCCCAGCTTGCCGGCGTCGACGAGGGGCTGGAGGGCGCCGGCGAAGCGGGCCCACGCCTCGGCGAGAGCCCCCGGGTCGAGGTGGTGGGCGTAGACGTTTCCCTTCGCCGGCTCCGGGCGCAGGTCGGGCCACAGCGAGCCGGCCTTGGTGGGATGGCCCGTCAGCAGCGAGTACGCCTTCACGTCCATCGTGAAGCCGGCCGGCGTCCGCTCGGCCCAGCCCCGGGCCAGCGCCGGGCTCGGCGGGAAGTAGTAGGTGCTGTCCGCCTCGGCGAGGGGGAAGTGCTCAGCGTAATAGGCGAGCCGCTCGGCGGCCGACATCGACCTCTTCGGGTACCAGTCGGTCTCGTTGACCAGGGTGCGGTCCGTCCACGAGCACGTCCCGACGAGGATCACCCCGCCCAGGCTAGCCTGAACCGCCGTTCAGGAGGGAGGGCACCGTGCCACGCGACCCACGCCATGACATCCTCTTCGAGCCGGTGGCGATCGGCCCCAAGGTGTTGCGCAACCGGTTCTACCAGGTGCCGCACTGCACGGGCTTCGGCACCGACAAACCGGGCACCCAGGCCCGCCACCGCGCCGTCAAGGCCGAGGGCGGCTGGGCGGCGGTGTGCACCGAGTACGCCCCGGTCACCCCCGACTCCGACGAGCAGCCCTACGCCTCGGCGACGATCTGGGACGACGAGGACGCCCACAACCTGTCGCTCATGGTCGACGAGGTCCACGCGCACGGCGCGCTCGCCGGGATCGAACTACACCACTCCGGCGTGCACGGTGGCCGGCGTCACAGCCGCCTGCCGGCGCTCGGCCCGTCCCAGATCGCGAGCGAGACGGTGCCCGACACACCGCCCGATGTCCCGAAGGAGATGGACCGCGACGACATCCGTCGGGTGCAAGAAGCGTGGGAGGCCGCCGCCGTCCGCTCGCGCGACGTCGGCTTCGACATCGTGTACGTCTACGGCGGGCACAGCTACCTGCCCGGACAGTTCCTGTCGCCGCACTACAACAAGCGGACCGACGAGTACGGGGGCTCCCTGGAGAACCGGGCCCGATTCTGGCTGGAGACCCTCGAGCGGGTGAAGCGGGCCGTGGGCCGGGATTGCGCGGTGGCAGCCCGGATCGCCGCTGACGCCATGGGAGCGGGAGGGATCGACCACGACGAGACCGTTGCGTTCGTGCGGATGGCGGACGAGCTCGTCGACCTGTGGGACGTCAACATCGGCAGCGTCACCGAATGGAGGCGGGACTCGTCCACCTCCCGCTTCGCGAAGGCAGGCTTCCAGCTCGAGCTCACCTCCTACGTCCGCAAGGCCACGGACAAGCCCATCGTGGGCGTGTCGCGGATGACCGACCCTGACCGCATGGCGGACATCGTGCGCGGCGGGGGGTGGGATGTGATAGGCGCGGCGAGGCCGTCGATCAGCGACCCTTTCCTCCCGAAGAAGATCGACGAGGGCCGCCTCGACGAAATCCGCGAGTGCATGGGCATCAACCTGTGCATCTCGCGGGCGGAGAACGGCCAGCACCTCGGCTGCGCCCAGAACGCCACCGCCGGCGAGGAGTACCGGCGAGGATGGCACCCCGAGCGGTTCAGCCCGGCGGCGAACGCCGACAGGGACGTCCTCGTCCTCGGTGCCGGGCCGGCGGGGATGGAGTGCGCTGTGGTATTGGGGAAGCGGGGCATGCGGCGGGTCCACCTCGTCGACGCCAGCCCGGAGGTCGGCGGCCACCTGCGTTGGGCGTCGCAACTGCCGGGCCTCGGCGAGTGGTCCCGGTTCGTGAACCACCGACGCATCCAGCTCGACAAGCTCCGCAACGTCGAGACAATCACCGGCGTGCGCCTCGACGCTGCCGGCGTGGCCGACTACGGCGCCGAGATCGTCGTGGTCGCCACCGGCTCGCACTGGGCGGGCGACGGCATGTCGGGCGTTACCCACGAGCCCGTCGTCGGTGCCGACGCCAGGCTGCCGCACGTGCTGACGCCCGAGCAGATCATGCTCGAGGGCAAGCGGCCACCGGGGCACCGCGTCGAGGTCTACGACACCGACGGGTACTACGTGGCGGCCGGCGTCGCCGAGCTGCTGTACCGGGAGGGTTACGACGTGCGCATCATCACGCCCTTCGACGTGGTGGCGCCGTTCACCGACGAGACCCTCGAGGGGCCGATGCTTCGCCGCCACCTGCACGACTGCAACGTGCGGGTGGCCCGCAACATCACCCTCGGTGAGGTCGGTCCCGGGTTCTGCGCCGGGGTGTCGGAGTTCGACGAGGACTTCCAGGTGCCCGCCGACGCCGTGGTGCTGGTCACGCAGCGGCGCTCCGATGACGCCGTCTACCGGCAAGTGGTGGCGGACCCGGCGAGGCTCGGGGCCAACGGGGTGGAGGCGGTGTACCGGATCGGCGACTGCGTGGCGCCACGGGTGCTGGCCGACGTCGTGTTCGACGGGCACCGCATGGGCCGCGAGATCGACAGCGCCGACCCGGCCGTGGCCCTGCCGTACGTGCGCGAGCGGGCACTGCGCCGCACCCTGCCCGAGCTCTTCCCGCCGGCGCTGGGAGGTGCGGTCATCCGACCGGCGAGCCCCTGAGCGAGGACCCGCTCCGCCGCTGCGCAGGTGACACAGCGCAGGCGGGGAGGCGTAGCTTCTCGGCGTGGGCGCTGTGGTGCTGGTCGTCGAGGACGAGGCAAAGCTGCGTGGGCTGGTTCGTGCCTTTCTCGAGGGCGAGGGGCTGACGGTCTTCACCACGGGATCGGGTGCCGAGGCGCTCACTGTCGGCTCGCGAGTCCGCCCGGACGCGGTCGTGTTGGACCTCGGGCTGCCCGACATCGACGGGGAGGACGTCTTGGCGGAGCTCCGCCGCAGCTACGACGTGCCGGTGCTGGTGCTCACGGCAAGGGCGAGCGAGGAGGACCGCATCAGGGGGTTGGAGCTCGGAGCCGACGACTACCTGACCAAGCCCTTCAGCTCCAGGGAGCTGGTGTTGCGGGTCCTCGCCTTGTTGCGCCGGGGCGGGCTGGCACCTGCCGGGCCCGATCCGTCGTCCTTCGGCCGCGGGCTGCTCGTCATCGACGACCAGCGCCACGAGGTCCGCATGCGGGGCTGCCAGGTCCCGCTCTCCCCGACCGAGTGGGGGATCCTCTGCGCCCTGGCGCGGGTGTCGGGCCGGGTCTGCTCGCGCGCCGAGCTGGTCAACTCCGTACGCGGCTACGAGTGGGAGGGGTACGAGCGCGTGGTGGACTCCCACGTGAAGAACCTGCGTCGCAAGCTGCAGGACAGCCCCGAGAGCCCTCGTGTGATCGAGACGGTCATCGGCGCCGGGTACCGCCTGTGCCTCCAGCGCGACCCCTGAGACGCCTGCCCCGCCGTGGCGGGAGCCTCCGGCGGCGCCTGCTCGTGGGCTCCCTCGGGGTCGCGCTCGTATCGGTCGCGCTGCTGGCCGTCGTGACCCTCCTCGTCGTCGACACCGACCTCGGTGCCGCGGGTCGGGAGCGGGAGCTGTCAACGGCCCGGGTGATCCTCGCCACGCTGCACTCGACCTACGCGGCGCGGGGTGCGTGGCGGGCGTCGAGCCTCACGCCCGTCGGCGAGCTGGCCAGGAGCACGGGCCTCGGCCTCGAGCTGGTCACCGCCGGGCACTCCCTGCTCGACGTGGCGAGCGCCGGGACGGCGGGCGCGTCCAAGGCGTTCCCCATCGTGGTGGACGGCCACCGGGTCGGCACCGCCATCGTTAGCTTCCCGGTGTCGGGGCTCACCTCGGAGGAGGTGAGGCTCCGCCACGCCATCGCCGTGGCCGTGCTGGCCGCGTCGGCGATGGCTGCCCTCGTGGCGCTCACGGCGGCCGCGATCGCGTCGCGGCGGCTCGTGGCTCCCGTCCGGTCACTCACCGAAGCGGCACGCCGGCTCGGCGCGGGAGACCTGGGCAGCCGCGTCGGCCAGGTGGTGGCGCCCCGGGAGATCGACGAGCTTGCCCGGACCTTCGACGGCATGGCCGCCCACCTGCAGCGGGCTGACGCATCCCGCCGAGCCATCGTCGCCGACCTCGCCCACGAGCTGCGGACGCCCCTCGCCGTGCTGCGCGCCGAGCTCGAGGCACTCGAGCTCGGTGTGGAGGAGCTCACGCCGGCGGCGGTGTCCTCCCTCGACGACGAGGTTCGCCGCCTTAGCCGCCTCGTCGAGGACCTCCAGGTGCTGGCAGCGGCCGAGGCAGCAGGCCTTTCGCTGCGCAGGGAGGACGTCGACCTGGCCGCGATCGCCGTCGAGGCGGCGGGTCGGGTAGGGGCTCTCTTCGCCGAGCGGGCCGTGGAGCTGACGACCGAGCTGGCGCCGACGACCATCGTCGCCGACGCCGGTCGCGTCGAGCAGATGGTGGTCAACCTGCTGTCCAACGCGGCGAAGTTCACGCCGGCGGGGGGACGGGTTGCCCTGACGGTGGAGCGGGACCAGCAGACGGCGCGCGTCGCCGTCTCCGACACCGGCGTCGGGATCCCGCCCGAGGAGCAGGGGAGGGTATTCGAGCGGTTCTTCCGCGGCGAGGCAGCTCACGGCGTGCCCGGATCAGGCGTGGGATTGGCCGTCGTCTCCGAGCTCGCGGCCGCCCACGGCGGCAGCGTCGACGTCGAGAGCACGCCGGGTGCCGGCACCACGGTCACCGTGTCGTTCCCCTTCCCGGGAGCTCCGTGGACCCCGAGGACTTGAAGTGCTCTCGGGCGGCCGGTTCGAGCGACCGGAGAGGCGGGGATCGAGCCGGTGTGGCAGGATGCCCGCCACAAGGTCCCCAGGAGGAGGAGCGGAGATGGCTGAGGGTCGTGTTGCTCGTCTGTCCGTCCCGAGGCGGCTCGGCGCCGCCCGGCTACTGGTGCTGGCACTGGGAGCGGCGTGCTGGGGCCTGCTTCCTGCCGGGGTGGCCGGCGCGGCGCCAGCCGGGGGTAACGCCGGATCCTCGGTGCAGTACGTGTCGATCGCCGCCGTCGGAGGTTACGGCCTTCCCCACGGATGGCGCCTCACTGTCGTTGTCGTCGCCTCCCCGAAGTCGGTGGACGTGACCGGTGCCATCGAACATGCGTCACCAGCAGGGTCGGACGAGCAGCACCAATGGGAGGTGACGAACCTACCGGTGGGGAGCGTCAAGTCGATCGGTGCGGGCAGTTGGACGGTGAGCCCTCCGGCGTCCAAGCTGTCGCCCATCTTCAAGGCCTTCAACCTGACATTCAGGGCAACTGGTCGGACACCGGTTGCCTGCACGAGCGGAAGGGAGACTGACTACCCCGGGACCCTGAGCGGGGCCTTCCTCCTCAGCACAGGTTTCCCGTCCATCGGGACGGTTGGTTCGACGCGATTGTCCTTCAAGTCCCCCAACCTGGCTGTTGTCGACCAGTCCTGCACCCAGCGCACAGTCTGTGGGGCCGCCTCGACGGCGTGGGCCGAGATGCCGTCCCTGCCGACGGGGATGCTGTCGGTCAGCGGCCTCACGACGAAGGGCGTTGACACCGTCGTCCTCATGAAGGCCACCAAGCTCGCCCGTCCCGCGAACGCCGGCCGGGTCGACGTCGTCCTCGGCGTCGAGCCACCGGCAACGCCGAGTGGCAGCACCCTCGTGGTCAAGACGAGGGCCGGCTCGCTGATCCAGGGCAGCGCGAGCCTGCACATCAGCGTGTCGGAGCCTCCCTTGTCGGGCACGTGCTGGCTGGGCAGCACCCAGCACACCCAGGTCACCACCACCTCGATCGCTTTGGTGTCGTCCTCACTGCATGCGACGACTCTCCTCACCGGGACGATCGCAGCCCCGAGCAGCGGAGAGGGCACCATAAGCCAGGTGAGCTACCGATGAGTGTGAGATGTTCTCGTGCCGTCTCCGTCTCCCACCAGGCGATCCTCGGATCCGAGATGAGGATTCGCTCATAGGATCTCCACGCGGCCTCCACCCTTCTTCTACATGCCTCTCATGCTCGTATCCGATGATTGGCGGCACGGCTCCCCAGGCGCCCGATGCGGGGCAGAGCCACCGAGAGAGAGAGGGTTTGTTATGGCACGAACCGAGAAGCGACAGGGACCGGAGGTCCGCCCTGCCGGGCGGGTGACCAAGTCGGCGGTCGGGCTTGCCAGCTTCGCACTGGCGGGCGGCAGCCTGGTGTTTGCCGCTCCTGCGGTGCTCGCGTCGAGTCCGGCGCCCATCCACGGCAAGACGACGTGCGCGATCGCCGGCGACGAGTGCACCAACGCGATCAGCTACGCCAACGCCCACGACGGCGGCGGGGCCAGGGTGCTCGCCGTCGAGGCCGACACCGAGGCCCACGGCGGCACGGTAACGCACCGGGTGTTCGACATCCGGGTGCAGACCAACAACGGCGTGTTCGTCGAGCACGTCTACCGCAACGACAACTCCCCCTACAGCGACAGCGTCTGGTGGCAGAGCACCGCGGAGAACCAGAACCCCAACTCCAACCCGTCTGGCAACTCGCCGGACCACCACGACAACTCGCCAGATCACCACAGTTCGGGCTCGGTGGGTGACAGCCCGCAGGTCAGCGCGAGCCAGGCGGTGACCGACGCCACCAACTTCGTGACCGCTCAGGGCTATCAGGTGCTCTATGTCAAGCACAACCAGCTGAAGTCGAGCGGCCAGAAGGACTACTACCAGGTCAAGCTGCAGCTCGGCCAAGACGGCCGCAAGGCCGGCACGACCAACGTGTGGGTGGACGCCACGTCGTCTGCGGGCACGGTGACCGCTGCATCCGGCAGCGGCCTGTCGTACCGTGACGCCGGCATCGTGTCGCCGGCCACGGCGGAGGCGAACGCGGTGGCCGCCACCGGTGGTGGCAGCGCCTACAAGTGGAACATCAACGGCGGCAAGTGGCGCTGGTACTGGGTGTTCGTCCGCAACGGCGGCACCAAGTACAAGGTCGGGGTGGACGCCGTGACCGGCGTAGTCACCCAGGTCAAGCAGAGCTGAACCGATCGCGGCGGCCGGCGGGCAGGGCGCTGGCCCGGATCGCCGGTGCCGCCATGGTCGCCTGCCGGCCGGGGGGTGGCGCGGCCCGCCACGTCGCCCGCCCCCTTGCCGGCCGGCGTCCCGCCCGATAGGTTCCGCCGCTCCGGCGACAGGAGGGAGCTTCATGAGCCGCACGCCACGGGTGCTCGCCGGGTGGACTGCGCTTGTCGCTCTGTGCGCCCTGCGTGGCGGCGTCCCGGTGGCTGCACCGGCCGTACGGGCTCCGACGACCCTGCTGGCGGCGGGCGGTGGGGGACCCGACGCGGAGATCATCCACGCCACCCTCGGGACCGCCCCGCCGACGGGCAGCGAATGCGAGGCGGCCTTTCGCGTCGACTGCTACTCGCCCGCCCAGATCCGCACGGCGTACGACATGGCCCCCCTCTACGCCGCCGGTCTCGACGGGGCGGGGAGGACGATAGCTGTGGTCGACTCGTTCGGCTCACCGACGATCCGGGCGGACCTCGCCTCCTTCGACGCCGCCTTCGGGCTGCCGGCGCCCCCGTCCTTGCGGATCATCACCCCCGACGGGCACGTCCCGCCCTTCAACCCTGCCAACCAGCAGATGGACGGCTGGGCGGTCGAGACCACACTCGACGTGGAGTGGGCCCACGTGATGGCGCCCGGCGCCGGCATCCTCCTGGTCGAGACCCCGGTCTCGGAGACCATCGGGCTGCACGGCATCCCCCAGATGGTCGCCGCAGAGAACTACGTCGTGGACCACCACCTCGCAGACGTCATCTCGCAGAGCTGGGGCACAGCCGAGATCTCGTTCCCCTCCAAGGCGGCCCTCCTTCGTGAGAGGACCGCCTTCATCAACGCCGCCGCCCACCACGTGACCGTCCTCGCCGCCGCGGGAGACGCGGGGCCCACCAGCCCCCGCAACGCCTCGGCCACGCTGTTCTACGCCAGACGCGCCGCCAACTGGCCGGCAACCGACCCGCTCGTCACCGCTGTCGGCGGGTTACGGCTCTACCTGTCGCCCACCGGGGAGCGGGTGGCGCCCGACAGCGTCTGGAACGACAGCCGCCCCGGCCGGGTGGCAGCGGGGGCGGGGGGTCTGTCGACCGTGTTCGGCCGGCCGGCGTGGCAGGCGAAGATAGCGGCGGTCGCCGGCGCCCATCGGGCCATTCCCGATGTCTCGCTCAGCGCAGCGCTGAGCGGGGCGGAGCTCGTCTTCGCCAGTTTTCCGGGGACGACACCCGGCTTCTACCCGGTCGGCGGCACCAGCGCTGCCACCCCCCTATTCGCTGGGATCGTGGCCATCGCCGACCAGAAGGCGGGCCACGATCTGGGTCTGCTCAACCCGACGCTCTACGCCCTCGCCGCCCACCACGCCGCCGGCATCCGGGACGTCACACACGGCGACAACACGGTCCGCTTCGCCCAGGGAGGCCGGGAGGTGACGGTGCAGGGCTGGGCGGCCCGGCCGGGCTACGACCTGGCGAGCGGGCTCGGCACGGTGGACGGCACCGACCTCGTCGCCGAGCTGGCGGCGCCGTGAGGACGCGGGGCGCAGATCGGGTGGTTACGCTCCGGGTCCATGCACGGATGGCGGGACGGTGGGAAGACGCGGTGGTGGCAGTGGCCGGGACGGCTGCTGTCGAGCGCGTGGGTGCAGCTACGAACGACGGCGGCGCTCGAGGACATGGACAAGCGGGCGGTGAGCCGGCAGCTCGGGATCGTGTCTCCGCCGGCACCCAGGGTGCAGGACAGCCTGCCTTGGGGCCGGCTCAACGCTTACCATCTCCCTCTCGGGCGAGGTTGGGAGGAGCGTGTTGGCGGGAGCAGGCGACGGGGGGTTGGCCGCCGAGCTGGCTGCTCGGGCGGCGGCCCTCCTGCTCGGCATCCGGACCGCTGCGCCGCCGGACGTCGGGGCTCGTGGCGACCAGGAATCCAACCGGCTGCTGCTCGACGCCTTGGCCGCCGCCCGGCCGGCTGACGCCGTCCTGTCCGAGGAGTCCGACGACGACCCGGCGCGCCTCGAGGCGGACCGGGTGTGGATCATCGACCCCTTGGACGGGACCAGGGAGTTTGGGATGCCCGGCCGCTGCGACTGGGCGGTTCACGTCGCCCTGTGGGAGCGTGGCCGGGAGATCACGTCGGCCGCTGTCGCCCTGCCGGCGCTCGGGGTCGTGGCGTCCACCGACGCCCCGCCGGCGTTGACGCCCTGGCAGCCCGGAGGTGCGGTGCGCACCCTGCACAGCGACAGCCGCCCCCCGCAGTGGCTCCCCGCCCTGGGCGAGGCCTTTCCCCTGCTCCGGCTGCAACCGATGGGCTCGGCCGGTGCCAAGGCGATGGCCGTGGCGCGCGGGGACGCCGAGGCGTACGTCCACGACGGCGGGCAGTACGAGTGGGACTCCGCCGCCCCCGTCGGCGTCGCCCTTGCCGCTGGCCTCCACTGCTCCCGCCTCGACGGCGCCCCCCTCCGTTACAACCAGCCGAGGCCGTACCTTCCCGACCTCGTCATATGCCGGCCCGAGATCGCCGGCGAACTGCTCGATGCCATAGCGAGGGTGACGCAATGACGGCGACCATGACGCATCTGGAGCGGCTCGAGGCCGACAGCATCCACATATTCCGGGAGGCGGTGGCCGAGAGCGAGCGCACGGTGATGCTCTACAGCATCGGCAAGGACAGCTCGGTCATGCTACACCTGGCGCGCAAGGCGTTCTGGCCGTCGCCACTGCCGTTCCCGCTGCTGCACGTCGACACGACCTGGAAGTTCCGCGACATGTACGCGATGCGCGACAAGGTGGCGGCTTCGCCGGACGTCGAGTTGATCGTGCACCAGAACCCGTACTGCGTCGAGAGAGGCATCAATCCGTTCGACCATGGATCGGCGATGCACACCGACCTCTGGAAGACCGAGGGCTTGAAGCAGGCGCTCGAGGAGGGACGGTTCGACCTGGCATTCGCCGGCGCCCGGCGTGACGAGGAGCGGTCACGGGCCAAAGAGCGCGTCTTCTCCTTCCGCAACGCCCAGCACCGGTGGGACCCCAAGGCGCAGCGACCGGAGCTCTGGCGGCTCTACAACGCCCGGGTGCGATCGGGGGAGAGCGTGCGCGTCTTCCCGATGTCCAACTGGACAGAGCTCGACATATGGCAGTACATCCTCCACGAGAGCATCGAAATCGTCCCGCTGTACTTTGCCGCGTCCCGACCGGTGGTCGAACGCGATGGGACGTTGATCATGGTCGACGACGAGCGCATGGCGTCGCGGTTGGCTCCGGGAGAAGAGCCGGAGCTGCGCAGCGTGCGGTTCCGGACGCTGGGCTGCTACCCGTTGACGGGGGCGGTGGGATCCACGGCCACCACCCTGCAGGGGATCCTCCGGGAGATGCTGGTCGCGACCACGTCGGAGCGGCAGGGGCGGGTCATCGACTTCGACAGCTCCGGGTCGATGGAGAGGAAGAAGCAGGAGGGTTATTTCTAGTGGAGCCTCAGCCCGACCTGACAGCCACGGACATCGACGCCTACCTGGCGCAGCAGCAGTCCAAGGAACTGCTGCGTCTCATCACCTGTGGCAGCGTCGACGACGGCAAGTCCACGCTCATTGGCCGGCTCCTCTACGACTCCAAGCTCGTATACGAGGACCACCTCGCCGCCCTCGAGGTTGACTCCAAGCGTGACGGCACCCAAGGTGGGGAGCTCGACTTCGCCCTGCTCGTCGACGGGCTGCAGGCCGAACGGGAACAGGGCATCACCATCGACGTCGCCTACCGATTCTTCTCCACGGAGAAGCGCAAGTTCGTCGTCGCCGACGCCCCCGGCCACGAGCAGTACACCCGCAACATGGTTACCGGCGCGTCGACGGCGTCGCTGGCGGTCATCCTCGCCGACGCCCGCAAGGGGGTGCTCACCCAGACACGGCGCCACTCCTACCTGGTGTCGCTTCTCGGCATCCGGCAGGTGGTGCTGGCGGTCAACAAGCTCGACCTCGTCGACTACTCGGAGGACGTATTCGGGCGGATCGAGGCCGACTATCGCTCCTTTGCGTTGCAGATCGGGCTCGCGGACGCAGACATCGTCTGCATCCCGATCTCCGCCCTCAGGGGAGACAACCTCATCGCCCGCTCCGACGAGACGCCCTGGTACCACGGGCCGGCGCTGCTCGAGTACCTGGAGGCTGTGCCCGTGGCTGGCGGGGTGCCGGCCGGCGGGGCGCCGGCCGGCGGGGCGTTCCGGATGCCGGTGCAGTGGGTCAACCGCCCGTCGCTGGACTTCCGGGGCTTCTCCGGTACGGTGGTCGGGGGCGCCGTGCAGGTGGGCGATCGGGTGCGGGTCGTGCCCGGCGGCCAGACCACGACGGTCTCGCGGATCGTCACCATGGACGGTGACCTGCCGGTCGCCGGCATGGACGCCTCCGTGACCCTGGTTCTCGCCGACGAGATCGACGTGTCGCGAGGCGACGTGCTGGCTGCCGCGGACGCCCCGCCCGGGGTGGCCGACCAGTTCCAGGCTCACATCGTGTGGATGGCCGAGGACGAGATGCTTCCCGGCCGGCCCTACCTGCTCAAGTGCGGCACTCGCACTGTCAGCGCCACGCTCGCCGCGCCCCGCTTCGCCGTCAACGTCAACACCCTGGAGCACGTCGCCGCACGCACCCTCGAGCTCAACGAGATCGGGGTGTGCAACCTGGCGCTGTCGGTGCCCATCCCGTTCGACCCCTACGCCGAGAGCCGGGACATGGGCGGGTTCATCCTGATCGACCGCATGACCAACGACACGGTGGCGGCCGGCATGATCGACTTCGCCCTCCGGCGCTCCTCCAACATCCACTGGCAGGCCCTCGAAGTAGGAAGGGAGGCCCACATCGCCCTGAAGGGCCACCGAGCGGGGGTCGTGTGGTTCACGGGGTTGTCCGGCGGGGGGAAGTCGACGATCGCCAACCTGCTGGAGAAGCGCCTGCACAGCATGGGCATCCACACGATGCTGCTCGACGGGGACAACGTGCGCCACGGGCTCAACCGGGACCTGGGCTTCACCGATGCCGACCGGGTCGAGAACATCCGCCGGGTCGCCGAGGTCGCCAGGCTGATGACCGACGCCGGCTTGGTGGTGCTCGTGTCGTTCATCTCACCTTTCCGTGCTGAGCGGGAGTTGGCGCGCTCACGGATCGAGCCGGGTGAGTTCATCGAGGTCTTCGTGGACACGCCGGTCGAGGTGGCCGAGGCGCGCGACCCCAAGGGCCTCTACAGGAAGGCACGGGCCGGCCAGCTACCCCACTTCACCGGGATCGACTCGCCCTACGAGCCGCCCGAGGCCCCGGAGGTCCGCGTCGACACCACGGTTGTGCTGCCGCAGGAGGCGGTGGAGCGCATCCTCGCCGCTCTAGCCGACCACGGGATCCTGCCGGTCGCATAGGCGCGGCCTGCCCGCCGGCGGGTGTTGTGGCGGGCCGGCGGGTGTTGTGGCGGGCCGGCGGGTGTTGTGGCGGGGCGGCC
>DAHVMA010000056.1:0-139580 GCA_027320105.1 Acidimicrobiaceae bacterium | reverse complement strand
CGGGGTGGAGGTGTGAAGGGCTGCGCTGGTGGCGTTGACGATGCGCCCGCCCCCGCTGCCCACCATGGCGGGCACGACGCGCTGTATCAGGTCCATGACGGCGAGCGCCATGACCTCGAGCCGGCGGCGGCCGCCGTCGATCGCGACGTCCCGAGCTCGGCCAGCCGCACCAGCCGCAGCACGGTTGCCAGCCCGAAGCCGGAGTCGGCGCCGGTCACGAGCACGGTTCGGGAACAACCCGGGGGAGCACCATGCCTCCGGCGTACCCACGACCGGCCGTGGCTACCGTCGGTGCCGTGCCTGACTCCTTTCGCGCTCGGGTGGTGGAGATCATCCGCTCCACCAAGCCGGGAGAAGTGCTGAGCTACGGCGACGTCGCCGCCCAGGCTGGCTACGCCAGAGCCGCCCGGGGAGTCGGTGCCGTGCTCGCCGGTAGCGGGGCCGAGGACGGCCTGCCCTGGTGGCGGGTCGTCTACGGCGACGGCCGGCTTGCCCCGGGCCACCAGGTGGAGCAGGCGCGCCGGCTGCGGGCGGAAGGTGTGGACGTGCGCAACGGGCAGGTCATCGCTGGCCCACCTACGAGGGCGGGGGTGGAAACGGCGGCCGCCACCGCAAGGCTCCCCACCGGGAACGGCGAGCGCGACTCAGGCGGTCGGGCCAACCGGACTCGGGCCAACCGGACCCGGAGTGCCGGCCGGACCCGGAGTGCCGGCCGTGGCGTCGATTGACTCGACGCCGCCGTTCGAGACGAAGTCGCTCCACCCCTTGCCGTCCCACCAGCGGTGCTCGTGGCGGCCCGACGGGTCCGGCGCCCACTGCGCGGGCACGGACGGAGGAGGCACCGGCGGGGGGGCGGCGGGCACGGCCGTGGCCCCGTAGCCGGCGTGACCCCACGGCGACGAGCCCGGCGCGTACGAGCGGCGGGAGGGCAGGAAGGCGACGATGGCGATACCGATCAGGCCGAGCAGGACGCCGAGCACCGCCCCGAGCCCGGCCCGACCCTTGGTACGACCGATTGCCCAGCCGCCGAGGCCACAGAGCAGCCAGGCGATGACGATCGTGGTGGTCATTGGGGGGAAGGGACCTCCAGGGAGCTAGACCACCATCGTACCGGCAGGAGGAGCCGGACAAACCCCAGCCCACCCGGCCACCTGCCCGCGACGAGCACCCCGGCGACGTGCCCGCGACGAGCACCCCGGCAGGGCGGCACCCCGGCAGGCTCAGCGTCCCATGCGCACCATCGGAAAGCTGCGGAGCCGCTCGGAGGACGACGCCTCGGCGTCCCTGATGGTGGAGCCGGTGTGGGCCATGAACACGTCGTCTAGGGTGGGGCGGGCGACGCTGATGCTGCGGATCGCGACCCCGAGTCCCGCGAACAGGCGGGGCACGAACGATTCGCCGGCGGGGACGGAGAACATCACGCATCCTTCGCGAACGGCAGCCTCGATCCCGAAGCGGTCACGGAGCGCGGCGATGGCGGCTGGGTCGTCGGCTGTCGAGAGCACGACCCGGTCCTGGCCAACGGCAGCCTTGAGCGCCTCCGGCGTGTCGAGGACGACGATCTCCCCGGCGTTCATGATGGCGATCCGGTCGCAGTACTCGGCTTCGTCCATGTAGTGGGTGGTCAAGAAGATGGTGATGGCCTCGCGGCGTTTGAGCTCCTCGATGTACCCCCAGATGGAGGCTCGGGTCTGTGGGTCGAGGCCGACGGTCGGCTCGTCGAGGAACAGCACCCGCGGGGAGTGCAGCAGGCCCCGGGCGATCTCCAGCCGGCGCTTCATGCCACCCGAGAACGTCCGGACGAGCGATGCCCGCCGCTCCCAGAGCCCGACCATCTCGAGGACCTGCTGCAGGCGGGGCGCCACCTCGGCCCGGGCGATCCCGTAAAGCTCGGCGTGGAACCGGAGGTTCTCCTCGGCCGTGAGGTAGGTGTCGAGAGTCACGTCCTGGAAGACGAGACCGATGTTGCGCCGGACGGCCGCACGCTCGGCCACGACGTCGTGGCCGGCGACGAGAGCATGGCCGGCGGTGGGGCGCACCAGGGTGCAGAGCATCGATATGGTCGTCGACTTTCCGGCGCCGTTCGGTCCGAGGAAGCCGAACGTCTCCCCGGCCTGGACTTGGAAGGCGACACCCTTGACGGCCTCGATCTCGCCGTAGGTCTTGCGGAGGCCGTCGACGTCGATCGCCGGCCCGGACAGGATCACAGGCCAGATGCTACGGGACCTCCACCCTCTCGGTCCGCCACGCCGGTTCGCCGGCGGCATCCGAGTCGGCGAGCCCGACGGATCCGACGAGCGCCGCGTCGTGCCAGCCCTCGGGGTCGTCGAGCACCTGGCGGACCCGCCACCGGTCGGGCTCCTCCTCGATCCGCAGCCAGGCGGCAGACCGGGCCTCCGCGCCGGTGCCGATCGAGGGATGCACGGCGAAGTACCGGTCCAGGGCGGTGGCCCACTCCGACCTGCTCCAGCCTCCAGGTGCCTCGCTCGCCGCCAGAGCCGCCGGCTCGCGCCGGGCGGCGAGCTCGACGCGTCGGAACGCGGCGTTGCGGACCATGACCCGGAAAGCCCGGCGGTTGGCCGTCACCGGTGGTGCCCCTGCGGCAGCGTCGGCAGCCAGCCCCGCCCCCACCGCGCCACCAGCCCCCACCGCCCCGGCGGCGACCTCCGCCATCCGACGCCACTCGTCGATGAGGGAGGAGTCGACCTGCCGGACGACCTCCCCCAGCCATTCGGTGAGGTCCACCAAGTCGTCGGTCTTCCCATCCTCGGGGACGGTCCGTACCAGACCCTTGTACACCTCGCTCAGGTAGCGCAGCAGCAGGCCCTCGGAGCGGGCCAGGCCGTAGTGAGCGACGTACTCGCCGAAGGTCATGGCCCGCTCGTAGAGATCCCGGGCGACGGACTTGGGGTGGATGTCGAAGTCGCCTGCCCACGGGTGGCGGGCGCGGTAGGCGTTGAACCGGTCGTAGGTCCAGTCCCGCAGCGGCTTGGGGTGCTCGAGCTGGTCGAGCGCCTCCAAGCGTTGCTCGTACTCGACACCCTGGGCCTTGAGCTCGGCGAGGACCTCCCGCCGCAGCCGGTCCAGCTGGGCGGCGAGCACCACGCCCGGGTCCTCGAGCGTCGCCTCCACCACGCTCACCACGTCGAGGGCGGCCGTCGGGGATGTGGGGTCGAGGTGGGGCAGGACGTCGAGGACCCAGGGGCTGAGGGGGCTGTCGAGTGCGAAATCAGCTTGCAGGTCGGTCGTGACCCGCACCCAGCGTCCCTTGTGGTCGGGCGCGTCGAGGCGCTCGAGGGCACCGGCGCCCAGAAGCGAGCGGTACAAGGCGATGGCACGGCGGGCGAGGCGGCGCTGGGCCGGGCGCTCCTCGTCGTTGTCGACGAGGAGGTGGCGCAGCGCGGCACACCCGTCGCCCGGCCGGTCGAGCACGTCGAGCACGAGGCCGTGCGTCACCCGCAGGTGAGGGCTGAGCGGCTCGGGGGGCGACGAGACGATCCGTGCGAAGACGGCCTCATCCCATGGCACGAACCCCTTCGGTGGCTGGGAGCGGACGAGGCGGCGTAGCTTCTTGGGGTCGCCCGCAGCCTTCTCGACGGCCCGTTCGTTCTCGATGACGTGCTCGGGGGCCTGCACGACGACGAGACCTGAGGTGTCGAAACCGGCCCGCCCAGCCCTTCCCGCGATCTGGTGGAGCTCCCGGGCGGTGAGCAGGCGCGACGTGGTGCCGTCGTACTTGGCCAGTCCGGTGAAGACAACCGTGCGCAGCGGAAGGTTGACGCCCACACCGAGGGTGTCGGTGCCGGCCACGACGCGGAGCAGGCCCGCCTGGGTGAGCCGCTCCACCAGCCGGCGGTACTTGGGGAGCATGCCGCCGTGGTGGACGCCGATGCCGTGGCGGACCAGCCGTGCGAGCGTCGGGCCGAACCCGGGCGCGAACCGGAAGCCGGCGACCGCGTCGGCGATGTCCTCCCGCTGGGCGCGGGTGGTCACCGACGCTGACGTCATCGCCTGCGCAAAGGCGACGGCGGCGGCCTGGGTGAAGTGCACGACGTAGAGCGGCGCCTGGTCGGAGGAGAGGAGCTGGTCGACGGTCTCGTGCAGCGGGGTGCGCCGGTACTCGAAGTGGAGGGGAACCGGGCGGATGGCCGAACGGACCACTGCAACCGGCCGCCGCGTACGCCGGCACAGGCCCTCCTCGATCCGGCCGGTGTCCCCGAGCGTCGCCGACATCAGGAGGAACTGCGCGCCGGTCAGCTCGAGGAGCGGCACCTGCCACGCCCAACCGCGGTCGGGGTCACCGTAGAAGTGGAACTCGTCCATCACGACCTGGTCGACAGCAGCGCCGGCGCCGGAACGCAGCGCCATGTTGGCCACGATCTCGGCGGTGGCGCACACGACCGGCGCCACCGGGTTGATGGTGGTGTCGCCGGTCAGCATCCCGACCCGCTCGGCGCCGAGCTGCTCGCAGAGGGCGAAGAACTTCTCCGAGACCAGCGCCTTGATCGGCGCCGTGTAGAACGAGCGCCGGCCCTCGGCCATTGCGGCCACGTGAGCGCCCAGGGCGACCAGGCTCTTGCCGGACCCCGTCGGGGTGTTGAGGATCACATGGCTGCCGGCGAAGACCTCTAGGAGCGCCTCCTCCTGGGCGGCGTAGAGGGTGATGCCCTGCTGGCCGACCCAACCCACGAAACCCTCGAACGCCTCATCGGCGTGGCGTGCCGTGGCGGCGATCTCCGCGAGGGTCGAGAGGGCCACCATACGGCCCCATGCTGCCCGCCGATGGCCTACACCAACGAACCAGCGCCGGGAGCCACCGGTACGCTCGGGCCGTGGCGGTTGCACGCGACGACATCCTGACCGGGCGGGCCGTCCGCCTCGCCGAGCGGCTCCAAGCAGGCACCGATGCGGAGCGGGGACGGCGGGAGCGGGCGGCGCAGGCGCGCGTGGCGCGCCTCCTCGACGACCGCTCCGGCCTTGCGTTCATCATCGCTCTCACCGACGAGGTGCTGAGGACCCGGGAACCGGCCCGGGCGGCGGGGCAGCTGCGGGCGCTGGTCGACGAGCTCGGATCCCCCCGCTTCCTCGGCCCCGGCGACCGCCTGCTGCTCAGCGCCGGGACAGCGGCCGCCAGGCGATACCCCCGCCTGGTGATGCCCCTCGTCGCCGCTCGTTTGCGCGCCGAGCTCGCCGGCTACGTGATCGCCGCCGAGGACCGGCCGCTGCGTCGCCACATCGCCCGCCGGCGGGCCGAGGGCATCCGCCTCAACCTGAACCTGCTCGGGGAGGCGATCCTCGGCGACGACGAGGCAGACCGGCGCCTCGCCGGCGTCGTCGGGCTGCTGCGCCGGCCCGACGTGGACTACGTGTCGGTGAAGGTCACGTCCGTCTGCGCCCAGATCAACCACGCCGCCTTCGACAGTGAGGTGGACCGGGTCTCCGGGCGGCTTCGCCGCCTCTACGACGCCGCTCGTGAAGCCCATCCGGCGAAGTTCGTCAACCTGGACATGGAGGAGTACCGCGACTTGGAGCTGACCGTCGAGGTGTTCCAGCGGGTGCTCTCCGAACCCGCCTACCGGCCCCTCGACGCCGGCATCGTCCTGCAGGCCTACATCCCCGACTCCCTCCCCGTCCTGCAGGACCTGATGTCGTGGGCGCGCCAGCGCCGCGCGGACGGGGGAGGCGTGGTCAAGGTCCGGATCGTGAAGGGCGCCAACCTCGCCATGGAGAAGGTGGAGGCGGAGCTGGCGGGGTGGGCGCCGGCGCCGTACCCGACCAAGGCAGAGGTCGACGCCAACTACAAGCGGATGCTCGACGTCGCCCTCGATCCGTCCAACGCCGGCGCCGTCCGGCTCGGGGTAGCCAGCCACAACCTCTTCGAGCTTGCCTGGGCGCTCACGCTGGCAGCCGACCGCCAGGTGCCGGGGATGGTGGAGGTGGAGATGCTCGAGGGCATGGCCGGTTCCGCCGCCCACCCGGTGCGCGACGCCGCCGGCAGCCTGTTGCTGTACGCCCCGATCGTCGCCCGCGCCGATCACGAGTCGGCCATCGCCTATCTGGTACGGCGCTTCGACGAGAACACCGGGCCCGACAACTTCCTCCGCAACCAGTTCGCCCTCGGCGTCGGCTCGCCGGCGTGGGGGCAGGAGCGCCGCCGGTTCGAGGCGTCGGTCGCCGCGTCGCACGAGCCCACCGTGACGACCCTCCGGTCACAGGACCGCACCGGACCTGCCTCCCCGGCGACGGGCGCCACCTCTGACTGGTTCGCCAACGAGCCCGACACCGACCTCACCAGAGCGGCCAACCGCCGGTGGCTGGTGGACCACCTCACGGCGGAGCCGTGGCCGGACGGCCACGTCATCCCCGCCGTCGTGGATGGGGACGCCGTGGAGTCGCCGGCGGACGGCGTGGGCCGGGACCCCTCCGCCGCCGGCCGC
The DNA here is from genome assembly GCA_027320105.1 of Acidimicrobiaceae bacterium. Lineage (GTDB taxonomy): Bacteria > Actinomycetota > Acidimicrobiia > Acidimicrobiales > Palsa-688 > JAKAQB01. The sequence continues at coordinate 133,143 of DAHVMA010000056.1, read as the reverse complement.
CCGGCCTACCGCTGGGTGCAGTCACCAGTGGAGCTCGTCGACCGTGCCGTGGCCAGAGCGGTGGCGGGTCGCGAGGGATGGGCGGCGGTTCCGGGAACGTCACGAGGCAAGGTGCTGCACGCCGTGGCCGACGCCCTCTCAGAACGGCGCGGCCAGCTGATCGGACTGATGGCCCACGACGGCGGCAAGACCTTCTCCGAGTCCGACCCGGAGGTGTCCGAAGCGGTGGACTTCGCCCGCTACTACGCCGACCGGGCGGCCGAGCTGGAAGCGGCCGGCGACCGCTTCCAGCCGATCGGGACCGTCGCCGTGGTACCACCGTGGAACTTCCCCCTCGCCATCCCCGCCGGCGGGGTGCTGGCGGCGCTTGCGGCGGGCAACACGGTCGTGTTCAAGCCAGCTCCCGAGACGGTCGCCGTGGCCTGGGCGATCGCCCAGGCCTGCTGGGACGCCGGCGCGCCCCGCAGCGCCCTGCACTTCGTTCCCACAGCGGACGACGATGCCGGCCGGCGCCTGGTAACCCACCCTGACGTCGGGGCGGTGGTGCTGACCGGGTCGTGGGACACTGCTCGGCTGTTCCTCGGATGGCGGCCGGACCTGCACCTGCACGCCGAGACGAGCGGCAAGAACGCGATCGTCGTCACCGCCGCGGCCGACCTCGACCGGGCGGTCGCTGACCTGGTGCACTCGGCGTTCGGCCACGCCGGACAGAAGTGCTCGGCAGCGAGCCTCGCCATCGTCGAGGCGTCGGTTTACGACGACGAGCGGTTCCGCCGCCAACTCGCAGATGCCGCCGCCAGCCTCCGGCCCGGCCCGGCCTACGACCCGGCGACCACCCTCGGTCCTCTGATCCGACCGGCGGAGGAGCCGTTGGCCTCGGCGCTCACCCGCCTCGAGCCCGGTGAGAGGTGGCTGCTCGAGCCCCGCCAGGACCCTGCCAACCCGCAGCTGTGGTCGCCTGGCATCAAGCTCGGCGTGGCCCCCGGCTCGCCCTTCCACCTCACCGAGTGCTTCGGACCGGTGCTCGGCCTCATGCGGGCCGCCGACCTCGACGAGGCCATCACGTGGCAGAACCGGCCGGCCTACGGTCTCACCGCCGGCTTGCACAGCCTCGACCCGGCCGAGATCTCCCGCTGGGTCGACCGGGTGGAGGCCGGGAACCTCTACGTCAACCGCCACATCACTGGTGCCGTCGTCCGGCGCCAACCCTTCGGCGGTTGGAAGCGGTCGGTGGTGGGGCCCGGCGCCAAGGCCGGGGGGCCCCACTACGTTGCCAGCCTCGGGAGGTGGCGTGGGAGCTGGGAGGGCACGCCTCAGGCGTTCGGCGACGCCGTGCGCGCCGAGCTGACAGGCGCGCTCGCCCCGGTCGACCCGAGCGCCCTGGCCGCCGAGGCGAACGTGCTGCGCCACCTCCCGCTGCACTGCGTCCTCATCCGGGCGGGCTCGGGAGTGACCGACCGCGACCTCGCCCTCGCCACCGCCGCCGGCCATGCCGCAGGTGCCGCCGTGACGGTCAGCAGCGCCGAGCCACGAGGCGGGGAGGCCGTGTCGATGGTGGAGGATGACCCGGACTTCGTCGTCCGGGCGGGCGCCGGCGGCTGGGACAAGGTACGGATCCTCGGCGCCGTCGCCGGCGACACCCTTCTCGCCGCCTACGACCGGGGCGTGTGGGTGGACCGCTCGCCGGTGGTGGCCGACCCGGCCGTCGAGGCCGAGCGCTGGGTGCGCGAGCAGGCGGTGAGCGTCAGCCTGCATCGCCACGGCAATCTCACGGGCCGCTACGACGGGGTGGTCGCCGCCCTCCGGGGGCATCGTGGCTGATCCGGGGCTCCTGTGCCGAGCGACCCGAGCCACCCGAGCGACCCGAGCTGCCGAGGGCGGCGACCGCCGCCGCGAAGGCGGCTGAGCGGTCCCTGTAGTCCCGGTAGCGCCCGAAGCTGGCCGCGGCCGGTGACAGGAGCACCACGCCGTCGGGCCGGGCCCACTGCCAGGCCTGGCGGACGCCGTCCGCCAGGTCGTCGACCTCCCGCACCGCCGGCGACCGGCGACCCGCGGCGACCTCCCGCACCGCCGACGTGATGCGCTCGCCGTTGTCGGGGAGGGCTACGAGCAGCGTCGGGGACGGCCGGCGCACCAGGCGCTCCGCCAGGGGTGTGTAATCGATGCCCCGGTCGTGGCCGCCGGCCAGCAGGGCAACCCGGCGGCCGTCGAACACATCGAGGGCAGCCAGGGTTGGTAGCACGTTGGTGGAGAGGCTGTCGTCCACGAAGGTCACCCCGGCCACGGTGGCGACGGGCCGCAGCCGGCTGGGGAGGGGCTCGAAGCCGGCGGCGGCACGCTCGAGGCGCTGCGTGTCGCCGGCCCCCGCGACGCCGGCGGCGTCGAGGGCGGCGGCCGCCAAGAGGGCGTTGCGGCGGTTGTGGTCGCCGAGCAGCCCGAGCCTCTCGACCCAGGACGGTGGCGGACCCGCTTCGAGCCTGACCCAGCGGACCCGCGGCCCGAGCAGGACCTCGTGCTCGTGCACGGTCGGGTCGTCGCCGTTGGCGACGGTGACCTCGGCGCCAGGCCGGCTGCAAAGCGACAGCTTGTCCCTGTAGTAGGTGGCGACATCGCCGTGCCAGTCGAGGTGGTCGGGGGAGAGCGCCGTGACGACCACGACGGGCGGGGAGGTGGCGACGTCAGCGGCCTGGAAGCTCGAGGTCTCGAGCACCCACAGGTCGGCCACCTCGCCCGGGTCGGTGGCCGCCGGGTCCCACGGCGGCAGGCCCAGGTTGCCGCCGACGAACACCATCCGCCCGAGCCCGGTGGCGAGGTGCCCGGCGACCGCCGTCGTCGTGCTCTTGCCCTTCGACCCGGTGATGCACACGACCCGGTCGAGGTCCGCCTCCTCCAGCCACAGTGCGAGACCGCCGGTGACGGTCACGCCGGCCTCCTCCAGGGCGGCGACCTCGGGGAGGTGACGGCTGATGCCCGGCGACTTCACCACCACGTCGCACGCCTGGAGCCGGCCGAGCCCGGCCTCGCCGCCGACCACCTCGTGACCTTCCACCGGCCCCGCCACGTGGTCGTCGACGACGACCTCCGGGGCGACGCCGAGCTCCGCGAGCTTGCGGAGGTTGGCGGCTCCCTCGACGCGGGCGCCCCACACGCCGACGCGGCGCCCACGCAGGTCAGACCAGGAGATCGTGGAGCGCATACCGATCGGGCACGGCGCTCGGCCCCATGGGGGCGAGCAGGCGGTCGGCGTTGGGGGTGGACGGGCCGAGGTCGGCGGCCAGGGCCTGCAGCAAGGCCGTGTCGGAGCGGTCCGGGCGGCCAGCTGCCAGGACGGCGGCGGCGGCGCACTCCTCGACGTCGCCGACGCACTCCCACGGCTTCGGGTCGCTCGACAGCCCGACGAGGGTGCGGAACTGCGCCGTGCGGGCTGGGTCACGGAGCGGCTCGCTCCCGCCGAACACCGCTCCCAGCCGGTCAGCGGGCAGCCACGGCGCCAGGATCAGGTCGATGAAGCAGCACTTGTCGCACTCGCCGCACCAGTGATCCAACCTCCGGCCTGGGTCAACGGCAAACGCCCGGTTGCAGCTGCGGAACACCGGGTGGTAGCGGTCGAGCCCGGCGAAGCGCCGGGCGACCCACAGCTCGCTCCACGGCCGGAGGAAGGAGAAGTACCCGGGTGCCGAGGGAGCGAAGGATCGGGCGAGCTGCGCGCAGAGCGCCTGCTCGAACGCCCAGCCCTTGGACCACTGGTGGTTGACGCCGTCAGCATTGCCGACCGACGCCGACCACTCGTTGGACATGACCACGGCGTCGTGGCCGTGCACGACGGCGACGAGGACCGCGATCGCTGACAGGATGCCGGTCACCGGCACGTGCCCGTTGAGCCAACCCCGGGACGCGGACGACAGGATGGTCTCATCGATGCGTCGGCTCGCCCGGGCGACCGGCAGGCCGGTGACGGCAGCGGCGTCCTCGATGGCGGCGAAGCGGTCGCCCTCGCCGCTCAGCACGAACAGCGTTGTGCTCGCAGCGCGCGCCCGCACGGCTTCCACGGTGACGATCGAGTCGATGCCGCCACCGAAGGGGACCAGGGGGCGCCCCCGGGCCGGCGCAGCAAGGGCGGCGGCAGCGCCCGCCGGAGCCCCGCCCTCGAAGCGCAGCCCGGTGAGGTCGAGGCCGTTGCGGTGGGCGAGCTCCCCGAGCCCCTCGACGTAGAACAGGCGCAGCATGTCGAGGTCCCCGCCCCGGACGGGGGTATCAGCGAGGTCGACGACTGGCGGGGCGCCCGCCTTGTAATAGGAGACGCCCGCCAGCAGGTAGACGAGCCGGGCGGCTTCGGCGGCCGCCGGCGTGCCCCACTCCCCGCCCGGGGAGGCGACCCGCTCCTCGAAGGTGTGGCCGTCGAGCTCGTAGCGGCACCGGAGCACCCCGGCGGCGGGGTCCAGGTCCGAGCCGGCGTAGCGGAACGACGCCGCCGGGCCGAAGCCCCCTTGGGTCATGTCGTCGCCGCCAGCGCCCTGCGGCGAGCGAGCCCGAGCTCGATGATCTCCTCCAGCAACTCCCGGGGGTAGCGGGGCGGGTCATCGGCCAAGGCCTGGTGGTAGAGCACGGTGGAGGGGGTGAGCGCCGGTAGGGTGTTGGCCTCGATCACAATCACCTCGCCGGTGGCGACGTGGAGGAAGGCGTCGACGCGGGCATAGCCCTCGACGCCGAGCGCCTCGGCGACGGCCTCGATCCGACGGCGGGCGGCGGCGACGGCCTCGGGGCGGACAGGGCCGAGCGGCGGGGCCGGGGGCGGGGTGATGTTGACGCCGGTGCCACCCATGAACTTCTCCTCGAGGCTGAGCACGCCGGCGGTGGTGATGGTCATGCTCGGTGGCAGGGCATGCAGGGAGCCGGCGGCGCCGACCAGGCCCACCGTGACCTCCACCCAGCCACCGCCGGTGCCGCGCCAGTCGAGGCGTCGGGTCCCGTTGCCGCCCTCGACGACGGCGACGCGGTCGGTCTCGATGAAGGCCTCGAGCAGCAGCGCGCCGGTGCCCTGGGGGGGAAGCTCGACAACCTGGTCGTCGCCGAGCAGGGGGAAAGTCCCCGCTGGTATGCGGGTCGACCCCTGCTGGAGGTGGTCCAGGTAGGCCACCAGCTCGCCCCGACCCCGCAACGGGACCACGCCGGCCGAGCACCCGTCGGCCAGCGGCTTGACGACGAGGGTGGCGGTGCCGCACGTGGCGACGGCCCGGTCCCACACCTCGGCGCTGGCGGGCAGGCCGACCCGCAGCCGGGGTGCGGTGCCAACGCCGTCCACGGCGGCGGCGAGCACGGCCATCCCTGTGAGCTCCTTGTCCATCGCCAGCGCTGATGCCTCCGGCCCCGACCCGTTGTAGGCCACCCCCAGCTGGTCCAAGCGGCGTTGCATCGTCCCGTCCTCGCCGGCGCCACCGTGCAGGGCGTTGAAGACGAAGCGCCGGCCGGCAACGAGCTCCTCCAGGCTCACCCGCCGCGGCAGGTCGAGGGAGGGAAGCTTCAGGCCGAGCCGCCGGTGGATGTCGGCCGCCAACCGTTCGGTCTCCTGCCTGCCGCCGGCTGCCTCTTGGCACGCCGCCCGGATCTCCTCGACGGTGTGGCGCAGCGCCGCCGGGTACGACAGCATCCACACGCTGCCGTCGGCGTCGAGCAGGGCCGGCTCCGGCTCGTAGCGGGCCGAGCGCACCAGCTTCAGCCACACGTTGGTGCCCGACAGCACGGACACCTGCCGCTCGGCGCTCGTCCCCCCAAAAAGCACGGGTATGGGCTCCCGGTCGGCTGCGGGACGCTCGTCCGCGAGCGGCGGGGCGAGACCGGAGCGGGCGCAGCTCCGGGAGACGACGAGGCGGAGGACGTCGCGGTGGGTCATGCCCGCCTGAGCGGCCTGGATGAAGAGGAAGCTGTTCTGCTCCATCCCGCTGACGGGGTTGACGTCTGAGACGACGATCCTCCCGTCGTCGGTGAGCCAGGCGTCGATCCGGGCGAAGTCCCGCAGCCCGAGGATGGCGAAGACGCGCTCCGCCGTGGCGCGCACCGCGTCCACCTGCGCCGGCGCGAACCGGGGCGGGCAGTGGTAGCGGGCATCGTCGCTCGGCAGGTACTTGTGGCGGTAGGAGAGGATCTGGTGCGGGGAGCGATCGCGCAGCTCCACCTCGACGGGGATGAGGGCGACGGGCCCGGCCCTGCCCTCCACCACCACGGTGGTCACCTCCACCCCGGCCACCCAAGGCTGGACGATCACGGCGCCGTAGCGCGCCGCCTGGCGCAGGAGGCCGGCGTCACGGTCGGCTCCCGGCCAGTGGACGGTGACCCCGAGGCTCGACCCGCCCGCCGTCGGCTTGGAGACGAGGACCCCGTCGGGGAGCTCGGGCAGGCCGGCGCCGGCGCGCAGCAGGTCGTGGGGGACGGTGGCGATCCCGGCGGCCGCCAGCCGCTCCTGGGCCCGGTGCTTGTCGTAGGCAACGGCGCACGCCTCGGGGGTGGAACCCACGTAGGCGACGCCGGCGTCCTCGAGCAGTCTCTGCACGCCGCCGTCCTCGCCGAACTCGCCGTGCATCACGGGGAACGCCAGGTCGCAGCCGCGCAGCCGGGCCACCAGCTCGCCGGGTGTGAGCGGCGACGAGGACACCGACAGCTTGAAGTCGAAGTCGTCGGGGGTGTTGGAGTACAACAACGCCCGGGACACGGCGAAGACCCGGAGGGCGCAGTCGATGTACAGCAGCTCGGCGAGGACCACCCCGGCGCCCTCGAGGTGGTCGGCGACGGAGCGGGCCGAGTTGAGGGAGATGCCCCGTTCCGGGGAGGGCCCGCCGAAGAGGAGGGCGATGCGCAACCGGGGCACAGCCGCCAAGCGTACCGGTGTCAGTGACGGGTGAAGATGCGCTGCACCCTCGGCCCGAGGCGGGCCATCAGCTCGTGGGCGATCGTGCCGCTCGACTGGGCGAGCTCCTCCACCGGCAGCGACCAGTCGTGCTGGCGCCCGTAGAGGAGCACGTCCGTGCCCACCCCCGCCTCGGGGCTCGCCGTCAGGTCGACGGCCATCGAGTCCATCGACACACGCCCGACGATCGGGCAGCGGGCGCCGGCGACGACGACGACGCCGGCGTTGGACGCGGCGCGTGGCACGCCGTCGTGGTAGCCGGCCGGCACGACCCCCACCCGCCGGCCGGGCACCGGCGCCGTGAAGGTGCCCCCGTAGCCGACCCGCTCGCCGGGGGGGACGTCCACCACCTCGATGATGCGCGACACGAGCCCGACGGCACATTGCAGCTCGAGCAGCGCCGCCGTCGCCGGCGAGGGGTGGACACCGTAGAGCCCGAGGCCGATGCGCACCATGTCGAAGCGCGCTTCGGGCAGGCGGATGGTCGCCGCCGTGGCTGCGGCGTGACGGACGAAGCCGTGGACGCCGAGGTGGGCGGCGGCGGCGTCCACCTCCCGGAAGCGGCGCAGCTGCTCCGCCGTGGCGGCGTCCTCGGCGGGGTCGTCGGGCGAGGCAAGGTGGGTCATCAACCCGGCTACCCGCTGCCCGAGGCGGCGCACGGCGCCGAGGGCCGCGTCGGGCGGGAGTCCGGTGCGGTGCATCCCGCTGTCCACCTCGACGTGCACGGGGAAGTCGCCGGCCGACAGGACCGCCTCCAGCATCTCGGGTCCGTACACGAGAGGGGTGAGCCTGTAGCGCAGCATCTTCGGCAGCTCCGCTGCGGTGCCGAGGAGGACGAGGATGGGGACGTTGATCCCCGCCCGCCGCAGTGCCACTCCCTCGTCGGCGCCGGAGACGCCGAGGGCGTCGATGCCGGCGCCCTGGAGGCAGGAGGCGACGCTGCCGGCGTCGGTTCCGTAGGCCAGAGCCTTGACCATCCCCATGATCCGCACCGACGGACCGACGAGGCGACGGAAGGCGGTCACGTTGTCCTCGACGGCCGCGAGGTCCAGGTACATCCGGGTGGGCGCCATCGACTCCATCAGCGCCACGGTGAGGTCGCCGAGGGCGCGTTCGGGCGCCGACTGCACCGCCACGACGTCGCCGGGGCGCAGCTCGTCGAGCAGAAGGTGCCGGAGGTGGTCGGTGTCGGCGACGAGGCGGACCTCGGCGCGGCCGGCGAGGGCCACCGCGACCTGGCGGTGGGACGGTTCGTCGAGCCCGAGCACGGCGGCGGCCCCCTCGGCGACGAGGGCGGAGGCGAAGGCAGGGCTCGGATCGCGGAGCGGTTCGGCCAGTACGACCAGGCACCGCTGGCCCGGCCCCGCCAGGCTGGAGGCGGCCCGGACGGCGGCGCCGGCGGCGATCGGATCGGGGGTGGCGACGTCGCGCACCACGGTGACGCCCGCGGGGCTGCGCCAGATCTCGAGCCGGGTGGCCGTCGGTCGGTACGCGCCGGCCGCTTCGAGCAGCATGGCCCCGCCGGCGCCGAGGAGCCAGGCGGCGGTGATGGCGGTGCGCACGTCCTGCAAGACGGCGTCCGAGGGTGTGCGCACGAGGATGCTGCCGGTCGCGCCGTCCGGGAAGGCGACGGCGGAGCCGAGCCCCTCCGGCAGCCGGACGGGCGGACCGAAGCGGGGCAGGTCGGGGCTGGCGCCGGTCACCAGGTGGGGCACGGCGAGCTCGGGGGCGTCCTCGCCGACCAGCACACACGACGCCCCCCGGGCCATGACGAGCAGCTCGGCGGCCTGCTCGCAGCGGTCGGCGAACCGGGACGACCAGCGGGTGCCCAGGTTGGTCACGACCACGCGGTCGGGGCGGACGACGGCTTCGAGGCGGGCCATCTCGCCAGGGTCGGACACCGCCGCCTCGATCACCGCCACGTCGCAGTCGCGGGGGATGCCGAGCACGGCCAGAGGCACGCCTATCTGGCTGTTGTAGCTGCCGGGGCTGCCGTACACCCGCCGGCCGTAGCCGGCGAAGTGCACGATGGCGTCCTTTGTGACCGTCTTGCCGTTGCTCCCGACGACAGCGACCACCTCGGCGGGCAGCTGGGACCGCCACCACGCCGCCAGGGCCTGCAGGGCGCGCAGCGGGTCATCGACCTCGATGACCGTGCCGGCGCCCCCGCCTCCCCGCCCCGCTGCGACGACGGCGGCGACGGCGCCGTTGGCGAATGCCTCCCCGACGAAGCGGTGCCCGTCGGTGCGGGAGCCGGGAAGGGCGAAGAACACCCCGGCGCGCGGGATCCGCTCGGAGTGGATGGTCACCGCCTCGGCGACCCGGCCGCACTCCGCCGCTGGGAGCGGGACGCTTCCGACCACCTCGGCGAGCTGGGCGAGCCGGAGGGCGTCCACAACCCGGGATCGTAACTATTCTCCTCCCGTGACCGACTCCACCCTCCTCGAAGAAGCCAGCCGCCTGTTCGATGACACGGTAACCCTCCGCAGGCGGATCCATGCTCACCCCGAGACCGGCAACGAGCTGCCTGCGACGCAGGCGACGATCCTCGAGGCGCTCGACGGCCTCGGTCTCAGCATCGAGACCGGCCGGAGCCTGAGCTCGGTCGTCGCCGTGCTCGACGGCGACGAGCCGGGGCCGACCACGCTGCTCCGAGGCGACATGGACGCTCTCGAGATGCCGGAGGACACCGGCCTGCCGTTCGCGTCGAGCATCGACGGGAGGATGCACGCCTGCGGCCACGACACCCACGTCGCCATGCTCGTCGGCGCCGCCCGCATCCTCTGCGCCCGGCGGGGACGGCTGCAGGGGCGCGTCGTGTTCATGTTCCAGCCGGGCGAGGAGGGCCACGGAGGCGCCCGGGTGATGCTCGACGAGGGGCTGCTCGACCGCCACGGCACCGTCGACCGCGCCTTCGCGATCCACAGCATCGCCAACCTGCCGTCCGGGCTCGTGGCGACCCGGGGTGGCACGCTCATGGCCTCTGCCGACGAGTTCCGCATCACCGTGACAGGCCAGGGCGGGCACGCTTCCATGCCGCATGACGCCGTCGACCCGGTCCCGGTCGCCTGCGAGATCGTGACGGCCCTCCAGGCGATGGTGACCCGACGGGTGCCCGCCTTCGACCCGGCGGTCCTCACGGTGACGCGCATCCAGACGGGGACGGCGTTCAACGTGATCCCCGAGGTCGCCCTCTGCGACGGAACCATCCGGGCGGTGTCGGACGCCAGCCGCGACCTCGTCGTCGCCGGGCTGCGGGAGGTGGCCACCCACATCGCGACAGCCCACCGCTGCGCGGCCGAGGTCGAGTTGGCTGACAACGGCTACCCGGTCACTGTCAACGACGAGAAGGCAGCCGCCCGCACGATCGCCACCGCAGCGTCCCTTCTCGGCCCGGACCGGGTGGTGTCGATGCCGACACCGGTGATGGGTGCCGAGGACTGGTCCTACGTGCTGCGCGAGGTTCCGGGGTCGATGGCCTTCCTGGGTGTGGCGCGCGCCGACGACCCGCATCCGGCGCCCAACCACTCCAACCGCATGATGGTGGACGAGCAGGCCATGGTCACCGGCGTCGCCCTCCACGCCGCCATGGCTCTCGCCCCCTGAGCTATGGGAGGGCCAGCCCCACGGCGTGGATGGCGAGCCCGGCGAGCGCGCCCACCACGGTCCCGTTGAGGCGGATGTACTGCAGGTCACGGCCGACGGCGAGCTCGATCCGCCGGGAGGCGGCCACCGCCGGCCAGCCCTCCACCTGGCGCCGGATGAGGGCTGTCAGCTCGTTGCCGTAGCGCCCGACGGTCCAGCCCAGCACGCCTCGCAGCCACCCCTCCACCTCGTCGTGGAACTTCGGCTCGGTCGCCGCCCGCTCGCCCACATGGGCGATCATCCCGCCGATGCGGGCCGTGAGCGAGCTGCCGGGATCCCCGAGCGAGACTCGCACCGACTCCACGGCGTCGCCGATCGCCTCCCGCAGGCCGGCCTCCGCCTGCGGGTCGTCGAGGAGCCGACCGACGAGGCCATCCACGCGGGCGGCAGCGTCGGGGTCGTGGCGCAGGTCGAAGGCCAGCCGGCGCAGCAGATCCTCGAGGGCGACACGGACCGGATGGTCGGGCTGGTGCTCGATCCGCTCCAACTCGACGATGGTGTCGCGGAACACGCGGCTGACGAGCCGGTCGGTCGTCACCAGGGCGGCGACCCAGTGCCGCTCCTCGATGAACCGCCTGACCGTCGGGTGGAGCGCCTCCTGGTGGGCGGCGAGGTACTCCCGCACCCGCTGCGCCAGGAGGTCGACGAGTGGGCGCTGGGCCCCGCCGTCCACGGCCCGGGCCAGCAGCCGGCCGAGCACCGGGGCGTAGGACCGGCGGGCGTGGTCCCGCCGGAGCAACTCGAGCACGTAGTCCTCCACCGCTGCGGTGTCCGCCGCGCCGATGGCAGCGGCGATGGCGGAGGAGACGTCGCCGGCCAGGTGCTCCGCCCGCTCCGGGTCCGCCAGCCACGCCCCGACACGAGCCACGAGGCCGGTCTCCACGACCTGCTGTTCGAGCGCCTCGGGCGTGAGGAAGTACCCGGTGACGAACTCGCCCAGCTTGGTGGCGAGCTCGTCTTTCTTCCTGGGCACGAGAGCGGTGTGGGGGATGGGTAAGCCGAGGGGCCGACGGAACAGCGCAGTCACGGCGAACCAGTCCGCCAGGCCACCGACCATGGCCGCCTCGGACCCCGCCTGGAGGAAGCCGCGCAACTCCGAGCTGGGAAGCCAGACCGTGGTAGCGGTGTAGACCGCCGCCGCGACGGCGAGGAAGGCGGTCGCCGTGGCCTTCATCCGCCGCAGGCCGGACACGGACGGGTCGGGTGGCACCACGCCACGCTACGCCCGGCAAGCAGCACTCCACTTCCCCCGGGGACCGGCCGATAGGGAAGGGATCCCTGTCCGCCGACCGCCGGGAGTGCCCATGCTCGTCCCTCCGATCCCCGACGACGAGGCAGTCCGGCTCCGGTCCCTCCGGCGGCTCGGCTTGCTCGACACCGAACCCGAGGAGCGCTTCGACCGGGTGACCAGGTTGGCCAGGCGGCTCTTTGGGGCGACCGCCGCAGCGATCACCCTGGTGGACGCCGACCGGCAGTGCTTCAAGTCGGTTGCCGGCATCGAGCCGCGGGAGATCCGCCGGGAGGACGCCTTCTGCGCCCACACCATCCTCGGGACAGGGGTCTTGGAGGTGCACGACGCCCAGCAGGACCCACGCTTCACCACCAACCCGCTCGTGACCGGCGAACCCGGAGTGCGCTTCTACGCCGGCTACCCCGTCAAGGCGCCCGACGGGTCGGCGGTGGGCTCGCTCTGCATCCTCGACTCCACGGCCAGGTACCTGCAGCCCGGGGACGAGGTGGCCCTCCACGATCTGGCGTGCATGGTGGAGCGGGAGATGGAGTCGACCCGGCCAGCCGTCGACGACGACCACACGGGTCTGCTCGATCGCCGGGGCTTCCGACTGCTCGCCGACAAGGCGCTGGCCTTTTGCGAGCGGAGGGGCGCCGACGCCGTCGTCGTGTTCGCCGACGTCGTCGGGCGAAAGGCGGTGAACGACCTCGACGGCCGCGAGGCCGGGAATCGGATGCTGGCCCGCGCCGCCCGGGTCATGTCGGCGGCCTACTGGGAGGCAGACGTGGTGGCCCGCCTGGGCGGTGGCGAGTTCGCCGCTCTCCTGGCCGACTTCGGCGGCGAGGACCGCAGTGCGGTGGCGCGGCTACAAGAGGCGGTCGACGCGGCCAACGCCGAGCAGCCCGGCCGGCGGCTGTCCATGACGGCCGGCGTCGCCCGGTGGCATCACGACGCGCCCGAGGACCTCGACGGGCTGCTCCGGCAGGCCGAGGCAGCGATGCGGTTGGCACGAACGGCCTGAGCGGCCCCACTAGCCTTTCCCCGGGAGGGGCTGCATGCGGCGAAGACGGACAACTTGGAAGGCGACGGCCGTGGCGACGGTGCTCGCCGTCATGGGACTGGCGGCTCCAGCCGCGGCCACCAACTCCACGGGCGGGATGGTCCGCCTGGCAGGCGAAGGCGCACCCGCGCTCCCCTCCGCCGCGACCTCCGCCGGGCCCCTGCCCGCCAGCACGCCCCTGACGGTCGACGTCACCTTGAAGGTCCGGGCGCCGGGCACCCTCTCGGCGTTCCTGGCGGGCCTTGCGAACCGCTCCTCACCTGACTTCCACCACTACCTGCGGCCGGCCGCCTTCGGGGCCCGGTTTGGCGCCAGCCCTTCGGCGGTCGTCGCCGTCGAAGACTTCCTCCGCCGGGCCGGGTTGACCAGCGTGCGCCTCTCCCCCGACCGCCTCGACATCCAGGCACACGGGCCTGCCGGTGACATCGCCCGGGCCTTCCGGGTCACCCTCGAGAGCTACCGGCTGCCGACCGGTCGGGTGTTCGCCAACACGGCGGCGCCGGCGCTCCCGGCGTCACTCGCTCCCGCCGTGCAGGCCGTGATCGGCCTCGACGACATCTCCCGCTCCCACAGCTTGCTGCAGCGGGCGGTGGCGCCGTCCACGGAGCGCCACGCCGCTCCGGCCAGCGCATCGGCCGCCGGCCCCAAGCCGTGCTCGGCCGCCTCCACCGCGGCGACGGACTCGGGCAGCTACACGGCGAACCAACTCGCGTCGCACTACGGCATGACCACCCTCTACGGTCTCGGCGACCTCGGGCAGGGCGTGCGGGTGGGCCTCGCCGAGTTCGAGCCCAACCTGCACAGCGACATCACCGCCTACGCCTCGTGCTACGGGCTGTCCACCACCGTGAACTACCTGCCGGTCGACGGCGGGTCGGGCAGCGGCGCCGGCCAGGGCGAGGCGGCCCTCGACATCGAGGACGTGATGGGCCTGGCACCCGACGCCACCATCGACGTCTACCAGGGGCCGGCGTCGGCGAGCAACACCGCCACCTACGACGTGTTCAAGGCGATGATCAACGGTGACGCCGATCAGGTGATCTCCACGTCGTGGGGCCAGTGCGAGCAGGGCGAGGACGCCGCCTTCGCCCAGTCGGAGCAGGCCCTCTTCCAGGAGGCCGCCGCCCAGGGCCAGACCGTCCTCGCCGCCGCTGGCGACGACGGTTCCACCGACTGCTACGGCGAGTTGGGAGGGTCCCAGGCGTCTGCCCTCGCTGTCGACGATCCCGGCAGCCAGCCCTACGTCGTCTCGGTCGGAGGCACCTCCATCGGCTCGGGTGCCGAGACCGTCTGGAACGACTCATCGTCGGCCAACGGGGCCGGCGGAGGCGGCGTGTCGGTCCGCTGGTGCATGCCCACCTACCAGGACCAGACAGCCATCCCCGGCATCCAGAACACCGGTTCGACGACCTGCGGGTCCGGCAGCGGCCCGGCTCGCGAGGTGCCCGACGTCGCAGCGAACGCCGACCCGCTCACGGGTTACGTCGTGTACTTCCAGGGATCGTGGAGTGGCGGGGTTGGCGGCACCAGCGCCGCCGCCCCGCTGTGGGCGGCGGCGGCCGCTCTGATCGACGCGTCGCCGTTCTGCCGCGCCTGGTCGTCGGGGACGCCCGGTGTCATGGCGACGAGCCTGTACGCGACGGTGGCCGCCAACGCCGGCCTCATCTACGGCTCGCCGCCGTCCTACCAGGCGCTCTACGACGTCACGAGCGGCACCAACGACTACACACCGTCCGCCTACAGCGGCGGGCTGTACCGAGCCGGACCCGGCTTCGACGAGGCCTCCGGGCTCGGCACCCCGGTGCTCGGCGGGCTGACACCGTCGCGCCAGCCGAGCAGCTTCTATCCCGGCTTGGCGGCTCTCATGTGCTGGTCGGCGGCGACGGCCCGCCCGGATGTGTCGGTCACCGCTGTGACGCCGGCGCAGGGCGCGAGCGTCGGGACGACCACGGTGACGTTGACCGGGACCGGGTTCCTGCCCGTCGCTGGCGCTGACGAGGTCCTCGCTGGAAGCACGACCGTCCCGGCGTCGTGTCCCACGACGACCACCTGCACCGCCGCCCTCCCCGCCGGCACGGCGGGGACCGTCGACCTGCGGGTGGTGGTCGAGAACCTGGCGGAGAGCCCGGCAACCGCCGCCGATCGTTTCACCTTCGGTGCCCCACCCCGGGTCACGATCACCAGCCCGACCCTCGCCGAGGACGTCTCTCCGACCACCACCGTCCGCTACGGCGCCACGGTCGCGGGCGGCCTGGTGGCCAGCTACGACGTGCGCTACCGCAGCGCCGCGTGGAACAGCCGGTACTTCTCCCCCTACCAGTACCCGGCGGCCTGGCAGGCGACGGCAGCGACGGCCGAGACCCTGGCTGCTGCGCCGGGGACGGAGTACTGCTTCGGCGTCAGGGCCCGCTCGGCGGCGGGCGTCACCTCGGCGTGGGCGCCGGACCGCTGCACGATCGTCCCGCTCGGCGCCTCCGCGCTCCGGCCCATCGGACCTGGCTGGACCACCCGCGCCACTACCGCCTACTACCTGGGGCGGGCGTTGACCACCACGCGCACCGGAGCGCAACTGCAGCTGCCGGAGGCCATCGCCAGCCGGATAGCGCTGGTGGTACAGGGTTGCGCCCGGTGCGGCACGGTCTCGATCTGGATGGGTGGTCTCCGCCTCGGCACGGCCAGCACCGCCCGCAAGGCGACCATCGGCCGCCTCGTGATCAACCTTGCTCCCTTCAACCTCCGCAGGGCAGACGTCACGATCACCGTGACCAGTTCGGGCGCCCCCGTCACCATCGAGGGGATCGCGGTCGGCTGACAACCCGGGGATGCGGCAAGGGCGCCCCGCTCCGTCTTCCGGGAGCTGTCGGCGTCGGCGCTCGCCGAGCATGGCTTCGAGGTCAATCCCATCCACTTCGCCATCCCGGGACGCTGCGCCGCCTGCCTGGCGGACCACGCTCAGCGCGGCGACGGGCCCAACACGGCCGGGCGGCCGCTGCGGCTCCACTCCGACCAGGACCCGGGGTAGAGCCGCCCGGGCGGGAACCCCAGGTGCTCGAGGACGAGGAGCGTGTGACAGGCGGTCACCCCTGACCCGCACGACGAGACCACGTCCGGACCACCCGGCACCACCCCAACGGCGGCCAGCCGGGCGCGCAGGACGTCTTCGGGCAGCAGCCGACCCGTCCGGTCGAGATTCTCCCGGCAAGGCAGTGATCGGGCACCGGGGATGTGCCCGGGTCGGGGATCCAGCTCGTCGGGTGCCCCCTCGTAGCGTTCGCGGCTGCGGGCGTCGAGCAGCACCGTCCCCATGCCGAGGGCGGCAACGTCGTCGGCGGAGGCCAGCATCCCAGCGGGCCAGGACCGGGGCGTGAACGTCGCCGGGAGCGGCTCGACCCACCCCCGCTCGAGCATGCCGTCCCAACCGTCGAGCAGGGCGGCGTCCTCGCCCAGGGCCCGCAGCATCCACACGAGCCGGGCCGCGATAACACCGCCGGAGTCGTCGCAGGCGACGACCGGCGCACCGTCGCCGACGCCGGCAGCGCTCATGCCCTGGGCGAACACCGCCGGCTCAGGCATGGGGTGGCGGCCCCCGGCCTCGGCCGGAGGGCCGGCGAGCCAGCGGTCCAGGTGGACGTGCACGGCACCGGGCACGTGCCCGGCCTCATAGGCCACCCGGGCATCCCGCCCGTCTGGGTACCAACGCGTGTCGACCACCACAGGGCACGGATCGGCCGTCAGGCGATCGGCGCCGACGATCGGCGGGCTCACGGTACGTGGGCCAGGTTGGCGACGATGGCATCCCCCAGCTCGCGGTCCCCCTCCATCTGGACCGGTGCGCCCGCCGGGCGGAGGCGCCCGGCGGCGAGGCGCACATAGATGTCGGCGGGCATGAAGAGCGTGACCGCAGGCGCGGGACCGCCTGCGGTCACCGCCGTGGTGTGGAGCGGCACGGCCCGCCCGGCGCGGACGACGAGCGTGACGTCGCGGCCGGGTGGGCCCGTGACGCGGACGCGCACGACGGTGCCCTCCGCTGGGGCGACGCGCTTGCCGACGACGTAGCCCAGGCTCGACAGCAGGCGGTCGAGCGACGTAGCGGCCACTGGCCCCTCGAGGCGCCACCGACGGCCGGTCGCCTGGCGGACATCCTGTTCGTGGATCCAGCAGTCCATCACCCGGATGCCCATGAACGTGGCGTAGGGGACCTCGCCGACCGGCGACCACCCGGGCTTGTCGAGCTGCTCGTCGGTCATCGCAGCCAAGCTGGAGAGGCGGTGCGCCGTGACGGCAGCCAGCTCGCCCTGGAGGTCCTCGAGGGGTCGGGAGCGCCAGTGCTCGACCCATGCCTCGTTGAGCTCGCCGAGTTGGTTGCGGACGTGCGAAGCCGCCGGGCCGGCCGGCGGTGATGGCCGGCCCAGCAGGGTGGACTCCGTGCCGACCACGTGGGCGTAGTGGTCCCGCACCTGCCAGCCGGGGCACTCGGTCGGCAGCTCCCACTCGCCAGGCTCCAGCTGCCGGCCCAGAGCGGCCAGTGCCGACCACGTGTCTGCCAGGTCGTCGATGAACCGCCGGTCGGCCATGCTAGCTGGCGGCCCCTCGAGCGGGCCCACTCGTCAGCATCCCCAAGGAGCGGGTCTCGCGTCGTATGGAGCGCCGCTCGTCCTCGGTGGTGCCTCCCCAGACGCCGTACTCCTGGTTGGTCTGGAGGGCGAACTCCAGGCACGGCCCGGCGACGGGGCACCGCTCGCACACCTTCTTGGCGCCTTCGGCCAGCGTGGCGGCGCTGCCGGTCCGCCCCGCCGGGAAGAACAGGTCCGGCGGGAGGGTGCGGCATGCCGCTTCGGCGTACCAGCTGGGGTCCTCATGGGGCGCGGGCTGGGGCAGCCCGGGGAGGGAAGTGAGGTCGGTCGACACCAGCGATGAGCCCTACCCGACGGCGGGAGCTGTCACACGGTGGGGGTCTGCGAGCCGCCCGATGGCACGGCGGACCCGGCTCACGCTCACGGGCGTGGCGGTGCCGAGGGACTGCGCCCAGACGCTCACGCGCAGCTCCTCGAGCAGCCACCAGACCTCGCCGGCGCGCGGATCCGAGGACCGGCCGGCCAGCTCGGCCTCGAGGGCCTGCACCGGGCGCATGCGCTCCCGGTCGCGCCGGGGGTCCTCGGGCAGCTTGTCGAGCCGCACGCCGACGGCCCGCAGGTAGCGCACCACGTCGAGGAGGCGGGCCGTCCCCGCCCCGGTTGCGAAACCGGGCCGCACCAGGCGGGCCACCTCGGCCCGCATGTCCTCCACCGACGGCGCCAACGCGGGGGAGCGGGCCATGCGATCGAGGCGCCCGGTGAGCGCGTGGGCGAACGAGACGGCGAGGGCAGCGCGCGTCACCGCCCGGGTGGTCGCTTCGGCCAACCCTCCACGCACGGTTCCGACCAGCACCTCCCAGGCGCCCTCGTCACGGACCGGCCCGCCGGCGGCCGACAGCAGCTGGTCCACGGCAGCGCCTGCGCAGTCCTCGAGGAAGGCGGCCAGGCTTGCATGGGGCGCGTGCGCCAGCGCGAGCTTCACGTCGGGCGGCAGCGACCGTGCGGCGCGCGCCGTCGGCGGGTTGGTGGCGACCAGCAGCAACGTGCGCGTCGCCGGGCCGGCGGCGGCATCCCGCTCCCCCGCCTCGACGAACAGGCGCACCGCCACACCACCCTCCTCGTCGACCAGGCCGGGGTAGGTGGTCAGGTGCTGGCCAGCGACACGGACCTCGACGGTGTCGGGTATCGCTCCCCACGCCCAGCTGGTCGCCGGGGCGTGCTCGTACCCGGAGCCGGCGGCGGCCACCGCCGTCCGCAACGGCTCGCGGAGAGCAGCGCGCAGCGCCGGCAGGTCCCGCGAGTGGGCGAGCTCCCGGCCCCGGGCGTCGACGACCGAGTAGCGCGGGCGGAGGTGGTCGGGCAGCTGCTCGGGGCGCTCCCAGCGGCGGGTCGGCAGCGCCGCGCCCGTCCGGGCGACGACCCAGCGGGCCAGCGCGTCGTGCAGGTGGCCTTCGCCCGGTCCGTGCTCGGTCAGGAAGCCGGCGGCCTGCTCCGGGATCGGCGCGAGGAGCCGGCGGACCTCGCGAGGCAGCTGGCGCAGCAGTGCGCTCACCAGCTCCGCCCGGTAGCCGGGGATGTGCCAGGACGCCTCGGCGTCCGCCAGCAACGGGAGGGCGGGCAACGGCACGCAGGCCGTGATGCCGTCGTCCTCGGCGAGCGGAGCGTAGCGGTACACCAGCGGCAGCTGCAGGCCACCGACCGCCCAGATGTCGGGGTAGTCCTCGAACCGCACCTTGCCAGCGCCGGGCCGCACCCAGTCGGACGGCCGCAGTGACATGCGGTCGGGCTCCTCCCGGCTCGCCTCCCGCCACCACCGGTCGAAGGCCCGGCCCGTGGCGACGCCGGGCGGGACCCGCTCGTCGTAGAGCAGCAGGACGGTGTCGTCGTCGATCAGGAGGTCACGCCGGCGGACCCGCTCCTCGACCGCCACGACGGCGTCCCGGGCCGCCAGGTTGCCGGCGATGAACCGGTGGTGGGCGCCCCACTCCCCCTGGACGAGGGCGTGGCGGATGAACAGCAGCCGGGCGAGCCCCGGATCGACCCGCGAGTACTCCACCGTGCGCCCCTCCACGACCGGCACGCCGTAGAGCGTGGCAGTGAGGGTGGCGACCGTGCTCGCCCGGCCCCGCTCCCAGCGGGGTTCGGAATAGGAGAGGCGGAGGAGGTGGGCGCCGAGGCGTTCGGCCCAGGCAGGGTCGATGCGGGCGACGTCGCGAGCCCAGAGCCGTGACGTCTCGACGAGCTCGGCCGCCATGACCCACCGGGGCGGATGGCCGTGGAGCGACGAGGTCCGGGACAGGGCGAAGCGCGTGTTGCGCGCCCCCAGGTACTCACGCTGGCGCGGCCGGCGACGATCGCGAGGGCTGCGACTTTCTCCTCCGTCATCGAGCACGCCGATGTGGGACAGCAGCCCGGCGAGGACCGACCGGTGGACGGCCTCCGGTTGGGCCGGCTCGTGGTTGAGCCGGATCCCGATGTCCCTGCACACCTGGCGCAGCTGGCTGCAGAGGTCCTCCCACTCCCGGATCCGCTGGAAGTTGAGGTGCTCCCGGCGGCACATCCGGCGGAACGCCGACGACGACAGCCCCCGCTCGTGGCCCTGCACGTGCTCCCACAGGCGCAGGTAGGCAAGCAGGTCCGAGTCCGCCACGGCGAACCGCCGGTGCAGCTCCTCGGCGGCCTGGCGTCCGTCGGCGGGGCGTTCGCGCGGGTCCTGGATCGACAGGGCGGCAGCCACGACGATCGCCTCCCTCACGCAGGCGTTGCGGCCCGCCTCCAGGATCATCCGGCCCAGGCGAGGATCGACCGGCAACCGGGCGAGGCGCCGGCCGACAGCGGTGAGCCGGCCTCCGGCCTCGAGCGCTCCCAGCTCGAGGAGCACGTCGGTGGCGGCGGTGACCTGCCGGCGGTCGGGCGGGTCGATGAAGGGGAAGTCTGCGACGTCGCCGAGGCCGAGGGATGCCATCTGCAGGATCACCGACGCCAGGTTGGTGCGGGTTATCTCCGGGTCCGTGAACTCGGGGCGGTGGAGGTAGTCGTCCTCGGAGTACAGGCGGGTGCACACCCCCGGCCCGAGCCGCCCGCAGCGACCGGCGCGCTGGTCGGCGCTCGCCCGGGACACCGGCTCGATCGGCAGGCGCTGGACCTTGGTGCGGGCGTTGTACCGGGAGACCCGGGCGAACCCCGGATCGACGACGGCGCGGATGCCCGGCACCGTGATGGATGTCTCAGCGACGTTGGTGGCCAGCACCACGCGGCGGCCGGCGTGGGGACGGAAGACGCGGTGCTGTTCGGCCGCCGACAGACGGGCGTACAGCGGCAGGACCTCCATGTCCCGCAGCCCCGCAGCCCGCAGGGCGTCGGCGGTGTCGCGGATCTCCCGCTCCCCGGCGAGGAACACCAGCACGTCGCCGGGCGCCTCGCCGGCCAGCTCGCTCACGGCGCCGACGATGGCGTCGGTCTGGTCCACCGCCTCGGTCGGTGGGGCGGGTGCGGGGCGGGGGGTGGCGTCGGCCAGCGGCCGGTACCGGATCTCGACGGGGTAGGTCCGCCCGGAGACCTCCACGACCGGCGCGCCGCCGAAGTGCTCGGCGAAGCGGGCGGTGTCGATCGTCGCGCTGGTGACGACGACCTTCAGGTCCGGCCGCTCGGGCAGCAGCCGCTTCAGGTAGCCGAGGAGGAAGTCGATGTTGAGGCTCCGCTCGTGGGCCTCGTCGACGATGACGGTGTCGTAGGCCGTGAGCTGCCGGTCCCGCGCCAGCTCGGCGAGCAGGATGCCGTCGGTCATCAGCTTCACGAGCGTGTCGTCGCCCACCCGGTCGTTGAAGCGCACAGCGAAGCCGACAGGACCGCCGAGGGGGACGTGGAGCTCGTCGGCGATGCGTTCGGCGACGGTGCGGGCGGCGATCCTCCTCGGCTGGGTGTGGCCGATGGTCCCGCCAACGCCCCGCCCCAGCTCCAGGCAGATCTTGGGCAGCTGGGTGGTCTTCCCAGAACCCGTCTCACCGGCGACGACCACCACCTGGTTGTCCCGGATCGCCGCCATCAGGTCCTCGCGGCACTGGCTGACGGGCAGCTCGGGGGGGTACTCGATGTGCTGGGGGACCGCCTCGCGACGGGCCGCGACGAGCGCCTCCGCCCGGTCCAGCTCGCCCTGGAAGAGGTGGGCATCGGTGGTGACGTCCACCTCGCCTTTCCCGGCCCCGCCGTCCCCGCGTCCCCGGCCCAGCCGGGCGAGGCGGGCGCCGAGGCGGCGGCGGTCCCGCACGGTGAGGTCGGCCGTGTCGAGGCGGCGCCGCAGGTCGGACAGCTCGGGGCGGGCGCGGCGCGGCTGTGGCGTCACCCCGGTGGGCCGCTCCCCAACGTCACCGTCGCCCGCCCGGCCTGGCCCTTGCCGTAGCGGGCCACGAAGGCGATCACCGTCCGGTCGCCGGGGTGGTACCGGGCTATCAGCAGGTGGGTAAGGTCGGTCGGGCTGCCGACCCGCTGGCCGCCGACGGCGGTGATGAGGTCCCCCGGGTGGAGCCCGGAGCGGGAGGCCGGCGTCCCGGCCAGCACGGAGCAGACCACGGCACCGGAGCCGGGCGGCACCGACGCCGCGCCCGGCGAGACGGCGCAGGCCTGAGCGGCGGCGCGGACACCGATGAAGGCGGTCGCTCCGATGTGGATGGTCCTCGACGCGCGCCCGGCTTCGATGCGCCGCGCGATGGCCAGCGCCGTCCGGATCGGGATGGCGAAGCCCTGATTGCCCTGGGACGGGAACGAGAATCCCAAGGAGGTGGCCGTGTCCACGCCGACCACGCCGCCCCGGGTGTCGACCAACGAACCGCCCGAATCGCCCAGCTGCACGTTCGCCGACGTCTGGATGAGCCCAGACAGCCGCTCGGTGGTGCCGACACCCTGGTCGCTGGCCGTGACGGAGCGATCGAGCGCTGTCACCGTCCCCCCCGCCGCCGTGGGCGTCCCACCCCGGCCGCCTGCATTGCCGACCGCAACGACCTGCTCGCCGAGCCTGGCGTTGCCCCTGGCGATGGGAGCGACGTGCAACCCGGTGGCGCCACGCAGCCGGATCAACGCCACGTCGGCGGACACGTCGTAGCCCAGCACCGTGGCGCTGTAGCGGCGCCCGGTCCCCACGTCGACAACGCTCAACGACGTCTCGCCGCTCACGACGTGGTTGTTGGTGAGGACCAGCCCGCTCGCGCTGAGGATGATCCCGGTGCCTGCCGCCTCGAGGCCGGCGTAGCCGAGCGCCGTGTCGATGTCCACGAGCGCCGGCGTGATCCGGGCGGCCACGGCAGCCACCTGGGCGGGGCTCGGGGAGATGCCGGCCGCTGCCCCCGCAGCGCCGGAGGCATCGTTGCCGGCCGCTCCGGGCGTCCCCGGCGCCGCTCCACTCGCCCCAGCGGAGGCACCCGGCGCCCGGCTACCGATCGATCCCAGGCCGCCGGAGGCTCCTCCGGCGGCCTGGGCGTTCGTGCCGGACGCGGGCAGGGAAAGGCCGATGCCCATCCCTGCCAGCACCGCCACCGCAAGCAGGGCGGCAAGCGCGGCCAGGCCCACCCCCGGGCGGCGCGGCGGGCGGGGTTGCCAGAAGCCGGCCGGCGCCTCGTGCGCTTCCGGATCCCAACCCGCCCAGCCGTTGTCGGGCCCCCGGTTGGCCTCGGGACCGCCCTCGGCCGACCACACCTGCTGCGGCACCGCCCAGGACGTGGGCGGGGGGACATCCGTCTCCGGGGACCACTCCGTCCCCGGGAACAACTCGGCCGGGTGCTCCCCGCCGGGCCCGCGGTCCTGCGCCTCAGACACACGACGAGCGTAGACGCCCCCCGGCGGGGAGGCGTCAGGGGATGCTCTCGCCCGCTTCGCCTTTCGCGGCGTTGGGCGGCGCAGGTCCGTTCCCGGGTAAAGGCGGCCGGGCGCCCGGACGAAACCCAGGACATGCCGATCCTCCCCCGCGCCCCTCTGCGGCCGGTCAGGCGTGCGCTCTGCGGCGCGGGCGTCCTCGGCTTGCTGGTCGCCGGCAGCCCGACCCCGACCCCTGCTCTGGCCGGGCTCGCCTCCGGCCCCCCTGTCGTTGGCCCCCTCCGGGTCGCCGTCCCCCTCCGCGCCGTCCCCCTCCGCGCCGTCATCCCCCGCCGGCTCCCGCCCTCCGCCGATCCCGCCCGCTCGCTCCCGCCGCCCTCCGCTTTCGACCGTGCGTGCCTGGGATCGGGGACGGCGGCGGCGTGCAACGCCGCCGCCGCCGCCGCGATCGACGCCGCCCGGCGAGCTGAGGGGTATGGACCGCTGCCGCTGCCAGCCGACTTCTCGTCGCTCGGGCCGGCCGAGCAGCTCCTCGTCGTGGCCAACGCCGAACGCACCACCCGCGGCCTGCCTGCCTTCGAGGGCAGTGCCGTCCTCGACAGGCTCGCCAGCGCAGGCGCCGTCGCCGGGGCCGACCCGACAGGGCCCGACGGGCCCGCGTGGGGCTCCAACATCGCATGGGGCTACCCGACGGCGCTGGCGGCTGACTACGGGTGGATGTACGACGACGGCGTCGGCAGCCCCAACGTCGCCTGCCACGCCACCGGCGACCCGGGATGCTGGGGGCACCGCCGGAACATCCTGGCGCCGTGGCCCGGAACGGCCGGCGGGGCCGCTCTCAACGGGGCCCAGGGCTGGGTATACGCGGAGTTGTTCGTCGCGAGCTACTGACACGCCTGTACGCTTGTCATGACCCGGCACGAGGAGGACCGGTGGGCGAGCTGCGGCCAACGAGGACCCTGATGGCCGTCGCAGGGACGGTCCTGGTGGCAGCCGTCGCCTGCGCCGGTTGCGGCGGCAGCTCGGGCAGCGGGAAGGTGCCGGCGACGAAGCAGATCAGCGCCAACTGGGCCGCCTTCTTCAGCGCCAAGACGCCGACGGCCCACCGCATCACCTTGCTCCAGGACGGTACCGCCTTCTCCGCCGTCATCCGGGCGCAGGCCGGCTCGGCGCTGGCCAAGCAGGCGAGCGCCAAGGTGCTCGATGTCCACACGACGTCGACCACGACGGCCACCGTGACCTACGACATCCTCCTGTCGGGGTCCCCGGTCCTGAAGGACCAGAAGGGCACCGCCGTCCTGGCGCACGGGACCTGGCAGGTCGGCACCGCCAGCTTCTGTGCGCTGCTCCGGCTCGAAGGCGGTGCACCCCCAGCGTGCGCCTCGGCCGCCGGGTAAGCGGGGGTGTGGAGGCAGGGGCCTCCAGTGACCGCCATCCGCTGGGCCTTGCGGTCCTCTGCTCGCTCCTGTTCCTCACCTTCCTCGACAACACCATCGTCAGCGTCGCCCTCGGCAACATCCAGACCCAGCTGAGCGCCGGCGTCACCTCGCTGCAGTGGGTCGTCAACGGCTACGCCCTCGTCTTCGCCGGGGCAATGCTGGCCTGCGGCATGATCGCCGACGAGTTCGGGCGCAAGAAGGTCATGCTGTCGGGAACAGCGGTGTTCTGCGCCGGCTCGGTCCTCTGCGCCCTCGCGCCCGGCGTGGACGTGCTGATCGCCGGTCGGGCAGTGATGGGCCTCGGCGCGGCGGCGAGCGAACCCGGGACCCTGTCGATGCTGCGACACCTCTACCCCAACGCCGAGCGGCGCGACCGCGCCATAGGCGTGTGGGCAGCGGTGTCGGGCGTGGCCCTCGCCGTCGGGCCGGTCATCGGCGGCGTCCTCGTCGGCAGCTCGAGCTGGCGGGCGGTGTTCTGGTTCAACCTCGGCTTCGGGCTGCTCGCCCTCGCCGCCGCCACGGCCGTCCTGCCGGAGAACGCCGACCCAGACGCCCGACGCGTCGACACGGCGGGGGCGCTGCTCGGAGCGGGGGCTCTGACAGCTTGCGTGTTCGCCATCATCAACGGCGAGCAGTCCGGCTACGGGTCCACGGCGGTGATCGTGCTCTTCGTGCTCGGCTTCGTCGGTGCGGCGGCCTTCGTCGCCCGGGAGCGGACGGCGGCCCATCCCCTGCTCGACCTGCGCTACCTGCGCATCCCCGCCTTCTCGACCGCCAACGTGGCGGCTTTCTGCACCTACTTCGCGACCTTTTCGATCTTCTTCTTCACAGCCCTCTACCTTGACGAGGTCGTCGGCGACACGCCCTTCGAGGTGGCGCTGACATTCCTGCCGATGATGCTGCTGCTGGTCGCTGGAGCGCTGCTGGCCGGCCGGGTCACCTACCGCGTCGGTGCCAGGTGGCCCGTCACCTCCGGATGCGTGCTCTTCGCCATCGGATTGCTCTGGACCTCAGAGGTCCTGCGCCCCAACCCGTCGACGGTGCAGCTGGTGGTCGCCCTCGCCGTGGCCGGGGTGGGCATCGGCATCACCGTCGTGCCCATCACCATCTCCGCCCTGGCCGCCGTGCCGGCGTCGCGCTCGAGCATGGCGGCTTCGACGGCCAACACCAGCCGCGAGATCGGCGCCGTCACCGGGGTCTCGGTCCTCGGCGCCGTCGTCAACGCCCAGCTCCGCGGCCACCTCGGGGCACGCCTCAAGACCTTGGGGATCCCGCCCAACTTCCAGGCCATCGTCCTCCGAGCCATCGAGAGCGGCGGCGTTCCGTCAAGCGGCCACACCGCCGGCGCCGGGGGCTCGGTCGGGGCGGGCCATGCCGGCCTGGTCCAGCAGGTGATCCAGGCCGCGTGGGCTGCGTTCCGCTCCGGGTTGACCGTCGCCCTCACGGTCTCGGCGGTGCTCGTGCTCGTGGCCGGCGCGCTGGTGCTCATCACCCTCCGCCCCGGCAACCCGGACCCGGAGGGCGACGGCCGGGCGGCGGCGTGAGAACCCTCCGGCCCGATCCCGACGCGCCGGTAGAGTCTTGGGCATGTCCCCAGCGATACCGCTGGCGGTCGCTGCCGGGCTCTTCACGGCGGCCTCGACGACCTGTCAACGGGCCGGTGCGCTCCGCGCGCCCGACGACGGTCAGATCGACCCGGGGCTCCTGCTCCGCCTGATCCACCAACCGATCTGGCTCCTCGGCCTGGTGAGCATGATCCTCGGCTTCGTGCTCCAGGCCTTCGCCCTGCACTTCGGCAGCCTTGCGATGGTGCAGCCGATCCTCGCTGCCGAGCTCCTCTTCGTCTTCGCCTACCTCGCCATCGCCAACCCCCACCTGGTCCGCCGCCGTGACGGGCTGTCGGCGCTGGCCATGGCGGTCGGCCTCGGAGCCGTCCTGTTCACCGCCGACCCCTCCGGTGGGCGGGCGCAGGCACCCGCCGGACGCTGGGCCCTCGCCGGCTTCGCCGGCTTCCTCGTCGTCGGCGCCCTCGTCCTCGCTGCTCGCGGCGCGACCGACCACGCCGTGAGCGCCGCCCGTCGCGCCGCACTCCTCGGCGCCGCCGCCGGCGTGTGCTGGGGTCTCCTCGCCGGCGTGATCAAGCAGCTCGGAGCGGTCGTCACCGGCGGAGTCGTCGACATCTTCACGTCCTGGCCCGTCTACGCGCTCGTGCTCGCCGGCCTGGCGTCGATGACGCTCGCCACCAACGCGCTGCGGGCGGGCCCGCTGGCGGCGTCCCAGCCCGGCTTCACCATCGTCGATCCGCTCGTCGCCGCCGTCGTGGGCGTACTCCTCTTCGGCGAGCACCTCCAAGCCTCCGCCGGCGACGTGCTCGTCGAGGCCACCGCCCTCGTGGTGCTCGGCGTCGGGGCGTGGGGGTTGAGCCGCAGCGCTCTCGTCGCCGGCACGCCTGCGACCAGCGACTCCTCTACCGCGACCGCTTGAGCAGGCCGCGGGCCATGGTCCAACCCACGTCCATGTACAGACCCATGCCCTTGTGGACCTCCTCCATCACGTCCTCGAAGGCGGCGACGAACATGTCGACCTCGTCCTCGCCGGCGACGAGCGGCGGCAGCAGCTTCACGATGTTGACCCCGTCGGCGGCAACCTGGGTGAGGATGCGGTGGCGGTCGAAGAGGGGCACGACGACGAGTTGGGAGAACATGGCGGTGCGGACGCGCTCGAGGGCGTCCCAGCGCAGCCGGAGCGACCGGGACTCGGGCCGGCCGAGCTCCAAGCCGATCATCAGCCCCTTGCCGCGGACGTCGACGAGCATCTCGTAGCGGTCGACGAGGGGCCGCAGCGCCTTCGCGAAGAGGTCCCCCGTGCGCCGGGCCCGGTCGACGAGATCCTCGTCGTCGATGACCTGCAGGGTCGCGAGGCCGGCGACCATGGCGAGGGCGTTGCTCCCGAACGTCGAGGAGTGCACGAGCGCCGCGTCCATGGACCGGAAGACGCGCTTCCACACCGCATCGGTGGTCAGCACCGCGCCGACGGGGACGTAGCCTCCGGAGAGCGCCTTGGAGACGGTCACGACGTCCGGGCGGAGCCCCCAGTGCTCGTGGCAGAACAGCCGGCCGGTGCGGCCCAGCCCCGTCTGGACCTCGTCGGCGACGACGAGGGTGCCGTGGCGCCGGCAGGCCGCCTCAGCGGCGGTCCAGTACTCCGCTCCGGCCTCGTACACGCCCTTGCCCTGGATGGGCTCGAAGACGAAGGCGGCCACGTCGCCGGCGGCGAGCTGGCGCTCCAGCGCAGCGAGGTCCCCGAGGGGCACCGCCTCGCAGCCGGGGAGCAGCGGGCCGAAGCCGGAGCGGAACTCCTTGCCCCCGTTGAGGGCCAGCGCGCCGGTGGACAGCCCGTGGAACGCGTGGTCGCAGTAGAGGATGCGGTCCCGACCCGTCGCCCGGCGCGAGAACTTGATGGCACCCTCGACCGCTTCGGTACCGGAGTTGCAGAAGAAGGCCCGCCGGATGCCCGGATGGCAGCGGGCGACGATCGCCTCGGCGAGCAGCCCCGGCAGGAGGCCGCAGTCCATCTGGACGAGGTTGGCCAGGTCGGCTGCGAGCGCGTCCTGCAGCGCCTTCTTCAGCACGGGATGGCTCCGCCCGAGGGCGTACACGCCAAAGCCGGACAGGAAGTCGAGGTACTCGCGCCCTTGGGCGTCGTAGAGGTAGCAGCCCCGGCCGGCAACCCATTCGCGGTCGAAGCCGATGGTGCGCAGCACTTGCGCCAGCCGGGCGTTCATGTGCTCCTCGTGGAGTCGCACCCGCTCACCGGACCGCTCCTCGAGCAACCGGTTCAGATCGAACGTCACGGCCACCCCCTCGGGCGGGTCCGGCGGCGGGGCACTCCCGCCGTCCCGAAAACAGTAGCGACGGCCTGCGACCTGCTGCTCCGCGGCACGCCAGGGCCCGCCGGCGTCGCCGATCACCTCGCCGCCGGGGGCACGGCGGCGTGGATCAGGGCAGCACGCGCCGCGCTGTGCCCCGGCGCCCCGTGGACGCCCCCGCCGGGGTGGGCCGACGACGACCCGAGGTACAGCCCGGGTACGGGCGTCTCGGCCCGCGCCATGCCCGGCACCGGCCGGAACACCAGCTCCTGGTGCAGCTGGGACGTCCCTCCCGAGATCGCCCCGCCCACGAGGTTGGCGTCGGCGGCGTGCATGCCTGGCGGTGTGAAGATGTGGCGCCCGACGACGAGCCGCCCGAACCCGGGCGCAGCCCGCTCCATCTCCGCCTCGATGCGCTCGGCGAAGCGTTCACCGTCGCCACCGTCCCAGTCGCCGGTGATCCCGCCGTCGCCGGCGTCGCGCCGTGGCGCCTGGGGGACGTGGGCGTAGGCCCAGGCCGTCTCGGCCCCGGGTGGCATGCGGGTGGGATCGGCCATCGAGTACTGGCCGACGATGCAGAACGGGCGGGCGGGGACCTCCCGCACCGCCAGGGCGTGGGCGACGTCGGAGAGGTGGTCGATGCCGTCCGTGAGGTGGATGGTCCCGGCGCGCCGGCAGGGCTCGTCCTGCCAGGGGATTGGGGCCCGCAGCGCCCAGTCGACCTTGACCGTGGAGGTGTCCCACTGGAAGCGGCGCAGGTCTTCGACGAAGGCGGGGGGTAGCCGGTCCTCACCCACCAGCCCCCGGTAGAGGGTAGGAGCGTCCACGCCGGCAATGACGGCGCGGCGGGCCTCGACCCTCTCCCCGCCGGCGGTGCGAACCCCCGACGCCCGCCCTCCGCGCAGCTCGACGGCCTCCACGCGTACGCCGCAGCGCAGCTCGCCGCCCGCGACGCGGAGCCGGCGCACCAGGGCCTCGGTGAGACGGCCTGCGCCTCCTTCCGGCACCGGGAACCCCACTTGCTGGCCGAGCATCCCGAGCAGCCACCCGTACACGCCGCTGGGGGCGGCCTCCGGCACCAGGTCGGCGTGCATGGCGTTGCCGGCGAGCAGCAGCGTGCCGCCCTCCCCCCGGAAGTGCTCCTCCCCCATCCGCCGCACCGGGAGCACCGCGAAGCGCCCGAAGCGCGCCACCTCCACCGGACCACCGTCGGCGACGAGGCGGAGCACGAGCCGTGCCGCCGGCCGCAGCGGGGGGAACGGGGACATCACAGCCCGTACCAGGTGGGGATCGAGCCGCGACCAGCGCCGGTACAGGCGGCGCCATCCGTCCCCATCGCCGGCGGCAAACGCGTCCAGCGAGGCGGCCGTCTCGTCGAGGTCCTGCGAGAGCACCGCCGTCGGTCCGTCCGGTGTCGGGTTGGCGAGCACGAGCGGCGCCCGCCGCCAGCGCAGCCCGTGGTCCTCCAGGTGGAGCCGTGCGATGTTGGGAGAGGCGAACCCGAGCGGGTAGAAGCCGCTGAAGAGGTCGTGCTCGTAGCCGGGCACGGTGAGCAGCCCGCTGCGCACGGCACCGCCGGGCTGGTCCTCCGCCTCGAGCACCGCCACGTCCCAGCCGCGGTCGGCGAGGGTGATGGCGGCCACGAGCCCGTTGTGGCCCGCCCCGACGACGACGGCGTCGACGATCGTGGTCATGCCGGCGGCTCCCACGGCCCGGCGCTCGTCGGCACGCGCAGGCACTACCCGAAGCTGGCGGGAGCCACGCACGGGTCACCTTTCGGCAGACCAGCATCGGGCCTGGTCACGTGCATTGCGGGCGCACGGGATAGGTTTATGCGCCTGTGGCCACGGAGCGCATCCCCACGAGCCCCGTCGCTCCTTGGACCCGTCCCCTCGCCTCGATCGGAGCGGGAGGCGCCATGCCGGCCCACCTCCGGGTGGCGATCGTCACCGAGAGCTGGCGCCCCAACGTCGACGGTGTCGTCACCCGCCTCGACAACACGGTGAGGGAGCTGCGGCGCGCCGGCCACGACGTGGCGGTCATCGCCCCCTCCACCGATCCGTCCCTCCCGGGCCTCCCCCAGCACCGGACCCCGACGCTGTCGCTGCGGTTCCTCTACGGCGGCATGCCGTGGGCGCTGCCAGGCCCGGCGGTGTCGCGAGCGCTGAGCCACTTCCGGCCTGACGTCGTCCATGTGGTCAACCCGGTGCTGATGGGGAGCGTGGCCCTCCGCCATGCGTCCAACCGATACCCGACCGTCGTCAGCTACCACACGGACGTCTCGGTGTACGCGTCCCTGTACCACCTCGGGTGGACCCGGCCGACACTGCACGCCCTCATGCGCAGGGTCTACCGCCACGCCGACGTGCGCCTCGCCACCTCAGAGGTAGGAAGGGCGCAGCTGGAGTCGCTCGGCATCGCCGACGTGCGCCTGTGGGGACGGGGGGTGGACCGGGAGCTGTTCCACCCCGGACGCGACGCTTCGGCGGCGCGCGCCCGGCTCTGCCCCGAGCCGCAGCGGCGACTCGCGCTGTACGTCGGCCGCCTCGCCCGGGAGAAGGGCTGCGACCGCCTGCTCCCGCTCGCCGCCGGGCCCGGGCCCTACCACGTGGTGCTGGTGGGCGAAGGTCCCGATCGGGGGCGCCTGGAGGAGGTGTTCGCCGGGAGCCGCGTCACCTTCGCGGGTGTCCTCAGGGGCGAGGAGCTGGCGGAGGCCTACGCCGCTGCGGACGTGTTCGTGTTCCCGTCGGATACCGACACGCTCGGCTTGGTGCTGCTCGAGGCGATGGCCACCGGGCTTCCCATCGTGGCCATGGACAGCCCGGCTGCCCGGACGGTGCTGGCCGCCTGTCCCGATCGGGTCCTCGTGCCCGCCGGCGCCCCGGGCGAAGCGCTGGTCGCTGCGGTCGGGGAGGTGCTGGCACATCCCCGCCAGCCCTTGGAGGCAATGGCCGACGTGGCGGACCTGCCGGCAGACGCCACCCCACCCTCCGGCTGCGGCTGGGCGGAAGCCACCGCCGGCTTGGTCCACGACTACCGACTGGCCATCTCCCGCCGCCGGCCGCGGCCCCAGAGCCGCCTCGGGCGGTTCCTCGCCGTCGGCCTGTCCAACGCCGTGGTTGACCTCGGCGTGTTCAACTTCTTCGTCTTCGTGCACCCGACCCGGTCGGCCGGTCTCAACGTGGCGTACAACACGATGGCCGTGCTGGCGGCCATCACCAACAGCTACTTCTGGAACTCCCGTTGGACCTTCGCCGACCGGGTCGAGCGGGACGAGAAGCGGTGGCGCCAACGGGCGTTGTTCCTCGGGCAGGGCGGGATCAACCTGGGCGTCAGCGACGTCACCATCCTCGGCCTCGCCCTCCTGCTGCGCGCCCTCCACGGGCTGCCTACGACGCTCATGTCCAACCTGTCCAAGGTGGTCGCCATGCTCACCGCCTCGGCCGTCAGCTACGTGCTCATGCACTTCGTCGTGTTCCGCTCCGACCGCCAGCGTCCCCACCCGCACAGAGCCTGACGCCCTCCCCGCGCGGCGCCCGGGGACCGGCGCTGGACGGGCCCGCCCGCGCATCAGCGGCGGAGCTGCCGGCGTTGGCGGCGGCGACGAGCACGAGCGCCGCGAGCTCCGTCGGCGACAGGCGTTGGCCGAGCACGGCGAAGCCGACCAGGGCAGCGAGCGCCGGGTCCATGCTCATGAGGATCCCGAACGCCCGGGGGGTCAGCCGGCGGAGGGCGGCCAGGTCCAGGGAGTAGGGCAGCGCCGAGGACAGGACGGCGACGCCGAAGCCCATGGCGAGGACCGCCGGCTCGACCAGGCGGGCACCCGCTGTGGCCAGGCCGGCGGGCACGGTGGCAGCGGCACCGACGACCATGGCCAGGGCGAGGCCGCTGCTGCCCGGGAACCGCCTGCCCGTCTCGGCGGACAGCACGATGTACCCCGCCCAGCACGTGCCGGCGCCCAGCGCCATCCCGACACCCACCGGATCGAGATGCCGCCCGGACACCAGCCCGCTGCCGGCGAGAAGGAAGACGCCCGTTGCGGCGAGGAGCGCCCACACCAGGTCCAACCTCCGGCGGGAGCCACCGAGGGTAACGGCCAGCGGTCCGACGAACTCGACGGTCACCGCCACCCCCAGCGGGATACGGGCGATCGACGAGTAGAAGAGCAGGTTCATGCCGGCGAGCAACAGGCCGAAGGCGGCCACCACGGCCAGGTCCGCCCGCCGGCGACCCGCTCCGCGCAGCACCGCCGGGTGGGGGCGGACCACCACGGCCAGCACGGCGGCGGCGAAGCCCAGCCGGAGGGTGACGGCCCCGACCGGGCCGACACGGTCGAAGAGCCGGGTCGCCACCGCCGCCCCCAGCTGGACCGACACAGCACCGACCGCGACCAGCGCCGGCGCCGGCGCCCGCTCGAGGACGTTGCGCGCCGCCACCGCGCCACGCTAACGCTAACCCGCTCGATCGCAGGCCGAGCCGGTGACGTCCGTGGTGCCGTGAATGGTGGTTGACATCTCAACCACAGGCGGTATAGTTGAGACATCAACTACCTGGAGGAGGCAACACCGTGAGCACCACCACCAACCCCACCGTCACCGGGGACTACACCCTCGACCCCGCGCACTCCACGATCGGCTTCGTCGCCCGCCACGCCATGGTAACCAAGGTGCGCGGCAAGTTCGACGAAGTGACCGCGAGCGGTCACTTCGACATCGACGACCCGTCGCAGTCCCGCATCGAGGTGGTGATCCAGGCCAAGAGCATCAACACCGGAAACGTCGATCGCGACAACCACCTCCGCAGCAACGACTTCCTCGCCATGGACGAGTTCCCCGAGATCCGCTTCGTGAGCACCTCGGTCGGCAGCTCCGGCGGGGCCGGGTACCAGGTGCACGGCGACCTGACCATCCGCGGCATCACCAAGCCGGTGACGATCGAGCTCGAGTACACCGGGAGCGCTGTCGACCCGTTCGGCAACCAGCGCATCGGGTTCGAGGGCTCCACTACCATCAACCGCAAGGACTGGGGCGTCAACTGGAACGCGGCACTGGAGGCAGGTGGGGTGCTCGTCAGCGAGAAGGTGACGCTCGAGCTCGACATCTCGGCCATCAAGGCGGCATGAGGAGGCGGGGTCCGGCCCCCGGGGTTCGCCCGGCGCAAGGGCCCACCGACCCCGGGGAAGGTGGACATGGATACGGGTACAGAACCCCGCTGGCTCACGACCCAAGAGCGCGAGGCGTGGGCCGGCCTGCAAGTGATGCAGGGCGTGTTGATGGGCCGCCTCAACCGGGATCTCTCCTCCACGCGGGGCCTGTCCATCCAGGACTACGGCGTGCTCGTCACCGTGAGCGAGACGGCGGACGGGCGGCTCCGGGCGTTCGAGCTGGGACGGCTGATGGGCTGGGAGAAAAGCCGGCTGTCGCACCACATCGCACGGATGGAGGAGCGGGGGCTGCTGCGGCGGGAGCGCTGCCCGAGCGACGCCCGGGGATTGTTCGTGGTCCTGACCGACGAGGGCCGCGGCGCCTTGGAGGAGGCCGCGCCCAGCCACCTGCGCTCAGTGCGGCGCTGGTTCGTCGACCGGCTCACCCCGGCGCAGCTGTCGACCCTCGCCGACGTCGCCCACACCGTGCTGGAGGGGCTGGCCGGCGATTGCCAGGAGCCGTAGCGGCCACGTCCCGTCCGGGGAGGGGTGCCGGCCTGACTGATTGATCGAACAGTCAAGCCACTGCTAGCCTCGGGCCGCCGCAACCGACCGGAGAGGTGGCCCGTGCCCGACCTGCGCAGCCCCGACAGCGTGTTCCGATCGATGGCCGACGTCGACGCCAGCCGCATCGACAGCCTCCTGGACGACGGCGCCACGCTCCCCGGCATCTTCTACACCGACGAGGGCATCGCCGCCTTGGAGGACGAGCTCATCTGGAGGCCGTCCTGGCAGATCGTCGGCGTCGAGCCGGAGGTTCGCAACGCCGGCGACTACCTGACGTCCCACATCTCCGGCACGGGCTTCACCGTTCCCATCGTCGTCACGCGCGACAGGGACCTGCAGCTGCGGGCCTTCGTCAACGTCTGCCGGCACCGGGCCCACTTCGTCGCCGTCGGCTGCGGCCACAAGCGGTTCCTCCAGTGCAGCTACCACGGTTGGACCTACGAGCTCAACGGCTGCTTGAAGTCCGTCCCCCGCTCGGAGGAAGGAGGTCTCCCGCCCCTCGACCGCCTCAGCCTGTACCCCCTGGCCGTCGACACCTGGAAAGGCTACATCTTCGTGACGCTGCGCGAGGCGGAGCCGCTGTCCGCAGCGGTCTCAGGCCTGCAGGCCGTCCTCGACGCGCAGGGCTTCCGCTACCCGTTCGCCCCCGAGAACGCCGACCCGGCTTTCACCTACGAGCGTGTGGTCACGCCGCAGTCCGGGCCTTCCAACTGGAAGGCAATGAACGAGAACAACATCGAGTGCTACCACTGCCCCACCACGCACCGCAACAGCTTCTCGGACATGTACAAGGTGGACCCGTCCCACTACCTGCACCGGGAGTTCGACCGCGGGGTGTACCACCTGAGCGACTTCCAGGACCGCGTCGCCGCCGGGCTCGGCCTGCCCGCCGAGCGAGGAGCAAGGGATTACCAGTTTTACTACCTGTGGCCCAACATGTACATGGAGAACGGGCTGGACATCGGCTACGGCGCCAACGTGCAGCGGCTCTGGCCCGACGGCGTGCACGGATGGAAGGGGGAGATCGTCAGCTACGCCATGCCCGCCACGGCGCGCTACGACCCCGACCTCGTGAAGCAGATCTCCGAGTGGTGGCGTCTCACCATGGAGGAGGACGCTGTGGCGGCGGGGCGGGTGCAGACCGGGCTTCGTTCGGGCCTGTACTCGTGGGGCTACACGCTGCCGGAGAGCGAGCGCAACATGCGCCACTTCTACCGGCTGGTGTGGAACGCCCTCGCCCCGGCCTTCCGGCGCTGAGCGCCCGCCGCCACCGGGGGCCCGCCGCCACCCGGGGGCCGCCGCCGAGCCCTCATCGGAACCGAAGGCAGCCTCCGGCACATTGTTTGGGCAGTTCACCGCGACTATCGCGGTGAACTGCCCAAACAACGCGATGGCAATGGCCTACCCGAAGACCGGGTCCTACCCGAAGACCAGAGCCGCCGGCGTCTCCGCCGCCATGGCCGCGAGCACCCCCCGGTCGATGCCCTCCGCCGCCAGCTCGTCGACGAGCCGGGAGAGCACCGCCGGTGCCGCCGGGGAGGTGGGCTGGCCGGCGTCGGACGACAGCACCACCCGCCGCTCCCCCACGGCCCGAACGAAGGCCGCCAACCCCCCCGCCCCCATCCCCTCCTGGTGGAGGAGCTGGTAGCCGGTCACCTCCACCAGCGCCCCCCGGTCGGCGAGGGCCGCGGCCTCGGCCGCCGTCATGGCGGGCACCACCCAGGACGGGTGGGTGAGCAGGATCCGCCCCACCCCGGCAGCGACCGCGGCGTCGACGACCCACGCCGCCTCGGGGACCGAGAGGTGCCCGGTGGCGAGGACGGCGCCCGCCTCTGCCACCAGGTCGAGGATGGTACGGATCGGCGCCTCCTGGGAGGGGTCGACCGGCGGGGCGGCGTACGTCGACGCGCCGGCGCGAGGCTCGTGGGCGCATAGGCTGGGCAACCCGGCGGCTGCCTGCGTGCGGGCGTCCTGGGTCGGCATCCATATGACCCGTGCGCCCATCCGCAGGGCGGCGGCGACAGCGGCGGGGTTGAAGCCGCCGACGTGGGAGTTGAGGGCCAGGCCGCCGGCGACGCGCAGCCGGTGACGGCGGGCGATGGCGGCGGCGCGTCCCGCTGTCTGGTCGTAGTGGGCCTTGAGCACGAACCCCTCGGCACCGGCATCCTCGAAGGCGCAGGCGGTTGCCTCGTCGTCGAAGAGCCGGGGCTCGATGTCGGGGGCGGCGTGGACGTGCACGTCGAACACCCCCCGAGCCTTCCACCCCGCCGCCCGCGTTGCTAGGGTCCAACCGGTGCGACGGCGGCCGGCCCCCTTCTACAGCGACCGCTGCCTGATCGACGCGGACCTCTGGCTGCCGCCCGAGGACACCGCGCCGCCCTACCCGGTGCTCATCAGCTGCTCTGGCTTCCAGGGGCTGAAGGTGATCCACCCGGAGCGCTTCGCCCGCACGTTCTCCCCGCTCGGCTACGCGTGCCTGGCCTTCGACTACCGCGGCTTCGGGGCGAGCGAGGGAGAGCGCGGTCGGCTGATCCCCCAGGAGCAGGCGGAGGACCTCCTCGCCGCCGTGGACTTCGTCCGGACCGTGCCCGACCTCGACGCCGCCCGGGTCGGGGTCATCGGCTGGGCGCTCGGCGGTGGTGTCGCCATCGCCGCCGCGGCCGAGGACACACGGATCGCTGCGGTGGCCGTCCTCAACGCGGTCGGTGACGGCGAGCGCACGACACGGCGCCTGCACGACGACGCGTCGTGGGCCGCGCTCCTCGCCGCCATCGACGAGGACCGCGGCGCCAGGGCGCTCACGGGCCGGTCGCGGCGGGTGTCGCCGTGGGAGGTGCTGCCCCTCGACCCGGTGACGGGCGTGTACGTCGACGACGAGCTGTACAAGGCGCCCGGGTTCGGTTCCCTGGTGAGCCTGGAGGCGGCCGAGCACCTGGTGCGGTTCCGCCCCGACCGTTGTGCCGGGCGGATCGCACCCCGTCCGCTGCTCGTGGTGCACGGCGCCGACAACGCCCTCTACCGTGTGGAGGAGGCTGAGTCGATCATGGCCCATGCCGGCGACGGATCCCGCCTGGAGGTGCTCGAGGGCGCCGGCCACACCGAGTGGATGTACGACGAGCATCCCACCTACAGGCGGCTGGCGGGGCTGCTGGGCGAGTTCTTCGCTGCCGCGTTCTAGCCGTCAGGCCTCGGCGGCTCGCGGAGAAAGAGCTGCCCCTCCCCTCCCCGCGCCCGCGGTGCCCGGCGGCGACGGCGCGGCCGCAGGGGCGTCCCCGCCGGCGGCGCGTCGCTGGGGGAGGCGGCGTCCGGCGGTGATGGCGGCGAGCCCGACAGCGGCGCCGAGGGCATAGGCGAGGCCGACACCGGCGCCGGCCCCGAGGTGCAGGCCGTGCACCGACGCGGCCACCAGGGCGCCGGCGACGCCGGTGCCGAGCGCGGTGCCGAGGACGTCGCAGAGCTGCAGTGACGCCGTCGCCTGGCCCACCTCCGCCTCCGGTGCCAGGTCGAGGGTGGCGATCGACAGCGGAGCGTAGGCGAGCCCCATGCCCAAACCGGCGACCGACCACACGGGGATGGCAAGCGCTGGGGCCACCGCGGGGAGCAGGACAGCGGCCATCGCCGCGATGGCGACGACGACTAGGATCTCCCCGGCCCTGATGAGCCGGCGCGGGCCGACCCGCTGGATCAACCGGGCCTGGGTCCACGACCCCGCCGTCCAGGTGACGGTCCCGGCGGTCAGCACGAGGCCGGTGAGCAACGTCGGTGAGTGGCGCACGGTGGTCACGGCGTACGGCACGTAGGCGCTGGCGGCGTAGAAGCAGGCCGTGAGGAGCCCGCGCGACGCCACGGTGGCGGGCAGGCCTGGGCGCGCCGTCAGGGTGCCGGCCGGGGTGAGCCGCCGCAGGCATGCAAGGAGTAGCCCGCCGCCGGCGATCACCCCCGCCACGACGACCAGCGGCCCACCGGTGGTGAGGCTGACGAGCAGGCCGGCGGCGCCGATCACCACGCCGGCGACGGCCAGCGCCCGGGGACCGGGTCGCTCCGGCCCCGCGGTCCGATCCCTCTTCCCGCCCGCCGGAACGGACCGCAGCCCGACGAGGGCGACGCCGCCGGCGACACCCACGAGAGGGATCAGCCCGAGGAACACCCAGCGCCAGCCGGCCGCGGCCGCGATCCCCGCAGCGATGGCCGGCCCGGCCAGGCCGGGCACGACCCACGCTGTCGACAGGACGGCGAACATGCGGGGGCGCGACCCGTACGGGTAGCCCCGGGAGATGGCGACGTACGCCATGCTCGGCACGACCCCGGCGCCGACTCCCTGCACGGCGCGGCCGGCCACCAGCACCGGCATCGACGTGGCTGTGCCGCCGATCAGCAGCCCCACTGCGAAGAACGCCAGGCCACCGACCATCGGCCCCGTCAACGGAACCCGGTCCGCCAGGCTGCCGCCGGCGACGATCCCGACGAGGCTCGAGAGCATGAACGCGCTGAAGACCCAGCCGTACAGCCGGATGTCGCCTAAGTGACGGGCCACCACGGGCATGACCGTGGCTACCGCCAGGGCCTCGAATGCCACCAGCGTGACGGCCAGCACGAGGCCGACGGTGAGGCGCCGGCGCGCCGGCGCCCAGATGCCGTCGACGCCGCTTCCCGCCCGTCCGGCCCTGTCTCCTGCCACGACTGTCGAGACTAAGACCCTTTGCCCAGATGGGGTGGAGGAGCGCTGGTGGCGCCGAGCAGGACGCCGGGGTTGAGGATCCCGGCCGGGTCGAGGGCGTCCTTGACGGCGCGCATGACGGCGATCTCCGCCGCGCTCCGGGTCCGGTCGAGCCACCGCAGCTTGTCGGTGCCGATCCCGTGCTCGGCGCTGATGGTGCCGCCCAGTTGCGCCACGACGGCGAACACGGCCTCCTCCACCGCGCCGCCCGCCGGCCCCGGGGTGGCGACGTTGACGTGAAGGCTCCCGTCGCCGACGTGACCGTAGAGGACGACTGTGGCGTCCAGCGGGGCCAGGGCCCGCCGCACGCCCGCCTCGAGCTCCGGGAGCCGGGTGAGCGGCACGGCGACGTCCAGCTTGTGGGGCACACCGAGGCGGGCGACGACGTCGGGATGGCGCTCCCGCAGCGCCCACAGGCGTTGGCGGCCCGGGCCGTGGTCGGCGATGGCGGACTCCCCGATGTCGGCCCAGCCGGCAAGGGTCTCGACCACCTCGTCGAGTAGGTCGCCGGCGCCCTCCCCGGAGGTGAGCTCCAGCAGTAGGTACGCCGGTGACCCGCTGGTCGACGGCAGGGGCAACCCGAACAGGTCGCTCACCAGGTGCACCCCCTCCGCGAACATGATCTCAGCGCTCTCCAACCCGTCGAAGGCCGCCCGCACCCGCCCGACGACCTCGACGGCGTGGCGGACGGAGTCGACGCCCGCCCACACCGTGACACGTTGGGGTCGTACCGGGACCAGCCGCAACGCCACGGCGGTGACGACGGCGAGCGTTCCCTCGCTGCCGCAGAGCAGACCGGTCAGGTCGTAGCCGGCGGTGTCCTTGGCCAGCCCCGCCATGCGCCGGATCACCCGTCCGTCGGCCAGCACGGCCTCCACCCCGGCGAGCTGCCCACGGGTGTGGCCGTAGCGCAGCACCCGCAGACCCCCGGCGTTGGTCGCCACCATGCCCCCGACCGTCGCCCTGTCCCGGGACGCGAGGTCGACTCCGACGTCGAGGCGGGCCGGCAGGGCGGCAGCCCGCACGGCGGCGAGGGTGGCACCGGCGCCGGCGGCGATCTGGCGGGTGTCGCCGTCCGCCTCGCCGACCCGGCAGAGGCGGGTGGTGGACAGGACCACTTCGCCGCCGCGTGGGATGCCGCCGCCCACCAGGCCGGTGTTGCCACCCTGCGGCACGACCGCCACCCCCGCCGCAGCGCAGGCGCGCACGACGCCGACGACCTCCTCCACGCTCCGGGGGCGAACCACAGCCAAGGCGTCCCCGCGGCGCCGGCCCATCCAGTCCGTCTCGGCCGCGAGGCGGTCGCCCGGCTCGACGAGGACGCCACCCTCGCCTACGGCGGCACGGAGCGCCTCGAGCAGCGGGTGGCTCACCTCGGACCCCGCCGCGGACCGCTGCCGGCGCCGCTCACCAGCGTCACCCGTCCCTGCAACCCAGGCTCCTCCCTCTCGCCGTCGCAGCCTGCCACGCAGGGCACCACCGGGGCGCCGGGAGATGACAGGGCCGATCGCGCGGGGACCCGCAGTCGGGACACGACCGCCACGCCTCGTCGACAAGCGCAGCGCACCCGCCACAGTGCATCTCGGCCTCCCGAGGCAGGCTACGCCTCGTTACCCTCCATGGCAACTGGTCGGGAGGGGAGCTCGAGGGCTTCCACGGCAGCGGCCATGCGGTCGACGGCCTCGGTGAGGATGGCCGGCGACGTCCCGAAGTTGAGGCGGGCACAGCGCTCGGCGTTGGACCCGAATGCCGCCCCCGAGCTGAGCAGCACGCGCGCCTCGCTCCGGAAGAACGCCGCCGGGCCGGTCACCTCGTGGACGTTGCCGCGCCCCGGGCGATCGCCGGCCGCAGCCGCGAACCCGAGGTCTGTGCAGTCGAGCCACGCCAGGTAGGTGGCGTCGCCGGGGCGGTAGCGCACCGCCGGCAACCGCCGGGCCAGGAGCTCGGCCAGCAGCACCCGGTTGGCCCCGAGCCCGGCGAGCAACTCGTCGAGCCACCCGCCCCCGGCGCGCAACGCAGCGGTGTGGGCGATGACCCCGAGGTGGCTCGGACCGTGGCCGACCTCCTCCGGCATGCGGGCGAGGTCGGCGGCGGCGGCCGGCCCGGCGACCACGACGGCCGCCTTGAGCCCGGGAAGGTTCCAGCCCTTGGAGGCGGACAACAGGCAGAAGCCGCGTTCGGCGCCGGCCACGCTCAGCAACGGCGTGAAGCGGGCGTCGCCGACGACGAGCGGCGCGTGGATCTCGTCCGCCACGACCCGCACCCCGGCTTCGTCGGCGAGCGCGGCGACCCGCTCGAGCTCCTGGCGGGAGTGCACCGTGCCCGTCGGGTTGTGCGGGTTGCACAGCAGGTACGCCGCCGCCCCCTCGAACGCCGCGCCCAGGGCGTCAAGGTCGAGGCGGCCCTCACCGGTCAGCGGGGCCTCGGCGATGCGGCGGTCCAGGTGCTCGACGAAGGCGTAGAAGGGCGGGTACACGGGCGGGCTCACCACGACGGTGTCGCCGGGAGCGGTGATGAGCTTCAGCACCTCGACGATGCCCATCATCACGTCGGGCACGAGGGCGCTTCGCCCCACTTCCAGCCCGTCCCACCCCCACCGCTCCGCAGCGAAGCCCGCAAGGGCCCCGGCGTAGCCCGTGCCCGACGCATAGCCGGTGTCGCCGAGGGCGACGGCATCGTGCAGCGCCCGCACGATGGGCTCGGCGACCATCACATCCATCTCCGCCACCCACAGGGGCAGCACGTCGGGGGGCGCCGCCCGCCACTTCTCGCTGGTTCTCCGCCGGAGGGTCTGGAGCGGCACGTCGAAAGGACCGGACGACACACCGCCACCCTAGAGCGGCGCCACGCGGTAGTATCCCGGGCCGGACGACAGAACGAAGGGGGCAGCGGTGCAGGCGCAGATCAAGGGCTCGACCATGCCGGTGCTCGAGATGATCCTCGACTCCGGTGAGCGGGTCATCTCGGACCACGGCGAGTTGTCGTGGATGACCCCAAACATGCAGCTGACGCAGACCACCGGTTTGGGCTCGTCCGGCGGAGGGGGCCTGCTCGGCGGGCTGAAGCGGGTAATGGGCGGCGGCAGCCTGCTGCTCACCATCTACCAGGCAACAGGTGGCCAGGGGATGGTGGCGTTCGCCGCCAAGGTGCCCGGCCACATCTTCCCGCTGGAGGTCAGCCCGGGGCAGGGCTACCTCGTGCACCACCACGGGTGGGTGTGCGGGACACCGGAGGTCGTTCCGTCGATGGGCTTCCAGCAGAGCCTCGGCGGCATGCTCTTCGGCAAGGAGGGCTTCATCCTGCAACGCCTCGAGGGCCAGGGCACCGCATGGGTCGAGCTCTCCGGCGAGGTGACCACCTATGACCTCGCTCCCGGCCAGACGATCCTGGCGCACCCGGGCCACGTGGGGGTGTTCCAGGAGACGGTGAGCTTCACCGTCCAGCGCGTTCAGGGCATCGTCAACCGGTACTTCGGGGCCAACGGCCACTGGCTCGTCGTGCTGACCGGTCCCGGCCGCGTCTGGCTGCAGTCCATGCCTCTCCCCAACCTGGCGGGCTCGCTCAACCCGTACCTGGCAAGCGGCGAGCGGACCAGCGCCGTCGAGGGCGGCGCCGTGGGCGGCATCCTCGGCAACATCCTGGGGAGCTGACCCGCCGGGGCACGCCAGAGACCCGGGCGAGGCGACCTAGGGAGGCGAGCTCGGCCTCGACGGCCGGGATCCGCT
This sequence comes from Acidimicrobiaceae bacterium, assembly GCA_027320105.1. Classification (GTDB taxonomy): domain Bacteria; phylum Actinomycetota; class Acidimicrobiia; order Acidimicrobiales; family Palsa-688; genus JAKAQB01. The sequence goes on along the minus strand of DAHVMA010000056.1, from coordinate 90,468 downwards.
GGCGTAACCTGAGTGGCACGGCCGGCGGGCATCCCTGGCCGCGTCGAAAGGGCCGTGCCATGGGGTTCATGGACAAGATCAAGTCACAGGCAACGTCGCTCGCCGAGGCCGGGCAGACCAAGCTCGCCGGCATCCAGTCGAAGAAGCAGGCCGATGCCTTGCTCCTCGAGCTCGGCGGCCTCACCTTCGAGCAACGGACGGGTCGGTCCGCTTCACCGGCCGACAGCCGCATCGCCGAGCTCATCAGCCAGCTCCAAGCATTCGAGGCAGAGCACGGGGCCATAGCCGTGACGCCGGCGACGCCGCCTCCGGGTGAGACCGGGAGCTACCTGCCCACCGCCACGAGCACCGCCCCGGCGGGAGCCCCAGGGGCGGTCCCCCAGCCGGTAGCCGGCGTCCCCCAACCGGTGGCCGGCGTCCCCCCGGCCGACGGTGGCGACCCCGAGGTGGCGTCCGGCGGCCTGCCTGCGGGCAGCTACCACAGCGACGAGCCGACGGACACGTAGCCGGCAACTGCGGCGTTCACCACAGGCCGGAACCGGCGGCGGCGCTGTTGACGAGCACTCCCGCGGGGCCGAGCCGGCGACGGGACTCCTCGGTGGGTCGGCCAGGGTGGTCGGGGAGCACCTAATCCCGACTCCGCAGGTAATATTTCGGGGCATGGACCCGTTCGGCTTCCCCAACCCCGTCAACGAGACGTCCGCCCGGCTGGTCGCCGGCGGCGTGGTGGCCATGGCGGCGACAGCAGTCGTCGCCGACCAGCCGTGGTTGCTCGCCCCCCTCACCTACGGCTTCGCCGCCCGGGTGGTCTCCGGGCCGACGCTCAGCCCCCTCGGCCAGCTCGCCACGAAGGTCATCACGCCGCGACTGGGGAGGATCGAGCACCGTTACTCTCCCGGGCCTCCCAAGCGGCTCGCCCAGGGCATCGGCCTCGTCATGACGTCGGCCGCCTCCATGCTCGCCGTGACGGGCCGTCGGCGGGCCGCTTACCGCCTGCTCGGTGCACTCGTCGCCGCTGCCGGTTTGGAGGCGGGCCTCGGGGTGTGCCTGGGGTGCAAGCTGTTCGGTGCGGGCATGCGGCTGGGGCTCGTCCCCGACGCCGTGTGCGAGGAGTGCAACGACATCTGGGCGCGCTACCCCGGTCCCCGTCGGGTGGTCCGCCCGGGCAACTGCCGGGAGTAGCCCGTGGCGCACCACCCCTGATCCCCGCCGGCACCGGCAGCTCAAGGTCGGCTCCGTCCGGGTCGATTCAACACCGTGAGGTTCGCTCCCACCCAGGGCATGTCCCGCGGTCGCCGCGGGCGGCTGGTCACTGGCAGATCCTTCGGGGACCTCGGCCTGTGGATGGTTGGCTTCGGGCTCCTGACCGGCGCGGTCTTCCCCCTGGTCCTGGTCGGCATGGGAGTCGCTGCGCGCGTGGTGATGAACGGCTCCTTCTACGCCTGCACCCTCGCGGCTGGTCTTGCCGTGGGTGGCACCAACTTCCTCCTCGCACGCTGGGTGGTCGGGCGGCGCCTGCGTGTGGAGCGCCACGCAGGATGAGGATGGGGTAGTTCGGTTGCGCCACTGACGGCGAGGATGGCCCCGTTGGGGTTCGGGGCGCGGTTGGGTCAGGCTTGGGTGGTCTTGGACGCGCAAGGACCCTCCCGCTGAACTTGTCCTGATCGGCCGGGAGGGTCCTTCCAGCGATGCCGGAGGCACCGGTGCTCATGGTAGGGACTGATCGAGTGGTCGTCGAGGCGGAGCTGCTCGGGGGGTTGTTGGCCTGCCCGGCGTGTGGGGGGCTTTAGGCCCGTGGGGTCACGCCCGGGTGCGGGTGTTGCGGCGCCGGGGTGGGGAGGAGATCAGGATCTGCCCCCGTCGGGCGAGGTGCCGGGGCTGCGCCAAGACCCATGTGCTGCTCGGAGACGACGGTCTGCTCAGGCGCCGTGACGAGGTGGGGGTGATCGGCGAGGCGACCGAGGCGAAGGCGGCTGGGGTGGGGCACCGTCGTATCGCGTTACGCCTGGGTGTGCCGGCGTGGAGGGTGCGGCGTTGGTTGCGTCGCTTCGCCGAGCGGGCGGGGGCGATCCGGGAGCACTTCTGTCGCTGGGCGTTCGCGCTGGATGTGTCGCTCGCTGCGGTCGCCCCCGGTGTGGGTGCCTTCGTCCACGCCGTGGAGGCCATCGGGGTGGCGGCTCGCGCCGCGGTGTTGGCTCACGGTCCGCGCCCGGCTTGGTGCTGGGCGAGCTTCGCTCCGGGCGGGGTGCTGCTTTCCAACGCGAAGTGCCCTCTGCCGCCGGTGCCCTGAGCCACCGAGGCTGTGCTGCGAGCTTCATCGACATGGCTGCCGACGCCGACATCACCCTCTTCATCTGACCCGGCCGGAGGTGACCACCGCCCGGGTGGTCGTCGTGTCCTCGGATCCGATGGTGCTCCGCCAGGCGGCTGCCTTCGCCCGCGAGAGGGGCCTTTGCGTCGCTCCGCCGGATGACGGTCCCGCTGCTGCGGTGGTCGTCGACCTCGCCGGTGCCGACGCCATGGAGGTGATCCGCGACTGGAGAGCCCGGCGCCCCGAGGCGCTCATCGTCGGATGCCACTCCCTCCCCGACCGTGACCGGCTGGAAGCGGCCGAGAGAGCCGGCTGCGACGCCGTCGGCAACCGTGGGGCCCTCTCGATCGTGCTCCGCCGTCTGGCCGGCTCCGGCCCGCTCGGGCGGCGTCGGGCGTTGCTCGCCGACCTCGCCGATGTCGCCGGGCGGCTGGGAATGGTCGTGCGGGTCGCGGACACCCCTGTCGGTCCGGTTGCTCTCTACCACCTGGACGGTCGGCTCATCGCCGCATGCGACGTCTGCCCGCACGCCGGAGCCCGCCTCTCCGACGGCCCCCTCGACGCTACGGTCGTGACCTGCCAGGCGCACGGCAGTCGCTTCGACCTCTCCAGCGGCGAACGGATCCGCGGCCCCGCCGACCATGACCTGGCCACCTACGACGTGCTGGTCGAGGGTGGACGGGTCTACATGTCGTGGGCTTGAACGCTCCGGTGGCCTGGCGCTCGCCGCCTACGCTGGGGGCATGCCCGTCCGAGACGACGCACCCGTCGGTGACCGCAGAGATGCGGCGCCGCCGGCGCCGGCGGACTCCGTGATGACAGCCGACAGCCAGGAGCTCGTGGCCGGCGCGGACGGGGAGAGCATCGATCCGCACCTGCGTGAGGAGCTGACCGAGCTCGTGTCGGAGATGTGCCACGCCATCAACGAGCCAAAACGCCTCATGGTGCTCTACGCCCTCCGGGACAGGCCCAGGAGCGTCAACGAGCTGGCCGAGTACTTGGAGACCCCCCAGTCCAACACCTCCCAGCACCTCGCTGTGCTCCGTGACCGCGGGCTTGTCGAGGCGGAGCGCCAGGGCAGCCGGGTCCTGTACCACCTCCGCCACCCGAAGGTGATCCAAGCCGTTGACCTGCTGCGGGACGTGCTGACCGAGGAGATCGCGCGCCAGCACGCCCTGCGGGCCGGCCGGCTGCCCTGAGGGACCTACCTACAGGTCGTCGGGGTCGAGCATCGGGTAGAGGTCGATCACGACCTCCTCGTAGGGGTGGACGCTGCGCACGACCTGGGCGATCTCCCGGGCGAGCTCACGGCGGCAGGTGACCTCGATGCGCTCCTCGGCAACGGTCTCGAGCTCGCCGGCGGTGCCGATGTGCGGCACGGCACCCTCTTCGGGGCGGAACCGGCCCGTCCCGCTCACCGACCAGCTGCAGAACGAGTACTTGCCGATGTAGCCGGCGCCGGCCTCCCCTAGGGCTTTCCGCAGCCGCTCGGAGCCGGCTTCGGGGACGAACACCACCAGCTTCACGAGGTCCATCTGCCGGATGGTAGGAGATCAGTACGTGCGCCCCAACAGCCGTCTCGGCAGGTGGTCGGTCACGGTGCTGACCAGCAGGCGGCCGGTGCGCACATCGAGGACCAGCAGGGCGAAGCGCCCGGCCGCTGACGGCGGCGCGCCCTCGACCTGGCCGGGGCGGAACGGGCCCTCGAGCGCGATGGTGCAGACGGTGGGGTCCCCACCCGGCCACGCCGCGAGCAGCGACGCGTTCCTCCGGCGCAGCAGCTCCAGCCGGAGGTGGTGGACGCCGAGCAGCCGGGCGTCGCTGTCGTGGGAGTCGGCCACGGCCGTAGGGATGGTGCGGTAGCACGCCGAGACCGACCGGGCCTCCAGTCGCAGGCCGCTGCCACCGCAGCCGGCCAGCGCGACCGACGCCACGACGAGCGCAAGGCTCGGCGAGAGGTACGGCTTCACGACCCGCCTCCGCTCGGCGGCTCGCCCTTCGGGGACGCGCTCGACTGCGGGGCTGGGGAGTCGATGGGGAGCACAGGGCGGGCGGGCATCCTGCCCACAGCGAGTGACGACAGCCAGCCGACGGGCATCTCGGCCCAGTAGCTGATCATCCGGTACACGAGCACGGCGGCGACGGCCGATGCCTCCGCGCCACCGAAGGCCACCAAGGCGACCGTCAGGCTGCCCTCGACGACGCCCAGCCCGCCCGGGGTGATCGGCAGCGTGGCGGCGAGCTGAGCAGCCGAGTACGCGAGGAGCAGGCCGCGCCAGGGCACGGGAGCGCCGACGGCGACGAAGGCGAAGACGAGGCAGAGCAGGTCGAAGCCCCACGTGAAGAGGGCGCTCCCGAGGGCCATCCACCAGTGGCGGCGGCTCGGAGTCACCGCCCCCAGGCGCCGCCGGAACCGACCGACGACCTGGCGGGGGTCGCCGTGGGGCCGACCCAGCCGCCGCTGCCCGAAGCGGAGCAGACCCTCCACCCGCGCGAACACCCAGTCGCGCCGCAACCAGCCGACGACGAGCGCTGCAGCAGCGGCGCCGAGCCCGCCGAGCACCTGTACCAACCCCTCCGCGCTGCCTACCCCAAATGCCAGCACCAGCCCCACCACGGCCATGGCGGTGATGCCCACGAACAGGCACCCCGTGACCGCTACGACAGACCAGGCGGCCAGGAGCTCGCTAGCACCCATGCGCCGGTACTGGCGGTAGGCGAAGACGCCGGCGAATGCTGCACCGGCGGGCAGGCTGTTCTGCATCGCCGACGTCGCAAGGCTCACGAGGGATGTGCGACCGAGCCCACTCCGGAGGTGCCCGCTGCGGAGGAGGGTCTGCTGCAGGGCGGCAGATGCCACGTAGCTCAGAGCCTCCACCGTGGCAGCAACGACCGCCCACGGCCAACGAATCCCCGACAGGAGCTTGCCGGCACCACTCAGCTCCGCCGTCTCACCCGACACCACCCAGGCGGCCAGCCCCACCACGACGGCGGCCAGCACCCAGCGCAGGAGGGGCCACGCCCGCCTCCAGCGGGACCGGGCGGCGGCCACCGCCGCCGGCGCGCCCGCCGCCACCCGCCCTCCGGCCGGGTTGGGGGCGAGCATGGCGACCGATCGCGGCTCGGCGCCACGTCGGGGCGGCATCGGCGTGTCATCTCCGGGGATGCACAATGTTCGCGCCGCGGCGTCCCAACAACCTCCAGCGGGTGGCCAAGCAGCAGCGGAGCGCGCCCGCCCTACCGCCAGGCGCTGCACCCTTTCCATCTCAGCTCGACGCACCGGGCAGGCGAAGGCATGCGGGCGCCCACCTCGGTGCACTCAGGACCCGATAGGCGCCTCAATCGCCCAACCCACGCCCAACGCACCGAGTCTCGCCGACCCATCAGCCCTATGGGGCCTCTTGGGACCGGGGCCGGGGCCGGGGCCCCACGGTGACATAGGCGCCCCGGTAGTGCACCAGCGGCAACCGGGTGCCGTCCCCGATGGCCACCCGTTCGACCCTCGCCCGCACGAGGAGGCCGTGGCCGGCATCCGAGCTGCCGACCACGGAGCACGACGCCCGGGTGGAGACGGCTTCGAGTTGCGGTCCCCATTCCGTCGCGCTGACGGCCAGCCCTTCGAACGGATCGCCCGGCCATCGGAGGGCGAAGCGTTCGGCCAGGTCCAGTTGGTCGGCGGTGAGGGCATGGAGCACAAACCTGCGACTCTCGGCCGCGGCATCCCAGAAGTCCGACAGCAGCCCGATCAGGCCTGCGATCTCCGGCGGCTCCCCTTCAGCCACGATGACGGAAGAAACCGTGATCCCCGCCCGGCCGACGCGGCGCGTGGCGGCCGTCCAGACCGTGACCGGCGCCGGGAGGCGACCACGCAACCGCCTCGTCGGGTCGCGATCCTCCTCGCCGACCAGCCAGGGATCGACGCCCACATGCTGCCTACCGTCGTCGAAGGGCACCTGCCGGACGCTACCGCCGCGCCATGCATCCACCTCACGGACGGTCGAAGAACCGAGGGTCGGGAGGCTCAGCCGGCGACGGCGACGGGCTCGCGCGGCCGACCAAGTGCCTCGCCGGGTTCTTCCACATTTTCACCGACGACTCCGAGCTGGTCCTGCTGCCCCAGCTCACCCGGTCCGGCCGGCTCACCCGGTCCCGCCGGCTCACCCGGCCCCGCCGGCTGGTCCTGCTGTGCGACGTCTCGGGGTCGACGGAGCCGTCGCCCGCGCCTAACTCCAGCTCCTCCTCGGCGGGGTGGTGAGCGCACACGCGGAGGCGTTCGTGTTCACCACCCGCCCGACGTGGATCACCCGCGCTCTGGCGCACCGCCAGCCCGACGTCGCCTTCGACCCTGCAGGAAGGGCGGCCCCGGACTGGTCGGGCGGGACCCGGCTCGGCGAGCCGACCCGTGCCTCCAACGACCTGCACGGCTGTTCAGCACCTCTCCTCGCCCGGGTCGCCCTCCTGCGCCTCCCCCACGCCGGCAAGGTGGCCGCTCGCCACCAGCTCCACCACCGGCTCGAGGTCGACGGGCAGCGTTTCGTTGCGACCGGTGAACGCCACCCGCTCGCGAACAGCAGCGTACGCCCGCCGGGTCCCCCGCCCGAGGGGTGACGACCCCCGCAGGTCGACCGCCTGGGCTGCGACCACCAGTTCGATGGCGGCGACCCGGGCAACCAGGCCGGTCATCTCCCCGAGGCGCCGGGCGGCGAGCGGTGCGTTGGTCGTCCGGTCCTCGATGCCTTCCGCCTTGCTGGTGCTCACGAGGTCAGCGGACACCGGGTGGGCGAGGCTGCGCGCCTCGACGGCAACGGCCTGCACGGCGACGGCAAGCTCGGCCAGACCGTCGTCCCCCGTCTCCGGGGCGACGGCCAGCCCCGACGGCAGCCCGGACAGGGGTGCCTGCAACAGCTTGACGGCTCGTTCGGCGGCGGCGGCAACCACCGGCGCCATGGCCAGGCGGGCGAAGTCCAAGGCACCAGCCACCGGCCCGACGTCGAAGTTGCCGGCGGACTGTACCCGCCGCTCCGCCAGCACGACGATCGGGTTGCCCTGCGACGAGTTGAGCTCGGTCTCGACGGTGGCACGGGCGTAAGCCAGGGCATCGCGTGCGGCCCCGTGGATCTGTGGCACGCAGCGGAACGTGAGCGGATCCTGGAGGTTCCGCGCCGCGCCTGGTTGGAAGAGGAAGCTGCCTTCGAGCAGCCCACCCATCCGTTCGATCGTCCGGCGCAGGCCGGGATGCGGGCGTGCCTCCGCCACCGCCGGATGGTACGGGCTCACGTTGCCGGCGAAGGCCTCCAGGTCGAGCGCAGCAGCGACGTCGAGGGTGGCGAGCAGGAGCTCGGCGTCGTGCACCGCCAACGAAGCGGCCCCGACCGCGAATGCGTTGTTGTTGAGCAACGCCAGGGCCTCCCCCGGCTCCAGCTCCAACGCGCTCTCACCGACGACCCCCTCGGCCAGATCGGCCATCGGCCCGAGGTCCGCCTGGCCGACCGACCCGAGGGTGCGGACCGCTGGCAGCCGGCCCTGGGCGAGGGCGACGATGACCAGCTCCACGACCGCGGGGCGCACGCCGGCGGCGCCTGTTGCCAGGCTGTTGGCCAGGACGATCATGGCGGACCGGACGAGCTCGTCGGACGCGGGCGGCCCCTGGGCCACCCTGTGGCTCCGCAGGAGCTTCCGGTTCCACGCGTGCCGTTCGTCCGGTCCGAGGCGGACCCGTTTGCGTTCGGCCACGCCGGTCGTCAGGCCGTACACCGACGCCTCCGCCGCGAGAGCCTCGACCACGACCGCATGGGTCTGCTCCATCCGCAGGCGGGCGGCGTCGCCGAGGACGGCAGCAGCTCGGTGGCGCCCCACGGCGACGACGTCCTCGATGGTCAGGTGCCTGCCGTCGACCACGGCGGGCTGCGCTCCGGGCAGCATGGCCCGGAGGTTACGGGCGCTGGGACGACAAGGAGGCGACCTCCGGGATGACCCGCTGGCCGAACCGCTCCAGCCGCCGCGCGAGGCAGCCTCGGGGACCGATCCCCACTCATCGCGGTCGCCCACCGCCGGCGTGACGAAACCTTGGAAGCTGGTCGTCGTCAGGCGACAACGAGCATCCAATGTTCGAGATGGAGCGTCGGGCGCGGCCACTCACAGCGGTCGCCAGGCGAGCTCCACTTCCGGCGACCGGTCATGCCTCGCCGCCCTACGGCGTCGCCGCCCTACGGTGTCGCCGCCCACCCCGACCAGCGCTCGACGTCGACGATGAGCGCCGGGCCGGCCGGGGCCTGCTGCCGGTACTGGTCGTAGCGGCGAACCAGCAGCCGTCGACGGCGAAGACGAGCGGCACGAGGTGAGGCCGCCCGGCGGCGTCGGCGGTCGCGAGGCGGGCGACCCGCCCGCCGGCGAAGCGCCACCGGGCCTCTTCTGGCGTCACGGCCCGTTCACCTCGGCGACGGCCGCCTCGAAGGCGTCCATGGCCCGCTCCACCTCCCCCCGGCCGGCCGACGGCAGCCAGTGCAGGGCGCGGCGGAAGCCGGCCTCCTCGAGCTCGGCGAGGGCGCGTGCGTCGGCAGGGGCTCCCATGACGGTGAGGTCGAGGGACCGCCCTGCTGCGGAGAGCAGGGAGCGGGCCCGTTCCCTGATGTCCCCCCGAGCGTAGTTGGGCATCCAGCCGTCGCCGAAGGCGAGCACCCGCCCGGTCACGCCAGGGCCGTTGCCACCGAGGAGCACCGGCGGGTGCGGCCGCTGGGCCGGCTTGGGCCACGACCAGATGCGCTCGAAGTCGACGTGCTCGCCGTGGTAGGTGGCCTCCTCCTGGGTCCAGATGGCCTTCATCGCCTCGACGCGTTCACGCAGCACGCCAGTGCGCCGGCGGGGGTCGGTCCCGTGGTTCTCCATCTCCTCACGGTTCCAGCCGAGGCCGACGCCGAGCTCGATCCGCCCCCCGGAGAGCACGTCGATGCTCGCCACCTCCTTGGCGGTGACGATCGGGTCGCGCTCGACGAGGAGGCAGATGCCGCTGCCCACGCGTAGCTTCTTGGTGGCGCCGGCCGCCGCGGTCATGGCTACGAACAGGTCGTAGGTGTGCGCGTACTTGCGGGGCAGGTCTCCGCCGCCGGGGTACGGGCTCCGGCGCGACGCCGGGATGTGGGTGTGCTCCGGGAACCACAGCGAATCGTGACCCCGCTCCTCGGCCAGCCTGGCCATGGTGGCCGGGTCGACGGCGTAGTGGGTTGGGAAGATGGCGACGCCCATGTCCATGCCCTCCAACCTACGAGGGTGGGCCGCCTCACGGTCCGATCTCGCCGAGGGTCCAGAACCCCGGAAGCGGGCGGGCCTGCCGTCCACCGGCCGCGTAACGGGCCAGGCGCTCGTGCCCGGCGGCGTCGAGAAGACCGACGACGTCGTGGACACGGCGCGGGCCGAGGGCATGCAGTGCCGCGTCACCAGCGCTGCGCCGGGCGGGGAGGTCGGAGGACACGAGCACCACGGGGCCGACGCCGCAGGCCTGGAGGACGCTGGCGCGCCCGACCGCCTTCCAGAGCACGTCGGCGCGCGACAACCCGGCCGGTGTGGTCGTGAAGGCGCCGGTCACGTCGAAGTACCACGGCTGGCCGCCATCGCCGCGTGCCACGACGTCGACGGTGACGCCGGCGCCGGGGACACGACGGTCCTGCTGGACGACCTCGAAGCCGGCAGCGGCGAGGACCTCGACCGCCAGCACGGCTGCGGCCTTGCGGTCGGCGGGCAGGGCTCGCTCGACCGGGGCGGCGAAGAGCTGCCCGGCAACGCCCACCTCGGCGGCGACCCGCTCGCTGGCCAGGGCGACGTACTCCGCCTCGGTGTCGTAGCCGACGTAGCGCCGGCCGGTTCGGGCAGCCGCCACGGCGGTGCTCCCCGAACCAAGGAACGGGTCGAGCACCACGTCACCCCGGAAGGTGTAGAGCTCGATCAGCCGCTGGGGCAGCTCCACCGGGAACGGCGCCGGGTGGTGCACACGCCGAGCCGACTCGGGGCGGATGTCCCACACGTCGAGGGTCGCCTCGAGGAACTCGTCGGTGGTTATCGACGCCTCGTGCGGGAGGCCGTGCGCCCGGCGGCGCTCGACGGCAACGGCCCGGTCGAAGCGGCCCTTGGAGGCGACGACCACCCGCTCGGTGACGTCCCGCAGGACAGGGTTGACCGGCGAGCGGTAGGAGCCCCACGCGCACGAGCCGGATGCGCCCCCCGCCTTCCGCCAGACGATCTCCCCCCGCAGCAGCAGCCCGAGATCGTCGTCGAGGATCCGCACCACGTCGGCTGCCAGCGACCGGTACGGCTTCCGACCGAGGTTGGCCACGTTGACGGCGATCCGGCCCCCGGGCTCGAGCACCCTCCGGCACTCGGCGAAGACGTCCGCCAGCAACTCGAGGTACGCGGCGTAGGACGCCGGGATCACGCCCTCCCCCAGTGCCTGCTCGTACTCCTTGCCGGCGAAGTACGGCGGTGAGGTCACGACCAGGGCGACGGAGTTGTCGGGGATCTCGTCCATCTTGCGGGAGTCCCCGACGATGAGCGGCTCGGGGAGGTCGAAGTGCTCGGCCAGCTGCTCGTCGGCGGCGATCGCCTTGGGCACGAAGCGGGCGTAGAAGCGGCTCGAGTCGTGGCTCTCGCGGGCGCCGACGCCGAACGCCTTGGTTGCTGTCGGCGCTCTCCGACGGCGCGTCACCACCGTCGTCGCCGGGCGCCGCATCCGGTCATGGCGCGACCGTAGGCGCTGACGACGAGGCGGGTGGCGGACCGGCCCGTACGCCCCGTCGGAACCCGCCGTCGACACCGGCACCCGCTCGTGGTTCGAGTCGTATCGGGGGAAAGGTCGTGCGCTTGACGGCTCCCGACGGCTCTTGCACCTCCTGGCTCACGCGGCACACGGTTGCGTACGCGCTTCAGCTACCCATTCTTCGAGCCACCCGGCCCGGTCTGCTACCGGGCCGCCTCAGCCCCGCATCCGGGCTCCGGTCGGGTCATGGGGCGAGTCCTCGATGACCTTCGCCGGACGGCGGCTCCCGACGACGTGCACCTCGAGCGAGGTCCCGGGCTCGGTGAGGCCCGGTTCGATGTAGGCGAGAGCGAGGCTCATTCCGACGTGGTGGCCGTAACCTGCCGAGGTGACGAAGCCGACCCGTCTCTCTTTCTGCCACACCGGCTCGAACATTCCGGCGTCGGCGTCGGCAGTGTCCACCTGCAAGGTGACGAGCAGCTGCGTTGGGCCTGCCTCCCGCTCCTTCAAGCAGCTGCCGCGACCGATGAAGTCGGCCTTGTCGTAGTCGACGAAACGGCCGAGCCCGCTCATCCCTGGCGTCTGCAGGCGGGTGAGCTCCCGCGACCAGATGCCGTAGCTCTTCTCGAGGCGGAGCGAGTCGACGGCCCGGTATCCGATGTCAGAGGCGTCGAAGCCGCTCGAGGCGTCCTGGAGGTGGGCATAGAGGGTACGCAGCTTCGTTGCCTCGACATACAATTCGTAGCCCATCTCGCCAGTGATCGAGAGCCGCAGCAGGCGCGCTCGGAGGAGGCCGAGCTCGACCTGCCGGGCGCCGAGGAACGGCACGGCGCCAATGCACGAGCCGAGCCGGGCAAGGAGCTCTCTCGATCTAGGCCCGATCACCGCCAGGCCCGCCCATTCATCCGAGATGTCGTGGACGACAACGCCCGACGGGGGCAGATGCTCGGCGAACCAGCGAAGGTGCCACTCGCGCAGGTAGTACGAGCCGACCACCCAGTACTCGTCGGCGCTCCAGCACGTCACGGTGAGATCGCCCATGAGCCGCCCGGAAGGGCTCAGCATCGGTGCCAGCCGCACCTGGCCAGGCTCGGGAAGTCGGCTCGCGACCAGGTGGTCAAGCCAGGAGCGAGCCTCGGGGCCGGCGACGCGGTAGCGAGCGAAGCCGGTGATGTCGAGCAGAGCGACTCCGTTTCGGGCCGCTTCGACCTCTCGGGCGACGATCTCGAAGGCGTTGGAGCGCCTCAGAGTTGGGATCTCCGAGAACTCCCCGCGATCGCGGTCGGCTACGAAGTACAGCGGTACCTCGAGGCCCCACGAGACGCCAAAGCTGGCCCCCTTGGCGGTGAGCTGGTCGTGCAGAGCCGAGGTGACGAGCGGCCGACCAGCGGGGAGCTGCTCGTTCGGGTAGGACATCACGAAGCGACGGCTGTAGAACTGGCTCGTCAGCGCTTCGAGATAGCCGTCGGCGCTGGCAAACGGGCCGTAGCGCGCCACGTCCATCCCGAACACGTCCGCCTCCGGCTCACCCTCGATCATCCACTCAGCGAGAGACTTGCCGACGCCACCGCCCTGCGAGAAGCCGGCCATCACCCCGCACGCCACCCAGAACCCCGGGAGACCACGGACCGGCCCGATGAGCGGGTTCCCATCGGGGGTGAAGGTGAACGGCCCGTTCACCCAGCGTTTGATGCCGGCCTCGGCGATCGAGGGGTACCGGGCAAGGCCGATCTCGAGCTCCGGGGAGATTCGATCGATGTCGGGCGGCAAGAGATCGGCGCCGTAGTCCCACGGGGCGCCTTCGATGTGCCAGTGTCTTGGCTGGAGCTCGTAGACGCCGAGGAGCACGCCCTCACCCTCTTGGCGCAGGTAGGTGAAGCCCTCCAGGTCGACGGTGATCGGCAGCTCCCGCTTGAGTGAGGCGAGCTCGGGGATCGGCTCCGTTACGAGGTAGTGGTGCTGCATCGGAGCGACGGGGAGGTCCACTCCGGCCATCCGGGCGACGTGTCGCGCCCACAGGCCGCCCGCGTTGACGACGTGGTCCGCCGTGAAGGTGCTGTGCTGGGAGACCACCCCCCAGCCGCCTTGCGGCCGCGCTCGGAGCTCGAGGACACGGTTGTCGACGTCCACCTCCGCCCCGAGCCGACGAGCCGCCCGTGCAAGCGAGTGTGTCGCGCCGGACGGGTCGAGATGGCCCTCGTTGGCGTCGTACAGCCCTCCTGCGATGCCCGAGGGATCGATGAGCGGGCAGAGCTCGGCGATCTCGTCGCGCCCGACGAGGCGGGCGGTCTCGATCCCGACAGTCTGGAAGACCGCCCAGGCTGCCCGCAGCCATTCGAGACGTTCCGCGTTGCCAGCGATGTTGAGCCCGCCGGTCATGTGCAGGCCGCAACAGCCCGGCTCGTCCTCCTCGAGCTTGCGGTACAGCTCGATGGTGTACGCCTGCAGGGCGGCAACGTTGGGGTCGGCATTGAGAGCGTGGAAACCTCCCGCGGCATGCCAGGTCGAGCCGGCGGTGAGCTGGCCGCGTTCGATGAGGATGCACTCGGTCCAACCGAACTTCGCGAGATGGTAGAGGACGCTCGTGCCGACGATGCCCCCGCCGATCACGACCACCCGGTAGTGGCGACCGGTCATCTAGAGCTCACCTACGCGGGCAAACTGCGATTGGCTGGCGACCGAACGTATTGCGAAGCGTCCCACCACGCCGACTGTATCCTTCGTATCCTTCATGTCATGGCAATAGGCTCTGGGCGATGGGCCGCGACCGTCGCCACGACGTGCTCTTCGAGCCGCTGCAGATAGGCCCCAAACGGTTACGCAACCGGTTCTTCCAGGTGCCGCACAGCAACGGGTTCGGGACGGACCGCCCCGGGTCACAGGCCGGCTTTCGGGCCACGCGCGCCGAGGGCGGCTGGGCAGCGGTCGCCGACGGGATCACCTCGGTGGATCCCGAGTCGGATCGGGTGATGCCGGCGATCGGACGGCTGTGGGACGGCGACGACGGCGCGAACCTCCGAGCAGTGGCGGACGCGGTGCATGCCCACGGCGCCCTGCTCGGCGTCGAGCTGTTCCACTCCGGGCCCCATTCGGACGGCGGGACGCGGATCGTCGCCGGTGGCCCCAGCCCACTGCCCTCGGAGGCCAATCCCCTCAAGTACGCCCGCGAGCTGCACCGGTCCGACATCCGCCGGCTGCAGGCCGCCTACGTCGAGGCGGCGGAGCGGGCTGCCGGTGCCGGCGGGGACATCGTCTATGTGTACGGCTCGCACGGCTACCTGCCGATGCAGTTCCTCTCCTCGTTCTCCAACCACCGCGACGACAACTACGGCGGGTCACTGCACAACCGCGCCCGTTTCTGGTTGGAGACGCTTGCGGCGGTCCGGTCCGCCGTCGGAGACTGCTGTGCCATCGCCGTCAGGATCGCCGTCGACGGCCGGGGCCCAACCGGGCTGGTGCTCGAGGAGTCCCTGCAGTTCGTGCGCTGGGCGGATGACCTGGTCGACCTGTGGGACGTCAACATCGCCACCAACACCGAGAACTGGCACGACATGGGGCCGTCGCGGTTGGAGGAGTCCGGCTGGCAGCGGCCTTGGACCGGACGGGTGCGCGAGGCGACGGCCAAGCCGATCGTCGGCGTCGGCCGGTACACGGACCCGGATCTCATGGCCGAGGTGATCCGCTCAGGCCGCTTCGACCTGATCGGCGCGGCGCGTCCGTCGATCGCCGACCCGTTCCTGCCCCGCAAGGTCGAGGAGGGGCGCTACGACGAGATCCGCGAGTGCATCGGCTGCAACTACTGCCTGTACCGGATCCAGACCGTCGCGCAGATCTCGTGCACGCAGAACCCGACCGCTGGCGAGGAGTTCCGGCGGGGTTGGCACCCCGAGCGGCCGCGTCCCGTCGCCGGCAGTGACCTCGGGGTGCTCGTCGTCGGCGGGGGGGTCGCCGGGATGGAGTGCGCGCTCACCCTCGGCCGCCGGGGATTCGGCCCGGTCCACCTGGTCGAGTGCTCCGCCCAACTGGGCGGCTACGCCCGGACGCTCGCCTCGCTTCCCGGCCTCGCCAAGTGGGAACAGCTCGTGACCTGGCGGGCCACCCAGCTGAGCAAGCTGCGTACCGTCGAGGTCCACACCGGGGTCCACCTCGACGACGCCGCAATCGTCGACTACGGCGCCGAGGTGGTGGTCCTCGCCACCGGTGCCCGCTGGTCGACCGAGGGCGTCTCACCCTTCACCCACGCCCCCGTCCCCGGGTGGGACCGCCCCGCGGTGTGGACGCCCGAGGACGTCCTGGCCGACGTCGAGCGCGGACGGGATCAGCGGGTGGTCGTCTATGACTGCGAGGGCTGGGTGATGGGCGTCGGTGTCGCCGAGGTCCTCGCCGGCCGCGCCGCACACGTCACGGTCGTCACGCCGTTGCCCGTCGTCGCTCCCACCCTCGACCTGACCTTCGAGGGCGACCCGGTGCGCCGCCACCTGACGTCCCTCGGCGTGCACCTCGTCGCCGACACCTCCCTCCTCGCCATAGATGGCGGGAGTTGCCGGGTCGAGCGCTGGGGCCGCGAGGAACGCCTCGCCTGTGACGCCGTGGTCCTGCTCACCTCCCGCCGGCCGCTGCAGCCGTTGCCCGCTGAGCCCGACGACGACCGCCTGTCGGACGCGGGCGTGCGAGCCGTCCACGTCATCGGCGACGCCGCCGCTCCCCGTCTGTTGGCCGAGTGCGTCTTCGACGGCCACCGTCTCGGGATGCTCCTCCACGCCGACGGCAAGCTGAGCCCGGACGTCGTGCGCCGCGAGCGGAGCGTCGTCGGCGCCACCTTCCGGATCTGACCCGGTCACCCGACCGAGCGGCGCGCGCCGCTACAGCGTGCGGCACAACCGGAAGGCGTCGAGGATCGCCGCGTGCACGTTGCGGCTGGCGACGGCATCCCCGATCCGGAACAGCTGGAAGGCGCCCGACTCGTTCGTGCGCACCCTCTGGGGCCGGCCGCCCAGCAGCGCCGGGTAGTCGACCGCACCGCCGTTGACGGACCGGGGGACCAACGAGAAGTACAGCTCGTCGTTGGGCCCCGTGCCATGCTCTACCACCGGGGTAGTTCATGCCTCCGACGTCCGGAGCGAACATCCGCTCCGGCGTGACGTACTCGACCTGGGCCCCCGTCGCAGTGAGCACCTCCACCGCGTCGAGCGCTGGCGAAGGCGTCGACGACCCGCTCGAGATCCCACGGCTCGGCTTCCTTCGCAAAGGCTCGGTGCGTCCGCTCCTTCAACCGGGACGGCGCGATGATCGGCAACCAATCACCGGAGTAGTTGCTCGTGCGCCAGCCCAGGTGCGTGATCTGGCAGGTGACGGCCGCCCCTTCGGCGTGGACCGCCTCGGCCAACTCACCCATTAGGGACGATCTCGTCCTTGTCAGGTGCAGGTTGCCGAACGCCGGCGCACTCTCCGGAGAGACGATCGCCGACCCGCCCATCATCGTGAGGCCGACACCGCCGCGTGCCTTCCCGCCTCTCCGTCGGACCATACCCGAAGGTCCGTGCCGGCACCAGGCCGTCGTCGGCCAAGAACCGCTCGCAGTGAGTCAGCGCGCCAGCCGCTCCGATACGCTCGGAGCCCTGGTGGCAACTGGTGCGGCCCCCGGGAGGATCGATGGCGCATACGGCAGACGCGGTCGTGATCGGGGCCGGAGTCATCGGGGCATCGATCGCCCTCGAGCTCGCGAAGCAGGGCCGCCACGTGGTCGTCGTCGACAAGGCCGGCGGAGCCGGTCTCGGATCGACGAGCGCGTCGAGCGCCATCGTCCGCTTCAACTACTCCACGTGGGACGGCGTCGCCACCGCCTGGGAGGCGAAGCACTGCTGGGAGGACTGGCGCCGGCACCTGGGCCACGGCGGCGACGTCGGTGGACTGGCATCGTTCCGGCGCACCGGGATGATCATGCTGGACGCGCCCACGGCCCCAAGAGAGCACGCCACGCGGCTCTTCGACAGCGTCGGGGTCGCCTACGAGGAGTGGGATGCGGAGACCCTCGCCGCTCGCGTGCCGGGCATCGACGTGGGCCGGTACTGGCCGCCGAAGCCGGTCGACGACGAGGCGTTCTTCGAGGACCCAAAGGGCACGCTGGGGGGCATCTACACCCCGGACGCGGGGTTCGTGGACGACCCACAGCTGGCCGCCCAGAACCTCGCCGCAGCCGCGGAGGGACACGGCGCCGAGCTCCTCTTCGGCCGGGCCGTGACGGCAGTGCGGTGCGGTGAGCGGGTGCAGGGCGTCGGTCTGTCGGGAGACGTCAACATCGACGCGCCCGTCGTCGTGAACGCGGCCGGACCCTGGTCCAGCGCCCTCAACCGCCTCGCCGGCGTGGGCGGCGACTTCACCATCGGCGTGCGCCCCCTCCGCCAGGAGGTGCACCACGTGGCCGCGCCGGCCGGGTACGGCGGCCGGGCGGAGCTCGTGCCGACGATGGCGGACCTCGACCTCGGGACCTACGTCCGCCCCGCGACGGCCGGCAACCTCCTGATCGGCGGGACCGAGCCCGAGTGCGAACCCCTCGATTGGCTGGACGACCCGGACGAGGTCAATCCCCTGGTCACGGCGCGGCTCTTCGAAGCGCAGGTGACCCGAGCGGCACGCCGGCTCACCGACCTGCGGGTGCCGGTCACCCCCAAGGGTATCGCCGGCGTCTACGACGTCTCCGACGACTGGGCACCGATCTACGACCGCACCGAGCTCGACGGGTTCTACGTCGCGATGGGCACGAGCGGGAACCAGTTCAAGAACGCCCCCCTCGTCGGGCGCTTCCTCGCTTCGATCATCGCGGCTGTCGAGTCCGGCCACGACCACGATCGCAGCCCCGTTCGCTACCACTGCGAGCACACCGGCCACTCGATCGACCTCGGGGCATTCTCCCGCCGCCGGGGTTTCAATGCCGAGTCGTCAGGCACCGTGATGGGCTAGCGGTAACGAGCGAGCTCAGACCGGTGTTCACGGTCCGCGGCCAAACTAACCCAGGCCGGTCACGGCTCACCGGCGTCAGCCCAACGTGGTGCTCGACGGGGGGCGGGTCGCCGAGATCGGGACCGGCTCCGGGACGGTGTAGGTCTCGCCCGACTGTTCGACGGCAGCCCGGGGTGTTACCGTCCCGGCCGAGACCCGTAGACAACAGCTCCAAGGGGGAACACATGTCCGAGGTCGACCACGCACGTTTGGACAAGTTGCGCCGGGGCCACGGGCCTGTAGGTGAGCACGTCATCGACGAGTTCGTCGCCGGCCGCCTCTCACGCCGGCAGTTCCTGAGCCAGGCGACCAAGGTGGGACTGGGCCTTCCCGTCGCCGCCGCCATCGTCGCCGCCTGCGGCAGCAGCAGCAGCAAGACCAGCAGCTCGGCGACGGTCCCGAGCTCGTCGTCGGGCCCCGCGAAAGCTGGCAAGCCGGGCGGCACCATCCGCGCCGGCATGGTCGTGCCCACCGGGGCCATCAACCCGCTCACCATCGCCAGCTTGGGAGGCCTCCAGGTCTCCGACCAGGTCGGCGAGAGCCTCGTCCGCATCGACCACAACCTCGTCTACCACCCGCTGCTGGCGACCAGCTGGTCGAGCAACTCCGACGGCTCCGTGTGGACCTTCAAGATCCGCCAGGGCGTCAAGTTCAACGACGGCACCCCGATGACGATCGATGACGTCGTCTACACCTTCCAGTCGCAGGCGAACCCCAAGCTCGGGATCAACGCCGCTTCGATCTTCGGTGGCACCCTCAGCCCCGCCGGCGTCGTGAAGAAGGACAGCGAGACGATCGAGTTCCACCTCGAGGCGCCCGACGGCGGGTTCATCGACGCCTGCTCGCAGGACAACTACAACACCATCATCGTGCCCAACAACTTCGACTTCACGAAGTTCCAGCAGACCATGCCTGGGACGGGCAAGTTCAAGATGACGAACTACTCCCCCACCCTGGGCGCCGCCTTCGTCAAGAACCCGTACTACTGGGGAGCGCCGGCCAAGCCCGACAAGCTCGAGGTGATCTTCTTCGCCTCCGAGGCGCCGATGACGGCTGCCCTCGAGGCGGGCACGATCATGTGCAACGACGGCTTCTCGGTCTCCGTCAGCCCGCAGCTGCTGAGCGGCGGCTTCGACGTCGTGGCCCGCAAGTCGGCGCAGCACCGGGAGCTGTCGATGCGATGCGACATCGGCCCGTTCACCGATGCCCGGGTGCGGCGCGCCATGGCCCTCACCCTCAACCGCCCCCAGATCGTCAGCGCCCTGTTCAAGGGCTACGCCGTGATCGGCAACGACAGCCCCTTCGCCCCCATCTACCCGGCGACCAACCACAGCGTCCCGCAGCGCCACCAGGACATCGCCCAAGCCAGGCAGCTGATGGCCCAGGCCGGGAAGTCCCGGGGCTTCTCCGTCACGCTCGCCACCGAGCAGCTCGAGGAGATGCCCGAGTACGCCGCCATCATCAAGGCCGCCGGCGCCCTGATCAACATCGACATCACCCTGTCGGTGACGACATCGAGCACCTACTACGGATCCGCGGTCTTCGGGACCTCCCCGTGGCTGGACGCCACCATGAGCCTGGTGGACTACGGGGGCCGGGGGGTGCCCAACCTCTACCTGGAGGCCCCGCTGCAAACGATCGACAAGGCCACCGGTCAGGGAGCATGGAACGCGGCCCACTTCAACAACTCGACCTTCGACCGCCTCTCCAAGCAGTTCATCGCCGCCACCGACCTGTCGACCCAGCGCCGGCTCGCCGGGGAGATCGAGACCCTCCTCCTCGACGAGACCCCGATCATCTTCGCCTACTTCTACGACGTCCTCCTCGCCCAGAAGGGCGTCACCGGGGTGGACCTGACCCAACAGGGCAACATCTACTACTACGACGCCACCTTGACCTGAGAGGCCCGGTGGACCTGCTGGTCACGGGCGGGCTCGTCGTCGCACCGGAGGGGCCCCGCCACTGCGACGTGCTCGTCGAGGGCGGCGCGATCACCGAGATCGGCGCTCCGCTGCGGGCCACCACCTCGGCCGAGGTGGTGGACGCCGCGGGCTGCATCGTGCTACCCGGCGGCGTCGACCCGCACTGCCACCTGGTCAAAGACATCCCCGCCGCCAGCCGGGCGGCGGCGCTCGGTGGCACGACCACGGCCCTGTCCTTCACCCTGCCGGAGGCAGGCGAGCCGCCGGCGACTGCGGTCCGTCGCGCCCATGACATGGCCGCTGACGGGGGGTCGCTCATCGACCTCGGCTTCCACGCGAGCTGCTACCGCCCCAACGCCCTCACCGCAAAGGACGTAGCCGATGCGGCGTCCGCCGGGGCCGACGCCATCAAGATCTTCATGGCCTACGACGAGCTCGGCATCATGGCCAGCGGGGCCGGCCTGTTCCGGGCCATGTCCTACGCGGCCAGCTGCGGGCTTCCCGTCCAGGTGCACTGCGAGGACGGCGAGGTGATCGAGGCCCTCGTCGAGCAGGCCGGCGAGGCGGGGCGCCGGGGCGCACGGGCTTTTGCTGCCAGCCGGCCGCCGGTCACCGAAGAGCTGTCCGTCGAGCGCACCCTCGCCGTCGCCTCCCTCACCGGTGCCCGCTGCTACCTGCCCCACCTGTCGACTGCCGGGGCGTTGGCCCGGGTCCGGGCCCACCGCAGCGGGCCGGACGCCCGCCGGGCGCCGGTCGCGGCCGAGGTGTGCCTCCACCACGCCCTCGTCGACGACAGCGAGTACGACGGGGCGCGCGCCGGCGACTTCCTCGTCGCCCCCCCGCTGCGTCCCGCCGGGCACCTCGTCGCGGTCCGCGCCGCCCTGTCCGACGGGACGGTCGACGCCGTCGGCTCCGACCACAGCCAGGACCGCACCCCCGTCGACGCTCGGATCGCCGCGGGACCGGACGCCGCCTACGGCATAGCCGGGATCGGCGCCCGCCTGCCGCTGCTGCTGTCGTGGGGCCGGCAACACGGCATCGCGCTGGAGCGGCTGTGCCACCTGCTGGCAGCAGGGCCGGCCAGGGCGTTCGGGTACGCGCCCCGCAAGGGGGTGCTAGCGCCGGGCAGCGACGGTGACATCGTCGTGTGGGATCCCGAGGTCACCTGGACGGTGCAGGAGGCCTCGTTCCCCGATGGGACCGCGACGGCCCCCTACGCCGGCCGGTCGGTCACCGGCGCGGTGCGGTTCGTCTCCTGCCGCGGCCGCCCCCTCGTCCGGGATGGCTCGCTCGTCGGCGGCGAGCCGGCAGGCTCGGTGCTGCGCCCCACCGGGGCACCGTGAACCGGATGGCGGCGGGAGAAGGTCAGGCCGCGGCGGCCGGCGGGACGATCCGCTGAAGCGCCGACCCGACGGCCTGACCTATTCGGTGCACGAGGCTATCAAGCAGGCCATCGTCGACGGGCGCCTTCCCGCCAACACCCGTGTGACACCGGCGAAGGGGCAGCGTAGGCGGCCTGCGCCCGACCGAGATACGGTATCTCGCCGTCTACATAGGACCGCCGGCCGGGAGGAGGCAAGCGTGACAGCTGAGGCTGCGGTCCCCGGTCCGGCGCGGGACTTCGTGGGCTACGGACGGCGAGCGCCCGACGTGAGCTGGCCGGGTGGGGCGTCGGTGGTCGTGAACGTCATCATCAACTACGAATCGGGTGCGGAGTACTCGATGCCGGACGGGGATGGGCGCAACGACACCTGGGGCGAGTACTCCTACCAGGTCGGACCGCAGGTGCGGGACCTCGGCACCGAGACGCACTTCGAGTTCGGCAGCCGGGTCGGGATCTGGCGCCTGGCACGGCTGTTCGACCGCCTGGGACTGCCTGTGACCCTGGGGGCGTGCGCCGTCGCCCTCGAGCGCAACCCGCAGTTGGCCGAGTGGGTCAAGGAGTCGGGCAGCGACGTCCTCGCCCACGGATGGCGATGGACGGAGATGTCGGGCATCGCCCGCGAGGAGGAGCGCGACGAGATGCGCCGGGCGATCACCTCCATCGAGGAGCTCGTCGGCGCCCGCCCGCAGGGCTGGTACCTCCGCTCCTTCGCGAGCGTCAACACACGGGAGCTCCTCGTCGAGGAAGGCGGCTTCCTCTACGACTCCGACGCCTGCAACGACGAGCTGCCGTACTTCG
Organism: Acidimicrobiaceae bacterium; assembly: GCA_027320105.1. Taxonomy (GTDB): domain Bacteria; phylum Actinomycetota; class Acidimicrobiia; order Acidimicrobiales; family Palsa-688; genus JAKAQB01. The sequence goes on along the minus strand of DAHVMA010000056.1, from coordinate 68,308 downwards.
CCGACGTTAGGGGAACGCCGTTCCTCGTCATCCCGTACTCCAAGGTGTACAACGACGTCCGCTACCTCCTCGATCCCACCTACGCGACGCCTCGCCACTTCTCGGAGAGCCTCCGCATGGGTCTCGACTACCTCTGCGACGAGGCCACCCGCGGCGAAGGGCGGCGCATGATGACCGTCGGCATCCACGAGCGCTGGAGTGGCCAGGCCCTGCGCGCTGCCGCGCTGGCCGAGTTCCTGGAGTACGCGGCGAGCCGCCCCGACGTGGTGTTCATGCGCCGCCTGGACATCGCCAAGTGGTGGATCGAGCACCATCGCGAGTGGTCATGACCGCGCCGGCCGCGTGGGCGCGACATGGCGATGGGCGCACGTCCCGCCAGGCCGAGGCATGGTCCCCTGGGTGGCAGCCATTGCAGCGGGACCCGACGGCCTTCCGGGCCATCACCGAGCCTCTAGCGGCGACCCTGCGGTGAAGGCCACTGGAGTCGCGGTCGTCGGGGCCGGGTGGATGGCCGGCCAGCACCTGCAGGAGCTGGCGCGCCGCGACGACGTCGAGGTCCGGGGGGTGTGCGACGTCGACCGCGCCCGGGCCGAAGCAGCGGCCGCGCCCCACGGGGCGGGGGCATTCGACCACTGGACCGGGATGCTCGACGCCGTGCAGCCGGACGCGGTGTGGGTCTGCACCCCGCCGGCCACCCACGCCGAGGTCGCCCTCGGGGCGTTCGACCGGGGCATTCCCGTGTACCTCGAGAAGCCGATAGCGCGCCACGTGCCCGACGGCGAGTCGATCGTCGCCGGCGCGGCACGGGCCGGTGTCGTGTGCGCCGTCGGCTACCAGTGGCACGCCAGCGACCTCCTCGCCCCGCTGCTCGCCGCCCTGGAGGGCCGGCGCATCGGCTTCGTCCTCGGCAAGAACATCGGCGGCACCCGGCCACGGCCGTGGTTCGTCGACCAGGCCGTCGGCGGCGGCAACGTGCTCGAGCGAGCCAGCCACCACATCGACCTGGTGCGCGCACTGGCCGGCGAGGTGACAGCCGTGCAGGCGTCCGCATCGGCCGTCTCGCTCGGCGGGCGCCCGCCCGCCACCGGCGACATCGAGGACGCCCTCACCGTCGTGCTCCACCTCGAGTCGGGCGCCACGGCCACGATCCTGGTCGTCTGGCTGCGCGACGAGCTGCCCACCGCCTACGGCCTGGAGGTCGCTGCCGACGGCGCCTACCTGCAGCTCGACTTGGACCCGGCCTTCACGCTCCACGGGGTCGCCGGCGGGCGTGAGGTCAGAGTGCAGTCAGCCAACCCGCCGCTGCGCAGCTCCATCGACCGCTTCCTCGCCGCTGTCCGTGCGGGCGACCCCGCCTCGGTGCCGTGCACCCCCTCCGACGCGTTGCGCACCCTCGCCGTGGCTCGGGCCGTCGAGGCCGCGCTCGCTGGGGGCACGACCGTCCCCGTCGGCGGGAGTTAGGGCGCTCCGTGGACCTCAACCTGCAGGGTCGGACCTATCTGGTCACCGGAGGCACGGGCGGACTGGGCCGGGCCACGGCCGAGGCACTGGTCGCCGAGGGCGCCAACGTGGTCGTGTCCTCGCCCCGCCCGGCTCGGGTCGCCGCCGCCGCCGCCGAGCTGGGCAGGCGTGCCCTGGGCGTCGTCGCTGACAACGCCGACCCGGCAACGCCGGAGATACTCGTCGGCGCGGCCATCGAGCACTTCGGCGGGCTGCACGGCGCCCTGATCAGCGTGGGCGGGCCGCCGCCGGGGCCGCTGTCGGGAGTGTCCGACGAGCAGTGGCGCGCCGCCTTCGAGACCGTGTTCCTCGGCGCGGTGCGGCTCGCGACCGGCGTCGGCGGGCGACTGGGCGAGGGCGGGGCCATCGCCCTGGTGCTGTCCAGCTCGGTGCGGTCGCCCCTGCCCGGGCTGGCGATCTCCAACGGCCTGCGACCGGGCCTGGCCATGGTGGCCAAGGACCTGGCCGACGCCCTCGGGCCGTCCGGGGTCCGGGTCGTGGGCCTGGTCCCCGGCCGGATAATGACGGACCGCACCGCCCAGACCGTCGGGAGCGACCCCGAGGCGCTCGCCCGGGCTGAGGCCGCCGTCCCCCTGCGACGGCTGGGCCGCCCCGAGGAGTTCGGCGCCGTCGCCGCCATGCTCCTGTCGCCCGTCGCCTCCTATGTGACCGGCTGCGTCGTGCCGGTCGACGGGGGGATGATCCGATCGATCTAGCGGGGCACGAGCAGCTGCTCCACCTCACCGCCGGCGCCGGCGCCGGCGGTGAGCCACCACCGGACGGCCCGCAGCCCGAGCGCATCGGCATCACGGGCGGAGGACTGATGCTGCACAACCGCGCGCAGGGGAGAAAACTGCGCGCACGGGCGACGACATGTGGGCCCCGGTGCGCGCGGCTGACCCCGGTGCGCGCGGTTGACAGCTGTCGCCGGCACGGCTTTGCGAGGAACGCGGCTTTCGGGCGCCGGCTGCACGTGTCGTGGGGCGGTGAGCGGCCGCTCTTTCGGCGTCCCAGTGTGGCAGGCTCGGGCTCAGGACGAGAGGAGGGCCGATGGCCTACCAGGACCGTTCGATCGGGGTCGGCGACGACACCCTCACCATCCGGGGCTACTACTTCCCGGGAACGACCAAGCGGGTCTCGCTGCGGGCGATCCGCTCCGTGAGGCGGGTGCGGATGAGCGCTCTCCGGGGAAAGGGGCGGATCTGGGGCACGGCCAACCCCCGCTACTGGGCCAACTTCGACGCCCGCCGCCCGGGCAAGAGCACCGCCTTCCTCGTCGACGCCGGCAAGGCCGTCAGGCCGTTCGTGACGCCCGACGACCCCGACGCCTTTGCAGCTGCCCTCCGCGAGCGCGGCGTGACGGTGACCGACGAGGGTGCGACCGGCCCCCGGCTCTGAGCCTCCGGTGATTAGCTAACCTCTTATAGTTGACAACCTCCGTGTGCAGTCGTAATCTCGGCACGGGAGGAGCCATGCCGGGCAGCGAGCACGACATCCGGGCGGCCGGGTTGCGGGTGACGGCGCAGCGCGTCGCCGTCCTCGACGTGCTGCGCTCCGAGCGGAGCCACCGCCGGGCGGACGAGGTCTCGGCGCTCGTCGGCGAGCGACTCGGTGTCGTCTCCGTCAAGGCCGTCTACGACGCGCTCAACGCCCTCGTCGAAGCCGGCCTGGCGCGCCGCATCGCCCCCGCCGGCGGTGCCGCCTTGTTCGAGGCCCGGTCGGGCGACAACCACCACCACCTCGTCTGCCGTGTCTGCGGCGCCACCGTGGACGTCGACTGCGTCGTCGGCGCCGCGCCGTGCCTCCAGGCCTCCGACGACCGGGGCTACGCCCTCGACGAGGCCGAGGTCACCTTCTGGGGCGTCTGCCCCGACTGCCGAACCACCCAAGCGAGAACCTAGGAGCACGGAGTGTCCGATAGCGAGAACCCCCGCATCCCCAGCCCCACCCCGACGGGGCACAGGCCGCGGTCCAACCAGGACTGGTGGCCCGACCGCCTCGACCTGTCGGTCCTGCACCAAAACGAGCGCCGACCTCACCCGTTGGGCGACGACTTCGACTACGCCGAGGAGTTCGCCACCTTGGACCTGGAGGAGGTGAGGAAGGACATCCTCCATGTCCTCACCGATTCGCGGGAGTGGTGGCCGGCGGACTACGGCAACTACGGGCCGTTCATGGTCCGGATGGCCTGGCACCTCGCCGGCACCTACCGCGTCGGCGACGGCCGCGGCGGAGCCGGCCAGGGCGCCCAGCGCCTCGCCCCCCTCAACAGCTGGCCCGACAACGCCAGCCTCGACAAGGCCCGCCGGCTGCTGTGGCCGGTCAAGAAGAAGTACGGCCGGAAGCTGTCGTGGGGCGACCTCATGATCTTCACCGGCAATGTCGCCCTGGAGTCGATGGGGCTGAAGACGTTCGGGTTCGGCGGGGGCCGGGAGGACGTCTACGAGGCCGAGGAGATCTTCTGGGGGTCGGAGAACACCTGGCTCGGCGACGAGCGCTACAGCGGCGAGAGGCAACTGGCCGACCCTCTCGGAGCGGTGCAGATGGGCCTCATCTACGTCAACCCCGAGGGTCCAAACGGCAACCCCGACCCCGTCGCGGCCGCCGTGGACGTCAGGGAGACCTTCGGGCGCATGGCGATGGACGACTACGAGACCGCAGCGCTCATCATCGGCGGGCACACCTTCGGCAAGTGCCATGGTGCCGTCAGCGCCGATCACATCGGTCCCGAGCCGGAGGGCGCTCCGATCGAGCAGCAGAACCTCGGCTGGAAGAACTCGTTCGGGACGGGTGTGGGTGAGCACGCCATGACCAGCGGGCTCGAGGGCGCCTGGACCAACGAGCCGACCAAGTGGGACAACGGCTACCTGCACAACCTGTTCGACCACGACTGGGAGTTGACGAGGAGCCCGGCGGGCGCCCAGCAGTGGGCGCCGACCAACCCCGAAGCCCAGGGCACCGTGCCTGACGCCCACGACCCCGACAAGCGGCACGCCCCGATGATGCTGACGACCGACATGTCCATGCGGATGGACCCGGTGTACGAGCCGATCGCCAAGCAGTTCATGCAGCACCCCGACGAGCTGGCCGATGCCTTCGCCCGGGCATGGTTCAAGCTCACCCACCGAGACATGGGACCGGTTTCCCGTTACCTCGGACCGCTCGTCCCCTCCGAGCAGCTGATCTGGCAGGATCCGCTCCCCGCCGTCGACCACGACCTGATCGACGAGGGCGACGTGGCCGCCCTCGAGGCCAAGATCCTCGAGTCAGGGCTGTCCATCCCACGGCTGGTGGCAACGGCGTGGTCAGCAGCGTCGAGCTTTCGCCAGACCGACAAGCGGGGTGGCGCCAACGGCGCCCGCATCCGCCTCGCTCCCCAGAGGCACTGGGAGGCCAACGAGCCGCCCGAACTGGCCAAGGCCCTCGAGGCCCTGGAGCGGGTACAGCAGGACTTCAACGCCTCCCAGCCGGGCGGCAAGCGGGTCTCGCTGGCCGACGTCATCGTGCTCGGCGGCTGCGCCGCGGTGCAGGCGGCGGCCAAGGCTGCCGGCTTCGACGTCACCGTGCCCTTCTCCCCGGGGCGGGCCGACGCCACGGAGGAGATGACCGACGCCGAGTCGTTCGGCGTACTGGAGCCGCAGGCCGACGGGTTCCGCAACTACTCCCGACCCGGTGAGAAGCGACCGCTCGAGCACCTGCTCCTCGACCGCGCCCACATGCTGACGCTGACCGCCCCGGAGATGACGGTCCTCGTCGGCGGCCTGCGTGCACTCGGGGCCACCCATGGAGGGAGCCGCCTGGGTGTCCTCACGGACCGGATAGAGGTGCTCACCAACGACTTCTTCGTGAACCTCCTCGACATGGCGACCGAGTGGAAGGCCTCCCCCACCGAGGAGAACGCCTACGAGGGCACCGACCGGGCCGGCGGCCAGCGGAGGTTCACGGCGACAGCCTGCGACCTGATCTTCGGGGCCCACTCGGAGCTACGGGCCTACGCCGAGGTCTACGCCCACGACGACGCCGAGGAGAAGTTCGTCCTCGACTTCGTGAAGGCGTGGGACAAGGTCATGAACCTGGACCGCTTCGACCTGCGCTGATCCCCTGCGCTGCAGCGGCGTAGCGAACACGCAGCCGGCACGGGCCATGGGATCTCAGACGAGGCTCTCGCGCCAGGCGGCATGGAGCGACGCGTAGTGCCCCTTGCCCGCCGCCAGCAGCTCGCTGGGTGCGCCGTCCTCCACGATGCGTCCGGCGTCGACGACGAGCACGCGATCGGCGATCTCGACGGTCGAGAGCCGGTGGGCGATGATCAGTGAGGTCCGCCCGGCCAGCACCGTCTTGAGGGCGGATTGGACGAGCCGCTCCATCGGGGCGTCCAGCGACGAGCTGGCCTCGTCGAGGATCAGCACGGCGGGGTTGGCGAGGAAGGCACGGGCGAGGGCCACGAGCTGGCGCTGGCCGGCCGACAAGCGGGACCCCGACTTCCCCACGTCGCTCTGGTAGCCGTCGGCGAGCCCCCGGACGAAGGCGTCAACGCCGACCGCCGCGGCGGCGGCGGCGACCTGCTCGTCGGTCGCGGTGGGCGACGCGAACGCGATGTTCTCCCCGATCGTGCCCGAGAAGATGAAGCTCTCCTGGGTGACCATGGCGACGGCGCGCCGCAAGCTGAGGTAGTCGAAGGCGGGCAGGGGGATGCCGTCGATCGTGATCTCGCCGGCGGTCGGGTCGTAGAAGCGGGCCAGGAGGCGGGCGATCGTCGACTTGCCGGCGCCGGTCGCACCGAGGAGGGCGACCGTCTGCCCAGCAGGTATCCCCAGGTCGAAGCCGTTCAGGACGTCGGGCCCGGAGCGGTAGGAGAAGCGGGCGCCGGTGAAGCGCACGTCGCCTCGCAGCCCCCCGGCGGGCCACGGCGCCCCGCGGGCCGGCATGGGGACGCTCGGCTCCTCGTCGAGGACCCCGGCCAGCTTCTCGAACCCGGCTGCAGCGGCCTGGAACTGGTCGTAGAACTGGCTCACCTCGGCGAGAGGCTCGAAGAACCGGCGCAGGTACAGCACGAACGAAGCGAGGATGCCCACCTGCATGTCACCGTTGATGACCCGCCAGCCGCCGTAGAGGAGGACGGCCGCCGTCGTCACGTTGCCCACGAGGACGATGCCCGGCCAGTAGATCCCGAGCAGCTGGAACGACCTCGTCATCGCGGCCCGGTAGCCCTCGGACAGCTCGCCGAAGATCTCGTCGTTGCGGGGCTGGCGCCGGAAGGCGTGCACCGCCCTGATCCCCCGGAGGGACTCGGTGAACTGCACGATGACGAGGGCCATGGTGTTGCGGGTGGTGCGGTATGCCGCGGTCGACGCCCGCTGGTACCAGCGGGTGAGGAAGAACAGGGGGACGAACCCCGACAGGCACACGAGGCCGAGCGGGAGGTCGAGCACCAGCAGGATGACGCCCACGAAGACGACAGAGAGCACGGCGTTGACCAGCGTGTCGATGCCGAGGGCGAACATGTCGTTGATCGAATCGAAGTCCGAGGTGAGGCGGGCGATCATCCGTCCCGTCGTGTAGCGCTCGTGGAAGGCGAGGCTGAGACGCTGGAAGTGGGCGAAGACCCGCTCCCGCAACTCGAGGATCATCTCCTGGCCGACACGCCCGGAGCCGGCGACGAAGACCCGGTAGAGGAGGGCCTGCGCAGCGGCACACACGGCGATCGCCCCCGTGATGACGCCGATCGGCAGGTAGTCGTGGCGGCGCGCCCCCGCGATCCCCAGGTCGATGCCGAGCCCGACGAGGTAGGGGATGGCTGTGGCCGCCGCGTTGGAGACGAGGATGGCGACGGCCACGACCAACACCGCCCTGCGATGCGGCGCCGCCAGCGTGGCGATGAGGTGGCGCGTCCTCCTTCGGAGCAGGCCGGTCCACTGCGCTGGGACCTCCTCCACCTCCTCGGCGGCGATGCCCCGCCACGGGTCGGTCGCCGTCATCGCGATCCACTCGGGTCGAAGCCGACCGACAGCACAGCGGCGTACTCGGGGAGATCCATCAGCTCGTGGTGCGTACCGACGGCGACAAGGACGCCGTCGCGCAAGAGCGCGACCCGATCGGCGAGGGCGACCGTCGAGGGCCGGTGCACCACGAGCAGCCCGGTCGTGCGGGCGAGCACCCTTGCCAGTGCCTGCTCGACGAGCGCCTCGGTGTTGACGTCGAGGGCGGACAGCGGGTCGTCGAGGACTAGCACGGCGGGACGGGTGATCACCGCCCGCGCCAGGGCGAGGCGCTGGCGCTGCCCGCCCGACAGGGCCATCCCCTGTTCCCCGATCCGGGTGTCCAGCCCCCACGGCAGGTCGAACACGAACCCGGCCTGGGCGACCTCGACGGCTTCGTCGATGTCGTCGTCGGTGGCATCGGGGCGGCCGAGCAGGACGTTCTCCCGCACGCTCATCGAGAACAGGATCGGCTCCTCGAACACCACCGCGATGTGGCGCCGCAGGGAGTCCAGCGTCAGGTCACGCACGTCCGAGCCGTCGAGGGTCACGCGGCCGGAGGTGACGTCGTACAGCCGCGTCGGCAACGCCGCCAGCGCGCTCTTCCCCGAACCGGTCAGCCCGACGATGGCGACGGTCTCCCCCGGCTCCAGGGTCAGGTCGATGTCGCTCAGCACCGGCCGAGCCGTGCCGGGGAAGGCGAAGGCGACGTGCTCGAAGCCGAGCCGGCCCCGGACATGGGTCAGGGCAACGGCGCCCGGTCGGTCCGTCACGGACATGGGAGCGTCGAAGATCTCGCAGACGCGGTCGGCGGCGGTCGCCGCCTGCTGCGCCATCGACAGGATCCAGCCGAGGTCGATGATCGGGAACTGCAACAAGACGAGCAGCGTCGTGAAGGCCACCAGGGCGCCGACGCTCAAGGAGCCCCGCGCCACGGCGATGCCACCGATCAGCACGGAGGCGGCCATCGTGAGGTTCGGGACCAGCGTGAGCCAGCCCCAGAAGCGCGCCCGCAGGCGGACCAGGTCGAGCTGCGAGCTGCGCACGAGGCGCGCCGAGCTGCCGAAGCGCTCCTCCATGAGAGGCGCCCGGCCGAAAGCCTTCACGACGCGCATCCCCGACGCCGCCTCTTCGGTGACCGTCGCCAGGTCGCCCTGCTGGTCCTGCACCCGACGGGAGATGCTCGAGTAGCCAGCGCCGAAGCGCTTCGCCAGCCAGATGACCGGGAGTGTCGTGAGCAGGGCGACGACACCGAGGGGCAGGTAGGTGGCCAGCAGGAGAGCCATGACGACGGCGTACTGCAGCCCGTCGACGATGAAGAAGATGGCGCCGAAGCCGAAGAACCGCCGGATCGTCCCCAGGTCGCTCGTCGCCCTCGACAGCAGCTGCCCGGTCTGCCAGCGGTCGTGGAAGGAGACGGGTAGGACCTGAAGTCGGGCGTACAGGTCGTCGCGCATCTCCCGCTCGATCTTCTGGATCGCCACCGACTGCACCCTGCGGCGTCCCACGATCAGGGCCGCCTCGGCAACGCCGAGCCCGAGCGCCAGGAAGAACATCGGCACCAGCGCAGCCCGGTCGCGGTGCTGGATCGGGCCGTTCACCACCGCTTCGAGGACGAGGGGGATGAGCGTGCTCGCGGCCACCGCCAGCATCGCGCAGACGAGCATGAAGCCCATCTGCGCCCGGTAGGGCCTCACGAAGCCGCGCAGCCGCCACAGGGAACGAAACGAGCCCGCCCGTCGACCAGCGGCAACGATGGTCACTCCGGAGACCGTACCCAGCGGGGAATGTCACCAGGAAGCGAGTTTGGGGCCGGCCAGGTGGTTAGCGTGGGTGGCATGCTGACGGGGCCGCATCTCGCCCAGTTGTCGCCCGTCTCGAGGATGGTCACGCCGGCGGGCATCAGGGAAGGGGGTGAGTCGCATGTTCGGGGTTCCCGCGCTCGACGAGTTGCCTGAGGACCTGCGCTCCAGGATCCAGGCGGTGGCCGACAAGTCCGGCTTCGTGCCCAACATCTTCCTCACGCTGGCCCGCCGCCCGGCCGAGTGGCGGGCGTTCTTCGCCTACCACGACGCCCTCATGGACAAGGAGACGCCGGCGCTGAGCAAGGCGGATCGCGAGCTGATCGTCGTGGCGACCAGCGCTGAGAACCACTGCCTGTACTGCGTCGTCGCCCACGGTGCCATAGCCCGCATCCGGGCCCGCAACCCCCGCATCGCCGATCAGGTCGCCACCGACTGGCGGAAGGCGGAGCTCGACGACCGCCAGCGGGCCATCCTGGACGTCGCCGTTCGCCTCGCCGTGCAGCCCTGGACGGTCGACGAGGGAGTCCTCGGCGCCCTGCGCGCCCACGGGCTGACCGACGATGACATCTGGGACGTCGGCTCCATCAGCGCCTTCTTCGCCATGTCCAACCGCCTGGTCCACCTGACCCGGACCATGCCCAACGACGAGCTCTACATGATGGGCCGGATACCCCGGGTGGAAGGTTGACCGGGCGGGCGCCCAAGGCCTACGTGAGGGTCGCACCGCTGTGCTGACGGGATCACGGCGGGGAGCGGGGACGGGGAGGTCTTTCGGCCTGGTCGGCAACGCGGTTGGCGGTGAGAAGGATCGCCGAACTGGAGCGTAAAGTGCGCGATCTGTGGCGAGCGATTCGATTCGGGCAGTTCTGTCAACCGGCGGAAGTGCTCGGTCGGCCCTCTCAGTACCAGCCGATCACCACAGCCTTCGTCTCAAGATGCGTCGCCCGGTACGAGGTGGCGAACCGAACGGTCCAAGGCTCGTGCGCCATGCTGGGGCCGCCGGCCAGCCCGTGGTTGCAGTAGAAGAACATCACCACCCCGTCCACCTCCCCGTTGGTGCCGGTGCCCACCACGCAGCGGTCCCCGCCGGCAAGCACCAGCGCCCAGAGGGTCGGCCGGTAGCCGCTGTTCGCCGGCAGCCGCCGCGTCAGTCGCATCATCACAACTTTCGACCATGGCGCCGGGGCACAGGCCACCTCCGACACGCCGGCCGCCCCCGCGTGCGGAGCGAAGCAGGGGTCGTAGATGTAGTTACCCGACATGCACCGGTAGGCGTTCGCCGTGCCCTCGGCGATCGAGGTGGTCCAGCAGTACCCCCTGATGGTACGGGCGACCCGGACGCCCGGCGCCAGCTTGCCGGCGTGGGTCCACGGGTCGTAGGTGCGGACCACCGTCCTGGCCGGAGCGCTGGTAGGCACCTGCGCTGCCGCCGTACCGCCTACGCCCAACAGGCCGGCAACAGCCACAAAAGCGAGCCCGAAGCGGGCGGAGCGAGTCCGGATCAACGAAGTCTCCTTGGGCCGGTGGCGAGCGCCCGGCAATCGTAGCCGGCCCAGGCCGGAACAGCGAAGACTCGTGGGGGACAAGGCGTTCAGCGTCGACATCCGAGGGGGCGGCGGGTGGGGATCGACACATCGAACTGCGAGGTCCGCCACCGGTTGCCGACGCCGAAAGCGACGAGCTGGGACAGCAGGCGGTGCAGGTCGCGCTCGACATCGCGGCGAGGCTCGAGGGCGGGTCGCGACTCGGGCGCGACAACGAGGCGACGGCCGGCTGAGCCGGCGGGCGTGCAAGGGGAGATCCGTTCGGCTCATGTAAGGGGCAGTTCACCGAGGTCACCTGCCCGCCGCCAACGTCGACCACGACAGTTCCCGCACCGCTCGGCGCAGGCTGCCGCTGCCGGGATCGAATCGTTGGGGCCGTTCTCACAACCGGACGAGCACGTCCTGGGTGATCTCCTCCGCCTGCTCGTCGCCGAGCAACCGCTCCAGCGCGTACCCCCGTGGCGGCGGTACGCCTCGGCCAGGGCGGCCTCCTCCCACCGCCCGCGTTGCTGGGCGTGGGTGAGCGCCGTCCGAACATTCTTGGTGTCCGCCGGCGCAACCGGCGGCTGTCCGAGGCGGGCGGCGTCGACAAGGAGCCGGTCTCTGGCGTGGCGAACGGCGATGATCGCAGCGCGTGCCTGGTCGGTGATGAGCTGCAGGTCGCTGCTGGCCTGCTGTGGTATGCGCAGGCCGGTGTCAATGGCCCAAGGTGCGCACGCAGTTCTTGGTGGAGCTCGACGCCCGGGGTGGCGCCCGGGACCTGGCCGAGCTCAACGAGCTGTTCGGTTTGAGGGTGCGTCGTGTGGCCCAGTCGCGGGTGAGGTCCTCGGCGACCTGGTCAAGGTCATCAGCCTGGCTGGAGGGTGTCTAGCCTCGCTGCGATCGACCCCGCGCGGTGGCGGCCAGGCAACCAGAACAGGTCGGGTCGTCCGACGACGAAGGCCATGACGTCGTCACCGAGCCGACGGCGCGGATGACCGGCCGCGCCTCTCCGCCCATCCTTGCCCGACGCGTCCACGCCCATCGCCTGGTACATCAGCGAAGCCAAGCGAATCACCTCGTCGACGTCGCTGACCAGAGCCAGGCAAGGCGGAGCCGGGGGACCTGAGGGAACCCGGTCGTCCCCAGCCATCCCCCCGTTGTCGCTCATCCGATCATCATGGCCGACCGTCTGCCGAGCTCTTTACGAAGGGCCCCAACTCGTGCCGGACGTGTCACTTGGCGATCCTTACTGGTAATCAGGACTACACAACCTGTACAGGTCGGGTAGCCTAAGGCCCATGTCCAAGATCGGCGTAACCGAGGCCCGCGACCAGCTCGGCCAGCTGGTGAACCGCGTAGCGTACAACGAGGAGCGGATCATCCTGACTCGCAACGGGCGAGCTGTGGCGGCGATCGTGCCGATGGACGTGCTCCGCGACCTGGAGGCGGCCGAGGATGCGGCGGACCTGGAAGCAGCGCGCCGGGCGGCAGCCGAGACGGATCCGAACGTGCCCCACGCTGAAGTATGGGGCGACCTCCTCGCCGATGAGGCACAGCACCGAAGCGCGTGAGTCACGCGATCGAGTGGAAGCCCTCAGCCCGAAAGGAGCTGCGAGGCATCGACATCTCGGCACGTCGGCGCATCCTGGCCACGATCGACCAGCTGGCCAAAGACCCGCGGCCCGCCGGATCAGTGACCCTGACCGGTTCACCCGGGTGGCGCCGTATCCGCGTCGGCGGTTACCGAGTCGTGTACGAGGTTCGCGACGAGACCCTCGTCGTGCTCGTCCTCCGTGTCGGTCCCCGCTGGTCGACGGGTGCGCCGACGCAGTCGTGTCGATCGACGTCCTCCAGCTCCTCGACGACCCGGCAAGCCTGCTCGGTGAGGCGGCCCGGCTGCTGAGACCGGCCGGTCGGCTCGTGCTCACCACCTGGGAAGGACAGGGCGCCTCTCCCGGCGCCCCGGTGTTCACGACCCGCGCCGGGGAAGCCCTCTACCCGGTCGCCCTCAACCGGGCCTGGACCGACGCCCGGCGGGCAACAGGGCTCACTCACCTGCACCTCCACGACCTGCGCCACACCGGTAACACCTTCAGTTCCCGGCGCCAGCACACGCGAACTGATGGCCCGTATGGGTCACGCCAGCGACGCAACGGGTCCCCGAGGCAGCCCTACACGCCGTTGACCAGGAACTTTGCGAGCAGCCCCAACGGGATTCGAACCCGTGTTCCCACCTTGAGAGGGTGATGTCCTAGGCCGCTAGACGATGGGGCCGTGAAGCGACCACGAGAGTCTAGTGGACTGGAACCAGGCGTCCGCTGGGGTCGCTGCCGGTGACGCCGGCTCCTCCACAGATGGTCCAGTCCAAACCCTCTCGCTCGGAGGTGGGCGGCGTCCGGATCGGCCAAGTCAGTGGCTTCCTGCCTCGCCCCAGCCCGCCGCGGTGCGTCAGGACTGGCCTGCCGCCGTGACCATCTCGCCGCTGGCGGACCAAGGCCCGAACGGGCCCGGACCGACCGGTCCGGGCCCGTTGTCAACCACAAGCCAATGCAACGCTCGGGGGGAAGGACTCGAACCCTCAATAACAGGGCCAGAACCTGTCGTGTTGCCGATTACACCACCCCCGAAGGGCCCGACCAGCGTAGCGGCTCAACGGGGCCGTCGTGGAGCTCCGAGCCCGACGGGCCCGCAGCCGCCGGGCGGTGGCCGTGACCGGGGCGTGCCGTCATCGAGCCGCGAGTCGTGATCTCGGAGAGACGGCGAAACCCGATGATCCTGCCGACGGCCACCTCGACGGTCTCCTTGGCGAAGTAGGGAACGAGGGCCAAACTGCGGATCGGCGACGTGCGGGTCGGCGACACGTAGGACGTGAGACCCAGCGAGGCGCTCATCAGACGGATCCGCTCGTCGTGGAACGGATCGGACACGAGGAGCACCGTGGTGATCCGCAGGGCATGTAGGGCGGCGGCCACAGCAGTGAGCGACTGCCACGTGTCCCGGCCCTGCATGACCCGCACGAGGGACTTCCGGGGCACGCCACGGGCACTGAGCCAGTCCGCCTCGGCTTCGGCCTCGGTGTAGTTGTCACCTGGCTCCTTCCCGCCGGTGCAGACGACGTGCCCTGCGAGACCCCGTCTCCACAGGGCGAGGGCGTGGGACAGCCGCGCCTCGAGGTCCGGCGATGGAACGCCGTTGTACTGAGCGGATCCGAGGACCACGATCGCCTGGACTGGTCGGGCCTGGTCGAGGCGGGCGGCCCACAGCACCTGCGCCAGGGTCACCACGACGTAGACGACCACGCCGCCGAGGACGACGGCGACGAGGCCTCCGATGCGGGCACGACGTCGGCATGCGCGGCCCACCGGCTGTCAGCGGGTGGCGCCGGTGGCGTCCAACCGGGCGCGTGCGGCCGCCAGGCGCGCCCGGGTCCTGTCACGCCCGAGGACCTCCAGCGACTCGAAAAGGGGGGGACCGACCGTCCGTCCCGTGACCGCGACACGGACCGGCTCCTGAGACCTGGCGCGGTTTGGCACACCGGCCGCTTCTCCTGCTTCGACCGTGGCCTGCCGGATGGCGTCGGCGCGCCACTCCACCGTGGCATAACGCTCCTCGGCCGCGGCGAGGATGGCCCCAAACTCCGGCACCTTGCGAACCGAGCGCTGCAGGGTGTCCTGCTCGATGCACGGCTTCGGCTGGTAGAGGAAGTCCACCATTGCCCAGGCTTCCGCGAGGGTGCGGGAACGCTCCTGCACGAGGGGTGCGAGCGGCTGTACCCGATCGGAGAGCCACGCTGTCGCACGGGTTAGGAAGTCGTCGGGGCACAGGGACAGGATGTACTTCTTGTTGACGTCCAGCAGCTTGCGCTCGTCGAACATCCCGCTGGACTTGGTGACGTCCTCGAGGCGGAACTCGGCGACCATCTCCTCGATGGGAAGGATCTCCCTGTCGCCGCCTGGCGACCAGCCGACCAGCGCCAGGTAGTTGCGGAACGCCTCCGGGAGGTAGCCGTCGTCGCGATAGTCCTCGACGGCAACCTTGTCACGCCGCTTCGAGAGCTTCTTGCCCGCCGCGTTCATCATCAGGGGCAGGTGGGCGAACACCGGGAGTGGACCGAAGCGCAACGCCTCCCACAGCAGCACGTACTTGTGGGTATTGCTCAGATGGTCGTTGCCCCGGATGACGTGAGTGATCCGCATGTCTGCGTCGTCGACGACGTTGGCGAGGATGAACAGGGCGTCGCCGTTGCCCTTACGGATGACGAAGTCGCCGATGGTGCGGAACTGCTCACGTACCGCGCCGCCGACGACCACATCCTCGAAGGTGCTCTCAGCGTCCAGCGGTGTCCGGAAGCGGATCGCCCGCCCCGGGTCGGGCGAAAGCCCACGCTCCCGGTGATAGCCGTCGTAGCCGGGAGGACTTCCGGGCGGTTTGCGGGCCTCGATCTGCTCGGGGGTGCAGTCGCAGGCGTAGGCCCGCCCCTCTTCCAGGAGCTGCTCGGCCACCTCGCGGTGGCGGGCGGCGAAATCGGACTGGAGGAAGGGGCCTTCGTCCCAGTCGAGGCCGAGCCATCGCATGGCCCGCTGGATGCCCTCGATCTGCTCGGGCTGGTTGCGCGACCGGTCGGTGTCCTCGATGCGGAGGATGAATGTCCCTCCCTGCTGGCGGGCGAACATCCAATTGAACAGTGCGGTGCGAGCTGATCCGACGTGGAAGTAGCCGGTCGGCGACGGTGCGAAGCGGACACGGGGCGCCATGGGGAGCCCCGAATCTAGGGGAAGGTCAGCTGGCAAGCAGATCGTGGGCGTCGGAGCCCACGAGGTGCCGGCGTAGCTTGATGATGGCGTCCCGCTCGATCCGCCTGACCCGCTCGGCCGTGAGGTTGAGCATCTCACCGACTTCGCCCTGGGTACGCGGCTCGCCCCGGTCCAGGCCGTAACGCAGCCAGAGCACTTGGCGCTCATCCTCGGGCAACCGGGACAGGAAACCCTGGATCTGGCCGGGCAGCATGGCCCCTGCGACGGACTCGAACGGTGACTCGGCCGACTGGTTGACGACGAGATCGCCGAGGGTCGTGTCGCCGTCCTCGCCCACGGTCACGTCCAGGCTCATGGGATCCGAGTCGTAGCGGAGCAACTCAGCCAGACCGGCCTCTGTCATGTCCATGGCCTCAGCCACTTCCAGCAGCGTCGGAGGGCGGCCGTTGGCAGCCTCCAGTTCGCTCTGGAGCCGCCGGGCACGGCGGATCTCGTCGCCGACGTGGGCGGGAACCCTGACAGTGTGCGCCGTGTTCTCGATCGCCCGGCCGATCGCCTGGCGGATCCACCACGTGGCGTAGGTCGAGAACTTGAAACCCTTGCGCCAGTCGAACTTCTCCACGGCGTGGATCAGCCCCAGGTTGCCTTCTTGGATCAGGTCGCCGAGCGGGAGACCGGACCACTGGTACTTGCGGGCTACCGACACGACGAGCCGCAGGTTGGCGTTGATGAACTCGGCACTGGCGCGCTCCGCCGCGCTCACTTGGCGCAGTAGCTCCCTGCGCCGGCGGGCCGACACCTGCTCCGGCCCGGCGAGCAGATCCTTGGCCGCCTGGCCCTCCTGGATGATCTGGCCGAGGCGCATCTCGTCGGACTTGGTGAGCAGCGGGAAGCTGCCGGCCTCGTCGAGGTACAGGCCGAGCAGATCGGGCCCGGATCCCATGGTGTTGCTCCGTCGCTTGGTGTCACTCATCGCACGCTTCCTCGAAACCTCGTCTGGGCCTTCCCGGCGCGTCTCGCCGTGAACGCTCGCTGCACGTTGACCAACTATCTGCTCGGCTGATTTATGCCACTCGCCCGGCGATGTGACGCATGCCACTGCCGGAAGGGGAGCAAATGAGTCTATACGCCTATCGTGATGACCGCAGGGGATTCCAGCACCCGAAAGATGAACCTCTCCTCGAGGTAGAGGGTTACGGTGAGATCGTCGTGGCTCAGGTAACCGATGGCGAGGTCCTGGCCGACGCCCAGCGGACAATCGGCGGCCGCCGCCGCCAGTCGACCGGAGGAGGACCCGTGGACGACGCCGAGATCGTGCGACGCATCGATGAGCTGGTCGAGGAGGAGCACCGCCTGGAGCGCAGCCACGTCGACGAGCCGCTGAGCACCTCCGACCAGGAGCGGCTCCAGACCGTCGAGGAGCAACTCGACCAGTGCTGGGACCTGCTCCGCCGCCGGCGGGCCCGGCGTGGCGCTGGAGGGGACCCCGACGACGTGGAGGCCCGTTCGGTCGACACCGTAGAGCACTACCGCCAGTAGATCCCCCGGACGCCGCCGGACGCCGCCGGCGAGTCGAGTTCATGCCGGAAGCAGGCCCCGCTGGCGAGCCACCACCGTGTGCACCTGCCCGGCCGGTCACTGGTGTCATGCCAGGGGCAGCAACGGGTGCTGCTGGAGGCGCCGTACGTGGCGCTGTTCGACGATCGCCACGACAGTGTTGAGGAGCGACGCACGGCCATCTCGCCTGGCGTCCTGCATCCGGCGTCCGCTCGGAGCCGTTTGTTGGGCAGTTGACCGCGATTATCGCGGTCAACTGCCCAAACAACGCGGGGGAGCCAGCCATCCACCGCCCTCGCCGCATCCACCGCCCTCGCCGGCCAGTCACGCCAGTCAGACCGGAGGCACCCTCCGGGCGGGGCGCCGGTACGGCGGCTGCTCGAGCGCCGGCCGGGTGGGCAGGGGCGGGATCGGCAGCGAGCGCTGCCTGCCGGCAGCCAGCTCGACGCGCTGGTCGTAGTGCTGGAACTGCACGACCTGGCCGTCCTCCCAGCGGTACCTGGCGTGGTGAGCGTCGATGTCCACCGACAGCTTGCCGTCGCGCCAGAAGATGGTGAAGCCCAGGCGGCGCAGCGCCGCCGGCAGCCGCGGCCGGAAGAGGAGCCCCGGGCCGTGGTCGCGCATCCCGCCGAAGCCGTAGACCGCACCGAGCCACGCCCCCGCCAGCGCCGCCATGTGCAGACCGTCGGCGGTGTTGTGCTCGAGGTCGTGGAGGTCCATGAGTGACGCCTCGCCCCAGTAGTCGTAGGCGAGGTCGAGGTGTCCGGTCTCGGCCGCGACGATGCACTGCACGGCAGCGGATAGGGACGAGTCCCGCACCGTCAGCGGCTCGTAGTAGGCGAAGTTGGCTTCCTTCTGCGCCGGCGTGAACGCGTCCCCGCACACCCACAGGGCCATCACGAGGTCGGCTTGCTTCACGACCTGCTTGCGGTACAGCTGCAAGTAGGGGTAGTGGAGCAGCAGCGGGTACTCCTCGGGGGACGTTGTCGCGAAGTCCCAGCGCTCGTAGGCGGTGAACTGCTCGTGTTGTGGGTGTACGCCGTTTTCGGGGTCCCAGGGTATGCGCATGGAGTCCGCTGCCCGGCTCCAGGACGCCAGCTCCTCCTCCTCGACGTCGTCGGCGGCACGACGCCGGGAGCCGCCCACGCCCCCGCCGCCGCCAGCACCGCCCCCGCCCCCGCCGCCAGCACCGCCACCTGCACCACCAGTACCGCCCCCAGCGCCACGCCACCGCCGCACGGCCGCCACGGCGCAGCGCAGGTTCCGCTGGGCCATCAGGTTGGTGTACACGTTGTTGTCGCCGAGGGCGCTGTACTCGTCCGGGCCGGTGACGCCGTCGATGCGGAACTCGCCCGCCTCGTCGAAGAAGCCGAGTGACATCCACAGCCGAGCCGTCTCGACGTACAACTCGGTGGCGGTGTCACGCTCGAAGTCGTTGTCCCCGGTCGCCTCGACGTAGCGGCGTGCCGCGTCGGCGATGTCGGCGTTGACGTGGAACGCCGCCGAACCGGCCGGCCAGTAGGCCCCGCACTCCTCGCCTCCGATGGTGCGCCACGGGAACGCCGCCCCCTCCAGCCCGAGCGCCCTCGCCCGTTCACGGGCGGCGGGCAACGTGGACTGACGCCACCGGAGGACGTCGGCCGCCGGCCTCGGTTCGGTGTAGGTGAGCACGGGCAGCACGAACGCCTCGGTGTCCCAGAAGGCATGGCCGTCGTAGCCGGGCCCGGTGAGGCCCTTGGCCGGTATGGCCCGCTCCTCGGACCGGGCTCCGGACTGGAGGATCTGGAAGACGGCGAAGCGCACGGCCTGCTGGATCTCCGTGTCGCCGTCGACGCGGACGTCGGAGCGGGACCAGAACAGGTCGAGGTATTCCCGCTGCTCGTCCAGCAGCCCCTCCCATCCGGTGTGGCGGGCGCCGGCCGCCGCCGCGCCGACCTGGTCGCGCAGTGCCGGCACCGACCTCGTCGCCGACCAGCCGTAGGTGAGGTACTTCACGATCCGCAACGGCCGGCCCGGCTCGACGGTGGCGATGAACGTCGTCCGCCCGACGTCCTCGTACACGGTCGACTCGCTGGACAGGTCCTCGGGCCCCTCGGAGTGGTGCGCCATGTAGGCGGCGATGCGCATACCGCTGCGCCGGGTCGTGTGCACGAGGTGCACGCCCCGGTCGTGGGCGCGCGCGTCGAGGGCCTCGAGCGGGCGGTCGAGTGCTGCCGCGACGCGGGGGTCACCGGTGCTGACCGGTACCTCCTCGTTGGCGACCAGCTCGGATTGCACGACGACGCGCAGCGGATCGTCGAGCGCCTCGACCACGTACTCGATGGCGACCACGGCCCGCTGCACGAGGGAGACGAGCCGGGTCGAGCGGAGGCGAACGGTCGCACCACCAGGGGACCGCCATTGGGCGAGGCGCCGTAGGACGCCTTGGCGCAGGTCCAGCACCCGCTCGTGGTGCTGCAGCGTGCCGTAGCGGACGTCGAGGGGCTCGTCGTCGACGAGGAGGCGCAGGATCTTGCCGTTGGTGACGTCGACGACGGTCTGGCCGGCCTCGGGGTAGCCGTAGCCCGCCTCGGCGTAGGGCAGCGGGCGCTTTTCGAATACGCCGTTGAGATAGGTGCCTGGCATCCCGAACGGCTCGCCCTCGTCGAGGTTCCCCCGCAGGCCGATGTGGCCGTTGGCGAGGGCGAAGACCGACTCGGTCTGGGCCAGGCGGTCGAGGCGGAGCCCGTCCTCGCGCACCTGCCAAGGGTCCGGGGCAAACTGCCGGTCCTGGCGCAGGTCCTTCCTGCTGCGGGTCACGGATCGAGCAGCTCGGACAGGTCCGACACCACACGGGTGGCGCCGTGAGCGGCGAGTGCGTCGCGCTGGCCGACCCGGTCGACACCGATGACTGCGCCGAACCGGCCGGCACGTCCGGCTTCGACGCCGGCGAGGGCGTCCTCGAACACCGCAGCAGCGGAGGGCTCGACGCCCAGACGGCGGGCGGCCTCGAGGAACGTGTCGGGCGCCGGCTTGCCCGCCAGGTGCTGCTGCTCGGCGACGACGCCGTCCACGCGCACATCGAGGTGGCGGTCGAGTCCGGTCACAGCGGTCACCTCGGCGGTGTTGGCACTGGAGGACACCACCGCCGTGCGCATCCCGCCGGCCCGGACGGCCTCGAGGTAGCGCCGAGACCCCTCGAACACGGCCACGCCGTCGCGGCGGATGAGTGCGAGGAGGAGCTCGTTCTTGCGGTTGCCGAGGCCTTGCACAGTCTCGGCGGAGGGAGGGTCATCCTCACGCCCCTCCGGCAGCGTGATGCCGCGGGAGGCGAGGAAGTCCCGGACGCCGGCCGCTCGCGGCTTTCCGTCGACGTAGCGGTCGTAGTCGTCGTGGATGTCGAAGGGGGTGAAAGTCCCCCCCGTGTGCGCCGACGTCTCTCGGAGGTAGTCGTCGAAGGTCACCTTCCAGGCCCGGGCGTGCACCAACGCTGTGTCGGTCAACACACCATCGAGGTCGAACAGGCACGCGACGACCGGGTCGGGCAGGCCGAGCACGGGGGCTCCCTACCCTCCCGCCGTGGCCGGCGAACCGTGGGCCGGCCGATCGTGCCCTTGGCGGGAGCGTCCCCAAATTCGGTGCAGTAAGAGCTCGGTGCACAGGAGCTCGATTCGAGGCCTGTGTGCACCGAGGCGCAGCGAACGCACCGAGCTGGCTACCAGTGCCCTCCCGAAGGGGGCCGAGGCGCCGGCCAGTGCCTCGACCGGGCCGGCCGGCGGTTGCCGCTCGAGCAGCGGGGCCGGCGCCGCCAGCAGGGCCTGCCCCCCGTCCCGCCGTTCAACGAGGCGCTCAGGGGCCCCGACCCCGCCGGCACCGGCCACATCACGGCCCACCGCGGCCATCCATCCGGCAAGGAGCGCGCTGGCCCACACCCGAGAGCCAGTGCCCTCTCCACGAGGTGGACCCGCCGGCCAACGACGAGCGCATGATCATCACCTTCCGCCACAACAGCACCGGGGTCGGCGCCAGGTAACGCTAGGTACGACTTCGGGTAGGTGTCGGGGAGGGGATCCGCTGGGCTACGGCTGAGAGCTCGTCGTCATCGGTCATAGCGGCGCGCAGGACGGTGTCGGCCGCGACGAGCTGGTCCGGGCTCACTCGTTGGGCCAGGGTCTGGTTGAGCGAGGCGATGACCTCCACGATCGCACGGGCGTAGGCGCGACCCTCATCCGTGAGCACGACGACGACCTTGCGGGCGTCGTCAGGGTCAGATGCCGTGGTCGCGTAGCCACGCTGGTGGAGTTGCCGGGCGACCTTGCGGGCTGCCTGCCTGGTGACGCCGAGCGTACTGCCGAGGCTGCCGATAGAGAGAGGGGCCTGGAGGAGCATGCGCATGCTGGCGGCGTCGGCGACGCGGTAGCCGGGATACCCCCGCCGGTCAAGCTCGTCGCCCATGCGCCGGATCCAGCTGCGGCGGGCAAGCGCCAGAAGGTCCCCGAAGCGATAGTTGCCCGTTGCGTCGGAGGTCACGGGAGCGTATCCTACAGGTATGCAACTTGGTTGCCTACTGTCAACCACCGCTACGCGGTCCTCCCCGGCCGCTCACCCCCGCTCGATGACCACGACCGCTACGAGGACGTCATGCAGGTAGCCGGCGCGGCGCTCATCGCCGCCGGCCTGGTCGTCGGCCTGGCAGCACTGGTGCTCCTCCATGTCGTGCCCACCGGGCTCTCCCCCCTGCGCAATGCCGTCAGCCAGTACGGCATCAGCGAGCACCCGGTCGGCTACCGCGTTCAGACCCTCGCCTACGCCATGGCGGGCACCGGCGCCGCCATCGGCGTCGCAACCCTCCCCGGACCGGTCGGGGTCGTCGTTGCGCTCTGTGCCACCTTCGCTGTCTCCCGAGCCCTCATCAGCTGGTTCCCGATGGACGCCCCCGGCGCCACGCGTACCCCGACGGGCAACCGCCACGGCGTGCTGGCCGTCGCAGCCTTCCTCGCCGCCAGTCTCGCCAGCCGGGAGCTCGCGAGCCTTCTCAACCGCGACGGAATCCATCCCGGGATGGCCGCCGCCAGCGAGTTGCTCGCCCTCCTCATGGCCCTCTCTCTCATCGGCATGGCACTCGCCCGTCGAACGCACTACTTCGGCGGCGTCGAACGCGTGTTCTACGCGTGCATGACAGCCTGGCTCGCCACCGTCGCTGTCGTGGTCTGCCTCCCCAGTTGACACCTCGCGTGCGCGCTCGTCGACCAGGAGGTGATCGCCACCGAATCTGCTCGCGTACCTCCGCTAGCATTGATCCGATCCACCCTTGCGCTCGCCATAGCGCTCAATCAAGCCGTCCGCGCCGACGACGAGTGGTTTGACGAGCCCGATGACCTCGAGCGGCTCCAGCCGGCGCTCGAAGCGATCGACACATCGAAGACCCAGTGGCGGCCGCTGCAGTCGTAGCGTTCCGGGTGGTCCGTGCTCAGGCGTTCGGCGAAGTAACAATCGGACTCCCAGGACAGGCTCATCCGGCTCCTTCAGTCCCGCCGGCCACAGCTGCGCGACAGAACGCTCCATCACGAGCGCCCAACTCGGTGCGGCGGCGCGCTCCGAGTCGGCGTTCTGGGCGCGAGTCCACCTCTCCAGGGCCACGCTGGGTGGCTGCTCATGCCTCCTGCCGGTGGGCGACGGTTGCATGTTCGCCGCCGCCTTCCTGCGTCACCACCGCAGAGCGATGGGATGGCTTGCAGGACTCCTTCGGTGCGGTCGGTTCTCCCTGGGCGGCAGCAGCCGAGAGGGTCGCGCCCTCGCCTCGCAGGGTCTCTGGTGCCGGCGCTCCGGCCAGGTGTAGGGATGGGAGTAGGGATGGCTCCTGGACGGCCCGAGCGTCCGGCAGCAAGAAGACTACTTGAGCAGCTGTCTCGCCAAGACGACCCGCTGGATCTGGTTGGTGCCCTCGTAGATCTGGGTGATCTTCGCGTCACGCATCATGCGCTCGAGGGGGAAGTCCTGGGTGTAGCCGTAGCCGCCGAGGAGCTGCACCGCGTCGGTGGTGACGGCCATGGCGGTGTCGCCGGCGAAGCACTTGGCGGCGGCACCGGCAGCCGTCAGCTGCCCCTCGGGGTCCCCCTCGTCGATGAGTGCGCAGGCCCGGTAGGTCAGCATGCGTGCCGCCTCGGTGCGCATGGCCATGTCGGCGAGCATGAACTGCAGGCCCTGGAACTCGGCGATCGGCCGGCCGAACGCCCTGCGCTGCTTGACGTACGCCGTGGCCTGGTCGAGAGCGCCCTGCGCGATCCCGACCGCCTGGGCGGCGATGGACGTGCGGCTGCGGTCGAGGGTGTGCATGGCCACCTTGAAACCCTCGCCCTCCTCCCCCACCCGGTTGGCGACGGGGACCCGGACACCGTCGAGGATCACCTCCCTCGTCGGGCTGCCGCGCACGCCGAGCTTCTTCTCCAGCTTGCCGAAGCGGAGGCCCCAGTCCCGTTCGACCACGAAGCACGACACGCCACCGGCGCCGGGGTCGGGGTCGGTCTTGGCGAACACGACGTACACGTCGGAGATGCCTGCGTTGCTGATCCAGTACTTCGAGCCGGACAGCACGTACTCGTCGCCGTCGCGCACGGCGCGGGCCTTCATGGCGGCGGCGTCACTGCCGGCGTCGGCCTCCGACAGGCAGTAGCTGGCCTGCGACTCCCCCCGGGCGATGGGCGGCAGGTACTTCGCCTTGACCTCCTCGGACGCCCAGTTGACCAGTGGCAGCGTCGAGAGGGCGTTGACGGCGAAGATGAGGCTCGTCGAGGCGCACACCCGCGCCAGCTCCTCGACGAGGATCGCCTGGGTGACGTGGTCGGCGCCGCTTCCGCCGTACGCCTCGGGGATGCCGAGGCCCGGCAGGTCCATCTCGACGCAGTCCTTGAAGTTGTCCCACGGGAACTCGCCGGTGGCGTCCACCTCCGCCGCGCGTGGGGCGATGCGATCCTCGGCGAGGGCGCGCACGGCGGCACGGAACTCGTGCTGCTCGGGGGAGAGGGTCATCGGCTGCATGGGTCGATTCTCGCGCCAACCCCGGCCAGACGTAGCCTGGCCGGCCGTGCTCGCCCTCCTGTTCCCCGGCCAGGGTTCGCAGCGCGCCGGCATGGGTGCGCCTTGGCGGGACCATCCTTCGTGGGCGGTCGTCGAGCGTGTCAGCGAGGCATCCGGGCGCGATGTCGGCGGGCTGCTGCTCGAGGCGGACGCCGAGACGCTGCGCCAGACGCGCAACGCCCAGCCGGCCACCTTCGCCCTGTCGCTCGTCATCCTGGACGCGGCGCGCGCCGCCGGCCTCGCTGAGCGGGCAGTGGCAGCCGTCGCCGGCCACAGCCTCGGGGAGTACACCGCCCTGGTCGCTGCGGGAGTGCTCGCGGAAAAAGACGCAGCCGTCCTCGTCGTCGAGCGGGCCGAAGCGATGCAGGCCGCCGCCGAGGCGAGCCCGGGCACCATGGCCGCCGTGCTCGGCCTGGAACCGCAGCTCGTCGCCCGCGCCTGCGAGGACGTTGACGGCGCATGGGTCGCCAACGACAACGCTCCGGGCCAGATCGTCATCGCTGGCACGGCCCATGGCGTGTCGGCCGCCGGCCGGAGGGCGGCGGAGCTCGGCGCCAAGCGGGTCATGGCCCTTCCGGTGGGCGGCGCCTTCCACTCGCCGCTGATGTCCGCAGCGCAGGAGCGTTTGGAGCGCGCCATCGCCGCAGCGGCGTTCCTGCCCGCCGCGAGGTCGGTCGTGACCAATGTGGACGGGGCGGCTCACGGGGAGGACTTTCCCTCGCTCCTCGCCACGCAGCTGTCCGCCCCGGTCCGCTGGCGCGAGTCGTTGCTCACCATGCGCAGCCTGGGAGCCGACACCTTCGTCGAGCTCGGGCCGGGCGGCGAGCTGTCGGGCATGGTCAGGCGCACCGTCGACGGCGCCCGGCGCGTCACGATCAACGCTCCCGGCGACCTCGCCCGGCTACAGGTCTAGGAAGCTCCTCCACTCGCCGATGCGCTCGGCCACCTGCGCCGGCGTCAGGCGGATGGCCTCGGCGGCGACGGCGTCGGCCACGGCCCGCTGGTGCCAGTAGTCGTGGGCGGCGCCTCGCATCGCCGGGGCGCGGGCAGCGACGAGGTCTTCCGGTGGTTGCCCCAGATACCCCCACAGGGTATAGGCCCACTCGAAGTCGTAGATGACGGGCGCCCGGCCGTACGTCGCCGCCCGGCGGGCGCCACACGCGAAGCAGCCGGCAACGACGTCGTGGACGTCCTCTGCTTCGGGGACGGTCAGGCGGGGCTCGAGGCGCTTGGCGAGCTTGAGGCCGTAGCCGAGATCCGGGCCGGCGGCACCCAAGCGGTCACCCACCGGCGGCGTCAGCTCGAGCAGCTCGCCGGGGCGAACCTGGCGCCGGGCACCCGGGAGGTTGAGGCGCTCGGAGGGCCGGACCCGATCGCTCGGCCGGACCGGGACGTAGTCCGGTTGCGTCACGGCCGCCCAGCCTGGTCGGCGTCGCCGGCGTGCAGCAACCCGAGCACGACCGAGTCCTCGAGCGCCGCCCACGACGCCTCGATCACGTTGGGGGACACGCCTATCGTCGTCCAGGTCCTCTCCCCGTCCGTGCTGTCGACGAGCACCCGTGTAACCGCCTCCGTGCCGCGCGCCGTGTCGAGCACCCGCACCTTGTAGTCGGTGAGGTGGATGTGTGACAGCGCCGGGTGGGTCGGGCCGATCGCCTTGCGCAGGGCGGCGTCGAGGGCGTTGACCGGCCCGTTCCCCTCGGCGGTGGCGAGCACCCGCTCGTCGCCGACGTGCAGCTTGACGGTGGCCTCGGTGACGAAGCTGCCGTCCTCCCTGAGATCGGTGATCACCCGGTGCGACTCCAGCCGGAAGAACGGCTGCTTCCAGCCCGCCGCCTGCCGCAGCAGCAACTCGAGGGAGCCGTCCGCCACCTCGAAGTGGAACCCGCCGTGCTCGAGCTGCTTGAGGCGCTCCACCACGTCGCCGAGGACCGCCTCGGGCAGGGGGAGGCCGAGCTCCTCCGCCTTCAGCGCGACCGTCGAACGCCCCGCCATCTCCGACACCACGAACCTCGTCCCGTTGCCGACCGTCTCGGGGGCGACGTGCTCGTACGCCCCCGGCTGTCGGGCGATCGCGCTGGTGTGCAGCCCGGCCTTGTGGGCGAAAGCCGACACGCCGACGAAGGGCTGGTGGGGGTCGGGGGCGACGTTGACCACCTCGGCGATGTGGTGGGCGACGGCGGTGAGCCGGCCCAACCGCTCGCGGGGGATCGTCTCCACTCCCATCTTCACGGTGAGGTCCGGAACGACGGCGGTGAGGTCGGCGTTGCCGGTGCGTTCGCCATACCCGTTGACACAGCCCTGCACGTGGGTGGCACCCTGGCGGACCGCAGCCAGCGAGTTGGCGACGGCGCACCCGGAGTCGTTGTGGAAGTGGCCGCCGAGGGTGATGCCGACGCGGTCACGGACCGCCCCTACGATCGCCTCGACCTCAAAGGGGAGGCTGCCACCGTTGGTGTCGCAGAGCACGACCGCCTCGGCGCCGGCCTCCTCGGCGGCGAGCAGCACGTCCAGCGGGAAACGGGGATGGTCACGGTGACCGTCGAAGAAGTGCTCGGCGTCGACGAACACCCGGCGCCCCTCCGACCGGAGGTAGGCAACGGAGTCGGCGACCATGTCGATCGCCTCGGTGAGGGAGGTGCGGAGGGTCTCGGTGACGTGCCACCGCGCCGACTTGGCCACGAGGCATACGACCGGTGTGGCCGCGGCGAGCAGGTCGGCGAGCACCGGATCGGTCTCGGCCCGCCCACCGGCCTTGCGGGTCGAGCCAAAGGCCACGAGCGTGGCGTGGTGGAGCCGCAGCTCACCGGCCGAGGCCCGGCGGAAGAACTCGGCATCCTTGGGGTTGGCTCCCGGCCAGCCACCTTCGATGTAGGCGACGCCCAGGTGGTCGAGCTGCTCGGCAACCCGCAGCTTGTCGTCGACGGTGAGCGACAGACCCTCCTGCTGCGACCCGTCGCGCAGGGTCGTGTCGTAGATGTCGACCGACTCGGGCAGCTCCCGGGGCAGCCCGTGGCCGCCCGCTGACATGCGGGGGGGCACCTCCCGCATGTCAGCGGACATGCTCGTTCCAGTCCTTGTAGCGGTCCACCTTCGCGCGGACGACCTCCCCGTACAGCTCCTGGAGGCGCCTGGTGATGGGCCCCGGCTTGCCGTCCCCGACGTCGCGGTCGTCGACCGAGCTGATCGGGACGAGCTCCGCCGCTGTGCCGGTGATGAACGCCTCGTCGGCGACGTACAGATCCGAGCGCAGGATGTTCCCCGTGCCGACCTCGTAGCCGAGGTCCCGGGCGAGGGTGAGCACCGTGTCCTGGGTGATGCCTTCCAGGGCGCCGGCCGACAGCGGCGGCGTGACGATCCGCCCACCCCGCACGACGAAGATGTTCTCGCCGGTGCACTCCGACACGTACCCCTGCGGGGACAGGAGGATGGCCTCGTCGTAGCCGGCCTTGATCGCCTCGATCTTGGCCATCGAGCTGTTGATGTACATGCCCGTGCCCTTGGCGGCCGGCGGGATGGCGTTGGGAGCGTGGCGCTGCCAGGAGCTGATCTTCATGCGCACGCCGCGCGCCATCCCCTCCTCGCCGAGGTAGGCGCCCCACGGCCACACCGCGATCGACACCTGCACCGGCGCGAGCAGCGGGTTGAGGCCCATCTCCCCGTAGCCGAGGTAGACGAGCGGCCGGATGTAGCACTGGTCGAGCCCGTTGACCGCCACCGTCTGCTTGGTGGCCGTCACGATCTCCTCGTCGCTGAAGGGGACGTCGATCATGAAGATGTGAGCCGAGCGGAACAGCCGCCGGACGTGGTCGTGCAGGCGGAAGATCGCCGGGCCCTCGTCGGTGGCGTACGCCCGGATGCCCTCGAAGACGCCGCAGCCGTAGTGCAGCGAGTGGGTGAGCACGTGGATGCGGGCGTCGTCCCAGTCGACGAGCTCGCCGTCCATCCAGATCTTCTCTGTGGGGGTGATGGGCATCTCGCTGCAGCCTTTCTTCGTTCTCTACAGTCTTCGGGCTCTACGGTCTTCGGGCTCTACAGCCGTCGGGTGATGGCGGCGCCGGTCTCGCTCGTGGAGCGGCCTGGTTGGGCCGGCGTGCTCTCCACTGCTTTGGTGATGCGCGCCGCGACGTCGGTGTCGCCGAGGAAGTCGAGCATCATCGCCGCCGACACGACTGCGGCGGTCGGGTCGGCGGTGCCGCTGCCGGCTATGTCCGGGGCCGAACCGTGCACCGGCTCGAAGAGCGACGGCCCGTTGCGCTCCGGGTTGAGGTTGGCCGACGCTGCCCGCCCGATGCCGCCGGCGACCGCGCCGGCGAGGTCGGTGAGGATGTCGCCGAAGAGGTTGTCGGTGACGATGACGTCGTAGCGCGAGGGAGACGCCACCAGGTGGATGCAGGCGGCGTCGACATGGTTGTAGGCGGTGGTGACGTCGTGGTGTTGGGCGGCGAGATCGTCGAAGGTCCGCTGCCACAGGTCGCCGGCGAAGGACAGCACGTTGGTCTTGTGGACCAGCGTGAGGTGGTGGCGAGCCCGGCTGCGGGCCAGCTCGAAGGCGAAGCGCACGCAGCGCTCCACCCCGAAGCGCGTGTTGACCGACCCCTGGGTGGCGACCTCTGCCGGGGTGCCCTTGCGCAGGAAGCCGCCCTCGCCGGCGTAGGTGCCCTCGGTGTTCTCGCGCACGACGGCCACGTCGAGCTGCTCACCGGAGCCGGCAGCGGCGTCGGCACGGAACGGCCGCAGGTTGACGTAGAGGTCGAGGGCGAAGCGCAGCCGCAGCAGGAGCCCCCGCTCGAGCACCCCGGGCGGGACCTCAGGCGTGCCGATGGCGCCGAGCAGGATGGCGTCGAAGCCCCTCAGCTCCTCGAGGACGCTTGGAGGCAGCACCTCGCCGGTGGCCAGGTAGCGCCGCCCGCCGAGGTCGTACTCGACGGTCTCGAGCTCGGCGCCGGCGGCTCGGGCGACATCCAGCGCTACGGGGACGACCTCGGTGCCGATGCCGTCGCCGGGGATGACTGCGATGCGGTGGGTGCTCACCATGCTCACTTCGGGTCGTTCACCTCGGGTCGTTCACCTGGGGGGTGGGCGGGGAGCCGGGCGGGGAAGGGCCCGGACAGACGACGACCGCCCCCTCGGGGACGGTCGGCAGGCACACCGGCGGAGCGCCGGTGTGCTACACGATGAATACCTGCGGGATCACATGGGGCTGGGCAGGGGTCACCCCCACAGTGTCGTTCATGCCCGGGGCCGGCGTCAACCGGCGGACGACTAGCCTCGGCCCTCATGGCCGAGACGCAACTGACGCGCGAGACCTACGAGCGCCTCCAGGCGGAGCTCGAGGATCTGAGGACCCGGGGACGCGTCGAGATCGCCCGTGCCATCGAGGCGGCCCGCGCCCTCGGCGACCTGTCCGAGAACGGTGACTACCACGCCGCCAAGGACAGCCAGGGGAAGATGGAGCTGCGCATCCGCCAGCTGGGAGCCATGCTCGCCGGCGCCGAGATCGTCGACTCCGACGCCGCCCCCTCCGACGGCGCCGTCCGCACCGGCGTCGTGGTCGCCCTGCGCTACGCCGGTGACGACGACGTCGAGCAGTTCCTGATCGGCTCGATCGAGGAACGTCGCGAGGGGGTTTCGGTGGTGTCCCCCAACTCGCCGCTCGGCCAGGCGCTGATCGGGAAGCGGAAGGGTGACACGGTCGCCTACGACGCTCCGAGCGGGCAGCTGGAGGTGGAGGTCGTCGAAGTCGGCGTCTGAACCCAACTCTGAGCCTGGCCCGTCGAAGTCGGCGCCCGAGCAACCGCCACCGGTCCCGTGCTGACCGACGCCGACCGGGTCCCCCTCGCCGCCCGGGCATGGATCGCCGACGGGGTGCGAGGCGCCCTCGTCGCCGCCGACGGCACCATCGACTGGTACTGCCCGGCGAGCTTCGACGGGCCGCCGGCGCTGTGGCGGTTGCTCGACCCCGGCGGGGCTGCGGTGAGGGTCGGGCCCGTCCGGGAGGGCACCGGCTCCGGCCGGAAGCTGCCGCCCGGCTCGCAGCGCTACGTCGGCGATTCCCTCGTGGCCGAGACGGTCCTGCGGACTGGTACCGGGCAGGCGGTGCAGGTCCTCGACGCCCTTGCCTGGGCGGGGACGTCGGCCGGCCGGATCCTCCCGGCGGGACGCGTCGTCAGGGTTGCAACGGCGCTCGCCGGTCCGGTGGAGATCGAAGTCGAGGTGCTGCCGGGCGCTGGCTCCGGCCGGGTGGACGCCACATCGGAGGGCGTGGCGTGGGGGTCGCTGGTGGTGCGGGCAGGTGTGGACTTCGCGCCGGCGCCGCTCGGCCGGAACCGCCCCCGGTGGCGGGGGGTCCGCCGCCTCGAGCCCGGTGAGTCGCTGGTCGTCACCGTCGACGACCGCCGCTCGGTCGCCCCGGCGCTGTCGGTCGGCGCCGCCCGCCGGCTGGTCGACGACACCGTCGTCGCGTGGCAGAGCTGGCTCGCCCCGCTCGTCGCCGCCGGCTCCCCAGCCCACCGCGCTGCGACGGCGCGCTCGGCGCTGCTCGTCCGCAGCCTCACCGGCCCGGCCGGCGGCCCGGTGGGCGCCGGCACGACGTCGCTGCCCCGCCGGGCGGGTGGTGAGCGCACGGCTGACGACCGGGGCGTACGGCTGCGGGACGCCGCCGCGGCGGCGGCGGCGCTGGCTCGCGCCGGGCTCAACGAGGACGCCGAGGCGGCTGAGCGCTGGCTGCGCGAGGCCATCGAGGGCACCGCCCTACCGTGGCCGGCGTCGCTCACCCCCGGCGGCGATCCCCGCCCGGAGCTGGAGGAGCTGGCCTGGGTGGGGTGGCGCCGGAGCCAGCCCGTCGTGACGGGCACCCCGGTCGGCACCGCGCCCGACCTCGACGTCCACGGGGATGTCGCCCTCGCCGTCTCAGCGAGCCAGCGGGGCGCCTGGGGCGCCGGCGGAGCCGGACCGCTCACCGCAGCGGCACTGGCCCTCGCCGCGGGCGCCGACTGGGTCGCCGACCACTGGCAGGAACCCGACGGCGGGGTCTGGGCCGTCTCGGGCCGCCCGGTGCCCCTGGTGGCCAGCACGGTGCAGGCGTGGGTCGCCCTCGACGCCGCCGCCCGCCGGGCCGTCGCCGCCAACCCGCTCGATCTGCCGGCCGCCACGTGGCGGGCGGAGGCCCGCCGGGTGCTCAGCTGGCTCGAAGCCGAGGCGGTTGCGCCCGACGGCGGCCCGCGCCGCAGCGTGGCGGGTGCCGGCGGCCCCGACGGCGGCCTGCGCCGCAGCGTGGCGGATGCCGGCGGCCCCGACGACACCGACGCAGCACTGCTGCGGGTGGCGTGGCAGGGACCCTGGCCGGCCGGCCACCCCATCGTCGCCGCCACCGTCGACCGGATCCTCGAGCGGCAGAGCGCCGGCGGGCTCCTCCACCGCCTGTCGGAGGGCGTGGACGACGGCCGGGCCGGTGCGGACAGCCCCGACCTGCTGGCGTCGGTGTGGGCCGTCAGGGCCCTCGCCCACCTCGGCCGGTGGGAGGAGGCGCACCAACGCCTGGACGCCGTGCTTGCCGTCGCCGGCCCGACCGGCATCCTCGCGTCGGCCGCCGACCCGCTGAGCCGTGAGCTGCTGGGCAACCTGCCGGCGACAGCGGTGCACCTGGCTTTGATGGACGCCGCCGGCGACCTGGCAGCGGGGCCTCGGTAGGCCTTCGTCAGTGCCGGGGAGGCGTGGCCGGCGTGGGGCGGCGGGGCCGGCGGGGGGGCGGAGGCGGTGGCGGGGCCGGCGTGGGGGGTGGAGGCGGCGGCGGGGCCGGCGTGGGCCCTCGTGGGCGAACCCGCGCGCAGCCAAGGGACCTGCGCGCACAGACGACGGTATGTGGGTGTGAATGCGCGCGGTTTGGCTGGCTACGCGCGGTTTGTCACGCGAACGCGCGCCGCCACCCACCTCTCCCGTGCCGTTCACCTCGCCCGACAGCCCACCCGCCCCTCGCCGGCTTGCCCATTCCGGCCGTTCCCGACATTCTCGGTGGCGAGCTCGATGGCGAGCCCCGTGCCGGGTACGCCACCATGGCCCGGCCCTCCCGCCGGCCGAACCAGCGGGGCCGCTGCTCGCACCCGTCCGGTCAGCCCCGGGCTGCCTCACGCCTCCGGCCGGCTGCCGGCCGCCCCGGTCGCCGCCCACCACCCCATCGCCCTTGCCCACCCAACGGAGCTCCCCTTGACCTCGCTCGATCATCCCGGCCCCGCCATCCTGGTGGAGGACCTACGCAAGTCGTTCGGCTCGGTGCACGCGCTGCGTGGCGTCGACTTCGCCGTCGACCGTGGCACGGTCCTCGCCGTGCTCGGCCCCAACGGTGCCGGCAAGACGACCGCCGTGCGCATCCTCACCACGCTGCTGCGACCCGACGGCGGGCGGGCCGTGATCGAAGGCCGCGACGTGGTACGCCACCCCGAGGCGGTGCGGGAGATCATCGGTCTCGCCGGTCAGAGCGCGGCGATCCAGGACGAGCTCACGGGGCGGGAGAACCTCGTGATCCTCGGCCGGCTCTCGCACCTCTCCAAGCAGCGGTCGCGCCAGCGCGCCCAGGAGCTGCTGGAGCGCTTCGACCTGCTCGCCGCCGCCGAGCGCACGGCCAAGACCTACTCCGGCGGCATGGCCCGCCGCCTGGACCTCGCGGCCAGCCTCATCGCCCAACCCGCCGTCCTCTTCCTCGACGAGCCCACTGCCGGTCTGGACCCGCGCAGCCGCAACGGCATGTGGTCGGTGATGCGCGACCTGGTAGCGGGCGGCACGACCCTGCTGCTCACGACCCAGTACCTGGAGGAGGCTGACGAGCTCGCCGACGAGATCGTGGTGATCGACCACGGGGTGGTGATCGCCGCCGGCACGTCGGAGTCGCTCAAGGACCGCGTTGGTGGCGATGTGGTCGAGCTCACCGTGACCGACCGCTCCCGCCTGGCCGGCGCCGCTCATGCCGTCGCCTCCCTCTCGGACGGCGAGCCGGCGGTGGACAACGAGACGGCGATGGTCGGGATACGGGTCGGCAATCGCGGCTCGCAGGCGATGGTCCAGGCGGTGCGCGATCTCG
This sequence comes from Acidimicrobiaceae bacterium, assembly GCA_027320105.1. Classification (GTDB taxonomy): domain Bacteria; phylum Actinomycetota; class Acidimicrobiia; order Acidimicrobiales; family Palsa-688; genus JAKAQB01. Next base: position 35,056 of record DAHVMA010000056.1, on the reverse strand, counting down.
ACGCGGCCGGCATCGAGGTCTCGGGTCTGGCGCTGCGCCGCCCGTCGCTCGACGACGTCTTCCTCGCGCTCACCGGCCACCAGGCCGAGGAGGCGTCGGGACCCGCCGGCGCCGGCCGGGGGCGCGGGCGGCCCCGCCGCGGCCCGGGCAGCGGCGCCGCCCCAGACGACGGAGGCAGGGACTGATGACAACGCTCGCACCGAAGAGGGAGCTGCGGGAGGTGCCCGGGGGGCGCCAGCGCGTGGCCTGGGCGGTGCGCGACGGCATGACGGTGGCGAAGCGCAACCTCATCGCGTACTGGCGGACGCCTGCGCTGATCTTCTTCGCCGTGATCCAACCGGTGATCTTCGTGTTGCTGTTCCGTTACGTGTTCGGTGGGGCGATCCACACCAACGTCCCTGGCGGCTATGTCGACTACCTGACCCCCGGCATCATCGGCCAGAGCGCAGCCTTTGCCTCTTTCGGCACCGCCATCGGACTCGCTCGCGAGATCCAGAAGGGGGTCGTCGACCGGTACCGGTCGATGCCGATGGCGCGCTCCGCTGTGCTCACCGGTCGCCTCCTCGCCGACCTGCTGCGCATGACTGTCACCGTGCTCGTCCTTCTCGGCGTGAGCACCGCCGTCGGCTTCCGCTTCCACAACGGAGCGCTACCCGCTGTCTGGATGGTCGTCCTGGCGGTGGCCTTCGGCATGGCGATCACCTCGGTGTCCGCCTACCTCGGCTTCGTGATCAAAGACGAGGAGGCGGTCGGCAGCTTCGGGCTGATCTGGCTGTTCCCGTTGACGTTCGTGTCGTCGGCGTTCGTTCCGGTGGCGTCGATGCCCGGCTGGCTGCAGGCCTTCGCCAGCAACCAGCCTGTGACCATCGTGATCGACGAGATGCGCGCCCTCGCCCTGGGTGGCCCGCTGGGACAGGGGGCTTGGGAGAGCGCGGCCTGCATCGCCGGGATCCTCGCCGTGTTCATTCCGCTGGCAGTCCGGGCGTACCGGCGGGCCTGACCTTCCCCACGGGTGCCCGACCCCCACAAGCCTGACCCGCAAGCGACACCCGGGGCCGGGGCCCGAGGCCGGGACCGCCGGCGACGGCGACGGCGACGCCCCCCTCCCGCACCCACACCCACCCGCCCCACACCCACCCGCACCCACCCGCCCCAAGCGCTCACACCGAGCACTCACACCAGGGTGCCTACTCCCAGCGGCGCGCCAGCTCGAGCAGCGTCCGCGCCGCCCACCCGGTGCCCCCCTTGCGCAACCAGCCCTTGTCCTCCTCCGACCACGCCGGCCCGGCGATGTCCAGGTGGGCCCAGGGGGTACCGGGGGGGACGAACTCCTGCAGGAACAGGCCGGCGATGATCGTCCCCGCCTCGCCGGCCTTGCCGATGTTCTTCACGTCGGCGACCTCGGAGTCAAGGTGCTCCCGGTAGTCCTCTACGAGCGGCAGCTCCCACACCGGCTCGCCCACGGCGGCGCCGGCGGCGGCAACGCGAGCGACGAGGTCGGCGTCGTTGCCCATCACGCCGGCGACGCCCTTGCCGAGCGCGACGACCTGCGCGCCGGTGAGCGTGGCGACGTCGACGATGGCGTCGGGTCGCTCCTCGCTGGCGAGGGACAGTGCGTCGGCCAGCACGAGGCGTCCCTCGGCGTCGGTGTTGAGGACCTCGACGCTGACCCCGTTGCGGGCGACGAACACGTCCCCCGGCCGTTGCGCCCTCCCCCCTGGCATGTTCTCTGTGGCTGCCACCCACCCGACGACCCGTACGCCGAGGCCGAGCTCGCCGGCGGCGGCGACGGCGGCGAGGACAGCGGCCCCGCCGCCCATGTCGCCCTTCATCGTCATCATCGAGTTGGCCGGCTTGAGCGACAGCCCGCCGGAGTCGAACGTGATCCCCTTCCCGACCAAGGCGATCGTGACCTCGGCACCCTCCGGCTCGTGGGCGAGGCGGATGAGCCTGGGGGGCGCGGCGGCGCCGGCGGCCACGGCGAGGAGCCCTCCCAGCCTTTCGGCGGCGATGCGGTCCTCGTCCCACACCTCCGCTGAGAGGCCGTACGCCTCGGCCAGCTCGAGGGCTATCTCCCCGAGCCGGGTGGGAGTCATAGTCCCGGCGGGCTCGTTGATCCAGTCGCGTGCCCGTGCCGTGGCCCGGGCGCGCACCTCGCCGAGGCGGATGACGTCGGGGTCGGCGCCGACGACGGCGAGCCGGCGCAGGGCGCTCGGGGGCGGCTTCCGGGTGGAGCCCGGGTAGCGGTAGGAGGCGAGGGCGGCGCCTTCCACGACAGCAGCGACCGCCTCGGGGTCGGCGGCGGCCACCGCGAGGGTGGTGGCCGCCGCCTCGACCTGGCTGGCGGCGCGCGCCAGGGCGGCACCCGCCCGGCGGAGCACGTCGGCGTCCACGGCGCCCGCCTCGCCGACGCCGAGGGCGATGATGCTCGAGCCGTCGTCGGCCGGCACCGCCTGGGACTGGCCCGGCTTGCCCTCGAAGCCGCACCGGCGGAGGAACCCGCCGTCGAGCTCGACGCCCGACCCGTCGGGCACGCTGAGGTCGGCGTAGACAGGGACGCCGAGGACTGGGACGTCCGCCGGGACCTCGGCGGGTGCGGTGAGCTCGAGGGACATCGGGTGGCTCCTCTCAGGGTGTGGTGGTCTGGCGAGAGAGCAGCGACTCGCCGTGCTCGTGCCAACGGGCCATGGTCCAGACGAGATCGGAGAGCCGGTTGAGGTACGGCCCTACCTGGGATGCCGGCTGGGATGGCGCGCCGGCGGCGGCCTGCTCCTCCTCGACGAGCAGGACCGCTCTCTCGGCGCGCCTCACGATCGTCCGGGCCACGTCGAGCGAGGCGGCGACCCGGTCGTGGCCGGGCACGACGAAGTCGGTGAGCGGGGGGAAGCGTCCGGTGAGCTCGTCGATGCGGTCCTCCAGGGCGGCGACCATCGACGGGTCGACGCGAGTGTGCCCGTCGTGCAACTTGGTGCGGTTGGCGGGGGCGGTGGCGAGCTCGGCCATGAGGACGTACAGGTCTCGCTCGAGGCGGACGAGGAGGAGGTCGAGCTCGGATCCGCGCTCGACCTCGGCCCTGGCGGCGCCGAGAGCGGCTTGGGCCTCGTCGACGGCGCCGTTGGCGGCGATCACGGCGGACGTCTTGCGGACCCGGCCGCCGTAGAGGAGGCCGGTGGTGCCGTCGTCGCCTCGCCGGGTGTAGATCTTCATGGGCCGCTGCAGCCTAGGGGTGCACGCGTCCGTCGGCGACTTCGAGCGCCCGGTCGAAGCGCAGCGACTCGAGCAGCCAGCGGTCGTGGGTGACGACGAGGAGCGTGCCGGTGAAGTCGTCGAGGGCCGCCTCGAGCTGCTCGATGGCGGGCAGGTCGAGGTGGTTGGTCGGCTCGTCGAGGACCAGGCAGTTGGTGCCGGCCGACGCGAGAGCTGCGAGCTGGGCGCGGGTCCGCTCCCCTGGGGAAAGTCCTCCCACCGGACGGCTCACGTGCAGCGACGTCAATCCGAACTTGGCGAGGGTAGAGCGAGCCTCCTCGGGAAGCACGCCGGCATCGGCCACGAACGCGTCGAGCAGCGGGGTCGACGCCCCCAGGCGCGCCCGGCGCTGGTCGAGCTCGCCCAGGCGCACCGACGGCCCGACGGTCACCCGCCCCTCGTCGAGCGGGACCCGGCCGAGGATCACCCCGAGGAGCGTGGACTTGCCGCCCCCGTTGGGGCCGGTGATGGCGATGCGGTCGGCCCAGTGGACCTCCAGGTCGACCGGGCCGAGGGTCCAGGCGCCACGGCGGGCGACGGCGCCGTCGAGGCGGACCACGAGGTCACCGCTGCGCCCGGCAGGCGACAGGTCGAGGTGCAGCTGCCAGCCCTCCCAGGGCTTGTCCATCGTGCCGAGCCGCTCGAGGGCCCGTTCGGAGATGCGGACCTTGGACGCCTGCTTCTCGGTGCGGTTGATGCGGAAGCCGCGCTGCGCCTTGTCGTTGTCCCGCGGCTTGTTGACCGCCCGGCGGACACCCTGCTCCGACCAGGCGCGCTGGGCCCGGATGCGGGTCGCGAGGCGCTTGCGCTCGGCGCGCCACTCCTCGTAGGCGGCCCCGGCCTGGTTGCGCGCCAAGGCACGCCGTTCGACGTACTCGCTCCACGCGCCGGCGTACTCGACGGCGCGGTGGGTGTGCTCCTCCAGCTCGAGGATGCGGGTCACCGATCGGTCGAGGAACGCCCGGTCGTGGGAGACGGTAACCACCGCGCCCGGCACCGAGGCGAGGAACCTCTCCAGCAGGTCGAGCCCCTCGAAGTCCAGGTCGTTGGTCGGCTCGTCGAGCAGGAGCACCTCGAAGCGGGCGAGCAGCACCGCCGCCAGCCGGGCGCGGGCCGACTGGCCGCCGGACAGGTCGCTCACCGGGACCTCCAACCTGCCGGCGTCGAGGCCGACCTCGGCGCACGTCGCTTGGGCGCGCGCTCGGAAGTCGTCGCCGCCGAGGGCGAGGAAACGATCGAGGGCTTGGCTGTAGGGCTCCACCGCGTCGGGGTCGGCCGCCAAGGTCTCGGTGAGCCGGTCGAGGTTCTCGCCGGCGGCCGCCACCCCGGTCCGCCGGGCGAGGTAGGCGAGCAGCCTCTCGCCGGGCCGGGCGTCGGGCTCCTGGGTGAGCAGCCCGACGGTGAGCGAGCAAGGGGCGCGTTCGACGACGCCCCGCTCCGGCTCGATCTCGCCGGCGAGCACCTGCAGCAGGGTTGACTTGCCGATGCCGTTGGGGCCGACCACGCCGAGGCGGCTGCCGGCGCCGACGGAGAGCGACACGTCGTCGAGGACGACCTCGCCGCGGCGTGAGAGGGCGACTGCCTTGGCGCTCAGCACGACGGTCTAGGCGATCCCCGCCGCACCCCGCCCGGGCCAGGAGCCGGCGGCGAGCTGCCCGCCGCGCACGACGGCGCGCACGAGGTCGACGCCCGGCCGGTAGCCGAGCCACGCTGCGGTGGGTGCCTCGAGCACGACGAGGTCGGCACGCTGGCCAGGTGACAGGCCGCCGATGTCGTCGCGGCGGAGGGCGGCGGCCCCGCCGGCGGTGGCGGCGTCGAGCGCCTCGGCGAGGGTCATGCGCATCTCCCGCACCGCCAGGGCCACGACCAGCGGCATGGAGGTCGTGAAGCTCGTGCCCGGGTTGCAGTCGGTGGCGAGGGCGACGCGTGCGCCGGCGTCGAGCAGCCGGCGGGCGTCGGGGTAGGGGGAGCGGGTGGAGAACTCGGCCCCGGGCAGCAGCGTCGCAACGGTGCCCGACCCGGCGAGGGCCTCGACGTCGCCCGCCGACAGGTGGGTGCAGTGGTCGACCGATGCCGCCGCCATCTCGACGGCGAGGCCGGCACCAGGGCCGGGGCCGAGCTGGTTGCCGTGGACCCGCAGCCCGAGGCCGGCGGCGGCTGCGGCGCGCAGGACGTGACGGGACTGGTCGGCGTCGAACGCTCCCCGCTCCTCGCAGAACACGTCCGCCCACCGGGCGAGGGGCGCGCAGCGGGCCAGCATCTCGCCGGCGACGAGCTCCACGTAGTCGTCGGTCCTGCCGGCGTACTCGGGGGCGACGACGTGGGCCCCGAGGAAGGTCGTCTCAGCGGTGAACCCGCTGGCGACCCGGAGCATGCGCTCCTCGCCTGCGGGTTCGAGGCAGTAGCCGCTCTTGACCTCGAGGGTGGTCGTCCCACTGCGCAGCGCCTCGGCGGCGAGGCGGCGGGTGCGGTCGGCCAGCTGGCTCTCGGTCGCGTCCCGGGTGGCGCGCACCGTCGTCAGGATGCCTCCGGCGGCGTAGGGCCGGCCGGCCATGCGCGCCTCCCACTCCGCCGCCCGTTGCCCGGCGAAGACCAGGTGGGTGTGGCTGTCGACGAACCCGGGGATCACGGCGCGCCCGCCGACGTCGACGCGCTCCCCCCCGGCCTGCTCGGGCAGCCGGTCGGCGGGCCCGCTCCACGCCACCTGCCCACCGGCGATGAGCAGGGCCGCCGGGCCGCCCTCCAGGCCGAGCTCGCCGATCCCGGTCACGAGGAGCGAGTCAGGCACGCTCCCCCCGCTCATCCCCCCACCTGGCCCCATGCCGCCCGGATGGCGGAGGCGAGGGCGGAGCCCACGTCGCCGACCCGCAGGTGGGAGCCGCCCGCGACGACGGGCATGCCGGCGACGACCACGTCGGTCACCGCCGCCGCGCCGGCGGCGAAGACGGCGGCGCCAGCAGCGTTGGCCCCCCCGGTGCCGAGGGTGCCGGCGAGGAGCGGGTGGCCGGTGTCGAGGGTGCAGAAGTCCGCCGGCGCCCCCACCACCAACCGGCCGCCGCCGGCCCAGCCCAGGGCTTCGGCCCCGCCGGCGGTGGCGCCGGCGAGGAGGGCGGCGGGGTCGTGCCGGCCGCGCTCGCCGGTGGCGAGCCGCTCGTCGAGCTCGATGCCCCGCGCCTCCTCGAACAGGTCGACCACGGCGTGGGAGTCGCTGCCGACGCACAGGGACACGCCGGCAAGGCGGAGGGCGGCCGCCGGGCCGATCCCGTCGGCGAGGTCCCGTTCGGTCGTGGGGCACAAGCACACGGCGCAGCCCGCCTCCCCGAGGGTGGCGACGTCGGCGTCGTCGAGGTGGGTGGCGTGCACGGCGGTGAACCTCCCGTCGAGGGCACCACGCTGGGCGAGGAGCTGGGTCGGGGTGAGGCCGTGCGCCTCGAGGCAGGCGGCGTTCTCAGCCGGCTGCTCGCTCACGTGGGCGTGCAGCGGGGCCCGGCGCAGGCGGGCCCACTCGGCGACGGCGGTGATGGCCTCGGGGGGCACCGCCCGCACCGAGTGGACGGCGGCACCGACGCGGACGGTCGGGCCGTCGGCAAGGCGTTGGGCGCGTGCCGCCCACCCGGGCGCGTCCCCGTCGGAGAAGCGCAGCTGCACGTCGTCGAGCGGCTGGCCGATCCCGCCGGCCAGGTAGCAGGTGTCGAGCAGGGTGATGCGGATCCCGGCGCGTGAGGCCGCCTCGAGGAGCGCCTCGCCCATAGCGTCGGTGGCGTAGGGCGTCCCGCCCGGGCCGTGGTGGAGGTAGTGGAACTCCCCGACCGTCGTGATCCCGCCGAGCGCCATCTCGGCGTAGGCGGCGGTCGCCAACGCCAGGTAGAGGTCGGGATCGAGGCGGCCGGCGAGCCGGTACATCCGCTCCCGCCAGGTCCAGAACGTGCCGCCGTCGCCCTGGGTCCAGCCGCGCAGCCCCCGGTGGAAGGCGTGCGAGTGGGCGTTGACCAGGCCCGGGAGCGTGAGCCCGGGCAGGCGGTCAGCGCCGTCCGGGGGGACCGCCACGCCGGCGGTGACCGCCGACAGGAGCCCGTCGGCGCCGGCCTCCAACACGACGCCGGGCGTGGCGTCCGGCCCGCCGAGCCACGCCAGGCGGCACCACCAGCGCCGGGCGCTCATGCGATGGCACCCACCACGGACTCCGCCGCCCGGACCAGCCGTCCCTCCACGACGGCCTTGACGGCGGCGTCGATCTCCGGGGCGAGGTAGCGGTCGGCGCCCGGCCCGTCGACCAGCTCGCGCAGGCCGTCGCGCGCTGCGGCGGTCGCGGGGGCGGGTGCCACCGGGGCGCGCAGGTCGAGGGCGCGGGCGGCGGTGAGCAACTCGACGGCCAGGACGCGGGTCAGGCCCTCGACGCTGCGCCGCAGCTTGCGGCCCGCCGCCCAGCCCATCGAGACGTGGTCCTCCTGCATGGCGGAGCTGGGGATGGAGTCAACGCTTGCCGGCACGGCGAGGCGCTTCATGTCGCTGACGATGCCGGCCTGGGTGTACTGGGCGATCATGTGGCCCGAGTCGACGCCGGGTTCGGCGGCGAGGAACGGCGGCAGGCCGTGGGAGCGGGCGGCGTCGAGCATCCGGTCCGTCCGCCGCTCGCTCATCGAGGCCAGGTCGGCGGCGGCGATGGCGAGGAAGTCGAGGACGTAGCCGACGGGCGCCCCGTGGAAGTTGCCGTTGGACTCGACGCGCCCGTCGGGGAGCACCACCGGGTTGTCGATGGTGGCCGCCAGCTCCCGGTCGGCCACGGTGGTGGCGTGGGCGACCGTGTCGCGCATGGCGCCGGTGACCTGGGGCGCGCAGCGCAGCGAGTACGCGTCCTGGACCCGCCGGTCGCCTTCACGGTGGGAGGCGACGATGGCGCTGCCGCGCAGCAGCCGCCACACGTTGCCGGCCGACACCGCCTGCCCGGGGTGCGGTCGCAGCGGCGCGTGGAGGTCGGCGGCGAACACGCGGTCGGTGCCCATCAACGCCTCGACGCTCATCGCCGTGGCGAGGTCTGCGGTGCGGCACAGGGAGCGGAGGTCCTCGAGCGCCAGGATCAGCATGCCGAGCATGCCGTCGGTGCCGTTGACGAGGGCGAGACCCTCCTTCTCGGCGAGGATCACGGGGGCCACGCCCGCCAGGGCGAGCAGCTCCAACGCCGGCCGCAGCACCCCGTCCGGTCCCCTCCCCTCGCCCTCCCCGGTGAGCACCATGGCCACGTGGGCGAGTGGCGCCAGGTCGCCACTGCAACCGAGGGAACCGAACTCGGGGACCACCGGGATGATGCCGGCGTTGAGGAGCGCCGCGTAGCCCTGGGCGAGGAGCGGACGGACGCCGGTCCGCCCCGAGGCCATGGTCCGCAGCCGCAGCAGGGTCATGGCCCGGACCACCTCCGCCTCGACCTCCGGCCCCGACCCGGCGGCATGCGAGCGGATGAGGCTGCGCTGCAGGTCGCTGCGGCGCTCGACGGGGATGTGCCGGGTGGCCAGGGCACCGAAGCCGGTCGAGATGCCGTACGCAGGCTCGGGCGAGGCGGCCAGGCCCTCGACTACCGCACGGGCCTCCTCGATGGCCCGCAACGCGGCGGGGCCGAGCTCGACCCGGGCGTGGTGGCGGGCGACCTCCACGACGTCGTCGGCGGTGAGGCCGGCAGGGTGCAGGACGATGGTCAAGACGCCAGGTCCTCCAGGACGGCCGTGAGGGCGTCCACCCCGGCGAGGCAGTCCTCGACGGACGCCGACTCCGCCGGGTCGTGGCTCGTCCCGGTCGGGTTGCGGACGAAGAGCATCGCGGCGGGCACCCCGGCGCCGGCGAGGACGGCGGCGTCGTGGCCGGCGCCGGTGGGCAGCTCGGTCACGGAGCCGAGCCGCGCCGCCACCGCCGTCGCGACCCGCCGGCGCAGGTCGGCCCCGAAGGTTGCGCCGGCGCTCCAGGACTCCTCCGCCACGGCGACGCCGACGGCGTGGTGGGCGGCGGCGGCCTCGGCCGACTTGGTCACCGCCTCCACGACGCCGCGGACCGCCGCCTCCTCCGGGCCGCGGGCGTCGAGCCATGCGGTGGCACGCGAGGCGATGGCGTTGACGGCCCCGGGTCGCACGGCGAGCCTGCCGACGGTCGCCACGGCGCCGGCGTCCTCCGCCGCCTGCCTGGCGGCGAGCACCGTGTGGGCGAGGGGCAGCACCGGGTCGGAGCGATCCGCCAGCCTGGTCGTGCCGGCGTGGTCGCCGCGTCCGGTGAAGTCGAGGCGCCACCGCCCGTGGGGCCACACCGCTGTGGCCACCCCCACAGGCACGCCGGCGTCGACGAGGCGGCGGCCCTGCTCGACGTGCAGCTCGACGAAGACGCCGACGCGGCCGAGGCGTGACGGGTCGGCGCCGGCGCGCCCGGGATCGAGGCCGTTGGCGCGCCATGCCTCGGCGAGGGTGACGCCGGCGGCGTCGGTGAGCGCAGCCGCCCGCCCCGCGCCGATCGACCCGGTGAGCAGCCGGCTGCCGAGGGTTGCCACCCCAAAGCGCCCGCCCTCCTCGTCGGCGAAGTTGACGACGGCCACCGGCCGGCGGGGGCGGAGCCGGTCGACGGCAAGGAAGGCGGACACGACGCCGAGCGGGCCGTCGAAGGCACCGCCGCCGGGCACGCTGTCCAAGTGGCTGCCGGTTACGACCGCCCCCGGCGACGGGCTCCCCCACCACGCCCACTGGTTGCCGTTGGGATCCTCGTCGAGCGCCATGCCGAGGCGTCGGGCCTGCTCCCGGAACCACTGCCGGGCCGCCCGGTCGGCATCGGTCCACGCCAGCCGGTGGTAGCCGCCGTCGCCGGCCCGGCCGATAGGCGCCAGCTCGGCCCACATCGACGAGAAGTCCGTCACGGCACGCGCACCCCGGTGGCGGCCGCCACCTCCCTCGCCCGGTCGTAGCCGGCGTCGACGTGGCGGAGCACGCCCGAGAGCGGGTCGTTGGTGAGCACCCGCTCGATCTTGGCGGACGCGAGCGGAGTCCCGTCGGCCACGCACACCTGGCCGGCGTGGATGGAGCGGCCGATGCCGACCCCGCCGCCGTGGTGGATCGACACCCACGACGCCCCGGAGGCGACGTTGAGCATGGCGTTGAGCAGCGGCCAGTCGGCGATGGCGTCCGAGCCGTCGAGCATCCCCTCCGTCTCCCGGTACGGGGAGGCGACCGACCCGCAGTCGAGGTGGTCCCGGCCGATCACGATCGGGGCGGACACGTCGCCGGCGGCGACCAGCTCGTTGAAGCGCAGACCCGCCCTGTCCCGCTCGCCGTAGCCGAGCCAGCAGATCCGGGCGGGCAGGCCCTGGTAGGCGACGCGCTCCTCGGCGGCGTGGATCCAGCGCGCCAGCGGGTCGTTGTCCGGGAACAGCTCGAGCACGGCGCGGTCCGTCACGGCGATGTCGTGGGGGTCGCCCGACAGCGCCGCCCAACGGAACGGGCCCTTGCCCTCGCAGAACAGGGGGCGGATGTAGGCCGGCACGAAGCCGGGGAAGGCGAACGCCCGCTCGTAGCCGGCCAGTTGCGCCTCGCCCCGGATGGAGTTGCCGTAGTCGAACACCTCGGCGCCGGCGTCTTGGAACCCGACCATGGCCTCGACGTGGCGGGCCATCGACTCCCGTGCCCGCCGCGTGAACGTCTCCGGGTCGCGTGCCCGCTCGGCCGCCATTTGGGCGAAGGCCACACCGAGGGGCAGGTAGCTGAGCGGGTCGTGGGCCGACGTCTGGTCGGTGACGACGTCGACGGGCACGCCGCGGCGCAGCAGCTCGGGGAAGACCTCGGCGCAGTTGCCCTCCACGCCGATCGACAGCGGACGGCGCGCCGACTTCGCCTCGAGGGCCCCGGCCACCGCCTCGTCGAGGGTCGGGGCGTGCACGTCGAGGTAGCGGGTCTCGATCCGCCGGCGGATGCGGGACCCGTCGCAGTCCACCACGAGGGCGACGCCACCGTTGAGCGTCACAGCGAGCGGCTGGGCCCCGCCCATCCCGCCGAGGCCGCCGGTCAGGGTGAGCGTGCCGAGCAGGGACCCGCCGAAGCGCTTGGCCGCCACGGCAGCGAAGGTCTCGTACGTCCCCTGCAGTATCCCCTGGGTCCCGATGTAGATCCACGACCCCGCCGTCATCTGGCCGTACATCGTCAGCCCGAGGGCCTCGAGGCGGTGGAACTCCTCCCACGTCGCCCACTGCGGCACCAGGTTGGAGTTGGCTATCAGCACCCGCGGGGCCCACTCGTGGGTGCGGGCGATGCCGACCGGCTTGCCCGACTGGACCAGCAGCGTCTCGTCCTCGGCGAGGGTCCGGAGGGCGGCGACGATCGCGTCGAACGCCGGCCAGCTGCGGGCCGCCCGGCCACTGCCGCCGTAGACCACCAGCTCGGCCGGGTGCTCCGCCACCTCCGGGTCGAGGTTGTTGTGGAGCATGCGCAGCGCGCCCTCCGTCTGCCAGCTGCGGCAGGACCGCTCGTTCCCTCGGGGGCTGCGGACCACACGGGCTGCGACTTTCGGGTCTGCTCCTTCGGTAGCCATGCACCCGGACTGTACGACTCCCGTTACCTTGGGGTCGTGCGCAGTCCGTACCTCGAGGCCGTGGCCGAGCGGGTGGTCGTCTACGACGGCGCCACCGGCACCAACCTGCAGCTCCGCCATCTCGGCCCGGACGACTTCGGCGGGCCGTCCCTCGAGGGCTGCAACGAGTTGCTGTGCGAGACCCGGCCCGATGTGGTGGCGGACCTGCACCGCTCGTTCCTGGAGGTCGGTTCGGACGTCGTCGAGACCGACAGCTTCGGTTCCCTGCCGTGGGTGCTGGGCGAGTACGGGATCGCCCCACGGACCCGGGAGCTGGCCCGACGCTCGGCGACGATCGCCCGGGACGTGGCCGACGGCTACGGCGACCGCTTCGTCGCCGGCTCGCTCGGGCCCGGCAACCGCCTGGCGTCGCTCGGGCAGATCTCCTTCCCCGACCAGCGCGCCGGCTACCAGGAGGCAGCCAGCGGCCTGCTGGAAGGAGGCGTCGACCTGCTGCTCGTCGAGACCGTCTACGACCTCCTGCAGGCCAAGGCGGCGATCATCGGCTGCCGGCGGGCGATGGCCGACGTCGGCCGGGAGGTGCCACTCCAGGTCCAGGTGACGATCGAGACGACCGGGCGGATGCTGCTCGGGACGGAGATCGGTGCCGCCCTCACCACGCTGGACGCGCTGCGCCCGGACGTGGTCGGGCTCAACTGCGCCACCGGGCCGGCGGAGATGAGCGAGCACCTGCGCTACCTCTCGGCGCGGGCCCGGCCGTTCCTCTCGGTCCTGCCCAACGCCGGCCTGCCGTCGGTGGTCGACGACCGCATGCACTACGACCTGACGCCCGACCAGCTGGCCGCGCACCTGGCCCGGTTCGTGAGCGAGTACGGGGTGCGGGTCGTGGGCGGCTGCTGCGGCACCGAGCCGGCCCACCTGGCCGCCGTGGTGGCGGCGTGCCGGGACCTCACCCCGGCGTCCCGTAGCGTGGAGTGGGAGCCGGGCTGCGCGTCGTTGTACACCCACGTCCCCTGGGACCAGTCGCCGTCGGTGCTGATGGTCGGCGAGCGCACCAACGCCAATGGGTCGAAGAAGTTCCGCGAGGCGATGCTCGCCGACGACTGGGACACCTGTGTCGCCATGACCCGCGACGCGCTGAAGGAGGGCGCCCACCTGCTGGACGTGTGCGTCGACTACACCGGTGAGGACGGGCCGGCCGACATGGCCGAGGTGGCGTCGCGGTTCGCGACCCAGTCGACGCTGCCGATCATGCTCGACTCCACCGAGCCGCCGGTCATCGAGACCGGCCTGCAGCGCATCGCCGGCAAGCCGGTGCTGAACTCCGTCAACCTGGAGGACGGCTCGGCGCCCGGCACCCGCCTCGACCGGTTCCTGTCGCTGGCGCGGGAGTACGGCGCGGCAGTGGTCTGCACCTGCATCGACGAGACCGGCCAGGCGCGCACCGCCGCCAGGAAGCTGGAGGCGGCCCGGGCGATCCACGACCTGGCCGTCGACCGCTACGGACTGCGCCCCGAGGACCTCCTGTTCGACCCGCTGGCGTTGACCCTCGGGACCGGCATGGAGGAAAGCCGTCGCGACGGCCTGGAGACGATCGAGGGCATCCGCGCCATCAAGGCGGCCCTACCCGGCGTGCAGACCATCCTCGGGCTGTCCAACGTCAGCTTCGGCCTGGCACCGGCGTTGCGCCACGTCCTCAACTCCGTCTACCTGCACGAGTGCCAGGCCGCCGGACTGGACGCGGCCATCGTGCACGCCGCCCGCATCATGCCGCTGTCGCGCATCGACCCCGCCGCCGTCTCCGCCTGCCTTGACCTCGTCTACGACCGCCGCTCGGAGGGCTACGACCCACTGGCCACCCTGCTGCGGATGTTCGAGGGGGTCGACGCCGGCACCGTCGGCGGGGAGGACCGCAGCGACTGGCCCGTCGAGCGTCGCCTGTCGCAGCGGATCATCGACGGGGACCGGGACGGCCTGGAGGTCGACCTGGCCGAGGCGCTGTCATCGGGGATCGCTGCTTTGGATGTGATCAACGGCCCGCTGCTCGGCGGGATGAAGGTCGTAGGCGACCGCTTCGGCGCCGGCGAGATGCAGCTGCCCTTCGTGCTCCAGTCTGCGGAGACCATGAAGGCGGCGGTTTCCTTCCTCGAGCCCCACATGGAGCGGGCGGCGAGCGGTGGCAAGGGCCGGGTCGTGCTCGCCACGGTCAAGGGCGATGTCCACGACATCGGCAAGAACCTGGTGGACATCATCCTCACCAACAACGGCTACGAGGTGCACAACCTCGGCATCAAGGTCCCGATCGGCGAGATCCTCGCCAAGGCGGAGGAGGTCGGAGCCGACGTCATCGGCATGTCCGGCCTGCTCGTCAAGAGCACGCTGATCATGCGGGAGAACCTGCTGGAGATCAACGAGCGTGGCCGTTCGGGCATCCCCGTGCTGCTCGGCGGCGCCGCCCTCACCCGCACCTACGTGGAGCGCGACCTGCGCAAGGAGTACGAGGGCCGGCTGTTCTACGGGCGGGACGCATTCGAGGGGCTGCGGGTGCTCGACCGCCTGGGCGCGCTGCGTGCGGGTCTCGAGCCCGACGACGCGTCGTGGGGCCGGGAGGTGGTCGTGCGCCCGGGGGTGCGCACCGCCGCCGACGCCGCCGCCGATGCAGAGGAGGCCGCGCTGCGCCCCCGCCCCCGGCGCTCGCCGGCGGTGCGGGCGGACAACCCGGTGTTCGTGCCGCCGTTCCTCGGGTCCCGGGTCGAGCGGGGCATCCCCCTCGACGACATCGCCGCCTACGTAAACGAGACCGCCCTCTACCGCAACCAGTGGGGCTACCGGCCACACCGCGACGAGACGGACCCCGTGTTCAAGCAGCGGCTGCGGCCCGAGCTGCGGGCCCGCCTCGCCGCCGCCCGGGAGGCCGACGTGCTGCGCCCCGCCGTCGCCTACGGCTACTTCGCCGTCAACAGCGACGGCGACGACCTGATCGTGTGGAAGGACGAGGGGCGCGACTCCGAGTGGTTGCGGTTCAGCTTCCCGCGCCAGCCGGCGGAGCCGTGGCTGTCGATCGCCGACTTCTTCCGCACCGCCGACTCGGGCCGGGAGGATTACGCCGCCTTCCACTTGGTCACGATGGGCCCGGCCGTGTCCGTCGAGACCGCCGGGCTCTTCGCCGCCGACGCCTACACCGACTACCTCCACCTCCACGGTCTCGGTGTCGAGATGACCGAGGCCCTCGCCGAGCTGTGGCACCGCCGCATCCGCGAGGAGTGGGGCTTCGCCGACGAGGACGGCCCGACGCTCACCGGGTTGTTCCGCCAGCAGTACCGCGGCGGCCGGTACTCGTGGGGCTACCCCGCCTGCCCCGACCTCGAGGACAATGCCAAGTGCGCCGAGCTCGTCGGCGCGGAGCGCATCGGCGTGGAGGTAGGCGAGTCCTCGTCCTGGCAGTTCCACCCCGAGCAGACCACCGCCGCCATCGTCTGCCACCACCCCCAGGCCAAGTACTTCGTGGTGCGGCGCGGATAGGCGGCGCCGGCCGGGCCGGCCGGGCGGTGTCGCCCTCGGGTGTAGAACTTCCGGTGGCGAGGCCGAGCGGGCCTCGTGACGGAACGCAGGAGGCCCCAGTGACCGACACCCACTTCTGGCACCCATTCGCCAACATGGCCCAGGTCCGCAGGGACGCCTTCACGATCACCCGGGGCGATGGCTGCTCGGTGTGGGACAGCGGGGGCCGGCGCTACCTCGACGCCACCGCCAGCCTCTGGTACATGAACGTCGGTCACGGGCGGCACGAGATCGCCGACGCCATGGCAGCCCAGGCGCGCCGCCTCGGCGCCTACTCGACGTTCGGCGACTACACCAACGAGCCGGCCGAGGCGCTCGCCGAGCGGCTGTCGGCTCTCGCCCCCACGAGCGACGCCAAGGTGTTCCTCGGAAGCGGGGGCGGCGACGGCATCGAGACGGCGGTCAAGCTGGCGCGGGGCTACTGGGTCGCCCTCGGGTCCGAGGAGCGCACCCACGTCATCAGCCGGGACCGCAGCTACCACGGCACCCACGGCTTCGGCACGAGCCTCGCCGGCATCGCCTCCAACCGCTCCGGCTTCGGACCCCTCGACGCCGACCACTCCACCGTGGCGTACGACTCGGTGGAAGCACTTGCCAAGGAGGTAGAACGGCTCGGGGCCGGACGGGTGGCCGCCTTCTTCTGCGAGCCGGTCCTCGGCGCCGGCGGGGTGCACCTGCCACCGGCGGGGTACATGCAGGGAGTCGCCCGGCTGTGCGCGGACACCGGCGTGCTGCTCGTGATCGACTCGGTCATCTGCGGGTTCGGCCGGCTCGGCGACTGGCTGGGCGTGGACCGATGGGGGCTCCGGCCGGACATGATCACCTTCGCCAAGGGGGTCACGAGCGGGTACCAGCCCCTCGGCGGCGTGATCGTGTCATCGCGCGTGGCCGCCCCGTACTGGGAGGGCGAGGGCCGGGTGTTCCGCCACGGCGCCACCTACGCAGGGCACCCGGTCTGCTGCGCCGCCGCCCTCGCCAACCTCGACCTGCTCGAGCGCGACGACCTGTACCGCCGCGGCGCCGAGCTCGAAGGCTCCCTGCTCGGCGCGCTGCGGACCGTGGAGGGCCACCCCGCCGTGGCGGAGGTGCGCGGCGGGGTGGGACTGCTCGGCGCCGTGGACCTCTCGGCAGAGCTGCTGGCCGAGCGGCCCACAGCCGTCGTCGAGCTGCAACTCGCCGCCCGACGGGCCGGTGTGCTCGTGAGACCGCTCGGGTCGGGCATCGCCGTCTCCCCGCCGCTCGTGGTGACCGACGAGGAGATCGCGACGATAGGAGCGGCGGTCGCAGAGGGCCTGGAGATCTTCGTGTAGCACGGACACCCCGGGGAGGGGAAGGTGGCCGAACCTCGTGCGACACGGGCCGCTCCCGAGGAGGAGCTGCCCACAGCCTTGCGCCGCGGCGCGGTCGGGACGATGGAGGCCGCCTTCCAGCCGTTCCCGACCCCAGCGCAAGGGTGGCTACATTGGCGCCGTGATCCTGGTGGACGAGCCCCACTGGCCCTGGCGAGGCCGGCGCTGGGCCCACCTGGTGAGCGACCGGTCCTACGACGAGCTGCACCGCTTCGCCGAGCGGCTCGGCATCCCGAGGCACGTGTTCCAGGGCGACCACTACGACGTGCCGGCGGAGATCCGTGAGCGGGCACTGCGCCTCGGGGCAGTGCCCGTGCCGAGCCGGGAGCTGGTGTCCCGCCTGCGGGCAGCCGGCTTGCGCCGGGCGCCGGCGGGCCTTCGGGCAAGGCTGCGCCGGACGTCTTGAGCCGGCGCGGCGTGGACGGCCCCCTGATGCATCCCGGAAACCCCGCCGGCGCCTGAGTGGAGTCGAGTCGGAGTCGAGTCGGAGTCGAGCCGGAGTCGAGTCGGAAAGACCGGGCGAAGTCGGCAACAGGCTGCCTCCGCACGCGTTGTTTGGGCAGTTGACCGCGATAATCGCGGTCAACTGCCCAAACAACGGAAGGCAGCGACGGCAAACAGCGGGGCGGCGGGTGGCGGGCTGTCGCCGCCGGCAACCGATGGCTTACGGCGCTACGAAGATGCAGAACGGGTGCCCGTCCGGATCGGCGTACACGTACAGGGGTTCTTCCTCGTCGTCGGAACGGTCGAGCAGCATCCGGGCGCCGGCGCCCAGCACACGCCGGTGCTCGGCGGCCAGCTCCTCCTCCGTCCCCACCCGCAGGTCCAGGTGCAGCTGCTGCGGCACCGCTGGGTCCGGCCAGGTAGCGGCCGGCAGCTCGTCCACGAGCTGGAACGCGAGGCGACCGGCCCCCGACGGGTGGACCAGCACGAGCCAGTCGGGCGGGGGGTCCCCCGTGCCACCGCCGGCGGGTGGTTCGTCGCCGGCGCGGTAGCCCCAGCCGAGCACGGCACGCCAGAACTCGGCGAGGCGCCGCGCGTCGGTCGTGTCGAAGACGGTCTGGAGGAGCTCGGGCGCCATCTCCGCACCGTAGCCTGACTACGCGGTGACGACGAGGTCGTGCCGGCTTCGGTTGAGGGGACGGGGACCCTCCGGCGTGGCAATCACGATGTCCTCGATGCGAGCGCCCCACCGCCCGGCGAGGTAGATGCCCGGCTCGACGGAGAAGGCGTGCCCGGCGACGAGTGGGGCGCGGTTGCCCCCGGCGATGTACGGGTCCTCGTGGCTCTCGAGCCCGATCCCGTGCCCGGTGCGATGGAAAAAAGCGTCGCCGTAGCCGGCGCCGGCAATGCGGTCGCGTGCGACCCGGTCGACGTCCTCGCAGGCGGTGCCGACGGTGGCGGCGCCCACGGCGGCGGACTGCGCCTCCTGCAGGACGGTGTACAGCTCGGCGAACTCGGCGGGAGGCTCCCCGGTGAAGACCGTGCGGGTGGTGTCCGAGCAGTAGCCCTCCAGGGTCCCGCCGAAGTCGCACACCACCGCCTCGCCGGCGCCGATGACCCGGTCGCCCGGCTCGTGGTGGGGGCTCGCCGAGTTGGGACCGCTGCCGACGATGGCGAAGTTCACCCGGTCGTGGCCCTCGGCGAGCAACCTGCGGCCGATCTCGTCGGACACGTCCCGCTCGGGGCGCCCGACGAGCCGGACGCCTCCCGATAGCAGCGCCTCGGCGACCCGGGCGGCGGCGGCGGACGCGGCGGCGAGCGCCGCGACCTCGCCCTCGTCCTTGACTGCTCGCAGCGGCCCGGTCACCGACGACGCGACGCCAAAGGACCGGCCGGGCAGCGCCTGCTGCAGCGCGAGGACGAACGCCGCCCACGTCCGGTCGGACACGGCGAGCCGGCGGCGGCCTCCCACCAGCCGGGCGACGGTGGCGACCGGGTCTGTCCCCTCCTTCCACGGCCGCATCTCGAAGACCTCCGGATCGGGTTGGACCCGTGGCGCTTCGAGTTGCGGGACGACGAGGACTGCGTCGTCGTCTGCGGGGACCACGAGCATGGTCAGGCGCTCGAGCGGCATGGCCTCGTACCCGGTGAGCCACGGTAGGTCGGCGCCGAGCGACAGGAGGAGGGCGTCGACGCCGGCGGCGCCCATGGCGGCCCGCACCCGGGCGAGGCGCTGCACCCGGGCGCTCATCGGGCAGCGACCCTCGCCTGCAGCGCTGCCTCGGCGGCAGCGCGCGCGTGGTAGCTCGAGCGGGTCAGCGGCGACGCTTCCACGACCGGGATCCCCATGGCCTCGCCGGCCGCCTTCAGCTCGGCGAGCTCCTGCGGCGTCCACCATCGCGCCACCGGCAGGTGGTGGGATGTCGGCCGCAGGTACTGGCCGATGGTGACGATGTCGACGCCGACTCCGTGCAGGTCGGCAAGCGTGGAGAGGACCTCCTCCCGCTCCTCTCCCATCCCGACGATGATCCCCGACTTGGTCGAGAGCCCGGCGGCCCGGGCCCGGGCGAGCACCGAAAGGCTCCGGGCGTAGGACGCCGACGGTCGGACGGCGCGCTGGAGCCGGGGCACGGTCTCGACGTTGTGGTCGAGCACGTCGGGCCGCACCTCGAAGATGCGCTGCAGCGACGCGTCGTGGCCCCTGCAGTCCGAGACGAGCAGCTCGACCCTGGTCGCCGGCGTCCGGCGACGGATGGCGACCACGGTCTGCGCCAGCGTCCCAGCCCCGTCGTCGGGGAGGTCGTCGCGGGCGACGGTGGTGACGACGGCGTGGGCGAGGCGCATGCGGGCCACGGCCAGAGCGACCCGCTCAGGCTCGCCGGCGTCGGGAGGGAGGGGTTTGCGGGTGTCGACGAGGCAGAAGCCGCACGCCCGGGTGCAGCGGTCGCCGTTGACCATGAACGTGGCCGTCCCGTCCGCCCAGCACTCGTAGATGTTGGGGCAACCGGCCTCCTCGCACACGGTCACCAGCTGGAGGGAGCGCATGGTGCGCCGCAGGGAGCGGTACTCCTCGCCCATCCGGACCGGCGCGCGCAGCCAGTCGGGCTTGCGGGCAGCCGGGTCCACGCCTGCACCGGGGTCGACGCCGGCTTGGGCCAGCCGGCCGAGGAGCCGAACGGGCGCGCCGGGTCCCTGCCCCCGCGTGAAGGGGGCGACGTCCTCGCTGCGGACACGCCAGGCGACGTCGCGGCGGTCGACCCCGTGGTAGCCCCACCGGCTTGCGGCGGCTTCGACGACGGCGTCGACGACGGCGCGCAACGGCACGTGGACGCCTTCGGCAGCGAGCGAGGTGACCGGCTTGTCAGCGATCCCGCACGGCACGATGTGGTCGAAGTAGGCCATGTCCGGGGCGACGTTGAGGGCAAAGCCGTGCATCGTCCGGCCCCTGCTCAGCCTGACCCCGATGGCGCAGATCTTGCGCGGCGACCCTGCGTCGGCACCGATCCAGACACCGGGGTAGCCGTCGAGGCGCGAGGCGCCGGGGAGGCCGACGGCGGCGAGGGCGTCGATCACGACCTGCTCGAGCCGGTGGACGTACGTCGGGATGGCGCCCGGTCCCATCGCCACGGAGCGGATCGGGTAGCCGACCAGCTGGCCCGGCCCGTGGTAGGTGACGTCACCACCGCGATCACTCGTGAAGAGATCGGCGCCGACGCTCGCCGGGTCGACCAGGACATGGGCGGGGTCGGCCCGCACGCCGAGGGTGTAGACGTGAGGGTGCTCGAGCAGAAGCAACCAGTCGTCGACGCCGTCCGCCCACAGGCCGCGCTGGAGGGCCAGGGCGTCCCCGTAGCCGACCCGCCCTAGCCAGCGGGCCCGCAGCAGGCCGCCGCTCACAGCGGGCCGACGCTCACAGCGGGCCGCCGCTCACAGCTCCGACGACCAGTCCCGTGTCTCGATGATCTCCTTGATGCGGGCTACGAAGGCGGCGGCGTAGGCCCCGTCGAAGGCGCGGTGGTCGAAGGAGAGCACGAGGTTGCCCACCGGGTGGACGGCGATGCCGTCGCTGCCGTCGGGCATCTCGACCGCCACGGGGCGCTTGCGGACGCCGTCGGTCGAGAGGATCGCCGTCTGTGGCTGGTTGATCACCGGCACGGTGATCAACGTCCCGAACGGGCCGGCGTTGGTGATGGTGAACGTGCCACCGGCGATGTCGTCCATCGTGAGGCGGCGACTCCGGGCCTTGGCTGCCAGGCTCGAGATCTCCCGGGCGAGCTGGCGGAGGCGCTTGCCGTCCGCCTGGTGGATCACCGGTACGAGGAGTCCCTCGAAGTCGAGGTCGACGGCGATGCCGAGATGGACCTCGCCGTGCACGATGAGGGCGTCGTCGCCGACGGAGCTGTTCAAGTTGGGGAACTGCTCGATGGCGTCGACGGTCGCCCGGGCGACGAACGGGAGGTAGGTGAGGGAGAAGCCCTCGGTCTCCTTGAAGGCGGCCTTCTGCGCGGCGCGCGCCCGCTCGACGCCGAGGTAGTCGACCTCGACGGCGACCACGGTGTGAGCGGAGGTGTGCTTGGAGCGGACCATGTGCTCGGCGGTGCGCCGGCGGATGTTCGTGAACGGGATGACCGTGTCGCGCTCCCCCGGGGCGGCCGGCCCGAAGGGCTCGACGGTCCGGACCGGGGCCGGCGCCGGCGGGGGTGCCGCCGCGGCCGGCACGGGGGCTTCAGGTCGGCGAGGCGCGGGCGGCTGCGCCGGCGGGGCGCCCCCGTTGCTCCGCTTGTCGATCAGAGCGAGGACGTCGCCGCGGGTGATCCTCCCGCCTGCGCCCGAGCCGGAGATGCCCGCCGGGTCGAGGTTGTGCTCGGCGATGAGCCGGCGCACGACCGGCGAGAGCACCTTGCCGCCGCCGTCGGTACCCCCGCCGGGCGGTGCGACGCCGCCCGTTGCCGGACCGCGGAGGACCGGCACGCCGGCCTCTTCGGCGGCCGCCGGCGGATCGGCCGGCACCATCGCCGGCTCGGGGGTCGGATCGGCCGGCGCCATCGCCGGCTCGGGGGTCGAGGCGGCCGGCGCCGCGTCGTTGCTGGCGCCACCCGCGCCGGCGGGGCTGATCACGGCAAGGCGGGTGCCGACGTCGACGGTGTCGCCCTCCTGGACGAGGATCTCGGAGAGCACGCCGGCCGCCGGCGACGGCACCTCCGAGTCGACCTTGTCGGTCGAGACCTCGAACAGCACCTCGTCCTCGGCGACGGGGTCGCCGACCTGCTTGAGCCACCGGGTGATGGTCCCCTCGGTGACCGTCTCACCGAGTTGGGGCATGACGATGTCAGCCAACGTGGAGTCCTCTTCCGGTCAGGGCGAGCACGGTCTCGCCGAACGTCTCCGACAACGTGGGGTGCGGCTGCACGAAGTGGCCGACCTCATCGGGCGTGGCCTCCCAGTTGACCGAGAGGTACGCCTGCCCGAGCTGCTCGGTGACCCACGGTCCGACCATGTGCACACCGAGGATGCGCCCCGCCCTGCCGTCGGGGCCCTTCTCGCAGATCACCTTCACGAGGCCGTCGGGCTCGCCGACGATCAGTGCCCGCCCGTTGCCCCCGTAGGGGTCCTTCTTGGTGAGCACCTCGTAGCCAGCCTCGCGGGCGGCCTCCTCCGAGAGCCCGGCGAAGGCGACCTCCGGGTGGCAGTAGATGCACCACGGCACCTTCCCGTGGTCGACCGGCACGACGGTGTCCCCGAGGATCTGGTCGATGGCCAGCATCCCTTCGGCGAAACCGACGTGGGCCAGCTGCGGGGTGGCGATGACGTCGCCGCAGGCGAACACGCCCGGCTCGCCGGTCCGGCAGTAGGCGTCGACCTTGACGAACCCCCGATCGTCCACCTCGACGCCGGTGCCCTCCAGGCCGAGGTTCTCCGAGAGGGGGCGGCGCCCGACTGACACGACCACCGCTTCTACGGTGATCTCCTCGCCCTCGCCGAACTGCACGGTCGTCGTCCCCCCGTCGCCGGAGGGACGGTGGCCGGTCACTACGACCCCGGTGCGGATGTCGATGCCCCGCTTCTTGAACGAGCGCACGACGACGTCGGCGACGTCCTTGTCGCAGCCGGGGAGGATCTTCGGGAGGCCCTCGAGGATCGTCACCTGCGTGCCCAGGTCGGCGAGCATCGAGGCGAACTCGCAGCCGATGGCCCCGCCCCCGATCACCACCGCCGAGGCCGGCAACCGCTCCAGGCTCAGCACCTCGTCGGAGGTCATGACGAACCTGCCGTCGACGTCGAATCCCGGGATCGTGCGGGGCACGGAGCCGGAAGCGATGATGACCGACTTGCCGACCAACTCGGTCCCGTCGTCGACGGTGACGGCGTGACCTGGTCCGAGCCGACCGGTGCCGGTGAACGTCGTGACCTTTCTCTTCTTGAGCAATCCCTGCAGACCCTTCCAGAGCTGGTCGACGACCTTCTGCTTGCGGGCCTGGCTCTGGGCGAGCTCGATGCCGGGCGTGTCGGCAATGATGCCGAACTCCTTGGCGCCGCTGACGGTGCGGTACACCGCCGCCGTCTCGAGGAGCTCCTTGGCGGGTATGCATCCCCGGTGGAGGCAGGTCCCGCCGACCCTTTCCTTCTCCACGACGGCAATGCTGAGGCCGGCCAGGCCGCCGTGCAGGGCTGCGGCGTAGCCGGCTGGGCCCCCGCCGATGACGACGACATCGAACTCCTGGGCCGTAGGGACCACCTCCTCGATCGGCTTCAGGGTACGCGAGCACCGGCTCGGACCGGCCGGGCCCACGCTCCTCGTGCTCCTATATTGGCCGACATGCCGCCAACCGACGTCCCTGCCACGCTCGACGAGCCCCGAGACGACGAGGAGCTGGTCGACGACGAGCTGCTCGTCGAGGAGATCTCCATCGACGGCATGTGCGGCGTCTATTGATCCGTTGAAAGACGTCGCCCTCTTCGACGCCCGCTCGGCCTACCGCTTGGACCCTCACGTGGCGTTGCGCCCCGAGCCGTGGGGTGCGCTCGCCTACCACTACGACACCCGCCGTCTCAGCTTCCTGCGCTCCCCTCTCTTGGTGCAGGTGGTGCGATCGCTGCCCGCCCACCCGTCGGTCGGGGCTGCTGTCGACGCCGCCGTGCCCGCTCCCAGGCGGGACCGCTACCTGGAGGCGCTCGCATCGCTCGCCGCCGCCGGCTTCCTCGTGGGGGCTGCGTGAGCAGGGGCCTCGTCGAGGATCTGGAACGTGGCTTGGACGCGCCCGTCTGCATCACCTGGGAGCTGACCTACGGCTGCAACCTCGCGTGCGTGCACTGCCTATCGTCGTCGGGGCGGCGCGACCCGCTGGAGCTGACCACGAGCGAGGCGCGGGCGTTGATCGACGAGCTGCGGTCGCTGCAGGTCTTCTACGTGAACATCGGCGGGGGGGAGCCCACCATCCGGGGCGATTTCTACGACCTGGTCGACTACGCCGTCGGGCGCGGCGTGGGGGTCAAGTTCTCGACCAACGGCACCACGCTCACGCCCGGACGGGCCCGCCGGCTGGCGGGCAGCGACTACCTCGACGTGCAGGTCTCACTCGACGGTGCCGACGAGGCGACCAACGACGCCGTGCGGGGCGCCGGTTCGTGGGCGGCGGCGAGGCGGGCGATGGACAACCTGGCAGCGGCGGGGTTTGGGCCGTTCAAGATCAGCGTGGTGGTGACGCGCCACAACGTCGGCCAGCTCGACGGCCTGGCGGCGCTGGCTGCAGGCTACGGCGCCCAGCTGCGGCTGACACGGCTCCGGCCGTCCGGGCGCGCCGCCAGCATGTGGGCGTCGCTGCACCCGACCGCCGCCCAGCAGGTGGCCCTCTACCACTGGCTCGTCGCCCACCCGGAGGTGCTCACTGGCGACTCGTTCTTCCACCTGTCGGCGCTGGGAGCCCCGCTGCCGGGCCTCAACCTCTGCGGCGCCGGCAGGGTGGTCTGCCTCGTCGACCCGGTCGGTGACGTGTACGCCTGCCCGTTCGTGCTGCACGACTCGTTCCGCGCTGGCACCGTCCGGGGCGACGGCGGCTTCACGGCGGTGTGGCGGTCGTCGCCGCTGTTGCTCTCCTTGCGGGAACCGTCCTCCGCCGGCGCCTGCGCGTCGTGCGGCTCCTACGACGCATGCCATGGAGGCTGCATGGCGGCCAAGTTCTTCACCGGGCTCCCGCTCGACGGCCCCGACCCCGAATGCGTCGCCGGCCACGGCACCGCCCTCCTGGCCGCCGTCCAGCCCGGGGCGGCGCCCTCGCCGGGGCTCGGGCACAGCGTGGCTGTCCGCCTCCGCCCCACCCGCCCGGCCGGCAGCACGGCCCGCAGCACGGCGCGGGGCACCGCCGGGAGCACGGTCGGGTGACGCCGGTGGAGGCGGCGCCCGTCGCCCTCGTCACCGGCGGGGCGCGCGGCATCGGCGCGGCGTCGGCAGCCCGCCTGGCTGCCGACGGGTGGCGGCTCGTGCTGGTCGACTGCTGCGCCGACCTGCCCGGGATCGGCTACGCCATGGCGCGGCCGGAGGACCTGGAGGCGACCGTCGTCCGCTGCGGAGGCCCCGAGCACGCCGTTGCGGTGGTGGCCGACACGCGGGACCCGGCGGCGCTCGCCGGCGCCGTCGCCACAGCGCGGGAGCGCTTCGGCGGCCTCGACGCCGCCGTCGCCGCCGCCGGCTGCATCGCCGGCGGCCCTCCGGCGTGGAAGACCACCGGGCAGGTGTGGGAGCAGGTCCTCTCGGTCAACCTCGAAGGCGTGTGGCGCCTGGCCGAAGCGACGGTGCCAGCGCTGCTGGAGCGGCCCGCTCCTCGCGCCGGGCGGTTCGTGGCCGTGGGCTCCGCCGCCGGCCTCGTCGGTCACGACCGCCTGGCGGCGTACTGCGCTGCCAAGGCTGGGGTCATCGGCCTGGTCCGGGCGCTCGCCGCCGAACTGGGCCCCCACGGGGTCACCGCCAACTGCGTCGCTCCCGGCTCGACGGCGACCGCCATGCTCGACGCCAGCGCCGCGGTGTACGGCATCGCCGACCCCGAGGAGCTCTCGGTGCACCACCTGCTCGGCCGCCTCCTCTCCCCCGAAGAGCCCGCCGCCCTCGTCGCCTGGCTGTGCAGCCCGGAGGCGAGCGGGTTGACCGGGGCCGTGCTGGCGGTCGACGCCGGCATGACCGCCCGTTGAGCTCCGTCCCGGTCCCGGCGGGGACCCGGCTGCTGTTGGGGCCCTGCGTGCGCCGGCCCCGGCCAGGGGTGCTGACTGGAGGGTCACCCTGGCGCCGGCTGCGGCTCACGCCGGCCGGCGATCGGCTCGTCGACGCCTGGTCGGTGGGCGTGCCGGTGGGCGACGGGCTCGCCCAACGGCACCTGGCCGGTCGCTTGGTCGACGGCGGCCTGGCCGTGCCGCTGCCCGGGGACGAGCCCGCCGGGTTGGCGGTCACCGTGGTGATCCCCGTCCGCGACCGGCCCCGGGGCCTGGCCGAGACGCTGGCGAGCATGGACCCCTCGCTGGATGTGGTCGTGGTGGACGACGGGTCGTCCGACGGCGCCGCCGTGGAGCACGCCCTCGCCCGCCGGCCCGGCACGCGCCTCGCGCGCCGGGCGTCGGCCGGCGGCCCGGCCGCCGCCCGCAACACAGGGTGGCGGACGGCGACCACCGCCGACGTGGTGGCCTTCGTCGACGCCGACTGCGTCATGCCGCAGGGTTTCCCCGGCACGCTCCTCGGCTTCTTCGCCGACCCAGCGGTCGCCGCCGTCGCCCCACGCATCCGGGCGGTGCCGGCGCCCGGCACGCCGGCGTGGCTCGCCGCCTACGAGCGCACCCGCTCGCCGCTCGACTGCGGCGAGCGGCCGGCAGTCGTCCGGCCCGGGACGTCGGTGCCGTACGTCCCCTCCACCGTCCTCCTCGTCCGCCGGGCGGCGCTCGAGGCAGCCGGTGGGTTCGACGAGCAGCTGCGGGCCGGCGAGGACGTCGACCTGGTCTGGCGGGTCGCCGGGCGGGTGCTCTACACCCCGGCGGTGGTAGCCGAGCACCCGATGCGCCCGACGCTGTGGCTCTGGGCGACGCAGCGGTGCTCCTACGGGATGTCGGCGGCACCGCTCGCCGCCCGCCACGGTGCCAGGGTGGCGCCCGCCGCCGCACGCTGGCCGACCCTCCTGGCCTGGGGCCTCGTCGCCGGAGGAAGGCCGGTGGCGGGGGTCTTGGCGGCCGGCGGCGCTGCGCTCGTGGTGGCGTTGGGCACCGGCCCCGGCGCCACCGACGTGATCCTGCCGGCCCTGGCGGCACAGGCGCGTGCCGGCCCCCAACTGGCCCGGGCGCTGCGCCGATCCTGGTGGCCGCTCGCGCTGGCGGCCGCCGCCGTGTCCACCCGCGCCCGGCGCGCCGTCGCCGTCAGCATGCTCCCGGTGATCGGCGACCCGCTCCGCCTCGCCGACGACCGCGCCTACGGCGCCGGCGTGTGGGCCGGCGCCTGGCGGGCAGGCAGCATCCGGTGCCTCCTGCCCTCGGGTCTCCTGCCCTCCGGGGGCACGAACGGGCCGGCGCTGTTCCTGCCGATCGCCGGCACCTAGCCGCCGCCGCCGCCGGCCCCGTCCTCGTTCAGGTACCGCTCGGCAAGCCGGGCGGCGAGCCCTGTGTAGGTCGCCGGCGTGAGCGCCAGCAGTCGGGCCTCGGCGTCGGTGGGCAGGCCGAGGCCGGCGACGAACGCCCGGATCTCGGCCGGTCCGACGACGGCGCCGCGGGTCAACGCCTTCAGCTGCTCGTAGGGCTCGGGCAGGCCGTGGCGGCGCATG
Organism: Acidimicrobiaceae bacterium; assembly: GCA_027320105.1. Taxonomy (GTDB): domain Bacteria; phylum Actinomycetota; class Acidimicrobiia; order Acidimicrobiales; family Palsa-688; genus JAKAQB01. Next base: position 7,617 of record DAHVMA010000056.1, on the reverse strand, counting down.
ACGGTCTGGACCGCCTCGGCCAGCACCTCCCAGTGACGGTCGAGGGCCGCCGCCATGGCGTCGACGTCGGCCTCGACGCGGGCGAGGCCGCGCCGGGCGGAGCGGATGGCGAGCACGGCGTGGCCGACGCCCACCCCGACGTTGCGGAGGGCGGAGCTGTCCGACAGGTCCCTCTGCATGCGGCTCACGGGGAGCTTGGCGGCGAGGTGGGCGAGCACGGCGTCGGCGAGCCCCACGTTGGCCTCGGCGTTCTCGAAGTCGATGGGGTTGACCTTGTGGGGCATGGTGGAGGAGCCGACCTCCCCGGGGGAGGGCCGCTGGCGCAGGTACCCGCGGCTGATGTACTCCCAGAGGTCGCGGCAGAAGTCGAGCAGGATCGCGTCGAAGCGCAGCAGGAGGTGAAAGGCCTCCCCGTGGGTGTCGTGCGGTTCGATCTGGGTCGTGAGCGGGTTCCAGGAGAGCCCGAGGCCCTCGACGAACGAGCGGGACAATGCCAGCCAGTCGATCTCGGGATAGGCGACCACATGGGCGCTGTAGGTTCCCGTCGCCCCGTTGAGCTTGCCTGTGAGGCGCAGCGCCCGCACGCCGTCGAGCTGGCGCCGCCACCGGGCGACGAACACCGCCAGCTCCTTCCCCAGCGTCGTCGGCGTGGCGGGCTGGCCGTGGGTGTGCGCCGGCATCGGCGTGGCGGCATGGGCCCGGGCCATGGCGGTCACCCCGGCCACGAGGCCGTCCGCCTCCGGCACCCACACAGTGGCCAGGCCGTCCCTGAGCATCAAGGAGTGGGCGAGGTTGTTGACATCCTCGCTCGTGCAGGCGAAGTGGACGAGCTCGCGCTGCTCCGGCGGTACGCCGGCGTCGGCCAGGCGCCGCTTCAGGTGGTACTCCACGGCCTTGACGTCGTGGTTGGTCACGCCCTCGAGCCGGCGGATGGCCGCCACGTCCGGAGGGCCCCACGCGTCGAGCGCTGCGTCGAGGTGGGGGGGGAGGGCGGGCAGCTCCGGGATGCCGGGGTGGGCGGCCAGGGCCCGGTACCAGGCCACTTCCACCTGGAACCGGCGGCGGAACAGCGCCTCCTCCGAGAACAGGGCGGCCACGTCGGCGAGCTGCCCGGCGTAGCGCCCGTCGAGAGGCGAGATCACACAGCGGACCCTACCGGCAGCCGGCTCGGACCTGTCCCGCCGGCCGCCCCGGCGCCCGGTCCGCTGGACGGGGCCGGCCCGTCCGCAGCACCATGACCCGATGGCCCCCACCGGCCGGTTCTTCGACCAGGACGCCCCCGAGCCCAAGCGGCCAGCCGGGCGCCCGAGGGGCCGCCGGTCGCGCCTGTACGACCAGGATGCCGCCGAGGCGCCACCCAGGCCCGAGCTGCCGGTCCTCCGGTTCCCTGCCCCGCCCGTACCGCCACCTGAGACGGCCCCCCCGCCGCCCGCCCCCCGCGTGATACCACCCCCTCCTTCGCCCGAGCTCTCGCAGCCCGCTCCCCGACCCGCCCCCCCGCCGGCGCCGGCATCCCCCGCGAGCCTGCCCGAGCAGCGATCGCTGCGCCAGGACACGGGCGTGCTCGCCGCCGGCACGCTGCTGTCGCGGCTCACCGGGTTCCTCCGGGTGCTCGTCGCAACCTACCTGCTCGGCATCAACGGGCTGACCGACGCCTACAACTTCGCGAACGCCGTGCCGAACACGATCTACGACCTCTTGTTGGGCGGGATCCTCGCGGCGACCATGATCCCGGTCTTCGTGGACGAGTTGCGCCGGGAAGACGCGGGTCGAGGTGACGGCGGCATTTCGGCTGTGCTGGGAACCGTCAGCGCCGCGTTGGTGGCGCTGTCGGTGGCGCTGTTCCTGCTGGCACCGTGGGTGGTCCACTTCTACCTCCTGCTGTCCACCAGCAGCACCAAGCGCGAGGAGCTCGTCGTCGGCACGAAGCTGCTCCGCCTGTTCGCGCCGCAGGTGTTCTTCCTCGGCGCCATCGTGGTGAGCACGGCGCTCCTCAACGCCCGCCGCCGCTTCGGCACCGCTGCCTTCTCCCCGGTGATCAACAACCTGATCGCCATCGGGGCGCTGGGAGTGACAGGCGCCATCACCCGCCACCTCTCCCTGCCGGCGTTCGAGCACGACCGCACCGGCCTGCTCGTGCTCGGTCTCGGCACGACAGCGGGCTACGTGGTGCAGTTCGCCGTGCAGCTACCGGCGATGGTCCGTGCGGGCGTGTGGAGGCGACCCCGGTGGGCACCGCGCCACCCGGCGGTGCGCCGGCTCCTCGGCCTGTCGGCGTGGCTCGTCGGCGTCGTCGTCGCCAACCAGGTCTCCTACAACCTGGTCGCCGTCATAGCCAACCGCCACAGCGGCGACTTCACCGTGTACACGCTGGCGTACCAGTTCTTCCAGCTCCCGTACTCGCTGTTCGCCGTGTCGATCGCCTCGGCCATCATGCCCGACCTCGCCGAGCGCTGGGCCGACAGGGACCACGTGGCGTTCCTCCGGCGGGTGATCCTCGGCGTGCGCACCACCTACGCCCTACTGGTGCCAGTCGCCATCGGCTACGCCATCGTCGCCCGCCCGGTCATCCAGTTGCTGGCCCACCACGGGGCCGTGCATGCCGGCAAGACCGAGGTGCTCGGTTCGACGCTGGCAGTGTTCGCGCTGGGCCTGCCAGGGTTCAGCATGTTGCTGCCCCTGGCCCGCGCGCTGCAGGCGATGAAGGACACCCGGGCCATGTTCGCCATCTACGCGCTCGAGAACGGGCTCACCGTGGTTGCCGCCTACCCCCTCTTCCGGGTGCTCGGCGTGCCCGGCCTGGCCATCGCGTGGGCAGCGCCGTACACGGTGGCGTCCCTGGCCGCCGCCGGCTACCTGCGCCGGCACGTGGGGCATCTCGGTGGGGTGTTCACCGGCCGCTCGCTCCTGCGGGTGACCGCTGCCACGGCAGTGATGGCGCTGGCCGTCGGGGTCGTCGGCCACGGCTTCCCTCACAGCGGCGGAGACCCGGTGTTGCTGGCGAGGGTCGCCGTGGAGACCGTGGTCGGTTCCGGGGTGTTCCTCGGGTTGGCGTGGCTGCTCGGCATCGGCGAGGTGCAGGCCGTCGTCGGGCCGCTCCTGCGCCGCCTGCGGCCGGCCACGCGAGGATAGGGCCGTGAGGATCGGGAACCTGTACGGGCCGGACGCCACCTTCCTCGGGGTACCCCCGGCCGACCTCGAGCAGGCGTCGTCGTGGGAGCACGCCAGGGCGGTGATCGTCGGGGCGCCGTTCGACGGCGGTACCTCGCACCGGCCGGGGACGCGGTTGGGCCCCCAGGCCATCCGGCTCACCGACTACCTGCCTCATGACGGGAGCCGCCCTCACCTCGCCCTCGACGTCGACCCGCTGAAGGAGCTCGCTGTCGTCGACGCCGGCGACGTGGAGATGCCCTCGGGCGAGACCGGGGCGTCGCTCGCCAGGCTCGAGGCGGCGGTGCAGCGCATCGCGACCAGCGGGGCGGTACCGGTGATCCTCGGCGGCGACCACACCATCACGTGGCCCGACGCCACCGGCGTAGCCCGCCATATCGGTTGGGGACGGGTGTCGATGATCCACTTCGACGCCCACGCCGACACGGGCGACTCCCAGTTCGGGGCGCTGTACGGTCACGGGACGCCCATGCGCCGGCTCATCGAGTCCGGCGCCGTTCGCGGAGACCGCTTCTTGCAGATCGGGCTGCGGGGGTACTGGCCGGAGCCTGAGACGCTGGCGTGGATGGCAGAGCAGCAGATGAGGAGCTTCGAGATGACCGAGGTGGTGGGCCGCGGCCTCGACGCCTGCCTGAGCGAGGCGTTCGAGATCGCGACCGACGGCTGTGACGCCGTGTTCCTCTCCGTCGACGTGGACGTCGTCGACCCGGGCATGGCGCCGGGAACGGGTACGCCAGAACCGGGGGGCCTGACCGGCCGCCAGCTGCTCGACGCGGTCCGCCGCACCTGCATGGAGATGCCGATCGCCGGCCTCGACGTCGTCGAGGTCTCCCCGCCATACGACCACGCCGAGGTGACCGCCTACCTCGGCAACCGGGTGGTGCTCGAGGCCCTCGCCGGAGTGGCGTGGAAGGCTCGCCGGGAGGCCGGCCTGCCCGTGCGCGCCCCAGGCGACGCGTTGCTGGAAGGTCGCCGTCCCTTGGGATGAGGGCGGGTGAGATGCCCGGGGATGGGGAAGAAGGTACGCATGGGCCTCGCTACGACCACCCTGCGCATCGCCGTCAGCGGCCTCTTGGCCGGCCACGGCAACGACGGCAGCGTCGCTCCGGCGGCCGGCTGATCGCAGCAGTCAACCCCCGTCCCTGCCCGCTTGGCGTTCGGCCGCCTCCACGGCGAGCCGGTCAACCAGGTCGTTCATGGGATCGACGCCGTGACCCTTCACCCAGCGGAACGACAGCCGTCCCGGGGACCGGTGGTAGGCCTCCAGCAACGGCCGCCACAGGTCCTGGTTGGCCACGGGCTTCCCCTGGGAGCTCCGCCACCCGCGGCGCTCCCAACCCGCCCACCACCGGTCCCGGAAGCAGTTGACGACGTAGGTCGAGTCGCTCACCACGTCGAGGGGGCCGGGAAGGGTCGTCACCGCCTCGAGCACCGCTTGGATCTCCATCCGCTGGTTCGTCGTCAGTACGACTGCGCCGGACCGGAAGGGCCCACCCGGCACGGCCCACGCCCAGCCTCCCGGCCCCGGGTTTCCCTTGCAGGCACCGTCGGTGTAGACGATCGTAGGGGGAGGGGGCGGTGCAGGTCGGAGGGCATCGGGCACCGGTCGATCCTGGCACGGTCACCAACGGCGCGACGATGGATGGGTGATCTTCGACGGTTTCTCGCACCAACTGCCGGACATCGACCCGACCGAGACCGCGGAATGGGTCGACTCCTTCGACGCCGTGCTCGACACGCACGGCAAGACGCGAGCGCGCTTCCTGCTCATGAAGCTGCTCGAGCGCGCCCGGGAGAACCAGGTGGGCTTCCCCGCGACGGTGTCGACGCCGTACGTGAACACCATCCCCGCCGACCTCGAGCCGTGGTTCCCGGGCGACGAGCACGTCGAACGACGGATCCGGGCCTACATCCGGTGGAACGCCGCGATCATGGTCGTGCGCGCCAACCACATGGCCGAGGGCATCGGCGGCCACCTGGCCACCTACGCCAGCTCGGCCAGCCTCTACGAGGTGGGGTTCAACCACTTCTTCCGAGGCAAGGCCAACGGCCAGGCGGGCGACCAGGTGTACTTCCAGGGTCACGCCGCGCCCGGCATCTACGCCCGGGCCTACATGGAAGGGCGGCTCACCGAGGATCAGCTCGTCAACTTCCGCCAGGAGTTGAAAGGCGCGGCGGCGGGCACGGGTGGGCTGCCCTCCTACCCCCACCCCCGGCTGATGCCGGGCTTTTGGGAGTTCCCGACCGTCTCGATGGGCATCGGCCCGCTCAACGCCATCTACCAGGCCCGGTTCAACCGGTACCTGCACCACCGACGCATCGCGGACACCTCCCAGTCCCGCGTGTGGTGCTTCCTCGGCGACGGTGAGTGCGACGAGCCCGAGACCCTCGGGGCGTTGTCGCTGGCAGGCCGGGAGCAGCTCGACAACCTCACGTTCGTCGTCAACTGCAACCTGCAGCGCCTGGATGGCCCGGTGCGCGGCAACGGCAAGATCATCCAGGAGCTGGAAGCGACGTTCCGGGGGGCGGGATGGAACGTGATCAAGGTGATATGGGGCTCGAGGTGGGACGAGCTGCTGGCCCGCGACGTGGACGGGGTCCTGCTCAACAAGATGAACACGACGGTCGACGGCGAGTTCCAGAAGTTCGCCACCGAGGACGGCGCCTACATCCGGGAGCACTTCTTCGGCCCCGACCCGCGCCTGCGCCGGGCGGTCGAGCACCTCTCCGACGACGACCTGCGGACCCTGCCACGGGGCGGCCACGACTACCGGAAGCTGTACGCCGCCTACAAGGCGGCGGTGGAGACCACCGGCCAGCCGACCGTGATCCTCGCCAAGACGGTGAAGGGATGGACCCTCGGGCCGGAGATCGAGGGCCGCAACTCCACCCACCAGATCAAGAAGATGACGTCGGCACAGCTGAAGCGGCTGCGCGACCGGCTCTACCTGGAGGAGGAGATCCCCGACGCCGCCCTGGAGAAGGGCGAGCCGCCGTTCTACCGTCCGGCGGCCGACAGCATCGAGTACCAGTACATGATGGAGCGGCGGGCGGCCCTCAGCGGTTCCCTCCCCCACCGCGCCGTCCGCTCCAAGCCCCTGCCGGCGCCGGCCACCAAGACGTTCGCCGAGCTCGCCGAGGGTTCGGGCGGGCGGGCGGTGTCCACCACGATGGCCTTCGCTGTGATGCTGCGGAACATGCTGCGGGACAAGGGCATCGGCCAGAGGGTCGTTCCGATCATCCCCGACGAGGCCCGCACCTTCGGGCTGGACGCGCTGTTCAAGGAGGTGAAGATCTACGCCCCCTTCGGCCAGCTGTACGAACCGGTCGACTCCAAGCTGATGCTGTCGTACTCCGAGGCGGTCGACGGCCAGATCCTCGAGGAAGGCATCTCCGAGGCCGGCAGCATGGCCGACTTCACCGCCGCCGGCACCGCCTACGCCACATGGGGCCAGCCGATGGTCCCCTTCTTCATCTTCTACTCCATGTTCGGCTTCCAGCGCGTCGGCGACCTGATCTGGGCCTTCGCCGACATGCGAGGCCGGGGATTCATGCTCGGCGCCACCGCCGGGCGCACCACGCTGCTAGGCGAGGGGCTGCAGCACGACGACGGCCACTCCCTGGTCCTCGCGGCCGCCGTGCCCAACTGCCAGGCTTACGACCCGTCGTTCGCCTACGAGACGGCGGCGATCGTCGAGGAGGGCATCCGCCGGATGTACGGCCCCGAGCCCGAGGATGTCTTCTACTACCTGACGCTCTACAACGAGAACTACCCGATGCCCGCCAAGCCCCCGGGCGCCGGCGACGGCATCCTCCGGGGGCTCTACCGCTTCGCCGGGGCCCCTGACGGGCCGTCCAGGCGAGCCAGGATCCTCTTCTCGGGAACGGCGTGGAGGGCTGCCGCCGAGGCAGCGGAACTGCTCGCCGGCCACCACGACGTCGCAGCGGAGCTGTGGTCGGCGACGAGCTACAAAGCGCTCCGGGAGGACGCCCTGTCCGTGGAGCGCTGGAACCGCCTCCACCCCTCCCTCCAGCCGCGGGTGCCGTACGTGACGGAGGTGTTGCGTGAGGGCCCGGCCGGCGAGGCGCCGGTCGTGGCGGTCACCGACTTCATGAAGGTCGTCCCCGAGCAGGTCGCCCGCTGGGTTCCGGGACCGTTCACTCCCCTCGGGACGGACGGGTTCGGGCGCAGCGACGACCGGGCGGCCCTGCGCCGTCACTTCGAGACCGACGCCGCCCACATCGTCGTGGCCGTGCTCGACGCGCTGCGCTTCGCCGGCGAGGGCAAGGCGGACGAGGTGGAGGCGGCCATCGCCACCTACGGGATCGACCCCGAGTCGCCCGACCCCCGGACGGTGTAGGCCGGCGGCGCCCCGCCGCCCCGCCGCCCCGCCGCCCCGCCACCCCGGCACCCCGGCACTCCGGCACCCCGCCACCCCGGCACCC
>DAHVMA010000046.1:0-9772 GCA_027320105.1 Acidimicrobiaceae bacterium | reverse complement strand
GGGGCGGAGGCGGGAGCGGCGGGGGGGCGGGGGGCGGGGGCGGGGCTGGGAGCGGCGGGGCGGGCGAGGCCGGCGAGGACTGCCCGGGCCTGCTCGGCCAGGCCTTCCGGCTCGGGACCCATCGGCGGCCGGCAAGCCCCGCCGGGCAACCCGAGCACCCGCAGCATCGCCTTGGTAGGCACCGGGTTGGGCGCCTCTTCGCTCGACTGGTAGCGGTGCGATCGGATCAGACGGGCATTGACCGCCCGGGCGTGCGAGACGTCACCCTTGCCGAAGGCGGCGATCATCTCCGCCACCTCGGGGGTAGCCCAGTGGGCCTCGACCGACACGGTGCCCACGGCGCCCACGGCGAGCAGGGCGAGGGTGTCACCGTCGTTGCCCGAGTACAGCTCGAAGCCCCGGGGCGCCTCGGCGACCAGGGCGGCGGCTCCTGCAGGGTCGCCCGTGGCGTCCTTCACGCCGGCGATCACCCCTTCCTGGCTCAGCCGCACGAGGGTCGCCGGCGCCACCCGGCGGCCCGTGCGCACCGGGATGTCGTAGACCAGCACCGGCCGGCCGCCGGCGGCGGCGGCGACCGCCCGGAAGTGCTGCTCGATGCCGGCCTGCGACGGGCGGTTGTAGTAGGGAGTGACGGCGAGGATGCCAGCCGCGCCGGCGGCGACGGCCGCCTCCGTCAGGCGGACGGAGTGGGCGGTGTCGTAGGTCGATGTGCCAGCCACGACCGGCACGTCCACCGCTGTGGCAACGGCACGCCAGAGCGCCACCTTCTCCTCGTCGGACAGCGTCGGGCTCTCCCCCGTCGTCCCCGCCACCACCAGCCCATCGTTGCCCTGCGAGACCAGCCAGCGGGCCAGCTCGGCGGCACCGGCGACGTCCAGGCGGCCCTCGACGTCGAAGGGGGTGGCCATAGCGGTGAGCACGGCGCCGAAGCGCCCCCCGACGGTCATCGGGGCATCTGCCGGCGAGTCGTCATTGGGCGAGCCTACCGAGGTGGCGCCGGCGGCCCGGGGCGGGGGCGGCGGGGCGGCGAGGGGGGGCGGGGCGGCGAGCCGGGGGGCACTCGTCGGAGGTCGGGGGATTCAGGCGGCCTTCCGTGCCGCTGTGCGCCGACCTGCAGCGAGTGCACCGACCTGGCCGCCGGCGGGGGGCCGGCGGGGGGCCGGCGGGGGCGGCGACCGCCTCAGCAGTCAGCCAGGGCGCGCAGCGAGTCGCAGATCTCGCCGTGTCGAGGTCCCAGCTGTCCAATCCGCTCGACCAGTGCCGAGCGCCTGACCCGCTGGAGGTTGTCGAACGAGGCCGCGCACTCGACTCCGAGACCCTCCCCTTCGCCGAGCGCAACCTCCGTAGGGATATTGCGGACGGTCCTGGTCACTGGGGCAACGACGATCCCGCTGAGCACGGCAACCGCCTCGCTCCGGGTGACGACCAGGACCGGGCGTCGCTTGTCCTCTGCCTCGGCCCACCAGATCTCCCCCTGCGCCGGCGGAGCTACCACGGCTCGCCTGCGATCAGGGCACGTGTCGCTTCCTCGAGTCCGGCCACCTCATCGGCCGTCTGGGGCCGCTCCCGGTAGGCGTCCACGATGGCTCGTCCCGTCTTGTGCCGGCGGTGCTGCTCGACGAGTGCTTCGAGGCCGACCCGGACAGCGTCCGAGCGGCTGGTCACGATCCCGGCCTCGACCAGCTCATCGACATCGGCGATCAGGCGATCATCAACGCGCGTGACAAGTTGCGGCATGCGTCAAGCATAGCGAATCGTGATGCAGCTAGGGCTTGGGCGACGATGGGGCCACAGATGCCGTCGCGGAGGTCGGGGGATTCAGGTCAGCTTTCCTCAACGCTGTGCACCGACCTGCAGCGAGTGCACCGACCTCGGCTGCCGGCGGGGGGGCGGGGGTCGCCGGCGGAGGGGAGGGGGGAGTTACCCGCGCGCGCCCGCCTGCCGAGGCTTCTCCTGGTTCCCCTCGATCCACGCCAGGTCGGAGGCCGTCTGGCGTCGAGCCTCGTCCTCGCGGGAGAACAGCTCGTCTGTCTTGGAGAGGACCAGGGTGTAGGGGCGACCTTTCCTCCTCGTCTGATGGGTGACCGGCAGCTCGGCGAGACCGATCCTCGAGTGCACATGCCTGCGGCGGTCCTCGGCGAGCGGCCACTCGAGGACACGCCGGGAGGCGTCGGCCAGAAAGCGGCGCAGCGCGACGCACAGCTCGCAGCCGCATCCGCCGGGTGGCAGGGACACCGACCAGTCACCCGGCGCCCGAGGAGCGCTCTGGAGCTCCGCTCGGAGGCTGGCGGCGCAGTGCACCGCCAGCATGGATCACGGAGAGCTGCCGGAGGCCAAACGGCTCCACGAGCATGCCGGCGGTGGCGGGATCTTCGAGGGCGGCCGCGACGCGGAGTGCCTTGGCGAAGAACCGCCGATCGTCCACCTGGCCGGCCGCGCCGTCCCAGAACGGCGCGAGGCTGGCCGCTTGCTGCCGGGCCCTGTCCCGGTCACCGCTCCTCGCCAGGGCCGCAAGCTCGCCGAGCGCCCACGCTGGTGACGCCTCCGCTCGCACGGCGAAGGACAGTCGCCTGGGCCAGACCACGACCGCGCCGCGGTGGTCCCAGCGGTCGAGCGTGTTGCCCCAGTTGCCCATGTAGCCCTCGTACTCCGAGGAGTAGGGATGGAGCTCACCCGACGGCGTCGCGGCACACACCTCCTCGCCGGGGACCGCCAGGCCGATCGCCCGGCTCGAGCCGCTTCCCGGGTCGACCCAGCTGTCGAGCACGACCTCGGCTTCGATCAACTCCTCGAGCTGGTAGTCGTCCTCGTCCACGTCGCTGTTGCCGGCTGCGTCGTCGTAGTCGTCGTAGTCGCCGTCCTCCTCGTCGTCCTCGTCCCAGGAGCGCGCCCCCCACCGGCCGCCCCACCCGTACCCCTCGTCGTCTGGCCCGTAGGCGCTCCACGTCTCGTGCACGTCGGTGAGCGCCAGGGTGCACTCGCACCCTGCACGTTCGGCGGCCTGCCGCAGCGCCGTCACCCGGCGGGCGTCGTCGCCCTTCAGCCGGGACCAGGCCATCCCCCGCCGGGTGTACTCGTGGTCCAGCAGGAACACGAGCCGCCTGGGATCCACCGCGTCCGAGAGATGCTCCCCGATCTGCCCCGCCAGCTCGTCGACGCGCGACGGGTCGGCGTCCATCTCAACCGGCACACCGCGGAGCAGGAGGTTGAAGGTCAACACGACGCGGTGGCCGGATCGCACCGGGGTGATGTGGTGACGGCAGTCGGCGTAGAAGGCCACGAAGGACACCCGCGTCCTCGACCCGCGGTACTTGACGGTCCGGCCGCGGTGCTCGACCTCGAGGACGCCGCCGCTGTAGGCGCCCGGCAGGGTGACGACGAGCGACCCGACCATGTCGTCATCCTTCTCGGAGTCCTGGTGCCGGAGGAAGAACTGGCCCGGGGCGTACACGAGCGCCGAGTGCAGCTGCGCCACCAGCCGCGCGCCATCGGGCAATCCGAGATCGCGGCGGAGGCGCTCGAGCAGCGGCCCGGCGGTGAGGTCCCAGCTCCGCTTGTCGATGCGGACCCTGCTCTTCGGGATCTCCCATGTGTCACGGATAGCCCGATCGACGAGCGTCTGCGTGCCCCGGCCGTAGCGGGCCGGACGGCCGAGGCCGGCAAGGTGCCTCGCCTGCGCCCGGGGGACGGGGAGCTGCAGCGGACCCACCCCCCGCACCTCGATGCTCAGGCTGTCGGCGCTGGCCGTGCGAGAAGCGCAGAACGCGCCGGCCACGCCTTCGCCGAGGAGAGCCGCCAAGCGTCCAGCGGCAACGGTCATCGCTCCGTCACCGCGCCGACTGTAACCGCCGTCGGTCACGGGCCCGGGTTGCCGGAGCCAGCCTGTGGGCTCGGGCGGCCAGTCCCCGGGCGGGCGGCTGAGCACGCCGGCGCAGGCAACCAGATCTCCAGTGCAACGGCAGGCTCACGCAAGCAGGCGCTCTGTACTCGCCGGAGCCGCTATGCAGCCAGCTCCCGCCGTCAGCTGATCCCGAGGAGCGAATCGAGGCCCACGGTCAGGCCGGGCCGGGATGGAACGGCGCGCACGGCGAGCAGCACGCCCGGAATGAACGACGAGCGGTCCGTCGTGTCATGGCGCATCGACAGCGTCTGGCCGACCGTGCCCAGGATCACCTCCTGGTGGGCAACCAGGCCCTGGAGGCGGAGCGCGTGCAGCCGGATCCCAGCCGGGCCGACCGCCCCACGGGCCCCGGGGATGGTCTCGGTCCGGGTCGGATCGGGCCGCCATTTCGGCGAAGCTGCTGCCATGCGCTCGGCGGTCGCGATCGCGGTGCCCGAGGGAGCGTCGGCCTTGCCGTCGTGGTGCAACTCGACGACCTCAGCGCTGTCGAACCAGGGGGCGGCCAGCTCGGCGAAGCGCATCAGCAGGACGGCGCCGATGGCGAAGTTGGGCGCCACCACGCAGCCGAGCGACCCCCCGGGCGGGTAGAGCTCGGCGGCCACGGCCAGGTCGGCGCCGTCGAAGCCGGTGGTCCCGATCACGGCGTGCATGCCGGCGGCGGCGTAGGCCGGCAGGTGGGCGCGGGCGGCGTCTCGGACCGTGAAGTCGACGACCACCTCGACGCCGGCGGCAGCGAGGGCAGTCACGTCGGCGGCGACGGTGAGCGGCTCCCGGCGGCCCGTGCTCGCCGGCGGCAAGAGGGACGTCCCAGCGGCCGCAGGGTCGACGGCGGCGACGAGATCGAGGTCCGGTTCGGCCTCCACGGCGGCGCAAACCATCGCACCCATGCGGCCGGCGGCTCCAACTACGCCGACGCGGACCGTCGGCGCCGCGGCGTGCTCGCCTGCGTCCGGCCGGGCGTTGGTCATCGCCGCGCCACGGAGTCGTCGTCGAAGGGGCCGACCACCGCAACCGAGCGGGGACCGGCCAGCAGCTCGCCGGCGAGCGCTGCCACCTCCTCGACGGTGACAGCGCGGAAGCAGGCCTCCAGCTCCTCGACGGTCGGCACCCGGCCGTGGCTGAGGCGGGCGTGGCCGATGCGGCTCATGCGGGAGCCGGAGTCCTCCAGGCCGAGCACCAGCGAGCCGCTCAGGTGGCCCCGGGCGACGTCGAGCTCGGCGCCGGTGATGCCCGACGCGGCCATGTGGTCGAGCTCGGCGTGGACGAGCGCGAGGACCTCTTTCGCCTTTTCGGGAGACGTGCCGGCGTAGACAACCAGCGCGCCGGCGTGCTCGTAGCTCTGGCGGTAGGAGTAGACGGAGTAGGCGAGGCCGCGCTCCTCGCGGATCGTCTGGAACAGCCGGCTCGACATCCCGCCCCCGAGGACGTAGTCGAGGATCGACAGGGCGTAGCGACGCTCGTCCTGACGAGGGAGGGCGGGGAGGCCGACGGCGATGTGGGCCTGTTCGGTGTCGCGGTCGACCACCGCCCGCCCCCCTTGCGGGCTCCCCGGTGCGCTGCGCTCGGGTCTCGTGCCGCCGGCGCGCCCGTCGAGGCGCTTGGCCACGCCCTCGGCGACGCGCTCGTGGTCGATGGCGCCGGCGGCGGCGAACACCACGTTGGCCGGCCGGTAGTGCTCGGCGTGGAAGGCGGAGATCTGGTCGCGGGTCATGGCGCGGATGGTGTGTTCGGCGCCGAGGACCTCACGGCCGAGCGTGTGCGAAGGCCACATCGAGGCGGCGAGGACCTCGTGCACGAGGTCAGCCGGCTCGTCGTTGTGCATGTTGATCTCTTCGAGGATGACCTGGCGTTCGGACTCGAGCTCGTCGGGGCGGAGCGCCGGCGTCCAGAGGATATCGGAGAGGATGTCGAGCCCGAGCTCGAGCTGGTCCGCCGTCAGCCGCACGTAAAATGACGTGTACTCCTTGGTGGTGTACGCGTTCAGGTCGCCGCCGACCGCGTCGACCGCCTCGGAGATGGACCGGGCGCTGCGCTCCTCGGTGCCCTTGAACAGCAGGTGCTCGAGGAAGTGCGACGCCCCCCAGAGCGGCGCCGCCTCGTCGGCCGCGCCGGTCCCCACCCAGAAGCCGAGCGTCACCGAGCCGGCGTCAGGCATGGCCTCGGTGACGACGGTCAGCCCGCCGTCGACGGTGGCGTCGGCGATCGTCACCGGCTACCGGTCGCCGGCGGCGGGGCGGGGGGTGTCACGACCGCCGGCGGCGGGGCGGGGAGCGTCACGACCGCCGGCGGCGGGGGTTGCGGCGGGGACCACGGTCCCGCTCACCGCCACCGTTGCTGCCGCCGCCGGCGTCGGTCGGGCCGAGATCGCCGAAGGTGGCGGCCGCCTCCGCCTCCCACGTGTCCTCGAAGGAGACGGCCGCGGCGGCAGGTGCACCGCCGGCGGCGGCGGCCGCGTCGGTCGTGGCGGCGCCGGTCGCGTCGGTCGTGGCGGCGCCAGCGCCGGTTGGGGCGCCGGTTGGGGCCGGGCCGTCGCCGGCGAGCGAGAGCGACACCTTGCCCTGCGGGTCGATGTCGTCCACGCGCACCTCGACCTCGTCGCCGAGCCCGACGACGTCCTCCACCCGGTCGATCCGCTTGCCCCGGCCGAGCTTCGAGATGTGCACCAAGCCGTCGCGCCCGGGGAGGATGTTGACGAACGCCCCGAACTTGGTGATGTTCACCACCCTCCCCCGGTAGTTGGCGCCGACCTCCGCCTTGGGCGGGTCGAGGATGAGCTCGATGCGCCGGCGGGCCTCGGCGACGGCGCCGCCGTCCCGCCCGCCGATCGTGACCGTCCCGACGAGTCCGTCGTCGTCGACGTTGATGTCGGCGCCGGTCTCCTGTTGCAGGGCGTTGATGACCTTGCCCTTGGGGCCGATGACCTCGCCGATCTTGTCGATCGGGATCTCCAGTGAGACGATCTTGGGCGCCGTCTCGGCGACCTCGGGCCGCGGCTCGGCGATCGCCTGGCGCATGACGTCGAGGATCGTGAGCCGGGCCTGCCGGGCCTGTTGCAGCGCGGCGGCGAGAACGTGCGCCGGCAACCCGTCGATCTTGGTGTCGAGCTGCAGCGCTGTGACGAACTCCGCCGTGCCCGCCACCTTGAAGTCCATGTCGCCGAAGGCATCCTCAGCACCGAGGATGTCGGTGAGGGTGATGTGCTGCTCCCCCACCTTCACCAGGCCCATGGCGATGCCGGCCACCGGCGCCTTGATCGGCACGCCGGCGTCCATGAGCGACAGCGTCGAGGCGCACACAGACGCCATCGACGTCGAACCGTTGGACGCCAGCACCTCCGAGACGAGGCGCATGGCGTAGGGGAACTCCTCGGCGCTGGGGACCACCGGCAGCAACGCCCGCTCGGCGAGCAACCCGTGGCCGATCTCGCGGCGTTTGGGGCTGCCGACCCGCCCGACCTCGCCGTTGGCCGACGGCGGCATGTTGTAGTGGTGCATGTAGCGCTTCTTCTCGTCGATCCCGAGGGTGTCGAGGAGCTGGTCCATGCGCGGCATGCCAAGCGTCGTGATGTCGAGGACCTGCGTGTCGCCACGCTGGAACAGGCCGGAGCCGTGGGCGGTCGGGATGATGTGCACCCCGGCGAACAGCGGGCGTATGTCGGTCGGGCCCCGGCCGTCGATGCGCTGGCCGGTCTCGGCGACACGCTCCCGCACGAGCTTCTTGGTGAGCGAGCGCACGGCGGCCTTCACCTCGCCCTCCCGCCCGACGAGATCCTCGCCGACGGCGGCGAGGATCTCCTGCAAGGCGCGCTCGGTGGCGGCGGACCGCTCCGCCTTGGTGACGACCTCGGTCACGGCCCGGATCGACGCCGTGCCGACCTCGGCGACGCGAGCCATGACGTCGTCGCCGTAGTCGTGCCGCGGCGTCCACGCCAGAGGCGGGCGGGACCCGGCCTCCTCGACCAGCCGGCGCTGCAACTCGATCGACTCGCGGATCCAGGTCTTGGCCGCCTCGAGGCCGTCGGCGATCGCCTCTTCGGTGACCTTCGGAGCACCGCCCTGGTACAGGCCCCAGGCGGCCTCGGTGCCGCCCGCCTCGACCATCATGATCGCCACGTCGCCGCTGTCCAGCTGGCGGCCGGCGACGACCAGCTCGAAGGCCGAGGCGTCACCCTCCTGGTAGGTCGGGTGGGGCAGCCACTCGCCCTCGGCGGTCCAGGCGATGCGCACAGCACCGATCGGGCCCTCGAAGGGGATCCCGGAGATCGACAGGGCGGCGCTGGCGGCGTTGATCGCCACCACGTCGTGGGGGTTCTCCTGGTCGGCGCCGAGAACGGTGATCACCACCTGGGTCTCGTTGCGGAACCCGTCGGCGAAGCTCGGGCGCAGCGGTCGGTCGATGAGCCGAGCGGTGAGGATGGCGGCATCGGTCGGCCGCCCCTCTCGCCGGAAGAACGAACCGGGGATCTTCCCGGCGGCGTACATGCGCTCCTCGACGTCCACGGTGAGCGGGAAGAAGTCGATCCCTTCCCGGACCGACGAGGCGGCGTTGGCGGTGGCGAGGACCATGGTGTCGCCGATGCGCGCCACAACGGCACCCTGGCTCTGGTGGGCCAGCCGGCCGGTCTCGAAGCTGAGCGTCTTGGTCGTACCGGTGACCGGACCCGACACGGTTGTGGGCGAAGCGGTGGTGAGGGAAGCGGCAGTCGGGGAAGTGGTGGAAGTGGTGGTGCCTGGCATGAGGCACGCTCCTTTCGGGGGCCCGGCAGACCCGGGCGTCGGGAGCGGCGGGGCCAGTTCCCAGTCGGCGAGCCCCGAGGCCGGCGGCTGGTCCGCCCCGGGGATCCTCGACTGGCAGCTGGCCTCCCGGCCGCTCGATGGTTCATCGTGCCCGCCGCAGGTCACCCGGGCGGACGGGGTGAGCGGAAAGAGGCGGCCCCGTCGGGCCGCCTCTTCGTCAGCGCCGCAGGCCGAGCCTGGCGATCAGCTGGCGGTAACGCTCTACGTCGTTGTCCCGGACGTAGTCCAAGAGGCGCCGGCGGCGCCCGATGAGCTTCATCAGGCCCCTCCGGGTGTGATGGTCGCCCTTGTGGACCTTCAGGTGCTCGGTCAGATGGGCGATCCGCTCACTCAGGATGGCGACCTGCACCTCCGGCGAGCCGGTGTCGGTCTCGTGGAGACGGTAGGTCGCTATCGTGGCGGCTTTGTCTGGCATGCAGCGGCTGTTCTTTCGTCGTATGGTGCCCGCCAAGGGGCTGGGAACGGTCCCATGGGCCTGAGGCGCGGACGCGCCACGGCCAGGAACCGTGTCCCAGCGTAGCATCGCCTCGTGGCCGAGCCGGACGAGCTTCGCGCCGGGCCCGGCGTGGTCGTGCCGCCATCCGAGCTGACCTGGCGGTTCTCCGCCGCCGGCGGCCCCGGCGGCCAGCACGTCAACACGTCCAACACCCGGGCGGAGGTGGTGTGGGACATCGCCGGCTCGCCGTCGCTCCCCGGCGCCGTGCGGGACCGCCTCGTCGCCCGGTTGGGCCCGGTCGTCTCCGTCGCCGCGTCCGATCGCCGCAGCCAGGTCCGCAACCGCTCGCTCGCCCTCGCCCGCCTCCAGGAGCGGGTGCAAGAAGCGCTCGACGAGCAGCGCCCCCGCCGGCCGACCCGGCCGCCGGCGGCGTCGGCGCGCCGGCGGCTCGAGGCCAAGCGCCGGCGGGCGGCGCTGAAGCGCGAGCGGCGCGGCGCGTGGGGGGATGCCGGCGAGTAGGTGGCGGGTGTGGGCCGGCGGGTGTGGGCCGGCGGGTGTGGGCCGGCGGGTGTGGGCCGGCGGGTGTGGGCCGGCGGGTGTGGGCCGCTCCTCTGGGCGCCACTCGGCACTAAGGCACCA
>DAHVMA010000031.1:0-3224 GCA_027320105.1 Acidimicrobiaceae bacterium | reverse complement strand
CGGGCGAGGCGCCGGCCGGTGACCGGTCGGGCGAGGATCTGCACGCAGGCCGACTCGGTCTCGCCGAGCCCGGCCAGGGCGCCGAGGAGGGGGCGGAGCGGGTCGACCTTGTGCTCGGTGCGCAGCGGGTAGTGCTCGGGCAGGGCCAGGGCGAGGGCGCCGCCGGTGGCGACCCCGCCGCCGGCGAGGGGCGCGGTGGCGGGGACGGTCTCGGTGCGCGCGCCGGGCCAGGCGGCCTCGACCGCCCGCTCGACCAGGCCGGGCGGGATGGGTCCGGGCACCCACAGGGCGATGGTGAGCCCGCCGTCGGTGGCGGTGAGCTCGAAGCCGAGATGCGGTTGGCCGCCGAGGGCCCGGCGCCAGGCCGGGCGGAGCAGGGCGACCAGGTTTGTCCACAAGGTGGCCGCCCCCTGGGGGTCGACCTCGGGCGGGGTGAGGACCTTGACCAGCCGTGCGCCGTCGTCGAGGCGGCGGGCCTGGGCCCGGCGCGTCACTGCGACGGCCACCAGCCCGGCCAGCGCGATCCCGGCGGCGAGCGGCCCAGTGGTGGCGGCCAGGTGCGCCAGCGCGTGGGCGAGGTGGTGGGCCAGGCGGGACGTGTCGGCGCCGGGGTGGGCGAGGTAGCGGGCGAGCGGCCCCGACGGCGGCGCCGCGGTGGGCGGAGCAGCGGTGGGCGTCGCCGAGCTGGCCGGGACCGGCTGGGTGGGAGGGGCCGCGGTGGCGGTGAGGTGTGCTGCCATGATCGTTGGCTCCTTGGCTTGGAGGTGGCTAGAGGTCGGGGATGTCGTCGAGGGTCTGGTCGATCCCGGTGCGGCAGATGGCGTCCTCGCTGGCGCTGGCCAGCGCGCTGAACGCCACCCGGTCGACCCCCGCGGCGAGGAGGCCCTGGCCGCGGGACGCGCCGAGGAGGTAGGCCCGCTCCCCGGCGGACAGGCCGAACGCGCCGGCCAGGGTGTCGATCGACTGGGGGGCCTGGCGGAGCAGGATCTGGGTGGCGGCGTTGGCGACGACGGCCTGGCCGAGGGTTGAGCCGAGCAGGTCACCGGCGTCTTGGGTGACGACGGTGAGGCCGGCCCTGTGCTTGCGCGCCGACTTGGCCATGCGGAAGAGGAACTCGGCGCCGGAGGGGTCGGACATGAGCAGCCACGCCTCGTCGACGACCACCAGCCGGCGCTTGCGGTTGGCGGGGTCGGACACGCGCCGCCAGATGGCATCGAGGGTGAGCAGCGTCCCGGCCGCCTTCAGCTCGCTGGGTAGGTCGCGCAGAGAGAAGACGACGAGGTGGCCGTCGGGTCGGGTCGTGGTGGGCCCGTCGAACAGGCCCCGGTGGGTGCCGGTGACGAACGGCGCCAGCCGGGCGGCGAGCGTCCGCGCGGCCGGGTCGCCATCCGCGTCGAGGGCGGCGGCCAGATCCCGAAGCAGCGGCGCCGGCCGGGCGTGGCTGCGCGGGTCGGAGGTGATGCCGACCGACTCGTAGGCGGCGACGATCCCCCGGTCGAGCGCGGCGGTGGCGGCTGGGTCCGGCTTGGCGCCGAGGAGGACGGCGATGAGGGTGTGCACGAACAGCGCCCGCCGGGTCAGCGCATCTGCTTCGGAGGACCCGCGCCCCGGCGCGAGGTCGAACGGGTTGACCCGCACCCCGGGGGCGCCGAGGTGGACGTAGGCGCCGCCGACGGTCTCGGCCAGGCGGCGGTACTCGTCCTCGGGGTCGACGACCGCGATCTCGATGCCTTGGTAGAGGGAGCGCAGCGCTTCGAGCTTGGCCAGGTAGGACTTGCCGGCCCCCGAGCGCGCCAGGATGACCGAGTTGTGGTTGTCCTGGGCGAAGCGGTCCCACAGCACGAGCCCGGACCCGTTGGCGGTGGTGCCGTAGAGGACGCCGCTCGACGCGGACAGCTCGGCGGAGGCGAACGGGAAGCTGGCGGCGAGCGCGTCGGTGTCGAAGCTGCGCCGCTGGCCGAGCGCGTCGACGCCGACGGGCAGGGTGGAGGTCCAGCCCTGCAGGGCGCGCCAGGTGGCGGGCTTCGCGTCGAGGAGCATCGAGGCGCACAGCGCCCGGACCCGGGCGCACTCGGCCTCCAGGGCCTTCTCGCTTGAGGCGTGGACGGTGAGGTAGAGGCCGACCCGGAACAGCTTCTGCTCGCCCCGGGCGAGGCCGGCGGCGAGCTCGCGGGCGTCGTCGGCGGCGACCTCGACGTCGGGGTCGGCGAGGCGGCCCTTGGCGGCGTCAGCGCGGCGGCCGGACTCGAGGCGGGCCAGCTGGCGGCGCAGCCGCTCGGCGGCCACATCGGCCCGGACGGGCTCGACATGGATGGCGACGTCGAGCCGTCCGGGGTGGGCGGTGAGCGGTTCGAGCCAGCCGTGGCCGACCTCGCGGGGGTAGCCGGTGACGGCCAGGCTGGCGCACCAGCCGTCCCCGACCCGTAGCGAGCGGGGTCCGACCTCGACGGCGTCGGGCCCGAACGCAGAGGCCGGGCGGCCGCTGCCGTGGGAGCGGCGCGGGCGGGGGAGACGGGCGAGCAGACCGGTCATGGGCATCGGCTCCCTGACATACGGGCGACGGGTTGGTGGGCGAGGGGCGGCTGCACGAGGGTGACGGGCTCGTCGGTGCCGTAGAAGGCGGTGCCGTACGAGCCGGCGCCGGACGAGCCGGCGCCGTACGAACCGGTGCGGGTGTGGCCTCGGGGGCGGTGCGGGCCGGCCGGGTCGAGGGCCCGGGCCAGGCAGCCGGCCGCGGCAGGGCCGTCGAGGACGGCCAGGGTCACCCCGGCGGCTCCGAGGGCGGCGGCGGCCTCGGCCGCCCGGCGATGCAGACGCCCCGCCGCGTCGGCGCCGGCGTTGTTGGACCTGGCGTTGTTGGCCTGGGGGGCTTGGCGCAGCACGACGAGGACCTCCCGGGCAAGCAGGTCCCGGCGCTCGGCCAGCTCGGCGAGGAACCCGGCGTGGTCGCGTGCCGCGGCTTCGAGGGCGGGGTGCGGGAGGCCCGGGGCGGCCTCGAAGAGGCCGGCGATGGTCGGGTAGAGATCGACCGGCTCGGCGCGCACCACGATCTCGACCGGCTCGCCGAGGGAGTTCAAGAAGCGGGCGAAGCCGGCCACGAGCGCCTCCTGCTCGGCCGGGGTGCGCAGCGCGAAGGTCACCGCGCTGGCCCGGCAGATCAGCGCCAGGCCGTCGCCGCCGAGGTCGACGATCCCGTCGGCGGCGACACCTGCGACAGGGAGGCG
>DAHVMA010000017.1:0-3870 GCA_027320105.1 Acidimicrobiaceae bacterium | reverse complement strand
AGCCTCGAGGTAGCGGCCGAGGAGGATCAGGGCGGTGATGGCCCCCGCCGTGTCGAAGTAGATGCTCGTCGTCAGCCCACCCAGCACGACGACGGTCGACCACGTCCACGCGGCGAGCGTGCCGACCGAGACGAGTGTGTCCATCGTCGCCACCCCGTGGCGGGCATTGACCACCGCGGCCCGGTGGAACGGCCAGCCGGCGTAGGCGACCACGGGCGTGGCAAGCACGAGTGAGATCCACTCCCACCCCGCCGGGCGGGCTGCCCCGACCCAGGCGAAGAGCACCAGTGGCACCGTCAGCACGACGGCGACGAGCAGGCGGACTCGGTACGGGCGGGCGGGGTCCTCGTCGGTGACCTCCTCGGGCAGTGCGGCACCGTAGCCGGCTGCCTCGACGGCACCGAGCAGGTCCTCTACTCGAACCCGGTCGGGGTCGTAGGCGACCGCCGCGTGCTCGCTGGCGAAGTTGACCGTGGCGGTTACGCCATCCACCTTGTTGAGGCGCTTCTCGATGCGCGCCGCGCACGAGGCGCACGTCATGCCTGTGATCGCCAGCTCGACGTGCTGGCGGCTCTCGGTCGCCGTTGCCTCGGTCGATCGGGCCTCGGTGTCAGTCGCCGCCGCCATCACGACGCCTCGTAGCCGGCCTCTTCGATCGCAGCACGCAGCCGCTGGTCGTCGAGGCCCTCGCCGGTCACCGTGACGAGCTTGGTCGCGAGGTCCACCTCGACGCCGGCCACGCCGGCCACCGAGGCGACCTCACTCGACACGGCGTGCGTGCAGTGGTCGCAGGTCATCCCCGCCACGGTGTAGGTAATCGTCTCAGCCATCGGACGCTCCTCTCCTCATCTCGCTTCGATTATACCCTACCCCTGTATTATCTTGACCCGGGTGGGTTGTCAAGACCCCGTTCGTAGTCCGGTTGCGCCGGTCGGGTGCCGCAGGCCTGAGCGCTGGACAGCACCAGTTCGACAGCGACATGAGGCTCGCTGACCGCCTGCAAGTAGATCCACCGCCGCCCGCTCTTCCTGCCGAGATCTGGCTCTACCCATGGTGGGTATCTTCCCGACCCGTCGAGCTCGTCAGCGCTGCAGGGGCGTGCCGAGGCCTCCCGTGCACTCCCCGCCGGGCTCAGGGGCATACGTGCTGCTCGCCCGGAAGGTGTTGACGAATCGCTGGAGCCTCGGGTCGGTGGGCGAGCTGACCTGCAGCTGGAAGCCCCACGACGAGATCACGATCGGCGACGAGAGACCCGGGTAGGGGCTCACGTCGACGTAGCGGGGCCCGGTCGCGCCGACGGGCGACTGGCGGGACTCGAAGCTCTGGAGCTGGCGCACCTCGGTGGCGGGCAGCGAGGGCCGGTAGGTGATCCACACCGCCCCGTGCTCGAGGTCGTGCACGGCGCGCTCGTTGGGCACCGGCTGGTCGTAGACGCCGCAGTCCAACCAGACCGGGCTGTGGTCGCCCCCCACCGGCGGGGTGACCGAGTAGGCGACCGGTCCGGCGACGTGGGCGTGGTGAAGCGCCTGGGCAGCGGGGCCGTCGTCGCGGTCAGTCGGCCAGCCGGTCGTGTCGTAGGCGACGACCCCGGAGATCCCCGAGGTATTGGCCACGACGAGCACGGCGGGCTGGGTGTCGGGCGTTCCCGCGGCGACCGGGGGTGCCAGCACCTCGCTGTGCGACCCGCTCGGGGTGGAAGCGGCCGTGAGGACGACGGTGAGCGTCACGGCCAGCCCCACGACGAGCGCCGCGCCGCCGCCCCACAGCCCGACGCGGCGGCGTCATCTGGCGTGCGCCGCCATCCGTTCCCGTTGACGCTCGCCTTGGCGGGGCCGGCGCGGGTCGGCCCCGCCGCAGCCGGCCGGGGCTTCCCGGCGGCGGCGGCCGAACGGCGCGTCGGACGCGCCGCATTGGCCCTGCCTCGTCCGCTCGCCATCGCGGTGTCAGCTCGCGCTCGCGACGACGAAGGTGCCCGCCATCCCCTCTTGGGCGTGGCCCGGGACCGGGCAGAGGTACTGGTAGGTGCCCGAGGCGCCGGCGGTGAAGGTGAGCGTGCCGGTGTGCATGCCGGCCGAGGTGGACTCGCCGAGGAACCACAGCGCCGCGCCGGGGAACGCCGGCGGGGCGGCCATCATCGGCATCGGCGACGACGCCGCCCCCGAGGCGGTGACGACCAGGCCGTGAGCCATGTCACTGTCCGCGTTGACGAGCTCGATCGACACCGTGGCGCCCTTGGGCACCACGACCGTCGGGTTGGTCATGCCGGCGATGCGGAAGTTCTCCGCCGGCATCGAGGGGCTGGCGAGCACGACGAGGTGCACGTCCGGGGAGGTGAAGGTGAGCCGGTTGGCCGCCCGGTCAGCCGTCGCACCGGCGGGCACCTCGCTGCCGAGGCGCGTCGCCTTCGACGGGCTCACCCGCGGGCCCGGCGCGTCGGCGAAGAGCCCGCCCATGACCTTCCCCGGATCGGTCTCACCGCCCATCATGAACCCCGGCAGGTCCTGGCCGCGCATCCACTCGGGAGCGCCGGCACCTCCCATCATCCAGGCGTAGCCGGACTGGCCCATCATCCAGCCATAGGAGCCGCCGCCCATCATCGACCCCGACCCAAAGCGACCCATCACCGACTGGTAGTAGTCGTACGAAGCCGCGGTGGAGCTCCCCGGCGGGGGCTGCGAGCCGCCGAGCGACAAGGCAAGCCCCGTCCCGAACCCGGCCGCCGCCAGCACACCGGCAACCACCGCGACCACCACCCGGCGACGACGAGGTCGCCTCGGCGGCTGGTCCGTCGCAGAGCGATCCGAAGTGACAGTCATGATCACCACTCCTCCTTGGCACACCGAAGATCGCAGCGGCCACGCACGCTCCGAACCGGCACCAGGGCAACCGCGGCCCTCGGTCGGCCTGCGACCCCGCCCCGAAGCGACCGCCAGACGCCAAGCGAGCGGACCGGAACGCTGCCGCCGAGCCGGACGATCCAGGAGCGGGCGAGCAGCCCGCCGCCAAGGGCGGCGACCGCAGCGGCAACGGCAACGCCGACTACCCAGAACATGGGGCCATCCTCGGCGCCAGATACGCCCGGGGGGTAGGGCCGTTCGTCCTTACCCGGCAAGGACCAACGCACCTACCCCGCAGGGGTATTAAGGACGAGCATGGAGACAGGCCCGCGAGGAACCCGGGTCGCAGGAGGTGATGTCGATGATGTGGTACTGGGGAGGCGGGGTCCACTGGTGGGGATGGCTACTCGGCGCGCTCGCCATGGTCGCCTTCTGGGGCGTCCTCATCTGGGCGGTCTGGTACTTCGTCACGGCCGTCACGCGCCGGCCCGAAGGACACCGTCCCCAAGGCGACCGGCCCGAAGGCGACCGGCCCGGCGCCGCTGACCCCAAGGGCTTCCTCGACGAACGCCTGGCGCGCGGCGACATCGACGCCGACGAGTCCTGGGCGGGGGTGTGCCACCCAGTGCGCGCTACGCCCGGCGTCCGAGAAACACCCGAAATCGTCCGAGATACTCGCCTCAGCGAGGGGCTGACGCGACCCCGGACAGCACGAAGACCCTGGTCAAGCCAGGGCCTTCGTGCGCTCCGACACGAGTATCTCGGAGAATGGTGGCGGGGGCAGGATTTGAACCTGCGACCTTCGGGTTATGAGACCTATTCGGCCTGTCTGACCTGTTATCCC
Source organism: Acidimicrobiaceae bacterium (assembly GCA_027320105.1). GTDB lineage: Bacteria > Actinomycetota > Acidimicrobiia > Acidimicrobiales > Palsa-688 > JAKAQB01. The sequence continues at coordinate 189 of DAHVMA010000017.1, read as the reverse complement.
GGATGGTCTCCAGTGGTCAGGATTTGACCTCTGAACTGGCTTTATGTTGGTCTCTGCCCACGTGACCTCGGATGCCGTTCCGGACGATCTCCCGCCGATTGGTGAGATTTTGGTGGGATGGCCCGCAGACCTAGAAAAGTCCCGGCCGGACCATCGCGGTCGGTCGAATGGCTCATTTTCGACCTTCGG
>DAHVMA010000002.1:0-42299 GCA_027320105.1 Acidimicrobiaceae bacterium | reverse complement strand
ACGACGAGAGGCGTCACGTGGCGAATCGGAACCGTGCCCTTGGACTTGCCCCCGGACCATCGGCTCGGGCTGCCGCCTGAGTCCTCGAGCGACCTGCGAGGAATCGCTGGCTGACTGGGGGTTGACAAACGGTGTCTCACGCCAGCACCGCCGCGCCCGCCATCATCAGCCCGATCTGGTCCCGGCCGGTGGTCGGGGGGACCACGCCTACGATGGCCCCCCGGTACATCACAGCGACCCTGTCGCCGAGGGCGAGGATCTCGTCGAGCTCCGAGGACACGAGGAGCACGGCGACGCCCTTGTCACGCTCCTCGACGATGCGGCGGTGGACGTACTCGATGGAGCCGACGTCAAGGCCTCGCGTCGGCTGGGAGGCGACGAGCAGGCGGACGGGTCGCGACAGCTCGCGGGCGACGACGACCTTCTGCTGGTTGCCGCCCGACAGGGTGCCCACCGGGACTTCGGCGGATCGCGCCCGGATGTCGAACTCCTGGAGCTTGCGCTCGCCGCTCTCCCTGACGGCGGTGAGGTCGCGGGCGCCGCGGTGCGCGAACGGCGGTCGGTCGTGGACGTCGAGCACGAGGTTGTCGGCGATCGACATGTCGAGCACGAGCCCCTCCGCCTGGCGGTCCTCGGGGACGTAGGCGATGCCGGCGCGCAGCGCCTCCCGGGGGGTGGCCCGGGTGATGTCCTTGCCGTCGAGGAGGATGCGACCGCCGCTCGGCTGGGTCAACCCGAGCAGCGTCTCGGCCAGTTCCGTCTGCCCGTTGCCCTGCACGCCGGCCAGGGCCACGATCTCGCCGGCGCGCACCTCCAGGTCGACGGCGTCGACGACAGTCACGCCCCGCTCGTCGGTGACGGTGAGGCCCTCCACCTGCAACACCGGCGAACCGGACCGGGCGTCCTCCTTGTGGACGACGAGCTCGACGTCGCGCCCGACCATCATGGAGGCGAGGACGTGCTCCCCCGAGCCCGCCGGGGTGGTGGTGCCGACGACCCGGCCGAGCCGCATGACGGTGATGCGGTCGGCGACGGCCAGGACCTCCTTCAGCTTGTGGGTGATGAAGAGGATCGACCGGCCCGTTTCCTTCAAGCCGCGCATGATGGTGAAGAGCGACTCCGTCTCCTGAGGGGTGAGCACCGCCGTGGGCTCGTCGAGGATGAGGAGGTTGGCGTCGCTGTGGAGGGCCTTCAGGATCTCGACCCGCTGCTGCAGCCCGACGGGCAGGTCCTCGACGACGGCGTCGGGATCGACCTCCAGGCCGAACTCCGACGACAGCCTGCGGATGTCCTCCCGGGCCTTCTCGCGGTCGAGGAACCCACCGGAGCGGGTGGGCTCGAAGCCGAGCACGACGTTCTCGGCGGCCGTGAAGACGGGCACGAGCATGAAGTGCTGGTGGACCATGCCGATGCCGTGGGCGATGGCGTCGCCCGGATCGGCGAAGTGCACGGGTGCCCCGTCGATGCGGATCTCGCCCTCGTCGGCCCTCTGGAGTCCGAAGAGCACGTTCATGAGCGTGCTCTTGCCGGCGCCGTTCTCACCGAGGAGGCAGTGGATCTCCCCTGCCTCCACGGTGAGGTCGACGCCGTCGTTGGCTACGAGCGACCCGAAGCGCTTGGTGACGCCCGCCAGCTCCAGCCGCAACGTCAGGACGCTGGGTACGAGTTGGGGTCGACCGAGATCTTCCCCGACTCGATGCCGGCCTTGATGGTCTGGAGGGCTGTCTTGACCTTCGCCGGGATCCTGTTCTGGAAGTCGTGGAACGGCGCCAGGGCCACGCCCCCGTTGGCGAGGGTGCCGACGTAGACGCCGCCCTTGAACGTGCCCTTGGCCGCGGCCTCGACGGCATTGCTCACAGACGTGGCGATGCCCTTGGTGACGCTGGTGATGAACAGCGGGCAGTAGTTGGGCGAGGAGATGCACCCGTCCACGTCCACCCATTCCATGTAGTTGGTGCCGCCTGCCTGCTTGACCGCTGCCGCGGCGCCGAGACCGACGGCGCCTGCGACCGGGAAGATCACGTCGGCGCCCTGGGCGAGCTCGGTCTGGGTGTCGGTCTTGCCGAGCGCCTGGTTGGTGAAGTCGTTGGTGAACAGGCCGGTGCCAGCCAGGCTGCCCTTGGCGCGGCCGGGTGTCGGGGTCCAGCCGAGCACCCGCACGTGCGTGTGGTTCTGCTGGTTGTAGTAGCGCACGCCGGCGACCCAGCCGTCCATGTAGATGGTGACCGGCGGGATGTTCTGGCCGCCGAAGGTGCCGACCACGCCCGACTTGCTCATGGCTGCCGCCAGGTAGCCGCCCATGAAGGCGTCCTGGTTGGTCTCGTAGGTGAGCCCGAGGACGTTGGGGATGTTGGGGGAGTAGGAGAAGTCCACGATGGCGAACTTCTGGCTCGGGTGGGCCTTGGCGGCCGTAGCGGTGGCCGGGCCCATGTCGAAGCCGACGGTGATGATGATCCCGCAGTGCTCCCCGAGGAAGGTGTTGATGTTGGGCGTGTAGTCGCTCGTCGAGTTGGACTGCAGGAAGCGGTACGTGAGGCCGGGGATCGCCGCGGCGGCGATCTTCAGGCCCTGGTAGGCGGCGGCGTTGAACGACCGGTCGTTGATGCCGCCGGTGTCAGTGACCTCGCATGCGAGGAAGTGGCTGCTGGTGGTGCCGGCAGCGCTAGTGCCCGATGCGCTGGTCCCGCTCGGCGCGCTGGTCCCGCTCGGCGCGCTGGTGGAAGGCGTCGAGCTGCCGCATGCGGCGACGCCCAACGCCAGTGCCGCCACAGCGCTCAACGCCATCACCGACCGGCGCAACCCTCCGCTCTGGATGTCCCGAATAGCCACCTGGTGATCCCCCTTGTCCGGAAGTTGTAGCCCTTACACCACGTCCGTGGTTGGGCTGCGACCCTACTCCCCTGAACCACCGGTCGCGCTTCACCGGCGGCGGGCACCTCCGGCTGCTTGCATGGTGAGATGACCCCCAATGAGGACGACCAGCGCGTCGTCACCGCCTACCGCGACATCGATGCCCCCGCCGAGGTGGTGTGGGAGCTGATCGCCGACCCGGCACTCCAGCCCAGCTGGGACGGCAACGACAACCTTGCTGAGGCGCCCGAAGGGCAGCGGGTGAAGGCCGTTGGCGAGGTCTTCACGATGGTGCTCACCGGCGGAGCCGTCCGGGACAACCACGTCGTCGAGCTGGAGGAGGGCCGCCGGATCGCCTGGAAGCCGGCCGAGCCGGGGCGGGAGCCGCCCGGGCACCTCTGGCGTTGGGAGCTCGAGCCGCTCGGGCCGTCCCGGACGCGGGTCACCCACACCTACGACTGGACCGGGCTGGCCGACGAGACCCGGCTGGCCCGCGCCCGGGCCACCGGCGCGGACCAGCTGCGCGCCTCGCTCGACCGGCTCGCCGCCCTCGCCCAAGGGTCCTGATCCGCCTGCCTGCCAGCCAATCCGATGGGATGTGGCGGCGGTCGGGAGGCTCACCCGGCGACGAGCTGCGGCTCCGCGGCGTCGGTCGTCCCCGCCACCCCGGTGCGGGAGCCGCCGCCGGCACGACCACGCACCAGCCCGAAGGCGACGGCCCCGGCGGCGGCCAGGATCGCCGCGCTGTAGACGAATCCGGTGGCGTAGCCGTGCACGGCACCAGCGGGTACGAAAGCCGGGCCGTGGTGGACGGTGAGGTAGCCGGCGGTGGCGGTGGCGGCGACGGTGTTGAGCAGGGCGGTGCCGAGGGCGCCCCCGACCTGCTGGGTGGCGTTGACCAGGGCGCTGGCAACACCGGCGTCGTGCTCGTCGACGCCCACGAGCGCGGTGGCGCTGAAGGACACGAACGCGAAACCGAGCCCGAAGCTCGTGAGGATCTCGGCGGGCAGCACGTGGGTGGCGAAGCTCGTGTGCACCCCGATCTGGGTGAACCAGGCGAGGCCGGCGGCGGCCATCGCCAGCCCGGCCGTGGGCAGGGCTCGGGGTCCTACCCGCGGGAGGAGCCGGCTGGCGAGGGTGGCGGAGACGATGATCCCGGCGGAGAACGGCAGGAAGGCGATCCCGCTGCGCAGGGCGCTGTAGTGCAAGGTGCCCTGGAGGTAGAAGGTGAGGAACAGGAACGTGCCCATGAGGGCGATCCCGACGAGGAACGAGGCGAGGAACGACCCGCCCCGATTGCGGTCCAGGACCACCCGGATGGGCAGGAGCGGGTTGGCGCTGCGGCGCTCCCAGGCGACGAAGGCGGCAACCAGGACGGCGCCGGCGACGAGCAGCGAGACGGTGAGCGGGGACCCCCACCCGTTGGTCTCGGCCTTCGTGAACCCGTACACGAGGCAAAGCAGCCCGGCGGTCGCCATGAGCGCGCCGGGCAGGTCGTAGTGGCGCTCCCCGCTGCTGCGGCTCTCGCGGACCTCCCGAAGGGCGAACAGCGCTGCGACGGCGGCGATCGGGGCGTTGACGAGCAGAGTCCAACGCCAGGAGGCGTACTCGGTCAGCACCCCGCCGAGGACCAGACCGATCGCGGCGCCCCCACCGGCCACGGCGCCGTAGACGCCGAAGGCGTGGGCCCGTTCCCGTTCTTCGGTGAAGGCAACGCTCAGCAGCGACAGGGAGGCGGGGGCCATCACGGCGGCGAAGGCTCCCTGGAGGGCGCGGGCACCGAAGAGCATGGTCGGGTCCTGGGCCAGGCCGCCGAGGGCGGAGGCGGCGGCGAATCCGAGCAGGCTGGCAACGAACATCCGCTTGCGGCCCAGGTAGTCGGCAACCCGGCCCCCGACGAGGAGCAGGCCACCGAAGGTGAGGGTGTAGGCGGTGAGCACCCACTGGCGGTTGGCGACGGAGATGTGCAGCGCTCGCTGGGCAGAGGGCAGGGCGATGGTGACGACCGATGCGTCGAGGACGATCATCAGCTGGGCCACGGCGATGACAGCCAGGGCTCGGTAACGGCGGGGGTCGGGGGTGGGCGGGGCCGGCAGGAGGGCGCCGGCGGCGAAGTCGGTGGCTGTCATAGGTGCTCCCTCGGGTGTCGGGACGGCTACCATGCGGAGCGGTAGTTCCGGTTCCAATATACGGAACGTGCGTTCCGCTTGTCAACCTCATCTAGGAGTGCCTGCTCCCGTGACGCCAGCTACGACCCGGGCCACGGCCGCCGGCCCGGGCGAGCTCGTCGGGCCGGCCAGACCGCTGCGAGCCGATGCCCGCCGCAACCGCCAGCGGATCCTCGACGCGGCCGCTGCGGCCTTCGCAGAGGAGGGGCTGGCGGTGCCCATCGACCGGATCGCCGCTCGGGCCGGCGTCGGCGTCGGCACCCTGTACCGCCACTTCCCCACCAAGGATGCCCTCTTCGAGGCGATCGTCGTGGACCGCATCGACGGGCTGCTCGGGCGGGTCGACGAGCTCTCTCACGGCGCCGACGCCGGCGGAGCCTTCTTCACGTTCGTGGCGGAGATGGTCGTCCTCGCCACCGACCACAAAGACCTCCTGGAGGAGCTCGGCCGGCGCCAGGCCGATGCGCCTGGGCTCAAGGTGGAGGTGAAGGCACGCCTCGAGGCAGCCGTCGGCCGGTTGCTGCGCGAGGCTCAGGCCGCCGGGGCGGTCCGAGGCGACGTCGACGTCGTCGAAGTCATGTGCCTGCTGATGGGCGTCTGCGCGGCTGCGGTGCACGCCGGGCCGACCGGCCTGGTCCGCGTCGTCTGCGACGGCCTGCGCCCCCGTCAGTGATGGCGGTTCTGACCCGCTTTCCCGGGACAGCGGAAGTCAATGCCCGGCAGGGCCCGAGGACGCAGCGGCGGCAGCGACGGCGGCGGCGAGAGCGGCGTTGCCGCGCACGGCGGTGACGTTGGCCGCCAGCGCCTTGCCGCCCGTGGCCTCCACGAGGTGGGCGAGGAGGAACGGAGTGAGGGCCTGGCCGGTGACGCCGGCGGCCCTGGCGGCGGCGAGGGCCCCCTCGAGCGCCCGGTCGTGGAGGCCCGGGTCCAGCTGCTCGTCCTCCGGCACCGGGTTGGCCAGCACCAGCGCCCCGGCGAGGCCAAGCGTGTCCTGGGCGCGCATCACCGCAGCGACCTCCTCGGGGCTGCGCAGCGCCCAGCCCACCGGGTGGCCGGAGGAGTGCAGGTAGAAGCCGGGGAACACTTCAGTGCGGTAGCCGGCGACGGTCACGTTCAGCGTTTCGAGGCGTTCGAGGGTTGCCCCGACGTCGAGGATCGACTTCACCCCCGAGCAGACCACCGTGACCCGGGTGGAGCGGAGGGCGTCGAGGTCGGCGGACTCGTCCCGGGACTCGAGCCACCCCCGGTGCACCCCACCGAGCCCCCCCGTGGCGAACACGCGGACGCCCGCCCGGGCGGCGAGCACGGCCGTCGCCGACACAGTCGTGGCGCCGCTGGCCCCGGTCGCCACGGCGACGGGGACGTCCCTGGCGGCGAGCTTGCGCACGCCGGGGTCGGTGGCCACCCGCTCCAACTCGGCCGGGGTCAGGCCCACCCGGGCGACGCCGTCGAGCACGGCCACTGTCGCCGGCGTGGCGCCAGCGCTGCGCACCAGCTCCTCCAGGTCCCGGGCGACGCGCAGGTTGTCGGGCTGCGGGAGGCCGTGGGCGACGATCGTCGACTCGAGGGCGACGACCGCCCCGCCGGCATCCAGCCGGGCGCGGACCTCCTCGCTTACAGCGATGGCGGGACCGCTCACGGTTCCCGACGCTACCGTCTCGCCGTGATGGACGATCCCTATGCCGCGGCCGGCGCGGCGGCCGAGCAGCTCGCCAGGCGGACCGGGCGGGAGGGTCACGACATCGCCGTGATCCTCGGCTCCGGCTGGCAGGAGGCGGCCGGAGCACTCGGCGAGCTGCGAGCCGAGCTGGCCACCACCGACCTGGCGGGGTTCGCCCGCCCGACCGTCGCCGGCCACCACGGCGTGGCCCGATCCGTCGACCTGGCCAGTCGCCGGGTCCTGGTGCTATTAGGTCGCGTGCACCTCTACGAGGGGCGGACGCCGGCGGAGGTGGTCCATCCCGTGCGCGTCGCCGTGGCGGCCGGCGCCCGGGTCGTGATCCTCACCAACGCCGCCGGCGGCATCGACCCCGGCTACCGAGTCGGCCAGACCGTCCTCGTCCGGGACCACCTCAACCTGACCGGGGCCTAGCCGCTCTCCGGGCCGCCCCCACCCGCCGGCTTCGCGCCCCGCTTCGTCGATCTGACCGACTGCTGGTCGGCGCGCCTGCGCGGGATCGCCCGGCAGCTGCACCCCGACCTGGCGGAGGGCGTCTACGCCGGCCTGCGCGGTCCGCAGTACGAGACGCCGGCCGAGGTGGCGATGCTCCGCAGCCTCGGCGCCGACCTGGTGGGGATGTCGACGGTTCTCGAAGCCATCGCCGCCCGGCACCTCGGCGCCGAGGTGCTCGGGCTGTCGCTCGTGACCAACGCCGCTGCCGGCGTCACCGGCGAGCCGCTCGCTCACGACGAGGTGCTCGCCGCCGGGTCGGCTGCCGCGCCGTCGCTGGCCGGCCTCATTGCTGACGTCGCTGCCGTGCTGTGACCGCTCCCGGCGAGGAGCTGCGCCGCCGGGTCGAGGCCTGGATCGCCGCCGACCCCGACGCCTCGACACGCGCCGAACTGCGGGCGCTCGTCGCCGCCGGGGACGTCGCCGGCGTCGAGGAGCGCTTCGCCGAGCCGCTGCGGTTCGGTACCGCCGGGCTGCGGGCGCCGCTCGGCGCCGGCCCGGCGCGCATGAACCGCCTGGTCGTGCGCCGCACCACCGCCGGCCTCGCCCGCTGGTTGCTCGAGCGGGATGCCACCGGCGGGCTCGTCGTCGGCCGCGACGCCCGGCACGGCTCGGATGCTTTCGCCGCCGACACAGTGGAGGTGGCCGCCGCGCTGGGGGTGGCGGTCCACCCGCTGGGCCGGCCGCTGCCGACGCCTGTGACCGCCTTCGCGGTCCGGCACCTGGCCGCCGCCGCCGGCGTCATGGTCACCGCCAGCCACAACCCGGCCGCCGACAACGGCTACAAGGTCTACGTCGGCGACGGCGCCCAGATCGTCCCGCCCGACGACGCTGCCGTCGCCGGCGCGGCCGAGGCCGCACCCGACGTGCCGGTCGGTTCGCTGCCGACCGCAGCAGTGGACGAGCCGATCGACGATGAGGTGCTCGCTGCGTACCAGGCGATGGCGCTCGGCCTGGTCGACCCCGGCGGCCCGCGGGCGCTGCGGATCGTCTACACGCCGATGCACGGTGTGGGCGCAGCGGTCGTGCCGGGCCTGCTGGAATCGGCCGGCTTCGACCCGCCGGTGCTCGTCGCCCGCCAGGCCGACCCCGACCCCGACTTCTCCACCGTCACCTTCCCCAACCCGGAGGAGCCGGGAGCCCTCGACCGGGCACTGGCGACGGCGCGCGAGGCCGGCGCCGACCTGGTGATCGCCAACGACCCCGACGCCGACCGCCTCGCCGTGGCCGTGCCTGGCGGTGACGGCTGGCGAGTCCTCACCGGCGACGAGCTCGGCATCCTGCTCGGCGACCATCGCATCGCCAGCACCTCCGGTCCCGACCGGGTCGTGGCGACGACGATCGTGTCGTCGAGCATGCTCGGCAAGCTGGCGCGCGCCACCGGCATCGGATACCGCGAGACGCTGACGGGGTTCAAGTGGGTCGCTCGAGCCGCGCCCCACCTCTTGTTCGGGTACGAGGAGGCGCTGGGCTACGCCGTCACCGACGCCGTCGCCGACAAGGACGGCATCACGGCCGCCCTGGTGGTGGCGGAGCTGGCGGCGCGGGCGCGAGCGGAGGGACGCTCGCTGCTGGACCGCCTCGACGACCTCGCCGCCCTCCTCGGAGTGCATCTCACGAAGCAGTGGACCCAGCGGGGGGATCCCGGCGAGCTCGCCCGGATCGTCGAGTCGTGGCGCCGCGACCCGCCCGCCCGGCTCGCCGGCCGTGCCGTCACGGGGTTCGTCGACCTCGCCCACGGCGCCGCCGGCCTGCCGGCGACGGACGCCGTCGTGATCCGGCTCGGCGACGCCGGGCGGGTGGTGCTGCGCCCGAGCGGCACCGAGCCCAAGCTCAAGGTGTACCTGGAGGTGGCCACTGCTCCCCCCGGGCCCGACGGCCTCGAGGCTGCCCGCCGGGAGGCAGCCGAGGGAATGTCGGAGCTGCTGGCCGACGTCCGCTCCCGAAGCGGCGGCTGACGCCGGGCCAGCCGGTCCGCTCTCATGTGGCGCCGTCGCCGGGCACCTGGCTCGACGCCGCATCCCTCGTCGCCACCTTGCCGATCAGTCGCTTGTAGTGGGCCTCGATATCGTCGAGGTCGTTCGGCTCGGTCACCGATGTTCTTGCACTGCGCACGATCGCTGCCGCCTGGCGGAGCAGGACACGACGCCGCTCGGCTGAAGAGGTCTCGTCTGCAATCGTGGCGAGCGCGTCGATCATGCGGATGATCACCGCGGGCATGCCATGCGCTGCCTGGCGGACCTTGTCGAACGCCCGGTTCACCATGCGGGCATACGACGGGTCGTTCGCGAGCAGGCGGACGCGCCCCGATCGGTCTCGGTAGACGCCTTCGGTGAGCGGCCGGGTCGAGACGCGGCTGAGCCCGGCTGAGAGCCAGTCGATGCAGGTGAGCGCGGTGAAGGTGTCGTTGACCGCTGGTGACAGCGCGCGGATCGCGATCTCGACCAGCTGGTCGATCGCGAAGACTGGGTCCTGCATCAAGGTACGGTGCGGTCCGGTCACGTGGGCCTTGGCGAGCGCGGTCGCCACCTGTCCAGCAGCTCTACGCGGCCAGACGGTCGCCAGCGGTCGGCCGGCCACGAGGAAATGACCGGGGCTGTGCTCGAGACGGATGACCGAGTCGGTCCGGGCCGCGATCTCGACGAGCTGCGCGTATCCGACGAACTGCAGGTAGCCGCTCGCGTTCGCGGCGACCGGTGCGCCGTGCTCTTCGATCAGGACCAAGAGCTCCGACAACGACTTCCCGCCACCTGCGGGCAAGGGTGGCGTGGCCGGCGCGGTCTCGGGGAGCTCCGCGTCGATCGCGCGGAAGAGGTCCCGGGCGATGCTGGCGATGACTTCGGGGAGTTGGATGGACTTCGCGATGTGGTGGATGAAGTAGATGAGCACCGCGAGGTCGACCAGCATCAGGGCCTCGGAGACGGTGATCGAGAGATGCGGAACGAACGTCCCGTGTGGACCGTTCGTGATCGCGACGGTCGTCAGGATCGAGTAGACGAACGTGGACACGAAGATGCCGAGGGTGAGCTGGTTCCCGAGGTCACGGACGAAGTTGCGCATCATGCGCGGCCCGAACTGCTGTGAAGCCAGCGTGAGCGCCACGATGGTGATCGAGAACACCACGCCGACGACGGTGATGACAGCCGCGGCGATCGCGATGAGCACCTGGCGACCGGCGTCAGCGCTGCCTGCCACGATCCAGGACGGCAGGGTCAGGTGCTTGTGATAGACGGCCCAGTCGATCTCGAACGTAAGGAGGAAGAGGAGACCGGCGACGAGCACGAGGATGGTCGGCACCAGCCAGAACGTGGTGCGCAGCGCCTCCCACCGCCAGCTCGGCAACCGCTGCTGCCCGCTTTGCCCCCGCACCTCGTCGGACGGCTCGACCGAGGTCTCAGGGTCGGTCAACGGTCTGCGCCGGCGATGGCACGACATACCTGCGCCCGATAGCTGCAAGCAGTCACTGGTCGACCTCTTCTGCCGACCAGTCTTCCCGGCGCGCCTGAGAGTGATCCCTGATCACAGGCTACCACGGCGCCACAAGGTGACTAAGGCCAGCCGGCACCCACCACCTCCACGACCCGCGCGGCGGCGGCCAGCGCAGCGTCCACGGCCGCCTCCGCGCCGTCACCGGCGAGGCGGCGGGCGACCCAGGTGCCGGCGAAGGCGTCGCCCGCCCCGGTCGTGTCGATGACGCGTGCGGGGAGAGCGGCGCGGCGCAGCGGGGGCCGACCCCGCTCGGCCAGCAGCGCCCCGCCCGGCCCGAGGGTGACGGCGACCGCCGCGAAGCGGTCGAGGAGGGTGTCGGGCTCCCGCCCGGCGGCCAGCGCCCGGGCCTCCTCCAGGTTCAGGCAGCACCAGTCGGCCTCGGGGAGCCACTCCTCCACCCCCGGGGAAGCGTCGACCGACGTGGACATCCCGGCGGACGCCGCCCGCCGCAGGGCGGCCAGCCCGACGTCGCGGGTGGCGGCGTCGACGAGCACGTAGCCCGACACGTGGAGGTGGTCGCCGGCCAGTGCGCCCGGCAGGCGCAGCTCCCGGTTGGCACCCCGGTCGCTCACCATCGTGCGGCCGCCGTCCTCGTGGACCAGGGCGACGACCGACCCGGTCGGGCCCTCCCCGCGTCCGAGGTGGATGCGGACGCCGGCCGAGCGCAGCGCCACGGCGGCGCCTTTCCCAGCGGTGTCGTCGCCGACGCAGGCGAACAGGTGCGCTTCGACCCCCGCCGCCGCGGCGGCCACCGCCAGGTTCGCCGCCGACCCGCCCGGGCGGACCACCACGTCCGCCGGCGTGTCCCCGCCGGCGACCAAACCGCCGTGCAGGCGGGCCACGACGTCGGTCATCACGTCGCCGACGACCACCAGGACCGGCGGCACCCGCCCGACAATAGAGTGTCCGGCCGTGGGCATCGACTGGGCCGAGCTGCGAGCCGCCGCGACCGAGGTCGCCACCCGGGCCTACGCCCCCTACTCGGCGCTCCGCGTCGGTGCCGCCGGCCTCACCGACGGGGGCGCCGTCGTCGCCGGCTGCAACGTCGAGAACGCCTCGTACGGCCTCACCCTCTGCGCCGAGTGCGGCCTCGTCTCAGCGCTGGCCGCCGCCGGCGCCGGGCGGCTCGTCGCCGTCAGCGTCGTCGCCGGCGACGGCCAGCCCCTCGCCCCCTGCGGCCGGTGCCGCCAGCTGCTGGTCGAGCACGGCGGGCCGGAGCTCCTCGTCGACGCCGGCACGTCGGCCCCGCCGCGACGGCTCGGGGAGCTGCTGCCCGGGGCCTTTGGCGGCGCTGAGCTGGAGGCCCGCCGTGACCGCAGCGTTTGACACCGTCGACGTCATCCGCACCAAGCGGGACGGCGGGCGGCTCGGCGACGCCGAGATCGACTGGGTCATCGCCGCCTACGCCGCCGGCGAGGTGCCCGACGAGCAGGCCGCCGCCCTGCTGATGGCCGTGTTCTGGCGGGGCCTGTCACCGGCGGAGCTGTCTCGGTGGACGGCAGCGATGATCGCCTCGGGTGAGCGGCTAGATCTCTCGGATCTCTCCCGGCCCACCGTCGACAAGCACTCCACCGGCGGCGTGGGCGACAAGGTCTCGCTCGTGGCGGCCCCGCTCGTGGCCGCCTGCGGCGCCGCCGTGCCGCAGCTGTCGGGGCGGGGGCTCGGCCACACCGGCGGCACCCTCGACAAGATGGAGGCGATCCCCGGCTGGCGCGCCGAGCTGTCCACCGGGGAGATGCTCGCCCAGCTGGAGGAAGTCGGGTGCGTCATCTGCGCCGCCGGCGCCGGCCTCGCCCCCGCCGACCGCAAGCTCTACGCCCTGCGCGACGTCACCGCCACCGTCGAGTCCATCCCGCTCATCTCGGCGTCGATCATGTCCAAGAAGATCGCCGAGGGCACGGCCGCGCTGGTGCTCGACGTGAAGGTGGGAAGCGGGGCGTTCATGCAGGACGCGGCGCGGGCCCGGGAGCTGGCGTCCACCATGGTCGGGCTCGGCCGGGACCACGGCGTCGCGACCCGAGCGCTCCTCACCGCCATGGACGTGCCCCTCGGCCGGGCGGTCGGCAACGCCGTCGAGGTGGAGGAGTCCGTCGCTGTCCTCCGCGGCGGCGGTCCCGACGACCTCCGTGCCGTGACCCTGGCACTGGCGCAGGAGATGCTCGACGCCGCCGGCCTCGGCACCGCCGACCCGGCGGCCGCCCTCGCCGACGGGCGCGCCCTCGCCACGTGGGAGCGGATGGTCGCCGCCCAGGGCGGGGACCCATCTGCCGCGCTGCCCCGCCCGTCGCACGTCGAGGCTGTCGTCGCCGAGCGCTCCGGCGTGCTGCGGCGCCTCGACGCCCGGGCGGTCGGCGTGGCGGCGTGGCGCCTCGGCGCCGGGCGGGCCCGCAAGGGGGACGGCGTGGACCCCGCCGCCGGCATCGTGTGCCTCGCCAAGCCGGGTGACGCCGTCGCCGCCGGCGACGTCCTACTCGAGCTGCACAGCTCCGAGGCCTCCCGGGCCGACCGGGCGCGGGCGGCCCTGGCCGGCGGGGTCGAGATCGGTGACGAGGCCCCCGCCGCGGCCCCACTGCTGCTCGAGCGCATCACGTAGCCTCTCGCATGCCCTCGCCCGAGGAGATCCTCGTCGCCCCCAAGGTGCTGCTCCACGACCACCTCGACGGCGGGCTGAGACCGGCGACGGTCGTCGAGCTCGCGTCGGAGGTCGGCTACGGCGGGCTGCCGACGACCGATCCCGACGAGCTGGCCCGGTGGTTCGTGGCGGAGACACCCAAGCGGGACCTCGTCCGATACCTCGAGGGCTTCGCCCACACCGTCGCGGTCATGCAGACGGAGCCGGCGCTACGGCGGGTCGCGCGGGAGTGCGCCCTCGACCTCGCTGCCGACGGGGTGGTCTACGCCGAGGTGCGCTTTGCCCCCGAGCTGCACACCGAGGGCGGCCTGGGTCTGGAGGAGGTGGTCGAGGCGGTGCTCGACGGCTTCGCGACTGGGACGCGCGAGGCGAGGGAGGCGGGCCGGCCGATCGTGGTGCGCACCCTGCTCACCGCCATGCGCCAGGCTGCCCGGTCGCTGCAGATCGCCGAGTTGGCCGTGCGGTACCGAGACCGGGAGGTGTGCGGCTTCGACGTCGCCGGCCCCGAGGCGGGTTACCCCCCCACCCAGCACCTCGACGCCTTCCAGCTCGTGCAACGGGCCAACTTCCACGCCACGCTCCACGCCGGCGAGGCCTTTGGCCTGCCATCCATCTGGGAGGCGCTGCAGTGGTGCAACGCCGAGCGCCTCGGCCACGGGGTGCGGATCACCGACGACATCACCGTCGACCCGGACGGGTCGGTGAAGCTCGGTTCGCTGGCGAGCTACGTGCGCGACCTGCGCATCCCCCTCGAGGTGTGCCCGACGTCCAACGTCCACACCGGGGTGGTCGCCTCACTTCCCGAGCACCCGATCGGCCTGCTCCGCCGGCTGCGGTTCCGGGTGACGGTCAACACCGACAACCGGCTCATGAGCGGCGTGACGCTGTCGTCGGAGCTGGCCCGCTGCAGCGCCACGTTCGGCTGGCGGTGGGCGGACATCGAATGGTTGACGATCAACGCAATGAAGAGCGCATTCTGGCCGTTCGACGACCGGCTGGCGCTCATCGACGGGGTGATCAAACCGGGGTTCGCTGCCCTGCGCGAGGTCTAGCAGGTCGCGACTCGCTGGTCCACGGCGCGCAACGCGTGCTGCTCGACCCGGCCTGCTGAGCCGACCCTCATCAGCGCGCCCGCCCGCAGCGCTGTTGCCGGGCAGCTGCCGGCTGTTAGCCTCCGTTCACACGAGCCGGCAAGCGGGTGGAGGGACTTCATGGACTTCATCGAGTCGCCTGAGCAGGCGATGCTGCGCCAGTCCGTAGCGAAGATAGCGAGCGGGTTTGGGCACGAGTACTTCGTCGCCAAGGCGCGAGCCGGCGAGCGGTCGACCGAGCTGTGGAACGAGGTTGGGCGCAACGGTTACCTGGGGGTGAACATCCCTGAGGGACACGGCGGCGGCGGCAAGGGGATCAGCGAACTAGCCATCGTGGCCGAGGAGCTGGCGGCGGCCGGCTGCCCGCTGTTGCTCATCGTGGTGTCGCCGGCCATCTGCGCCAGCATCATCGTCCGGTTCGGCACGGAGGACCAGAAACAGCGCTGGCTGCCACGGATGGCGACCGGCGAACTGAAGATGGCGTTCGCCATCACCGAGCCGGACGCTGGCTCCAACTCGCACCACCTTTCGACCGTGGCCAGCCGCGACGGCGACGTCTACCGCCTCCGGGGCACGAAGTACTACATCTCAGGCGTGGACGAGGCCGAGGCCATCCTGGTGGTCGCCCGTACCGGCGTCGACGAGGTGACTGGCAGGGGCAGGCTGTCGCTCCTGGTCGTTCCGACCGACGCTCCCGGTCTAGAGCGAACCGTCATCCCGGTAGAGATCGTGGCACCCGAGAAGCAGTACACCCTCTTCTTCGACGGTGTGGAGGTGCCGTCCGACAACCTCATCGGCACCGAGCACGCGGGGCTGCAGCAGGTCTTCTTCGGGCTCAACCCGGAGCGGATCCTCGGCGCGGCGATCTCCAACGGAATCGCCCGCTACGCGCTCGGCAAGGCCGCGACCTATGCCAACGAACGCCGCGTGTGGAACGCTCCGATCGGGACCCATCAGGGCCTCTCCCACCCGCTGGCCAAGACGCTGATAGAGGCCGAGGCAGCCCGGCTGCTCACCCAGAAGGCAGCCTGGCTCTACGACGAGGGGCTCGATGCCGGCGAGGCCGCCAACATGGCCAAGTATGCCGCGGCAGAGGCCGCCATCGCCTGCCTCGACCAGGCCATCCAGACACACGGAGGCAACGGCATGGCCAGCGAGTACGGCCTCGCGACCATGTGGGGCACAGCGCGCCTGCTGCGCATCGCCCCTGTAAGCCGCGAAATGATCCTCAACTTCGTGGCTCAGCACTCGCTCGGACTGCCCAAGTCCTACTGACCGGGGGTTCGTGGCGGTCAGGGAGCATCGAACCAGTCGTGGAAGCGCTCGCGCAGCACGTTCTTTTGCACCTTGCCAGTCGACGTCCGGGGCAGGTCGTCTGTGACGATGACGGCCTTCGGCACTTTGAAGCCAGCCAACTGCTGGCGGGCCGCGCCCAGCACCTCAGCCTCGGTGAGGGCCTGCCCGGGACGGGGGACCACCACGGCCGTGATCGCTTCGCCCCACCGCGGGTGGGGAAGGCCGACGACGACGACCTCCTGGATGCGGGGCTCGGTCTCGTACAGGACCCTCTCCACCTCGATGGAAGCAACGTTCTCTCCGCCCGTCTTGATGACATCCTTCTTGCGGTCCTCGAACCACAGCACGCCGTCGCCGTCGAAATGGCCCACGTCGCCGGAATGGAACCAGCCGTGGGCGAAGGCCTCGGCGGTCGCCTCCGGGTCGTGCAGGTAGCCCTGCATCGCGTGCGGGCCTCGGTAGACGATCTCCCCGCTGCGTTCCGGCGGCAGCAGGGCACCGTTGTCGTCCATGACGCCCACCTGCACGTTGAAGACCGGCGTTCCGACCGAGCCGGTGTGGGTCAGCTGGTGCTCGGGCTGGAAGACAGAGGTCAATGGGGCCATCTCCGTCTGACCGAACCCGAGGCAGAACTCGCATCCGAACACTTCGATCGCTCGGCGCAGGTCGGCGTCGGGCATGGGCGCCATGGCGTACATGGCCCGCCGCAGGCTCGACAGGTCACGCCGGGCCACGTCGGGGTGGTCGAGCATGGCCCGGTACATCATCGGCAGGCCGAAGATGTGGGTGATGTGCTCGCTCTCGATGAGCTCGAGCAGGGCAGCGGGGTCGAAGGCTCGCATGAGCACGACAGTGCCACCGACGATCACGAGCCCGGTGACGACGCCATTGAGCTCGGCCGTGTGGAACAGGGGCATCACCGCAGCGGTGCGGTCCGCGGCGGTGAAGCGGAACTCCAGAGCGGCGGTGAGTGACTCCACGTACACGGCGGCGTGACTACTCGCCACCCCCTTGGGGGCCGAGGTGGTGCCGCTCGTGTAGAGGTAGCTGACGGGGTCTCGGTCGTCGACGTACGCGTCGGGTTCGGTGCCCGTCCCCTCCGCGCAGAGTTGCTCTATGGCACACCAGCGGCGGTCGGGCAGGGACGGCTCCGCGCCAGCTCCGGTGCCGGGCGCCACGATGATGTCCCGCACCGCGGGGGCCTCGGCGAGCGCCGCAGCGAGGGTGGCGACGAACTGGGCTTCCACCACAACGCCCCGGGCCTGCGAGTGCCGGAGCACATACGCGATCTCGGTCGGGCGCCACCCGAGGTTGATCGGCACGCAGACGACGCCGAGCTTGGCGCACGCGTAGTAGGTGAGCAGGAACTCGAGGCTGTTGCCGCTCACGAGCGCGAGAGCGTCGCCACGGCGGTAGCCGGACCCTGCGAGCGCGTTCGAGAGCCGGTTCACCTGGTCGTTCAGCGTCCGGTAGTCCACCCGGCGCGTGCCATCGACGACAGCGAGCAGCGACGGCACGCGTGCTGCCGTGCGCGTCAGGGTGTCGCCGACGTTGATCCGCCGGATCAAGTTTGCTGATCGGTCGACGTCGTCGGCCGGCAGGGTACGAGGGGTGCGGGCGATGGTCATGCGGAAACCTCCGATGGTGCGTCGGGCAGAAGGGCGTCAGGCAGGTCGACCAGCCGCGACCGGATGTACTCGCCGAGGCTCTTCGCCTGAGGGTCCGGCCTCACCGACGAGGCGACCCCCTCACCGAGCAGGCCGCTGACCACGAAGTTCAACGCCCGCAGGTTGGGCAGTTCGTAGCGCTGCACCGGCAGGTCGGCCGCTTCTGGCACGAGCTGGCGAAACCGCTCAACGGTCAGATGCGCGGCGAGCCAGCCGTAGCCAGCCTCGCTGCGCGCCCACAGCCCGACGTTGGCGTTGCCACCTTTGTCACCGGACCGGGCGCCGATGACCGTGCCCAGCGGGACGCGTGTGGTGGGTGTGAAGGCAACGGCGGGGATCGGCGGTGGGAGCGGCTCCACGATGGCTGCCGGTGATGGCGCTGTGGGCGGGATGGTGCGGCGGGTTCCGTCAGGAAGCACCACGGTATGCGCCACCTCGTCGGCGGGCACGAGCGTGGGCCAGTACACCCCGTAGGGGACTTCACCGCTCGGTGGGGTCGTCGTGTAGCACCCGGGGTAACTGGCCAGCGCAAGCTCGATGACCGCGTTGGAGAACGCCCGGCCGACCGTGTGGGGGTCAGTGTCTTTCACCGTGACCCGGAGCTGGGCGCTGGCCAGTTCGTTGCTCGGCGCGTCGGGCTGGTCGGCCCGGGTGAGACGCACGTCGACGGAGTCGAAGCGGTCCCGCCCGCCCAGCAGGTCGAACAGCATCTGCTCGGCGCGGGCTGCCTTGGCGTCGATGTCTAGTCCGGTGAGCACGAACGTCATCGCGTTCCGGTAGCCACCGACGTAGTTGATGCACACCTTCACCTCAGCCGGAGCGGGCTCGCCGCGAACTCCGCTGACCGCCACTCGGTCGGCTCCCTCCTGGGTCAGCCGGATCGCGTCGAAGCGGGCCACCGCGTCCGGGTTGGCGTAGCGGGGACCGCCGATCTCGTAGAGCAGCTGCGCCGTCACGGTGCCCACCGAGACGGCGCCGCCCGTGCCGGGATGCTTGGTGATCACCGAGCTGCCGTCGGCGTACACCTCGGCGAGGGGAAACCCCGGGTAGCGGCTGTCGGCGATCTCCTTGAAGAACGCGTAGTTGCCGCCCGTGGCCTGGGGGCCGCACTCGATGATGTGGCCCGCCACCACAGCACCGGCCAGAGCGTCCCAGTCGTCGCGGCGCCACCCGAAGTGCCAGGCGGCCGGGCCCACGACGAGGGAGGCGTCGGTGACCCGCGGGCAGACCACCACGTCGGCGCCAGCGGCAAGTGCTTCGGCGATGCCCCACCCGCCGAGGTAGGCATTCGCGCTCACCGGCTTCACCCCCGCCTCGGCCAGCGGGACACCGCGGTCGAGGTGCGCGAACAGGTGGCCGGCGGCCTGCAACTCCTCGATCCGGCCCAGCAGGTCGTCGCCCTCCACGTGGGCGACCCGAGCAGTGAGGCCGAGGCGGTCGGCTAACGCCCGCACTTCGGCTGCCAGTCCTGCCGGGTTGAGACCCCCCGCATTCGCGACGATCCTGATACCCCGCTCGAGGCAGGTGCCCAGCACCTCCTCCAGCTGGTGCAAGAACGTCACGGCATAGCCGGCCGTCGGGTCCCTCCGCCGGGCCCGCCACAGGATCATCATGGTGAGCTCGGCGAGGTAGTCCCCGGTCAACACGTCGATCGGCCCGCCCTCCACCATCTCGCGGGCAGCGGCCAGCCGGTCGCCGTAGAAGCCGGAGCAGTTGGCGATGCGCAGCGGAGCACCGGGTTCAGGCACCACACCTCCTTTGGAACTGGCCCGGCCGTCGCCCGGCGCCAGGAGGGCCGGCGAACGCCTGCGCGATCGGCAGCCACGCCTCGGCCGCCGGTCCTTGCATGGTGAGGTCGGTGTCGGCGAGATGCCGGCGCTGGGTCACCACCAGGCAGAAGTCAACGGCGCTGCCCCGCACCACGTTCCGCGCGCCGGCGTCGCCCCAGGTCCAGGCTGTCCCCGACGGGGATGCCAGCTCGACCCGGACGGGCGCGGCGGGCACGGCCAGCCCGCGGGCCTGGAAGCTGTTGGGCAGGGCCCGGACCCCGATGTGGGCCACATGGCGGAGCCGATCGGTTGGGGCCCGGCAGATCCCGAGAGCGTCGACGACATCCTGGCCGTGTGCCCAGGTTTCCATGAGCCGGGCAGTCGCGAACGACGCGGCGCTCATGCCCGGTCCATACCAGGGCAGGCGAGCAGCCGGATCGAGCTGACGGAAGGCGTCGAGCATCCCGACCCGGGCCTCGCGCCACCAGCCGAGCAGTTCCCCGTGCGTCATCGCCCGACCGGCCTGTACGGAACTGGCGACGAGCGCGTCCAGATCGGCGAGTGCATCCCCCACGCCGGCACGGAAGCGCTCGGGGTCACAGGCCGCAGTGGTGGCGGTCCCGTCGAAGAAAGCCAGGTGGCTGATCTGGTCGCGCACCGCC
This sequence comes from Acidimicrobiaceae bacterium, assembly GCA_027320105.1. Classification (GTDB taxonomy): domain Bacteria; phylum Actinomycetota; class Acidimicrobiia; order Acidimicrobiales; family Palsa-688; genus JAKAQB01. Next base: position 22,505 of record DAHVMA010000002.1, on the reverse strand, counting down.
CATCCCTGCGCCGGTGTCGGTCGATGCCAGCCGCCTTCGTCCAGCTCGGCCACGACCGCGTCCAGCTCGGCGTGCTCCGCCGCCAGGTCGTCAGAGATCATCGCCATGCTGGGCACGGTTTCCCCTCCTACAGTCAGCGATCCTTCCACACCGGGTGCCAGCTTCTCGCGAAGAGCCAGCACCCTTCCTGGGAACCTCGTCAGGCGTCCCTGCTCTCCTCCTGTGCGATGACGACCAGCACCTCCCCTGCGTTCACCGCCTGTCCGACCTGCACGCGGACGTCTGCGACAACCCCGGCGGAGGAGGCGGCGATGACGTGCTCCATCTTCATAGCCTCCATCACGACAAGCGGATCGCCGGTCTGCACCGCGACGCCGATGCCGGCCGCAACCCGCACGATGGTCCCAGGCATGGGTGCAAGCAGCGAGCCCGGGACAACCTGGGCGGCCGGTTGCGGCAGGCGATCCACGATCCCGAGCCCGGACGAGCCGAGGGGGCTGTCCACGTAGGCGACGCCCGCTACGACGTGCACCTCGTAGCGGCGCTGTACCCCGGCCACCATGAGCTCGACAGCGTCAGGCGAGGCGTCAACGACTTCGACGGCGAGCCGCTCGCCGTCCACTTCGATGACCGGGTCGCGACCGAGGCGGTAGCCCACTTCGATGGTGCCGGCCGGATGCTCGAACACCGCCGGTTGGAGTTGCGACGGGTTGTTGCGCCAGCCAACCGGCAAGCCGCCCAGCACCGGCGCGGACGCCCGGCGACCGGCAGCCAGTGCCAACGTGGCGGCCAAGGCATGCTGCCGGTCGATGTCCGGACCCCGCGCCGCGGCGGCCAGGTCGGCCGGATCGTGGCGGTCAAGGAAATGGGTGTCGGTGCGGCCGGCGAGGAACTCGGGATCGCGCAGGACGCCGACGAGGAAGTCGCGGTTGGTCGTCACCCCGTGGATGCGCATGCCGGTGAGGGCTGCCGCCAGCCGTTGGGCCGCCTCGGCTCTCGTAGGGGCGTGGACGATCACCTTGGCCAGCATCGGGTCGTAGTTGACGCTGACCACCGAGCCGGTTTCCACGCCGCTGTCGAGCCGCACGCCCGGGAGGGCAGGGGCTGTGAACCGGCAAAGCGTTCCAGTGGTGGGGCGGTAGCCGTTCTCCGGGTCCTCAGCGTAGAGCCGCACTTCGATGGCGTGCCCGGTCAGGCGTGCAGCGGTGACATCGTCCGGCAGCGGCTCGCCCTGGGCGACGAGCAACTGCAGACGGACCAGGTCGAGCCCGGTGACGCACTCGGTGACCGGATGCTCGACCTGCAGGCGGGTGTTGACCTCCAGGAAGTAGAACCCTCCGTCGGGGCTGAGCAGGAACTCGACGGTGCCCGCTCCCACGTAGCCGATGGCCTCGCCGGCCGCGACCGCGGTGGCGCCCATCTCCTCCCGCATCCCGCTGCCGGTGACGACCGACGGCGCCTCCTCGAGGACCTTCTGGTGGCGGCGCTGGATCGAGCACTCCCGCTCGAAGAGATGGATGACGTGGCCGTGCCGGTCGCCAAATATCTGGATCTCGACGTGGCGGGGCGCCTCGACGTAGCGCTCGAGGAACACCGTGTCGTTGCCGAAGGCGGATGCCGCTTCACGCCGGGCGCCGGCCACCGCCTGAGTCAGGGTTGCGGGGTCCCGGACGATGCGCATGCCCCGCCCCCCGCCGCCGTACGACGCCTTCACCAGAACCGGCCAGCCCACCGATTGGGCCCCGGCCAGCAGGTCGTCGCCGACCAGGTCCGTCGCATCGACGGAGGGCAGCACCGGCACACCCGCCCTCTGCATGATGGCCTTGGCCGTCAGTTTCGAGCCCATTGCCTCGACCGTGTCGGCGGATGGGCCGACGAACACGAGACCGGCCTGCTCGCACCGGCGGACGAACTCGGCGTTCTCGGAGAGGAACCCGTAGCCCGGGTGCACGGCATCGGCGCCGGTACGCACCGCTGCCTCCACAATGGCGTCCGCCCGCAGGTACGATTCAGCCGGGGTGGCTCCACCGAGCGCGACGACCTCATCGGCTTCACGCACGAACGGTGCGCGCCGGTCAGGATCGGAGCACACCGCCACGGTGGCGATTCCCATGTCCCGGCAAGTGCGGAACACGCGGCCGGCGATCTCGCCGCGGTTGGCCACCAGGAGCTTCTGGATGCGTGCCACTGTTCTTTCTCCTACATCCGGAACACGCCCCACCCGCGCTGGCCCTCGATGACGTTCGAATGCACAGCGGATAGGGCCATGCCGAGGAGCGTGCGGGTGTCCCGGGGGTCGAAGATGCCGTCGTCGTACACGCGAGACGTGTTGGCGAGGGCGAGCGACTCTCGTTCGATCTGGTCTTCCACGTACTGACGCTGGACCGCGTCGGCCCCCTCATCGAAGGGCTTGCCGGCGGCCGCGGCCGCCTGGCGAGCCACGATCGACAGCACCCCTGCGAGCTGTTGGGGACCCATGACCGCTGACTTGCAGTTGGGCCAGGAGAACAGGAAGCGCGGATCGTACGCCCGCCCACACATGCCGTAATTCCCTGCTCCGTACGAGGCGCCGACGTTCAACGTGACGTGCGGCACGGTGCTGTTGGTGACCGCGTTGATCATCTTGGCACCGTCTTTGATGATGCCCCGCTGCTCGTAGGTCTTACCCACCATGTAGCCAGTGGTGTTCTGCATGAACACCAGCGGAGTGTCGACCTGGTTGCAGAGCATGATAAACTCAGTCGCCTTCTGGGACTCCTCGTTGAACAGCACCCCTCGGTGGTTGGCCAGCACGCCCACGGGGTAACCGTGGATCGAGGCCCACCCTGTGACCAGGCTGTCACCGTACAGCGGTTTGTACTCCTCGAATCGAGAGCCGTCGACCACCCTGGCGAGAACCTCGCGAGGGTCGAATGGGACTTTGAGGTCGACGGGGACGATGCCGAGCAGATCGGCGGGGTCGTAGAGCGGCTCCTCGGCCGGCTCGCTTGGGCCAGGGCCGAGCTTGAGCCAGTTGAGGTGGGCCACGATGTCGCGACCGATCCGCAGGCAGTCATACTCGTCCTGGGCGAGGTAGTCCGATAACCCCGACACCCGCGAGTGCATCTCGGCGCCGCCCAGCTCTTCGTCGTCACTCTCCTCCCCGGTGGCCATCTTCACCAGCGGCGGCCCGCCCAGGAAGACCTTGGCCCGTTGCTTCACCATCACCGCGTAGTCGCACATGCCCGGCACGTAGGCGCCACCCGCAGTCGAGCTCCCGAAGACGAGCGCCACGGTCGGGATGCCCAGCCCCGAAAGCCGGGTGAGGTCGTGGAACAACCGTCCCGCCGGGATGAAGATCTCGGCCTGGGCGGGCAGGTCGGCTCCACCCGACTCGACGAGGTTGACGAGCGGCAGCCGGTTTTCCCGGCTGATGTCGAGCGCCCGCAGCACCTTCTTCCATGTGTAGGGGTTGGACGCACCGCCCCGCACCGTGGAGTCGTGCGCGATCAGGATGCACTCGACCCCGGAGACGACGCCGAGCCCGGTGACGACGCTGCCGCCCACGACGTAGTCGGTGCCCCACCCCGCCAGCGTGGACAGCTCGAGGAACGGGGCCTCGGGGTCAACCAGCAGCTCGATGCGCTCCCGGGCGAGCAGCTTGCCGCGGGCGTGGTGCCGGGCGACGTACTTCTCGCCTCCGCCGGCTCGGGCCACGGCTTGGAGCTGGTCGATCTCCGCCAGCTTCGCCAGCATCGCCGCCCGGTTGGCCTGGAATTGCTCGGACCTGGGATCTACGTACGTGGTCAAGACGAGCACCGGCCGAACCCTAGCCCCCCGGTTAGCGGGCGTTCGCGTACCGCCCGTGCTCCAGACCCCCGATCCTCTGCCGCGAGATCCTGGTGGGAGGGGCGGCTCCACCGGCAACGCCACTGGCAAGCACTCGAGGTTGGAGAGCATACGTTTAGTCATGCACTGGAGACTCGGGCTAGGGTGTCGAGCCTCCTGAGATGACTCCTCCATGGACCGTCCCGACCTGCCCACTACGACCACCACCCGAGGTTCCTGCGTCCCTCCTGCCGGGGTCGGATCGAAGCAGGGTCAGGGGCTGCGCGCCCTGAGCGGGCTCACCTTGGCATCGGCCTACCTCCTCGTCGTCCTCGGCGACACCGTCCGAGTCACCGACTCGGGCATGGGTTGCCGGAGCTGGCCGCTTTGCAACGGCCACCTCGGCCTGGTGGGCTCCTACCACGCTCTGCTCGAACAATCCCACCGATACCTCGCCGTGGTGGTGACGATCCTCGTCGCCGCCACGTTCGTGGCGGCGTGGCGTCGACAGCGACGCCACCCCCTCGTCCTGCGGGCTGCTGCAGCCTCCGCGGGCCTTATCGGGGTGCAGATCGCCCTCGGCGCCATCACCGTGTTCGCACACAACGCCGGGTGGACCGTGGCCCTGCACCTCGCAGGCGCCTGGCTGCTGCTCGGGGCGATCACCGTGACCGCCTTCAGGGTGTGGCGAGCGCCCGCCTACGAGAGCGTGCCGGGCGCCGGGCGCGAGGCGGTCCCCGCCGGCCGGATAGGTGCGGTCGCCGTCGTCGCCGTGTTCGCGCTGGCGGTGAGCGGGATGCTGGTCCTTCACGACGGAGCGAGTCGGGCATGCCCCACCTGGCCGCTGTGCCGAGCCAGCAGCGCTCCCGCCCGCCTGGTGGCACTGCAGTACCTGCATCGCACCCTCGGCCTACTTGGTGGCGTCGCCGTCGTCGCGGCGACCTGGAGGACATGGAGATCGCCGGTAGCGACGCCATTGGACCGGCTCCTGGCTGTTGCGGTTGCCGCGCTGCTCGCCCTGACCGCCGCCCTGGGAGGCATCGTGGCCACCACGGGCGCTCCTCCCAGCGCCCAGGATCTCCACCTCGCAGCGGCGAGCGCATTGTGGGCAGCTCTGGTCGGCCTGGCCACCCCGGCCGCTCGGCATGCCCGAGTGATCCACCAGCAGGCCATTGTCAGTTAGCCCCAGTTGGCCCCAGTTGGTTAGCCCCGCTCGTCACCTGGGGGCAGGTCGGCGAGGACGGCGGCGGTGCGGGACATGCCGAGGCGGGTGGCGCCTGCGTCGAGGAGCGCCACCGCATCGGCCGCCGTTGCGATCCCCCCGGACGCCTTGACGCCGAGGCGCGTCCCGACCGCGCCGGCCATCGTGCGCACCGCCTCTAGCGTCGCCCCTCCGGTCGGGTGGAAACCCGTCGAAGTTTTTACGAAATCGGCACCGGCGTTCTCTGCCGCCCGGCAGGCAGCCACGATCCCGTCGGCGTCCCACAGGCTGGCCTCGATGATCACCTTCAACAGCACCGGCCGGTCGGCCCGGCACCGCAAGGCGGCGATGTCCGCCTGCACGGCGTCCCAGCGCCCGGCGGCGGCCCGGCCGAGATCGATCACCATGTCGATCTCGCTGGCCCCGTCGGCGACGGCTCGCGACGCTTCCGCTGCCTTCACCTCAGGGTGGTGGGCCCCGGCCGGGAAGCCGACGACGCTCGCCACCGCTATGCCGCTGCCGGCTACGGCCTCGACGGCCGTGGCGACCAGTGTTGGGGACACACACACGGCGAACACCTGCAGTTCACGGGCCTCGGCGCACAACCGCCCGACGTCGGCGACCGTCGCCTCCGGCTTCAACAAGGTGTGATCGGTGCGCGCTGCCACCCTGGCTCGCGTCCACGGGAGGGCGGCCGTCATGGCCGGCGAGCGTACCCGGGCCGGCGGCGCCACCGGTCGTCACCCGGTCAGCCGATGCCAGCGAGCTCGGGTGCGACAGGGGCCCCCGCCGCCACCCCACGCTGCGGTGTGATGACCTGGTCGATGAGCCCGTAGTCCTTTGCCTCCCCGGCGGTTAGGAAGTAGTCGCGGTCGATGTCCCGCTCGACTCGCTCGATCGGCTGGCCCGAGTGGTGGGCGATGATCTCCGCCATGCGGCGGGTCGTGGCGAGCACCTCGCGCAGGTGGATCTCCATGTCGCGCGGCGCTCCCCGCGCTCCTGCCGAGCCCTGGTGGATCATGATCTTGGCGTTGGGCGTGGCCAGCCGCTTGCCCGGCGCGCCGCCGCAGAGGATCATCGCAGCCGCCGACATGCCCATCCCGACGCACACCGTCGACACCTCGGAGCGGACGTGCTGCATCACGTCGTAGATCGCCATGCCTGCGTAGGACAGGCCGCCGGGCGAGTTGATGTAGAGGGAGATGTCCCTGCCCGGGTCGTTGGCGTCGAGGTAGAGGATCTCGGCGACTAGGAGGTTCGCGATCTGGTCGTCCACCTCCTGGCCGAGGAACACGATGCGCTCTCGCAGCAGCAGGGAGTAGATGTCGTAGGCACGGTCGCCCCGCGCCGACTGGTCGAGGACGGTGGGTATGACCGACATGGGCTTTCCTCCGAGGGCGGGCGTCTGTATAGTTGCCGATATACTACCGATGAGATCGCAGTGCCGATATACTACCGATGAGATCGCAGTTACCGATGAGATCGCAGTGATGGGAGCGCGATGACCGAGCGTCGCCACGAACCCGTCTTCCCCGGTTTCGCCGAGATGGCGCGCCGGCGCCGATCGCTCACCGAGGAGCTCGTGTCCCGCCGGGTGCACCTCGGCCTGTCCCAGACCGAGGTGGCGGCCCGCATGGGAACGTCGCAGTCAGCCGTGGCCCGGCTGGAGTCGGGGACCGCCGACCTGCGGCTGTCCACCCTCGAGCGCTACGCCGCCGCCCTCGGCCAGGTCCTCGACTGGAAGCTGGGGGAGGACTAGGTAGGTGGCCGCCTGGCGACCGGAGCGCTGGAACGTCGAGGATTTCTTGTTCGAGCGCCGGATACTGCAGTTGCGGGGGCCGCTCGACGAGGCGATCGCCGGCGAGGTGTGCAGCCGGCTCATGTACCTGGACGGCGGGGGCGACGACGCCGTGACCCTGTACGTGGACAGCTCCGGTGGCCCCGTCCACGCCGGCCTCACCGTCGTCGACACCATCGAATTGCTCGGCGTGCCCGTCGACACCATCTGCGTGGGGCGGGCGGAGGGTTCGGCGGTGGCCGTGGTCGCCGCCGGCCGGCGGCGACGGGCCGCGCCCCACGCCCACTTCCGCCTGTGCGAATCCGACGTGACCGCCGGCGGCCGGGCAGCGCAGCTCCAGGCCTGGGCCGAGCACCATGTCCGGCAGTCGGCCCGCATCGCGGGCGTGCTCGCCCGGACCACCGGACGGCCTCAGGAGCACGTCGAGGCCGATCTCGCTGCCGGTCGCTGGCTGGACAGCGAGGCTGCTATCGCTTACGGGATCGTCGACGGGGTGTGGGCGGCCGAGCGCGGCTCCCATGGATCCGTTACTGAATAGATCTAACGGCTGTTAGAATCAAAGCAATGACGGGAGCCCTTCTCTTCGCCGCTGCCTTCCTGGCCTGCGCCGTCGAGGCGGTCGAGGCTACGACGGTCGTGCTGGCCGCCGGCGTGACCCGCAGCTGGAGCTCGGCGTGGCGCGGCGTCCTGGCCGGGATCATCGTCCTCGCCGCCGTCGTCGCCGCCCTCGGGCCGGCCATCTCCTCGATCCCGCTCGGCTCCCTCCGTCTCGTGGTGGGCGGCCTGTTGCTGGTCTTCGGCCTCGGATGGCTCCGCAAGGCGATCCTGCGGGCGTCGGGCCACAAGTCGCTCCACGACGAAGCCAGCCTCTATGACAAGCACCTCGCCGAGGCACGCGCCGCCCGCGGCGACGCCGGCCGCCGGGGCGCGATGGGTGATGACGCCTACGCCTTCACGCTGTCGTTCAAGGCGGTGGTGCTCGAGGGGCTCGAGGTGGTCTTCATCGTCGTGACCTTCGGCGCCAACGCCGGGCGGATACCCCTCGCGGCGCTGGCGGCCGTGACCGCGATCGCCGCCGTGGTAGCCGTCGCTCTCGCTGTCCGGGCCCCGCTCGCCCGGGTGCCGGAGAACACCATCAAGTTCGCCGTCGGCGTGCTCCTCTCGAGCTTCGGCACGTTCTGGGGCGCCGAAGGCGCCGGCGCCCACTGGCCAGGCACCGACGCCAGCCTGCTCTGGCTCATCCCGGCGATCGCCGTGCTGGCCATGGCCGTGGCCCGGGCTCTGCGGTCCGTGCGTTCGGCGCCGGCCCCTACGGGTACCACCCCGGGGACCGGATCGGCGCCGGTACCGCCCGCCGGTGCGCTCGCACCCGCCCGGCGGGCCCTCCGGGGGTTTGGCCTGTTCTGGTGGGACTTCATCGTCGGTGACGACTGGAGCATCGCCGCCGCCGTCGTGATCGGCCTCGGCGCCGTCGCCGCCCTCGCCCGCGGCGGGATCGTCGCTTGGTGGGCACTGCCGGTGGTGTGGGCAGCGGCCCTCCTGGCCTCCCTCGCCCGGGCCGTCGGCATCTCCTGGGCTCGGGCGCTGGTCACCTGAGGGGCTAGCACCGCTGTGGCGGCCGGTCGGAGCGGGTGAGCCGTCCCGGGGCTGGCCAGCAGGTAGCGTCCAGACCCGGATGCGAAGCGTCGAGCGTGGAGTGCGCGCCGCCCGCCGCCCTCGCCGCCGCTGGACGGGCGAGGCGATGGTGATGTTGGTGGTGGCGGTTGTGGCCGCCGCCGTGGTCGCATGGGCGTCCGGGGGTAGCGGGCGGGCTTCGGCTGGCCGGAGCAGCCGGCCGTCCCTGTCGCCCACGGGAACGGGGACCGGTCAGTCAACCGCCGCGTCGGTCGGGTCCCACACGAGCACCCCGCCCACCACGCCGGCGCATCGAAGGGCTCCGCAGGTGCGGCCGCCGTACCCCGTCGGGACGGCATCGCTGACCCTCACCGACGGTGCCCGCAGCCTTCCCACCCTGCTGTGGTACCCGGCGTCACACGGCGGCCCGGGCGCGGCAGGTCGACGGCGACCGGGCGGATGGCCGCTCATCGTCTTCTCCCAGGGTTTTGCCATCGCCCCCCAGGCCTACAGCGACCTGCTGGCGTCCTGGGCGGCCGGTGGGTTCGTCGTGGCTGCTCCGTCGTACCCGTTCACGTCGCCCGGCGTGGCCGGCGGGCTCAACAGGGCCGACATCGTCAACCACCCCGCCGACCTGCGGGCCGTCGTGGCCGAGTTGATCGCCGACGGCTCCTCCGCCTCGCCCGATCCCCTCCTGCAAGGCATGGTGGAGGACCGCGTCGGCCTCGCCGGTCACTCAGACGGGGGAGATGTGACCGACGCGGCCATTGCCAACAGCTGTTGCCGGATCAACGGCGTCGTCGCCGCCGAGGTGCTCTCGGGGGCGGAGCTCACCTGGTTCGGCGGCAGCTACGGCACAGGTCCTGCCATCCCCCTGCTCGTCGTCCAGGGCGACCAGGACACCATCAACCCGCCGGCCTGCAGCGAGCAGATCTACGATGCCGCACCCGCCCCCCGGTACTACCTCGACCTGATCGGCGCCGGCCACCACGACCCGTACGTCAACCCGGCCGTGGCCGCCACCTACCCCGACCCCAACCCCCCCGAGGCGCCGGTCTACCGCCAGATCGTCGCGAGGACCACCCTCACCTTCTGGGACCGCTACCTCGCCAACGGGGCACACGGTGACAGCCTGCAGGCTGGCGCGAATGTAGCCGGCGTCAGCTCACTGACCGCTGGACCGGCGGTCCCCATCGTCGGCACCTGCCCCGGGGCACCTCCCGGTTAGCGCTTCGGTGGCCCGGCTGGCATCCTTCGCTTGGGCCACGGCCCACCATGCGGTCCGAGTACACCCCGGCGATCAGCGACTGGATGTCTCCGACTGCCGGCGAGGTCGTCGAGCGCGCCGCCGGCAGCGGTGACATGGCCGCCGCGTGGGCGCGCACCGACCGCAACCTCGCTGAGCCGCTCGACGTGTCCGGATGGTTCGAGGCACCGACCGTCAGCGCCTTTCCCTGGTGTCCAGCTACGACCGGGACACCTACCTGGGCATGCTCGCCAGCGAGTCCTCCTACACCCCGATGCAATCAGGCCCGCGGATCGCCCTGCTCGAAGGCGTCAGCTCATTCGTCGACGCTTGCTGGGTGGCCGCTTGACTAAGCTCAACCTGAGCTACGGGCGGTACACACGAACAGCGACTTCGACGACTACTGGCACTTCCACCTTGACCACGAACGCCAACGCGTCCACGAGTCCCGCTACGACAAGGGGGTCATCCCGAGCTCCTCCAGCACCGGCCACCGCCGGAGGGCTTCCGGCCGCCGCGGCGGCGTGCAGCCGGCGCCGACGGGACGGTCAAGACGCGCTCAGGCCCGCGTCCTCTCGGGTGCCCGTCGCCGGGCAGCACGGCCGGCCGCCGCGGCGACGAAGCTCTCGAACACGGCGAGCAGCTCGGGCCGGACGCGCCAGTCCTCGTGCAGCTCGCACTGCATGCCGAGCACGAAGCTGCCCTCGGCCTCGAGGGCCTCGACGAGCCCGTCGGGAGCGCGCGCCGTGACGCGAAGGCCGGCAGCCACCGTGTCGACCGCCTGGTGGTGGAAGCTGCTCACATCGGTTCGGGTCGTGCCGAGCGCGGCGTGAAGAAGGCTGCCGTGCTCGATCTCGATCGGATGACGCGGGTGGGCCGGCAGCTCGCCGTCCTCCAGCGACGCCCGCTCGACCGTCCTCCAGATGCTCCAGGTTGGGTCGCTCGGGTGGTCGGCCCACTCCGGGACGAGGCTCACGTCCTGAACTAACGTGCCGCCAAAGGCGACGTTGAGGACCTGGATCCCCCGGCAGACGCCGATTACCGGAATGCGTTGATCGATCGCCCGCCGAACGAGGTCGAGCTCGAACCGGTCGCGGTGGGGGTCGGTCTTGCCGAGCAGCGCATGGGGACGTTGCCGATAGTGCTCAGGGGAGATGTCGTGGCCGCCGGCCAGCATGAGGCCGTCGCAGCGCTCGAGGATGTCCTGAAGGCCCTCCTCGAGACGAGGGATCGTCACGGCGACGCCGCCAGCGCGCACGATCGGGCGATGAAACCCGACCGCAAGGTAGTCGTCGAAGTCGCGGTAGCCGAGCGAGATGCCGACGAGCGGCCTGCGACCCGGCCCGCTCATCGTCCACCGAGCTTGCCGAGCCGAAGCCCGATGAGGAAGTCGCCGGTGCCCACGACATGCCGCTCAGTGGCGCTGCGAGCGAGGTGGGCGTCTCGCAGCGCGATCGCCTCGGTGATCGTCGCGTGCTGGCCGTTCGAGACTCGAAGCGCCGCCGCTGGATGGGGGATGAGGGCGAGCAGGTCGCGCAGCTCCGACTGGATCGACGCCTCGGCAGCGGCGAGATGGGGGGAACGCGCCGCGCTCGCGAGGAGCAGGTGGAAACGGCTGTCGGCGCGGCGGAACTCGGCGTACGAGCGTGGGCGGTCCATGCGGCGCACGAGGCTGCGTAGCTCGGCGAACTCCGCGTCGCCGGCTCGCTCGGCTGCACGCGCCGCGGCCGCGCCCTCGATCACGACGCGAAACTCGCACAGGTCGCGCAGGTGGTCGACGGTAAGGCGCTCAAGGCGGTGGCGCGCCTCGGCGCTCGTCGGCGGTGGCACCGCCCGGCGCACGAAGGTGCCTCCGCCCCGTCCCCGTCTGGTCTCGAGATAGCCGGCGCGCCGGAGGATGGCAAGCGCCTCGCGCAGGGTCATCGTCGCCAGCCCGAGCCGTTCGGCGAGCTCTGCCTCCGGAGGCAGCCGCTCGCCCACCTCGAGCAGTCCGAGCCCGATCGCCTCGCCGAGACGCCGCACCGCCACCTCGACGAGCGTCTCTCCGCCGATGCGCGAGAGTAGCGCGGCGCGAGCAGTCCCGAGCGGGTCGTCCTCTGCCGACGCGAGCACGTGGTCTTGTGCCGCCTCGAACGAAGACCTTCGAAGGTGACCGCTCAACGGGCCGGGCTCCAGTGTTGACATCTAACGTTCAACCTTATATGTTGAGTTGGCCCCCAACCATAGCAGGAAGGCGAGCGTGGTGACCGAGACAGACGTGTCCTTCAGCGGCGGTGCAGGTAATGGAGCCGGTCACTCGCCGGCGAGCAGCGACCTGGTCGCGGAGTGGCGCGAGGCCGCGTACAACTGCTTCAGCTCCGGGCACAAGTTCTGCCGGGAGGTCTGTCCTGTCGTGCAGGTCACGCGAGACGAGGTCCACTCTCCGACGGCTTTCCACGCCAACGTCGTGGCGATGGAGCGTGGCCATCTCGGGATCGATGACGTGGCCGAGGACTACGTCTATTGCACGATGTGCGGCGCCTGCGAGCTGCGCTGCCCGAACACGCTCTTCGTCGGCGACTTCTACCGCTTCCGCCAGCGGACCGTCGAGGTGGTGAAGGCGATGCGGACCCTCGCCGTGCAGAGCGGGATCCACCAGCCGCGCTGGAAGCGCTGGAACAACCTGACGGCGCGCTGGGGAAACGAGCCGGTGCTCGGGAACCAGCCCTGCTCGCAGGACAAGGTCCGCAGGTGGGCGGTCGGGCTCGACCTGCCTGTCGGTGGCGAGACGGTGCTCTTCTGCGATTGCGAGGCGGCGTTCTACCGCACCTCAGTGCCGCGGGCCGCGGCGTTGCTGCTCAAGTCGGCGGGCGTCGAGTTCGGCCTCATGCGAGAGCAGTGGTGCTGCGGCGGGCCCGCCTACGAGATGGGCTACACGGACGTCGGACTGGCGATGGCCGAGCACAACGTGCGCGACTGGCGGAACGCGGGAGCCCGGCGCATCCTCTGCCTCGACCCCCACGACTACCTGACCTTCGTCGACGTCTACCCAAGGGTCGTCAGCAAGGACTTCGACTTCGAGATCGTCCTCGTCATCGACCTCGTCGCCAACCTGGTCGCCGAGGGACGGGTTCGCCTCGACGTGCCGGTCGAGCGGACGGTCACCTACCACGACCCCTGCCGGCTGAGCAAGCGGCTCGGCGTGCACCGCTCGCCACGCGAGCTGCTGCGGGCGATCCCCGGCATCCGCTTCATCGACGTCGACCCGGTCACGCAGTGGTCCTACTGCTCGGGCGCCGGGGCCGGCCTGTCGATCGAGCGGCCTGAGATCACCGCGGCGATCAGCCGACGGCGCGTCGAGGCAGCTGCCGGCGTCGGCGCCGACACGCTCGTCTCAGCCTGCCCGTGGTCAGAGCGCCCGCTCAGCGCCGAGGGCGAGGCGAGCGGGATCGAAGTGTTGGACCTGCTCGAGATCGTCGCCGAGGCTGCAGGACTCGAGGTCTGAGATGGCGCTCACCTCCCTTGACGGCGGCGTGATCGACGAGCTCGTCGCCATCTGCGGCACCGAGCATGTGTTCACGGGGCGCTCGGCCCGCTTCAACCGAGCCCGGGTCCCGGCTCCCTTCCCGGTCCACCGCTGGGAGGAGTTCATCCCCGACGCCGTCGTTCTGCCCACCTCCGCCGAACAGGTGAGGGAGGTGGTGAGGCTCGCCAACCGGGCGCGGATCCCGGTCGTCCCTCGCGCGGGCGGGACCGGACTCGCCGACGGTGCCGTCCCGCTTCGGCACGGGATCCTCGTCGACATGAAGCTCATGAACCGCATCCTCGAGATCGACCCTGACGACCGTACGGTGACGGTGCAGCCGGGGGTCAACATGTTGAAGCTCTCCGAGGAGCTGCGCCGCCACGGGTTCATCTACCCGGACGATCCCGCGTCCTACCCGTGCTCGCTCGTCGGCGGGCGGATCGGCACAAGCGGCTGGTCGCTGATCGGCGCCCGCTACGGCCACACTCGCGACCTCGTGATCAGCTTCGAGATCGTGCTGCCGACCGGCGAGCGCATCCGCGTCGGCGACGGCGGCGGACGCAAGATCCGCAAGTCCTCGAGCGGATATCAGCTGAAGCATCTATTCATGGGACACCAGGGCACGCTCGGCATCGTCACCGAGGCGACCCTCGAGCTCGTCGCGCGACCCGAGGCCGAGTTCTCGGCGTTCTTTGCTTACCCGGACTACCCGGCTGCCTGGCGGGCGACGGGCGACCTCACCCGCTCGGGCGTGGCGACGCTCGCCGGCGTCGTGCTGTTCGACGAGTGGAAGCTTGCCTACCTGCGGCGCGACGACGAAGCCTACATCCCGCTTCCCGACGACGTGCGGGCCGTCGTCGCCGTCGCCTCCTACGGGAACGCCGACGAGGTGAGGGTCGGGGCGAAGCGGCTGCTGCGACTCGGCCTCGACTCGGGCGGGCGCTACCTCGGCGACGAGGTCAGCCAGGGGGACTGGGCCTCTCGCCACGACCGGTACGCGACCCCCCTCCACGGCCGCACGAGAGACGGCCAGGTCGCCATCATGAGCTGGCACTGCGAGGACGCCGCCATCACGCACTCGGCGCTGCCGGCCGTGAGCGAGGAGTGGCACGCTGTCGTCTCGGCCCTGCGAGAGCGCCACGACATCTTCGACGACTGGGGGATGTTCGCTTATACCAACGGCGCGTTCCGGCCAGGCGGCGACTACCTGACCGAGATCGACGTTGGGATCCTCGAGCAAGGCTGGGACGATGAGACGTGGGCGGCGTGGGTCGACGCCAAGCGGGAGATCGCCGCGATCGCGCTGCGCCACGGCGGCTCGATCAGCGCTTGCCACGGGTCGTGCCGCGAGGGCGAGGTCGACCTCGTTCCTGAGGAACTCGGAGGTGGCTACGAGGTGATGAAGGCCGTCAAGCTGGCGCTCGACCCGAACAACGTGATGAATCCCGGCAAGTACGGGCTCGACTCCGCGTACGAGGGCTGACGTGGCTCCGGAGACTCGCGATCGACAGGGCGGCGACGACCGGCCGGAGGCGCGGCGGGTGACCGAGGTCGTCGTGGAGCGGCCGGGCGAGGGCCTCGAGGTCGATCCGGCACTGATGGCCGAGCACGTCCGCCAACAGCAGATCCCCGAGTGGGACCGGGTCCGGATCGTGGACAGCCGCGAGCGGCATCTCGCCTGGATGCACGACCACTTCGCCGACTCGGTGGTGTCGGGCGAGGAGCTGCTCGAGGAGCTCGCGGCCGAGCGCGGCGAGCGCTGACGGACTGCTCAGCCGGCCGGACTGCTCAGCCGGCCGGGCGCGCACGTGAGGCTCGGTAGCCCCACCGTCGCCGAGTGGCGCATGAGCAGCGAGTAGGGCGGCGCGAGGTCGACGCCGTCGGGGTCGTCCAGGTAGCCCGGCCTGCTGCCGGCGGCGCCGTCGTGGCCGTACTGCCAGACGATCCGGTTGGTGCGAGATCGACGACGATCATCCGGTCGTTGTGGTCGTCCTTGCACGGGATGTCACCGATGGTCGAGATCGGCTCACACAGCGACGGCTGGTTGAGCGCCTCCGGACCGCTCGCGGGGTCGTAGCGCCAGAGCAGCCGCCCCTGCCGGTCGAACTCCACGATCTGGCCCGGCGTGGAGTAGTCGACCGTGAGGTAGACGCCCGGGATACCTCGTTGGTGTCCGAGGGGCAGGCGACGCAGCCAGGCGGATGCGTCGACCAGAGGACCCTGCCCGACAGCGTGACCTCGTCCACCCAGTCGCCGTTGATCTCGGTGATCTTGACGAGGTAGTTCCCGTCGCTCAACGGGAACGCGCCGTTGGGGCGGCCATAGCGCAGCGGCGGTGCGTGCAGGCACGACGTGTCCTGGGTTGCAGTATGTGAAGCTTCACATAACTCATCGGCGCAGATCACGTACTCATCGTCGCCGAGCGCTTGGCCCTCGAAGACCCGGTAGTAGGGGTCCAACGCCCGGGCCGCCTTGGTGGCGAAGTCCGGGTCGCGGGGGAAGATCCACATCCGATGCCGCCACGGGCAGATCGCGTCGGTGCCCAAGATCCGCTACACCGTGGCCGGCGAGATCGACCCGACCAGCCCCCGGCCTACGAGCTCAGCCGCCAGCTCCTTACAGCTCCAGCGCGACAGAGGGACCCCGCTGGTCGCCGGCAACTGGCACGCCAACGCCTTCACCTCCGTCACCTCCAGAGGGGGAAAACGACCGGCGTCGGCCCGGCCGCTTCCGGTCCGCCAGGCCGTCCACGCCCTCCTCGAAGAACCGCTTCCGCCACTTGATCACCGCGTTGAGCGCCACCCCCAACCGCCCAGCGGTCCGGGCGTTCTCCTCGCCCGCGGCAGCCGACAACACGATCCGGGCGCGAACCACCTGGCGGTGCTGAGCGGTCTGCTTGCGAGCCAGCACCTCCAGGCGTCGACGGTCATCCTCGCCCAACACGATCACGAACGGGCTCCGACGAGACACCACCCCTCCCGGTGGCCAGCCACCCGCAACCTGCCCTGCCCCGCGCCTTCCGTCGCAACAAGCGGCTGAGGTGTTACATCGGCCTTCCTTGTTCCGCCGCGCGCTCGTGGTGCTTCATATCGAGATGGGCCGAATGCCGAAGGGGGATCGGCCTACAGGCGATCGCCGATGCCCATGCGGCGGTAGGCCTCGCGTGCCCGCTCAGAGGCAGTGCTGGCGGCGTAGCGGTTGAGCATCGCCGGCGAGCGCCAACCGGCGAGCTGCATGAGGTCGCCCTCGTTGCCGCCCTGGGCGAGGTACGCGTACGCGAAGCTGTGACGGAGCTGGTGAGCGTGGATGTGGCTCAGACCGGCTTGTTTGGCTCGCCTGTTGAGCATCTGGCGGAGCCCGGAGTAGGTCATCGTCCCGGCTCGACCGAGCCAGAGCCGGTCGGATGCCGCTGTTGGGTGGCGACCTCGGGCGCGGAGGTACCGATCGAGGGCCTGGGCAGTCTTGGTCCCGAAGGGGCATGACCGTCGCCCGCGACCTTTGCCGAGCACGATGGCCACGCCGAGGTCGAGGTCAATGTCCTTTAGGCCGAGGTTGACCAACTCGGCGGCCCGCATGCCGGTGCCGATGAGCAGCCGCAGCATCGCCGTATCCCTGCGGGCATCGAAGTCGTTGCCGTCTGCGGCGGCGAGCAACCGGCGAAGGTCGTCGTCGGAGATGACCGGAACCTGGTCCTCGGGAACGCTCGGCGGCGACATGCGAGCCATCGGAGAGCCGGTGACCTCCCCTTCCTCAACGAGGAAGGCGCACAGCCTGGCAAGTGCCCGGTACCTGTTGGACGCCGTCGCCGGCTTGTGCCGCTCGAGCAACTCGTTGATGAAGGTCTCGACGTGCTCGCTCGTAAGTTTCGCCACCTCTGTGGGCATGCCGTGTTCCACCAGAAAGCGGTGGAACTGCCGCGCTGCGTCGCTGTACGTCTCGATCGTCTTCGGGCTCTTGTTCGCCGCTCGGAGCCACCGCACCCATGCGGGGATGAGGTTCACGAGGTCGCTTGCGCTTGTCGCTGGGGACGTCACATCATGCTCGGGCACCCTCTGAAGTTATCTGCTCCCGGAGCGGTGTGCTAAGGTTGGTACCGCCGCCGTTTCCACGAAGGAGCAGGTCAGACGGCACAAATCCGGGGACGTAGCTCAGCTGGTTAGAGCACCTGCTTTGCAAGCAGGGGGTCGTGGGTTCGAGTCCCATCGTCTCCACCGGCAGGTGTGTACTCAATAAGGTACACTTTTGGCCATGAGTAAGACTGTTCCTGTTCGGGAGCTTCGTAGCGAGCTGAGCCAGGTGATCGATCAAGTGGCCGACCTGCGAGAGCACGTCGTCGTCACCCGGCGGGGTCGGCCCGCCGCCGTGCTCATCCCGGTGGACGAGTACGAGGCGCTGGAAGAGACGGCAGAGATTCTTTCCGATCCCGAGACCATGGACGCCATCGAAGAGGGCCTCCGGGAGGCCGAACGAGGAGAGACCGTGACGCTCGCCGATCTCCGTCGAGACCTCGAGCAGCGCGGCAAGCGGTAGGTGGCCCGGGTCGAGCTCGTCCGCCGAGCCCGACAGGAAGTGCTCGACCTCGACTGGCCGCTCGCCAGCGCAGTGGATGAAGCATTGGGTCTCTTGGAGCGAGACCCCGAAGCAGGCAAGGCGCTGCGCGGCCGTCTCCGCGGACTCCGATCGCTTCGGGTGGGGACGTACCGGGTCATCTACCAACTCGACGAGCGACGTCGTCTTGTACGCGTCCTGGCCGTTCGCCATCGCGCCGTCGCCTATAGGACCGACCCACGCTGAACGGTTCCCTGGCAAGAAGCATCATCACGTAGCAGTGCCAGCCGTTCTCGCAGCTCGGCCGGGTTTGAATAGGACATCGTCTTCTCCACGCGAAAGTCCTGGTCGGAGGCTCATGCAGGCCTCTCACAGGGCTCGCGGTGGCTGGCTGTAGCCACGGCGCTGTAGCCACCGGCGACGCTCCTGGACTTGCGTGGGCGCTGGTTGACGAGATCGCTATGCTAGACGGCCAGTTCTCCCAAGGCGGCTCGCACGTCGGCTCTCGGAGGCGTTGTCCTCGATCGCCGATAGCCGGTGTCCTGTCGCCCTGTGCCGGTAGCGTAGTTGCGTGGTCGACGTCACCCGGATGAGCCGTACCAGCTCGACGACGTTCGGGCCAGGCGAGATCGTGAGGCTCGCGCTCGATGGTCGTCTACGCGTCCCCCACTTCCAGCGTTCCTACGTGTGGGATGAGCGCAACATCACGGACCTCTTCGACAGTATTTGGAAGGGTTTCCCCATCGGGACTCTTCTGCTCTGGGAGCGAGCGGAGCCAGCGGGGCGCCTGACCTTCGGCTCGGTTAGCGTGGATGCGGCCCAGACCGACCGGGCGCTCGTCGTTGTTGATGGCCAGCAACGATTAACGACGCTCGTCGCTAGTCTCGGTCCGGCATCGGTCCCGCCCGATCCGCGCTTCGAGGTGTGGTTCGACCTCCGAGCGGGACGGTTCACTCACGCCCACCATCGGGTGGTTCCGGAGTTCTGGCTTCCGGTGAGGGTCGCTCTCGAGAGCCGCACGCTCCTTAACTGGCTCTCCAGCCATCAAGACGCCCTCGAGCCGGGGGACGTCGACCTGGCAGACACTATGGCCGGCTCGCTGCGCGACTACAAGGTGCCCGCTTACGTGATCGAGCAGGACGACGAGCAGCTGCTCCGTGAGGTCTTCGACCGAACGAATTCGGCCGGCAAGCCCATCAAGCGGGCTCAGGTGTTCCATGCCCTTTTTGGTGGCGGTACGGAGTCTGCGAGCGCTGCTGCTGTCGTCGATGATCTCCGCCACCTCGGTTTCGGAGACCTCGACGAGCAGCGCATTATCCAGAGCGTCTTGGCAATCCGAGGCGGGGACGTCGGGCGCGACCTCCACGGTGAGTTCGCTCCTAACGAGGATCCCACAACCTGGTACGACCAGACCTCTGAGGCTTTGTCCCGGGTCGTCCGGTTCCTACAGGCTCTCGGCGTCCCGCATGTGGAGATGCTGCCCTCAGCCTTCCCAGTTCCTGTTCTCGCTTCCTTCTACTACTTGCACCCGGAAGCAAGTATGTACGCCGAGGCCCTGCTCGCCCGTTGGATCTGGAGGGGGTGGGCTCACGGCTACGGCCGGGCCGGACAGACACCGGCGCTGCGGCAGGCGGTCAGGTCCGTCAACCCGGTCAAGCTGGATCCGGCATCCGCGCCGGGAGAGGCCCAAGCCGTGATGGCTCTGTTGGCGGATATCTCCGACCAACCGCCACCGGTGGCACTCGTCGGCTTCAACTCCAGCTCTTCAGCAAGTCGCTTGGCCTTGCTCGCCATCGCCGCGTTCGGGCCCAAGGGTCCGGATGGTGACCTACTGGATCTCCCTGCCCTGTTTGCAACACACGGCTCTCGGGTCGTGTCCGTGCTCGCCGGCGGCCCTGCCTCCGATCTGGGGCTGCGGGCACTCTGGGATCCGAGCGCCCCAGGGCTTTCGGGAGCCGAAGATCAACAAGTGCTTGCCAGCCACGTCATCGACCGCGAAGCGGCGGCCGCCCTGAGAGCCAAGGACATCCCGAAGCTCGCCGCTCACCGAGGTGCCGCCGTAAAGGCGCTGGTCGAGAAGTTCCTCGTCCAGAAGCTGGAGCCGGGTCTGCCCGTAGTTCCGCCCCTCGATGAGCTCTGGGTCCCCGACCCAGCATGAGCGACGCGATCCCGTCTGCCTTGCAGGTCGACCTCCAAGATGCGGAGGGTCGGTGGATACCGGTCGGGCGCCTGGCTCGTGCAGGCGAAACAACTGTCTTCTCGTCGTTCGAAAGCTACTGGGAGGCACCTTTGAGGCCGGTTCTGGGGCAGGTCTTCGAGCAGCGCGGGCCATCGTGGCGGCCGGTCGCCGGCCCCGCGTTGCCGACCTGGTTCTCCAACCTCCTTCCCGAGGGAACTCTTCGGGACTCGATCGCTCGTGCTGTCGGGGTCAAGCCGGAGCGCGAGTTCGCCCTCATTGCTCGGATCGGCCGAGACGATCTCCCTGGTGCACTGCGTCTCCATGCGGTCGATGTAGAGGCGGACGTGTTCGTGCCCGATGATGAAGTCGTTGGGTCCGAAAACGACGAGGCGCCCGGTTCCATCAAATTCTCGCTCGCCGGCGTGCAGCTTAAATGTTCGTTGACAGAACGTGGCCCGGGCTTCACCATCCCGGCGACCGGCGAGTGGGGTACCTGGATCGTCAAGCTCCCGGATGCTCGCGTCGGCTACGAAGGGGTCCCGGAAGCTGAGTACGCGGCCATGCAGTTGGCCGCGGCTTCGGGCGTAGACGTGCCCGAGACCCGATTGGTCGATGTCAGCAGCATCAGCGGTCTGCCGGAGTGGGCCCGAACCAACGGCAGGGCGCTCCTTGTACAGCGCTTCGATCGTCGGTCGGCCGGGCGGCGCGTCCACGCCGAGGACCTCGCCCAGGTCCTGAACGTTCGGCCCGCTCGCAAGTACGAGCGAGCCAACTTCGAGACGGTCGCTCGAACGGTCGCAGCTCTTACCGGTGCCGAGCGGGTTGGCGAGGTGGTCGACCGTATTGTCCTGAACGTCCTCATGGGCAACGGCGACGCCCATCTCAAGAACTGGACGTTCATCTATCCGGATGGCCGCCGTCCGCAACTCAGCCCCGCATACGACATCGTACCGACGGTGCTCTACATCCCCCACGACGATCTCGGCCTCAAGCTCAATGGTTCGCGCTCGTTCGCGGACGTCGATCTGGCGGCCTTTGGCCGACTCGCTGAGAAGGCTGGATGGGATGGGGGTCTCGGCCGCGAACGCGCCGGCCGGGCTGTTCAAAAGGTGCTTGCAGCGTGGCCGGTCCTCGGGGAGCATCTAGGTCCGGACGCAGTACGTCGCCTGACCCAAAGGCGGGACTCCCTGCGAAAGCTCCTGCCCTGAGCGTATCGGCGGTCCCACCGCCGATACGCAGCGGGTTGCGGCGTTCGGCCACGACCGGGCCATTTCAGTGTGGCAGCGACGATCTCGGGCTTCGCTGTAGCCACCGCAGTAGCCACTGGGCCAGTATGGACGCATGCACAAGCGTCGAGATCCCTTCGTCTGGACAATGCTGGACGCTGCTGGACGGTCCATCCCATTGTTTGCAAGCAGGGGGTCGTGGGTTCGAGTCCCATCGTCTCCACCGGCCGGAAGGATTTTGCCTTCTGACCTTCCCCTTGGTGTGCTGCGGGATGAGAACCGTCTCGACGAACTGATCCAACTTGTGCAGGTAGATGTTGGAGACGATCGGTGAAGCGACCCCGCCCTGCGGACATCCGCTCAGCGTGGCGTTCCACCGCCAGTCCTCCAGATACCCGGCCGATAGCATATTCGCTATCAGTCGCAGAAACCGTCCATTGTGGATCTTCTCCGACAGGATCGAGAGCATGACCGAGTGGTCAAGGCTCCCGAAGCAATCAGAGACGTCCCCTTCGATGAACCACGTCGTCCCGGTCCAGGTCTCGGCGATCTCCCGCAGAGCGGTGTGACAGCCTCGACCAGGGCGGAACCCGTGGGAGCGGTCGGAGAACTGGGGCTCGTAGTACGCCTCGAGAAGGAGGCGGACCACTTCGCCGACCAGCTTGTCCGACCAGGTCGGCAGGCCGAGTGGACGCAGCTTCCCCGACTTCTTCGGGACGTAGGTCCGCCGTACCGGAGAGAACCGGTAGCGCTCGTGACGCAGTACGTCGATGATCGCCCCGATCTTCTCCATGGTCATGCCGTCGGCGGTTTCCTGCGTCGGCCCTGGCGTCATCGCCCCCTTGTTGGAGTAGATGCGCCCGTAGGCCAACAGGTACAGCTGCGGGTTGAACAGCTGTCGGTACAGCTCGTTGCACGGCAGGCGTTTGCTGCCACGTTCACGGAGGACACCCAGTACCACTTCGGCGTTTTGCATTTCGCATACCTTTCTGGCCTTTGGTGTCCGATCACCTTTGCCCCTTCGCCCCGTGGACGGCCTTCCCGTCCCCCCTGGCAGGTCGTGACGCCTGCGACTACTACGGGCACTGTGTCGCCATAGGGCTCGCGCCCCGTAGGCGATCCCACGTTCGTCTCTCACATACGTATCGAGCGTGACTTAGGCGGTCCACTCATCTCCTTCAATGTCCTTGTTGGACATCGCTCCAGACCCAGAGGCTTGCAGCAGGCACCACCTCATCCTGGGCGGCGTAAATGGGTGGGAGCGTCACCTCGGTAGAGTCCGTCGACTTCATGGAGGTGGCTGGGTTGGTGTGTGGACCGTTGAGCTTGGCGGATCGGGAGGAGATCTCCCGTGGGGTGTCGGCGGGACTGTCTGGTCGTG
>DAHVMA010000102.1:0-54002 GCA_027320105.1 Acidimicrobiaceae bacterium | reverse complement strand
TGGCGACGGTCGTGCTGGTGTTCCTCTCGTGGGCGTTCATCGGGGCGGCGACGAGCCCCGGCAACGTGCCGCTGTCGGCGAAGCTCGCCGACTGGTTCCGCAGCCACCACGCCGCCTTCGTGTCCAACACCCTCGAGCACTGGTACTACGACCTGACCGCGCCGGCCAAGGGCGGCCGACCCAAGCACCTGAACGCCCTCCCGTCCGCGGGCGGGTCGGTGACGTCGCCCACCGTCCTGCACGCCTCCAAGGCCCCGGTGGTCCCCCACCTGCCGGCGCCACCCCCGGTCCCCCTCGTGGTGCACCCGGCCCTGCCGGGCGAGGGAGTCTGGAGGCCGGTCGGGCCGACCGTCGACGGCTACCCCGGCATGTACGAAGCCCAGTTCCGGGCGGACACCATCTACACCGGCCAGCTGACCACCGCCGTGTGGATCGACCCGCTGCTCATGAAGCTGTCGCTCATCCCCGGCCAGCTCGAGCCGGGCGGGACCTGGCCCCACCCGCCCTACATCACCCACGCCGAGCTGCCGACGATCGCCGCTGCCTTCAACGGTGGCTTCCGGTTCCAAGACGCCCACGGCGGCTTCTACCTCGACGGCCGCACCGCCGTCCCGCTCGTGCGGGGGGCGGCGTCGTTCGTCATCTACCGCAACGGCCACGTCAACGTCGGCGCCTGGGGCACCGAGGTCCACATGACCCCCAAGGTCGTCTCCGTCCTGCAGAACCTCGTGCCGATGGTCGACAACGGGAAGGTCTCGCCGTCGGCCACCTACAACGACGTGAGCGTGTGGGGCGCGACGCTCGGGGCCAGCACGGTCGTGCCCCGCTCCGGCATCGGCATCACCGCCAACGGCGCCCTGGTGTACGTCGCCGGGCCGGCGCTGTCGGCCCGGACCCTCGCCGAGTCCCTCCTCCGCGCGGGCGCCGTGCGAGCCATGACCCTCGACATCAACCCCGAGTGGGTCACGTTCAACTTCTTCGGCCACCCGAGCCCGTCCAATCCATACCAGATCAGCTCGGCGGCGCTGTACCCGCAGCAGCAGCGCCCCTCCACGCGCTACCTCGGCCCGACCCTCGAAGCGCGGGACTTCATCGAGGTCCGCACCCCGACCCCGATCCTCGCCGGCCAGGCGGCCGGTTCCGCGTCGAGCGGATAGTTGGTTAACGGGCGACCAGCAACTGACATGGGTAACGCTCACGCCGGCAGGACATCGCTGAAAAGCGCCGAGGACACCTACCGGTGACCCCGAGAAGTGGCGATACTCGGCCGGTGACCCCCGTCCGCACCCCCGTCCTGACCCACCCGGCGAGCACGCCCGCCGCCGTGCCGGCCCCCCCGGCCCGCAGGGCGGCGGCGATCGTCGCGGTGGTCATCGCCGCCGCCGGGCTCCTAGTGACCCTCGGCTTCACCATCGCCGACGAGCCGCCCGCCGCCCTGCACGCCCACGGGGGGACGGCGATCTTCCTCGGCAACGTGACCGGCATGGTCGGGACGTACCTGGCCCTGATCCAGGTGCTGCTGGCGAGCCGCATCCCGCCCGTCGAGCACGTGCTCGGCCTCGATGGCCTCATCCGCTGGCACCGCCGCGTCGGGCCATGGCCGATCTCCCTGCTCACCGTCCACGCTGTCGCCCTGACCGTCGGCTACGCCCAGGCGGCAAGAGCCGGCCTCATGCACGAGGTGGGTACTCTCGTCGACAGCTACCCGGGCCTCCTCGCCGCCTTCGTCGCCCTCGGCCTCATGCTGCTCGCCGGGTTCGCCTCGGTCCGGGCGATCCGCCGCCGCCTCCGCCGGGAGACGTGGTGGGCCATCCACCTCTACCTGTACCTGGCGATCGCCCTGTCGTTCACCCACGTGCTCGTGCTCGGCCCCGAGTTCGTGGGCCACCCCGTCGTGAAGGCCGTGTGGTGGGTGGTATGGCTGGCGACGGCGGGCAGCGTCCTGGTCTTCCGCTTCGGACTGCCGGCGGCGCGCAGCCTCCGGCACCGCCTCGTCGTCTGGGAGGTGCGCCGCGAGACACCCGACACGGTCTCGATCATCTGCCGGGGCCGCAACCTGGACCGGCTGCACGTGCGGGGAGGCCAGTTCGCCCTCTGGCGGTTCATGGTCCGGGACCTCTGGTGGCAGGCCCACCCCTACACCGTCTCCGGCCTCCCGCAGCGCTCGTTCCTGCGCCTCACCGTGAAGAACGTCGGCGACCACTCCAAGGCACTGGCGTCGCTGCGGCGGGGCACCCGGGTGGCGTTCGAGGGCCCTTACGGCGTGTTCACTGCCGAGGCGAGGCGGCGTGCCCGGGTGGCGCTCATTGCCGCCGGCGCCGGAGTCACCTCGCTGCGCCCCGTGCTCGAAAAGCTCCCGGCGGGTACGGACCCGGTGGTCGTCCTCCGGGCGTCGCGCGCCGACGGCATGGCCCTGCGCGACGAGGTCGCCGCCCTCGTCGACGAGCAGAACGGCACCCTCCACGAGCTGTACGGCTCCCGCCGCGCCCAGTTGCTCGATGGCCGGCGGCTGCGCCAGCTGATCCCCGACATCCGCGCCCGGGACGTGTACGTCTCCGGGCCGGAGGACTTCGTCAAGGCTGTGACCAACGCCGTCCGCCGCCTCGGCGTACCGACCGACGCCGTCCACCACGAAGCCTACGCCCTCTGATCCGGAGAACCCTTTGCGCCGCGCCCCCCTCGTCCTCGTCGCCACCGCTGCCGGGCTCACCGGTGTGCTCACCTTCCACCCCCGCCGGCCGTCGAACAGCGCCGTCCCCACCGCGCCGGCCTCCAACCCGGCCGGCTCCTCGTCGACGACCACGCCGGCCGGGGGCACGGCGGCCGGCCCGACGGCGCCCGCCCCGTCCGCGGGTCCCGGCAGCGCCGCCAAGGGCAAGGTGGTCCAGTACGGCTACGGCGAGCTCGCTGCGCTGGTCACCGTGAGCGGGAAGAAGATCACTGACGTCAGCGTCCCGACCCTGCTCACCGCCGACTCGTACTCCCAGCAGATCGCCCAGTACGTGATCCCGATGCTGCGCCACGAGGTGCTTGCCGCTCAGAGCGCCAAGGTGCAGACGATCGCGGGGGCCACCTACACGAGCATGGCCTACCTGGACTCCGTCCAGTCCGCCCTGGACCACCTGCACGCGTGACGGCGGCGCCCCTCCGCCGCCACGCTCAACCCGTGATGGGAACGGTGGTGTCCTTCGCGTGGCGCGCCGGTCCGACGGGGGAGCGGGCGGCGGAGGAGGCGCTCGGCGCTGCCTGCGCCCGCCTCCGCGACATCGACAGGCGCTTCAGCACCTGGATCGCCGACAGCCCGATGAGCCGTCTCCGCCGCGGCGAGATCGGCGAGGCTGACGAGCCCGAGATCTCCGCCGTCCTCGAGCGCTGCCGTGAGCTGCGCGAGCGCTCGGGCGGGTGGTTCGACCCGTGGCTCGCTCGGGGCGGGGTGGACCCGACAGGCATGGTGAAAGGCTGGGCGGCCGAGGAGGCGGTGGCGATCCTCGTCGCCGGCGGGGTCGACGCCGCGCTCGTCAACGCCGGCGGCGACGTCGCCACCCTCGGCCGGCCCGACCCCGCCGGCGACGAGCCGTGGCACGTCGGCATCCGCCATCCCTGGCGGCGCGAGTCCCTCGCCGGTGTCGTCACCCTCCCCGCCGGTGCCGCTGTCGCCAGCTCCGGCAGCTACGAGCGCGGGCAGCACCTCTGGCGGCCCGGAGGAGGAATACCCCCCTCCGTCGCCGCGTCGGTCACCGGCCCGAGCCTCGAGTCGGCCGACGCCTTTGCCACCGCCCTGGCCGTTGGCGGGGAGGACTTTCTCCGCATCCTGCGCTGGATCGACGGCTACGAAGGCTGGTTCGTCACCGCAGACGGCACCGAGCATGCCACCGGCGGGTTCCCCTGGGCCGGCTCTCCCCCTGCCAGACTGCCATGATGCCCTAGGCCGCTCCGCCGCCCGGGAGCGGGCACGCCGCCGGCCACGCCCGCACGGCGGCCGCTGCCGCACTCGTCGAGATCGGCTACCCCTCCGGGAAGCTGCTCTGGCAGTACGGCTCATGGATCGACGAGTGCACACCGACCGGCAAGCTCGTCTGGTCGGTCCCGATGAAGACCGTCAACTACCCGTCCGACCCCCCAACAGCTCGGACCCAACCTGGACCCAACCTGTACCTCATGACGGACTACAACCCGCCAGGGGAGACGATCATCACTATGAGGCCGATCTGCACCGTCACAGCGAAGTCCAGCACCGCCCCACGGTGTCTCCTCTTCGAGTTGGCCGCGCTCCGAAGCTTCCGACGGTCGGCGGGGTGGAACCGCTGCGCCCTCCCCAGCCCTGCCACCCGGGGTTGGGGCTGGTCTGGCCGTGCCCAGCCGCCGCAGGTGGGAAACCTCCCCCGGGGACCGCCGAAGATCAGGAAACCGACCAGGTGTCCCGCCGCATCAGGTCCTCCAGCGTCTCGCGCCGCACGACGACGGTGGCCCGGCCGTCCCGGCAGAACAGCACCGGCGGTCGCAGCGCCCCGTTGTAGTTGTTGGCCATGGTGAAGCAGTAGGCGCCGGTGGCCGCCACGGCGACGACGTCGCCGGGTCGCGGATCGGCGAGGAGCGCACCGCTCACCAGCTTGTCGCCTGACTCACAGTGCCGCCCGACGAGCTCCACCGGCTTGCCGGGCGCGGTCGGGCGGTCGGCCATCACCGCTTCGAACCGCTGGCCGTACAGCGACACCTCGAGGTTGTCCCCCATGCCGCCGTCGACGGCGACGAACGTGGGCTCGCCGCGCTTCACCGTCACGACCCGGTAGACGGTGACGCCCGCCCGCGCCACCATGCTCCGGCCCGGCTCGATCAGCAGGGTCGACCCCGCCGGCAGGTGCCGGCGGGCGGCACCGGCGAGGGCGTCGAGCCACGCCTCGACGGTCGGGGGATGCTCGGCGTAGGTGTACCTCACACCGAGGCCGCCGCCGAGGTCGTAGACGGGGAACTCCCCGAGGGCGGCGATGCGTGCGACGGCCGCTTCCCATGGGGCCGGGTCGAAGATCTGCGAGCCGAGGTGGACGTGCAGGCCCTCCAGGCGCAGGCGGTCGCTCGCCCGCAGGCGCCCTATGGCCCCGGCCGCCTCCTCCAGCGCCATGCCGAACTTGGATCCCTTCTGGCCGGTGCTCACCGCCTCGTGGGTGTCAGGGCGCACGTCGGGCAGCACCCGCAGGAGCACCGCCTGCCCGGCGGTGGCGATGTGCTCGAGGCGGTCGATGTCGTCGGCGTTGTCGATGACGACCAGGCCGGCGCCGGCCTCCACGGCGGCGCGCAGCTCGGCGTCGGTCTTGGCGTTGCCGTGGACCACCATGCCGTTCGGGTCCATGCCGGCTGCGAGCGCCATGGCGAGCTCCCCCGGCCCGGCCACATCCGCTCCGATGCCCTCCTGCCCCATCAGGGCGTACATCGCCGTGCTCGGGAAGGCCTTGGAGGCGAACACGACGCGGGAGGCAGGCCAGCGCTCCGCCAGCCCGTCCCGGAAGCGGCGGGCCTGCGCCCGCAGCCCGGCCTCGTCGATCACGTACGCCGGGGAGCCGTGCTCCTTCGCCAGCTCCGAGAGCACGCACCCGCCGACGCGCAGCCGGCCGGCGGCGTCGAGGTCGGAGGTCACCGGCAGGATCCCGGCGAGGTCGCCGAGGTCGCCGGGGTCGCCTGGGGAGGCGGGCGGGGCGGAGGCAGCTGGCGTGGGGGCCATGGCGAAGTATCGCCGACTCGGGCACCGGGCTCAGCGCAGTGCAGGGACCTCCTCGTCGCCCTCCGGCCGGGGCCCGAGCATGCGGCGCTCGTCGGGCCGCGTGGGGACGTCGTTGATGCTTGCCTCACGGCGGCGCATCAGGCCGTTGCCGTCGAGCTCCCGCTCCCACTTCTGGCGCAGGAAGGTCACGATCTCGTCCCGCCCGCGGAGGAAGTGGTCCCGGTTGCGCCACACCGAATCGACGCTGCGACGCTGTAAGCGGCAGCGACCCGCTCCGGGTCCCCGGTGTTCCACGCCGCCTCCGCGGCCCGGACCTTGAGGCGGGCGGTCTCGGCGGTGAAGGGGGGAAGCGGGGGCCGCTGCTCGGTCAAGGTGCGCTCCTGCCTGGCCCGCCCCGTGTGGGCGGCACCCTGTCGGGGTTGGTGTAGGGATTGGTGTAGGGCTCGGTCCCGGAGTGGGTAGGGGCCGGGTGGGTGCCGCGGAACAGGCACCCCTGCGGTCAGCCACGGCCGCCGAGCCGGCCACAGGGGTGCCGTCGACGAGCTGTCGCGGCGCCCGACGCCGCTCCAGTTGGCAAGGCGAGCCTGCCGGCCGGCTCCGGTGGCGGTGGCACGCCGGCCCAACAGGTAGGCCGGGGACCGGACGCCGCTGCTCGCCCCGGCAAGGGGCGCGCTCGTAGCCATGGGTCGACCGCCGGCGGGCCGATCGAGCACCGCGAGCACGTCGGGGCCGGCGCGGCCGGAGCGCAGCGGCTCCCGCCGGCGACCATGGTCAGCGGTAGGCCGACAGCCCCGTCAGGGCCTGCCCGATGGCCAGCTGGTGGACCTCGCTGGTGCCCTCGTAGGTGAGGACCGACTCGAGGTTGTTGGCGTGGCGCAGGACCGAGTACTCCGTCGTGATGCCGGCGGCGCCGAGGATGGTCCGGCAGGTCCTGGCGATGGCGATCGCCTCCCGGACGTTGTTGAGCTTGCCGACGCTGACCTGCTCGGGGCGGAGCGTGCCGCGGTCCTTCATGCGGCCGAGGTGCATGGCGAGGAGAAGGCCCTTGGACAGCTCCACGGTGGCGTCCGCCAGCTTCGCCTGGGTCAGCTGGAAGGCGGCGACAGGCCTGTCGAACTGGACCCGCTCGACCGCGTAGCCGAGAGCCGTGTTGATGCAGTCCCGCGCCGCACCCATGGCCCCCCACACGATCCCGAAACGGGCCTCGTTGAGGCACGACAGCGGTCCGGACAGCCCGCGCGCCTCGGGGAGCATGGCGGAGGCCGGCAGGCGGACGCCCTGCAGGGACAGCTCCGAGGTGGCCGACGCCCGCAAGGACAGCTTGTGGTGGACGTCCGACGCGGTGAACCCAGGCGTTCCCTTGGGGACCAGGAAGCCCCGGATCCCGTCCTCGGTGCGGGCCCAGACGGTGGCGACGTCGGCGAGGCTGCCGTTGGTTATCCACATCTTGGTCCCATCGAGCACCCAGTCGTCCCCGTCACGGCGGGCCGTCGTCCGCATGCCGGCCGGGTTGGAACCGAAGTCAGGCTCGGTCAGACCGAAGCAGCCGACGGCCTCGCCGGCGGCCAGGCGCGGCAACCACTCCCGCTTCTGGTCCTCGCTCCCCCACCGCCAGATGGAGAACATCGACAGCGACCCCTGCACCGACACGAAGCTGCGCAGCCCGCTGTCGCCGGCCTCGAGCTCCAGGCACGCCAGCCCGTAGCTCACCGCGTTGGTGCCGGCGCAGCCGTAGCCGGTGAGGTGCATCCCGAACAGGCCGAGGGCGCCGAGCTCGGCCGCCAGATCCAGCGGGGCGACGCCCTCCTCGAACCAGTGGCCGATGTTGGGGCGCACACGCTTGTCCACGAAGCTGCGGACTGTCTGGCGGATCATCCGCTCCTCGTCGTCGAGCAACGAGTCGAAGTCGATCAGGGTGGAGGCGTCGTCCAGGGCCACGGCATCCAGGATGGTAGAGCCTGGCGCCGCACGCTGTCTCCCTCGCTGGCCTTGCCGCTCGGTGGCAGGAGCAGGCCGGCGCGGCAGCCCCGGCGCGACGGCTCAGGCAGCGAGGTCCGCTTGGAGGTGGAACCACCAGGGGGCGGTCACCGCGGCGAAGTTGGCATAGGTGCTCTGGAGGTGCTGCAGGTGCCGGCTGCCAATGAGGCTGGAGAGCGGCTCGAGCACCCAGGACACGACCCCGGAGAGCAGCCCCCCGGAACGAACCACCGTTGTGTCGCTCCAGGCACACAGCCGGTCGAGGCTCGGCTGTTCCGGACGGACCCTAGACTACGGGTTGTGAGGTGTCCCGAGACCTCACCCGGCCCCGGCGCCGGCGGTGCCCGAGACAAGCACCGTGACCGGTCGCGCCGACATGGTGATGAAGTCCCGGGCCCAGGCCGGATCGAAGAAGGTCGCCGGCCCCTGGATGCCACCGGCGAGGAGCTTGTGCCCGTTGGCTGGATCAGCCAGCCCGTGGGCGCCCGCCGGGCGGTAGGTGGCGAACACCGGCCAGTAGGGGTTGATGTCGAGCTCCATAGCCCTGACCGCCCCGCACCGGACCAGGATCTCGGCCAGCTGCATCGGATCGAGGGCGGGGCCGTATGCGAAGACCAGTGCCCCGTCGGAGGTGATCCCGACACCGGACCGCCACTGATGGTCGACACCGGGAACGGAGGCAGCGCACGACACGACCCCGCAGGTGTTGCCCCACGCCTGCCAGTCGGCGCTCCGAGCGGCGGCGGTCGGGCGCCCGCCGTCGACGAGCAGCACCAGGTTCTGCCGCACGCCGACCACCGCGCCGGTCATGGACACCTCCCGACCCCACGCCCCGACGTCGACACCACCGCTGCGGTAGATCACGAAGGAGGCGGCCCCGGGGCGCAACGGAACGATCACCCGGCCCTCGGTGTAGTAGCCGCCGTGGGCGTCCGGCATCTTGAATCCGCCGTTGAAGGCGGCGACCAGCGTCGACGCCTGGGCAGGCTCGATGGGGGCGGTGTACCGGTATGGACCGCCGCTTGGGCTCACCGACCCCGAGTACAGCCGGGCGGACAGCAGCCGGGTGTCCATCCAAGCAACCCCGGCCAGCTGGGTCCCGCCCGGCGGCACGACGGTCGTCTCGAAGACGGCCGCCGTCCCCTCCACCCGTCGCCCCGACGGCGCCCACGGCCGGGCGGGGTCCCCCGGAAACGGCGTCAGGGGCGGTGGCACCGGGAGGGCTGCCACGATGGCACGGGGCACGACGGCAGGAGCCGTGCTGGCAGGCGGCCGGGCGGTGGGCGGCGCGGAGGTTGGGCGGCTGGCAGCCCGCACCGGCGGCGCAGCGACCCCGCAGGAGCTCGCAACGACCACAGCCACGAACAGCGCCGCGCCCGACAGCGCTGCCCTCATGATCCGATGGCGAGGCCGGCCCACCGGCCCAGGTTAGAAACGGGTCGGACCGTCGCAGGCATCAGCGCCGTGCGCTGGAGTGCGGGCGTGTTGTCCCGCGCGACGGTCGGTGACCGGTGAAGACCGGCGCCACACGACTCTCGAGGGGCCTACTGGACCAGGGTACCCTGTAGGGGTATAGTAATGACTCCGAGGAGACTGCCGTGTATGGCTATGCCAGCAACCGTGAGGACTACCTGAAGCGTCTTCGCCGCATCGAAGGGCAGGTGCGCGGCCTGCAGCGGATGATCGAAGAGGACCGCTACTGCATAGACATCCTCACCCAGGTGTCGGCAGCCACCAAGGCGCTGCACTCGGTGGCGCTCGGCCTGCTCGAGGACCACCTGGG
The DNA here is from genome assembly GCA_027320105.1 of Acidimicrobiaceae bacterium. GTDB lineage: Bacteria > Actinomycetota > Acidimicrobiia > Acidimicrobiales > Palsa-688 > JAKAQB01. The sequence continues at coordinate 44,526 of DAHVMA010000102.1, read as the reverse complement.
TAGCTGCGTAGTACAGGCCGCCGCCGCCGGAGGGGTGGAAGCGGCCACCAAGGTCAAGGAGGCCTCGGATGCCATCTCCCGGCTGCTGCACTCGTGACGGGTCGATGGGCAAGGCAAACCCATGAGCGACACAACGACCGAACCGACACCCGCAACTGTCGACTTCGGCATCGAGGGGATGACTTGCGCCTCGTGCGTGCGCCGCGTCGAGCGGGCCCTCGGCAACGTCGAGGGCGTAGCGGAGGCCCGGGTCAACCTGGCCACCGAGTCCGCCAGTGTCGTCCTCTCACCCGGGCACCCGGTCGATCACGACGTGCTGGCGGAGGCGGTGGAGCGGGCCGGTTACCGCATCGTCCCCCCCGGCCACCCCTTTGGCGCCGGGTCCAGGAGGCTGTCGCTGACCCTGGAGATCACTGGCATGACCTGCGCGTCGTGCGTCCGCCGCGTGGAACGGGCCCTCGGCAACGTCGAGGGCGTAGCGGAGGCCCGGGTCAACCTGGCTACCGAGCTCGCGCAGGTGGAGCTGTCGGCGCCCGTCGACACCGAGGCCCTGCTACGAGCAGTGGAGACCGCCGGCTACAGCGCAGCGCCTGCGGCGGCGACATCCGACCCGGCCCAAGAGGCTGCCGAGCGCCGCGCCCGCCGCCGCGCCGACCTGCGCCGCCGGAGGGTCAAGCTCAGCGTCGGCGCGCTGCTCAGTGCCGCCGTACTCACTCTCGCCTACGGCATACCCAGCCCAACATGGTCCCCGTACTGGCAGCTGGCCCTCACCACCCCGGTGTTCGCCTGGGTCGGCTCCGGGTTCCACCGCGGAGCACTGACCAGCCTGCGCCACGGGGCGGTCAACATGGACACACTGGTGTCGCTGGGCTCCGCCGTAGCCTTCTTCTACTCGGTGGCGGCCACCTTCGCGCTTCGAGGTCAGGCGACCTACTTCGACGTCGCGGCGGTCATCGTCACGCTGATCTCGATCGGGAAATACCTCGAGGTGCTCACCCGGGGGCGCGCTGGGGAGGCCATCGAGGCGCTGGCCGGTCTGGCGCCTCGGACCGCCCACCTGCTCGCCCGGGCGGGGGCGGTCGCCGGGAGCGGATCGGCCGGCGTGGACATCGCCGCCGCTTCGCTGAGGCCCGGAGACGTGGTGGTCGTCCGGCCCGGCGAAACGGTGCCGGCCGACGGGATGGTGACGGAGGGCTCGGCCGGCGTGAACGAGTCGATGGTGACCGGCGAGAGCGTCGCTGCCCTCAAGGTCCCCGGCGACGACGTGATCGGAGGGACCGTCAACGGCCTGGCGGCGTTGCATGTGCGGGTCACCCGGACCGGCGCGGACTCGACCCTCGCCCAGATCACGGCGCTGGTCGAACGCGCTCAGATGGAGAAGTCCAAGGCGCAGCGCCTCGCCGACCGGGTCTCGTCGGTCTTCGTCCCGGTGATCCTGCTGGCGGCGACCGCCACGTTCACCGGCTGGCTGGCCAGTGGGCGTCCTCTCGTCGACGCCCTCATCCCAGCGGTGGCCGTGCTGGTGGTGGCCTGTCCCTGCGCCCTCGGCCTGGCCACCCCGGTGGCGGTCATGGTCGGCACCGGAAGAGGAGCCGAGCTGGGGTTGCTCGTCTCCGGCGGCCAAGTCCTCGAACGGGTCCGGGGACTCCGCACCGTGGTGGTCGACAAGACCGGCACCCTCACCGCCGGCCGCCCCCAAGTCGTCGATGTGATCACCCTCGACGGGACCGACGGATCCGAGGCGCTTGCCCTGGCCGCCGCTACGGAAGCCAACTCCGAACACCCCTTGGCCTGCGCCATCCAGGAGGCGGCGACAGCCGCCGGCATCGCCGTCCCTGCCCCCCCCATCGATGCCGAGGCCAGCCCAGGCAAGGGCCTAACCGCCCATGTATGCGGCCGGAACGTCGCAGTGGGCTCCGTGGAGTGGCTGGCCGCCAGCGCCGGCGCTCCGGCAGGCGAGGGAAGCACGCCGGTGACGCCAGGTGTCCGAGCCGGTGAGGCGACGCGCGCCGCACAACAGCTCGCCGAGCGGGGCCGGACCACCGTCGGTGTGGCCGTCGATGGCGAACTGCGCTTGGTCGTGGGCATCACCGACCCGCTCCGGCCCGACGCCGTTGCCGGGGTGAACCGCCTGCACGCTCAAGGGCTCAGGGTCGTGATCGCCAGCGGCGACCGCCCGGAGGTCGCTCGGCTCGTCGGAGCCGATGTTGGTGCCGACGAGGTGCACTCCGGCCTACACCCCGATGACAAGGCCGCCCTCGTCCGGCAGCTCCAAGAGCATGGGGCCGTTGCCATGGTGGGCGATGGGATCAACGACGCTCCGGCCCTCGCTACCGCCGACGTCGGCATCGCCGTCGCCAGCGGGACAGGTGTCGCCATGGCCACCGCCGACATAACCCTCGTCCACGGCGACATCGGCGCCGTCGCCGATGCCATCTCCCTGGCTCGCGCCACCCGCCGGATCATCTGGCAGAACCTGGCCTGGGCGTTCGGCTACAACGTGGTTCTGATCCCCCTCGCCGCGGCGGGGATCCTTCCCCCCATGTACGCGGCGCTGGCCATGGCCGCCAGCTCGGTCAGCGTCGTGACCAACGCCCTGCGACTCCGCCGATTCTCAGCAGACAGCAGCCATCAGCGACCGCGCGCCCGACCGGGACCACTCTTGGCCTGAGAGCAAACCACCAGCACTGCAACCGCACCCAAATGGAGCAAGCCAATGAGCACCCTCGACCTGACCGCCAACGACATCTCCTGCGCCCACTGCAAGAACACCATCGAGCACGCTCTCGGCGGGACACCTGGCGTCCAGCAAGTCGAAGTCGACATCGACACCAAGACCGTCCACGTCGCCTTCGACGACGCCGAGATCGACGCCGCCACCATCAGGGCGAAACTCGACGACATCGGCTACCCAGCGACCTGATGGGAGTGGAGGCGCTCGGGGGCAACCGGACCGGCATCCAGTCCATTCCTCGCCCGATGACCATCTCAAGCTGGTCGACCAGCAGGTGATCGCCTGAGCGTGGCGATGGTCGGGCGGCGCCAAAGCCAACAATCCAGGTCAGTCGCCGACCCTGTGAGGGTCGCCTCCGCCGTGGCTCGGGTGTCGTCGGCCACGATGAGGCAGGCCTCGTCCAGGCGCGTGCCGTTGTCGGGATCGGTGTCGCCGAGCCGACCGAGGTGACCGGCCAGGTGCTGCCGGTGTCAGCGGCCTGAAGTCGTATGACGCCCGAGTCGTTCGGGGAGATCATCGCCCACTCGGGTGCATGCCCCGTACATGGCGCGGAGCGCCTCGTCGACCCGTCGCCGCTCAGCCGGGCGCCCATCGGCGCCAGCGACCCGGTGATGACCTCGGCGTCGATCCGGTGGATCAACGCCTCGTGGGTTTCGCGGCGGCGGACGAAGCCGACGCTCTGGTCGGTGTGCCAGGTCCATCCGAGTTCGGCGGTCGACCCGCAGCGACAGGTACAGGTGGGGCCCGTGCAGTTCTCCCCTGGCACATCGACACCCCTCCTTCCCGCATCGGCGGCGTTGTTCCAGCAGGGAACCGGCCATTACCTCGGCAAGATCAGGGATCTGTCGAGCGATGCAGCTGGCTTGGGTGGCCGATCGACCGATCCGCCCTCTCCGCCTACACGATCTCCAGAGCGAGAGGCCTTCACCTCACGGGGTAAGCGGATGCCGATCTTCTGCAACTGCAACAGTGCCGGGGGGGGGATTGGGTTCCCCTGCTGCCCGGTGAGGAACTGCACCACCTACCCGCCGGCATGGAGGTTCGGTACGTAGCAGTTGACGTACAGCCGGTCGAGGTACTCCAGCTCGAGGACCACGTGTCCGTCGAGCCCGTCGTTGATGTCCACCACGTCGAGAGTCACCGGTGACGTGATAGCGCACGAGGGCCCGCTTTGCCGCCCCGACCGGCTCAGGCCTTCGCCAGCTGCGCCGCGCGAGGAGGCCGGGGGGCGCCTAACCCCGCCTAACCCTCTCCCGCCGAGGAGTTCCTGCCATCTCCGATCCTCTTGCCCTTGACTGTGGCGGCCGCCCAAGGTATCTTACCACTGTGCAGCATATGGATACCCTGTCCACGATGCGGACAGCGGAACAGGGCGGGGGCATAGCGGTGCTGGCCAAGGCGTTCCAGGTGCTCGACGCCTTGACCGACGAAAAGCCAGAGTCGGTCTCGCAGCTCGCGAACGCCCTCGACCTGCCGCGAACCACCGTCCACCGGATCCTCCAGACCCTGACCTCCCAGGAGGTCCTCACACCATCGCTCCAACCCGGACCCAAGCTGATCCGCTGGGCGCTTGCTGCGCTCAACGTCGGAGGGATCAGGGAAGCCAGCGGCCCCGTTCTCGATCGGCTCGTCGAAGCCTTTGGAGAGACGGCAAGCGTCTTCGTAAGAAGTGGCTCCACCAGAACCTGCATCGCCCGGCGGGAAGGCACCGAGCAGATCAGGCACAGCCTGAGTATCGGGATGTCCATCCCGCTCCACGTCGGCTCTGGAGGGCGAATCCTTCTCGCCTGGGTACCCAGCGACGAGCGGAAGCGCCTGATTCGGGAGTCCCAGTCGGTCTCGGGAGCGCCGGTGGTGGAGCCCGATGGAGGCTGGCAAGCGATCAGAGAGAAGGGTTGGGCGATCACCATGGGCGAGCGCGACCCAGTCCTCGCCTCGATCAGCGTTCCGGTATACGACCCGGACGGGCGAGTAGTCGCCGCGCTCAGCCTCTCCGGTCCGCGGATGCGCTTCTCGGATAGGCGAGCCTCCGAGATGGCGACGCAACTAAAGACGGAAGCACAGATTCTCGGCGCTCAGATCGAAAGGGGTGCGTGATGAGCGAAACTCCTCCGCTCGACGGGCTGCGGGTCATCGAGTTCGGTCAGTTGGTTGCCGCCCCCTCAGTTGGACGGATACTCGCCGATTTCGGCGCCGATGTCGTGAAGGTCGAGGCCCCGGGTGGAGACCCCCTTCGCAGTTGGGGCGCCACCTCGGGAGGCTCGGGTAGCTGGTGGTGGCGGATGCAGGCCCGGGGCAAGCGGCTGGTGGCGATCGACCACAACAACCCGGAAGGGCGGAGGGTATCGCTGGGGCTCACGAAGGGCTGCGATGTTCTCGTGGCCAACCTCAGGCCGGGGAGGATGGAGTCCTGGGGGCTCGGGTATGCCGAGGTGTCCGCCGCCAACCCAGCCATCGTCTACGCCAACATCTCCGGCTTCGGAGCAACCGGACCCTACAGGATGCGCCCTGGCTTCGGAAATATCGCCGAGGCCATGGGCGGGTTGCGCTACGTTACCGGCTACGCCGACCGGCCGCCCGTGCGGACCGGCCTATCGCTGGGAGACGAGCTCGCGGCGCTCCAGGCGGTAATCGGCATCCTGCTCGCCCTACGTCGGCGCGAGACGGACCCCGGACACCGGGGGGAGTTCGTAGATGTCGCGCTCAACGAGTCGGTGCTCGCAATAACCGAGGGGTTGATCCCGGAGTACGCGAACGCCAGCATCGTGCAGGAGCGCACCGGAAACCAGCTCCTCAGGTCGGCCCCATCGAACATCTACCCGACGTCGGACGGTCGCTGGGTAGCGATCAGCGCCAACAGCACCACGACCTTCGTCAGCCTCGCCAAGGTGATGAACCGCCCGGAGCTCGCTGACGACCCTCGCCTCATGACCAACCCCGGACGAGTCGCGGCCGCCGACGAGCTGGACGAAGCCATCACAAGCTGGAGCCTGCAGCACGACCACGACTCGCTGCTCGACCTGCTTGACGGGGCCGGCATTCCATCAGGGCCGGTAATGAGTGCGAAGGAGATCTACGAGGATCCCCAACTCTCCGCCCGCAACATGATCCGGCGCACCCACACCCGGTCTGGCGACCCGGTCGAGATGCTCGGCGTAGTTCCAACCCTCACCAGCTCTCCAGGTACCATCCGCTGGGCGGGAGGAGAGATTGGAGAGGACACCGACGCGGTCCTGGCCGAGTACCTCGGCTTGCCGCCGCACGAGGTGGAGCGGCTGCGCGAGCACGGCGCAGTCAGGTAGGGGGTGCTCTCGAATGGGAACGCTGCGCCTCATCTCCGGGATATCTTACCTCGCCGGCAAGCCCGAGCAGAACGACGTGTTCGAAATGCGCCTGACCGGGCCAGACCAGGAGCTCACCCTGGCCAAAGAGGACTTGATCTGGCCCGGATTCATCGACTTCCACCTCCATCTTGGCGACCGGGGGCGGGATGGACTCGGAGTTGACGGCGCTGATCTCTGCCGGGGCGGCGTCTACGCTGCAGCCGACGCAGGAACCTTCGGCTGGAGGAACCTGCCGGCCGCCCAGACGGGGTTCCCCTACAGGCGATGGCTCTCGCTGTTACCCTACGGACTGCTAACGCCATCCGGAGAGCGTTACCGTGGGCTTGGCTCTGACTCCGCTCTGCTCGAGGTGTACGAAGCCAACCGCCACCAACTGGCGGGCGTGAAAATCCGCCTTGGCCAGAACGACCTTGCCGAGGATGAGCTCCTCATCGCCGATGGGGCCCGGGTCGCTCGGCGCCTGGGAGCTCCCCTCATGGTCCACATCACCAACGCCCAGCTCCCACTCGCCGACCTAGTCGACACGCTCCAAGCGGGTGACGTGATCACCCACCTGTACCACGGGCGGCGAGGATCGATACTCATCGATGCAGGAATCGATCCGGCAATTATGACCGCAAGACGCAAGGGCATCCTCCTCGATCTAGGCCACGGATTCAACCACTTCTCCTGGAGAGTGTTCGAGAGCGCTCACCGCCTTGGTATCGACGTTGACACTGTTAGTACCGACCTGACACGCAACACCCTGCACCAGCCGCCCCTGGTCGACCTCACCCACCTCTGCTCGAAGCTGGTTTCCGCTGGTCTCGGCTGGGCGCAGCTGTACCGGGCAACGGTCGAGACCCCCGCCAGTTATCTCGGGCTAGAGATCCCCGAAGGATCGATAGTTGTTCTCCGGCGGGAAGAGACTCCCTCCCTTGTCGAAGACTGCGAGGGCGAGGCCCGAGCTATCGACCACTCGTGGTGCACGGCGCTCGCCGTGTACGCGCACAACCTCGTCGCCGGCGAGCTCCAGGAAGGTAAGGCATGACCACCGTCTCCATTACCGAGGTAACCCCCAGGGATGGCCTGCAGGACGCCGAGGTCTACGTGCCCCTGGCAGAGAAGGCAGCACTGATCGAGGGGCTTGCCGAGGCCGGATTTCCCTTCATCGAGGCCACCTCCTTCGCCCACCCGCTGCGGATCCCGATGCTGAGAGACGCTGACGCACTCATCCCGATGTTGCGAGATATCGCGGACCGGCTGGTCGCCCTCACCCCCAACCGTAGGGGGGTAGAGAGGGCGGTTGAAGCAGGAGTCCGCAGGGTACTCCTGGTCACCTCCGCGAGCGAGGGACACAGCAGGGCGAACCTGAACCATTCGCGCAAGGAGGCGTTGCGCATCGCCGGGGATGCTGCCGCCTTCGCCAGGGAGCACCTCATGGTCACGCGGGGCGGGATCAGCGTGACCTTCGAATGCCCCTTTGACGGGGTGGTTCCAGTCGGCCATGTGGTCGACGCGGCCGAAATGTACGTTGCCGCCGGAGTGGAGATGATCAACCTGGCCGATACCCTGGGAACCGCTACCCCGGAGCTGGTCAGGGAGCGCCTACGAGCCATCCGCAAGGCGGTAGGGGGAGAGCTCCCCCTGGGTCTGCACCTCCACGACCGCAACGGCCTGGGGTTGGCCAATGTCGTCGCCGGCCTTGAAGAGGGTGTCACCCGCTTCGATTCGGCCCTCGGTTCCCTCGGGGGGTGCCCCTACGCCCCCGGCGCCACTGGAAACCTCGACACCGTGACCCTGGTCCGCTTCCTCCAGGCCCAAGGGGTGGACACCGGCATCAGTCTCGATCGGCTGCCGCGGCTTCGCGAAAGTATCCTCGCCGCCACGTCTCCAGCGGCAAACGCAGGCGCCATGGCCTGATTTGGAGCGCTAGCTCTCTCGTCAATTCGGCACACCCTTTGGACACGATTGGGGGATTTCGTTGACTGTCAACACTCAACCCGGGGTCACATCGATCGATCGGATCAATCGCCTCCCGGCGAGCAACTACTTCACGCGTCTGGTGGCACGGGTATCCACCGGCGGCTTCTTCGAATTCTACGAACTATTCCTCGCGGGCGCCGTGGGGGCTGCACTGGTCAAGGCGAAGTTCCTGCCGCTCGCGGGCCTTGCCTACTTCGTAGGCGCCGGCTTCCTAGGCATGTTCTTCGGCACATCGATCTTCGGGCACGTGAGCGACCGGATCGGGCGCCGCAAGGGATACGTCTACTCGCTGCTCATCTACTCGACCTTCACCCTCCTGATGGCGCTATCGCCATCGGCGCTCTGGCTGGACATCTTCAGAATGTGCGCCGGATTCGGCATCGGCGCCCAGCTAGTGATCATCGACACCTACGTGAGCGAGATGACACCGGCAACCCAGCGCGGCCACTACATAGCCTTTAGCCAGTTCATCACCTACTGGGCGGTGCCGACCGTGGCCCTGCTCGCCTACGCGCTGGTACCTACGCACTTCCTCTGGGCCGGTTGGAGGTGGGTGGTGCTCTTCGGGGCGCTCGGATCAGTGCTGGTATGGTGGATCAGGCAAGGGCTGCCGGAGTCCCCGCGCTGGTACGAGGAGCACGGCCAGCACGACAAGGCCAAGGCCATCCTCGACCAGATCGAAACACAGGTGGAGCGCGAAACCGGGCCACTCCCCCCCATCACGCCGAGCCTGGCACACAAGGAGGAACCCGGAAACTTCCGGGAGATCTGGGTCCCACCGTACCGCAAGCGGACGATTATGCTGGTAGTTTTCAACATCTTCCAGACGGTCGGCTTCTACGGGTTCGCAGCGTGGGTACCAACCCTGCTGGTAAGCGAGGGGATAACCCTGCTGCACTCGCTGCTCTACACCTTCCTTATTGCCATCTTCAATCCACTCGGACCGGTGATCGGAATGTACATGTCCGACCGGTGGGAGCGGAAGTGGCAGATAGTGCTGGTGTCGCTAGGGATAGCCGCATCGGGAGTGCTCTTCTCCTTCATGCGGATTCCGGTCTGGATAATCGTCGTTGGGGTGGTGATCACCCTGCTCAACAACTGGTTCAGCACCCTCTTCCACTCCTACCAGGCCGAGCTCTACCCCACCCGGATCCGGGCAACCGGCGTTGGCTTCACCTATAGCTGGTCGCGGCTGAGCTCGGCCTTCACCGGCTTCGCCATAGTCGCGTTGTTGAAAGCCTTCGGAGTCGGCGGTGTTTTCGCCTTCATCTCAATTGCAATGGTGATCGTGGCGTCAGTGATCGGCGTCATGGGACCCGCTACCAACAGGCGGAACCTGGAGGAGATCTCGGCCGTGTAGCCGGCCCTGACGAGGAAGGTCGATAGCCGGGCCGGGGAGTCCACCCTGATCTCGACCTGGCCAACGCGACCCGTGATCTCGAGTAGGCAGGGACCCGTATTGGCCGCCTCGCCGATGCTGTCGAGAACGGTGCGTTCGCCCTTGGCTAAATCGAAGGGCGCCTAGGTAGGCACCGTGAAAAGTGGGACCGAACCAACGCCGTCATCGGAGCCCCCAGGGAGTACTCGACGCCCACGCTCGTGCTGCGGACGGAGCTGGCGCTGGCCGGATGAGCAAACCAGCGAAGGGCGCCGTGCCCGGTGCCCGAGCCAGGAGCGTCTCAGAAGTCCAGCAGGAACCTGAGTGCCTGGGTGATGGCGAAGAGCGCTTCCTCGTTCGCAGCACCAAGGGGAGCGACGAGCCGGCTCTCTGACACAGACTTCACGTCCTCGCACTTCGCGTAGCTGACCTCGTCGAGCCTGCACTCCTTCGGATCGAGCTCGACGTGAGAGGGGAGCTCGCGCCGTCTCGTCGTGCAGGGCACGACGATCACCACGCCGGCCGGGCTGTCGTTCAACGGATCAGCGGACACCACTACCGCAGGCCGTCGCCCTGCCTGCTCGCGACCGACGGGTTCGCCGAAGTCCACGAGCCAGATGTCGCCCCGACGGGCCGTCACGCCGAATGGTCGGACAGCGAGCTGCTTTCCTCTGCCCGCTCAGTCTCGATCTCTTTCCACGCATTGGCATCGTGACGGAGCTCCGCGTAGCGAGCTGCGAAACGATCGAAGAAGACCCGGCGCTCGAGGGCATCCGCCGCTTGGTCGAGCAGCTCCGTCATCGGTCTACCCGTCGCCTTGGCCAGCTCCGCGAACCGGCTCCGCGTCTCCTCGCTGACTCGAATCGTGGTGCTCACCCTCATCAGTCTACTGCTAGGTAGACTAGTTCGTCTACTCCCTACTGGCGAGCTTCGCCTACGACGACCACAACGGGCCCATGACCACCTACTTCACCGCCGACCACCACTTCGGTCACGGCAACATCATCGAGTACTGCGGCCGGCCGTTCCACAGTGTCGGCGAGATGGACGCCGTGCTCGTCGCGAACTGGAACACCGTCGTCGGCCCGCACGACACCGTCCACGTCCTCGGCGACGTCGCAATGGGTCGGCGGGAGGAGTCGATGCCGCTCATCAACCAACTGGCCGGGCACAAGGTCCTCTACCCCGGGAACCACGACCGCTGCTGGTACGGACACGGAAAGCGGGCCATCCGCCTGGAGCAGGAGTACCTCGACGCCGGGTTCGACGAGATCCGGCAGGGACCACAGACGATGACCGTCGCCAACCGCGAGGTTCTCGTCTGCCACCTCCCCTACCGAGGCGACAGCGGTGGCACAGAGCGCTATGCCAAGTTCAGGCCGGCCGACGAGCGAATGTGGCTGCTGCATGGGCATGTCCACGAGAAGTGGCGCCAGCAAGGACGCAAGGCAGGCCTGTGCAACCGGGTCATGCAGGGCAACGTCGTCACCCGCACCAAGGGCGCCGCCTCGGTCCACCACCGCTGCATCTACCGCTCCGAGTACCCGGCCGACGACGCCCACCCCCGCTCCCTCGCCGTCACCGAGCGCCGCGTCCTCGCCGCCCTCGACGGGTGGCTATCGGCCGTCCTCGACCCCGACCGCCTCGAGACGACCGTCGAGGCCATCCTCACCTCCGACGCCCGCACCGTCGCCGAGACCGAACCCCCGCCGTCGCCGAGGCCCGCGCTGCCGCCAATGAGGCCGAGGCCAGGATCCAACGCCACCTCGAGGCCCTCGACGCCGGCCTCGACCCCGCCCTCGTCGTCGAGCGCACCAAGGCCGCCCAAGCCGAGCTCACCCGCGCCCGCGCCGTCCTCGCCGAGCACGAGGCCACCGCCACCCAGCCGCCCCTCACCGAGGCCGCCGTGCGGGCCGTCATCGAGCGTTACCACGGCCTCAGCGAACTCCTCGACGCCGCCGCCACCCCGAGTACGTCACCGGGACCCTCGGACGTGGAGAACGTTACGTGTCGGAGGGGCGACACCACCGTTGAGGACACGTCGGTGACCCCGCTTGGCGAGGGAAGCGACTACCCGGCCACTGAAAGAGGCTGAAGGATCCGCCAAGCGGTGGCGAGGACCGGTTCGACGGCGAAGATGCCCGGCTCGGTGCCGGCGCGGCGCTCCACGATGTACGGCACCTCACCGAGGTTGATCCAGCTCATGATCAGATGAGGCGGCATCGCTGTCTCCACCCGAGCTGCTGCCGGCCCCTCGCTATCGAGCCAGTGCAGGACCGTCCACGAGTCGAGGCAGTCGGTCAACGTCGGGCTTCGGAGCGGTGGTCGGCTTCCAGCCCAGCGACGAGCCCCAGCCCAGCCAGTGATCCCCGCAGGGTGGGGTGTTACCGCACCGGCTCCAGGCGTACCGCACCGGGGTCCTTATCCAGAGCGAACTCGAACTTGTCCCCTGGTGAGATCCCGAGCCGGTCGCGAAGATCCTTCGGGATCACGACCTCTCCCTACGGCCCGACCCGACCAAGGCTGCATCAACGTGACCTGAACCGAGAAGATCGAAGGCGTCGGCACCGTCGCGGCTGCTCATGCAGCGTGCCGCCCAAGTTATGCTGCCTGTCCTGGGGCGGGCCCTGGTGGTTCTTTGGGCGGTGGGGACGTCGGCGACTGGATTTCGACAACTCGATCATCGCAGAGCTTCTTCGCCGTACCCAGAATATTGGAAATGAGTCCATCTACCAACTCTGGCGAAACATCGGAATCTCCAAACGCTGATTCTAAACGCTCATACAAGGACACCTTGGCGTTTGCTTCAGCCTCGGCGAGACGCGCTTCAGCCTCCTTCTTTTCAGCTTCTGCATGCTGAATCCTCGCCTCAAGCGCATCCAGTTCATTGTCGTGACCCGACCTGCGCGTTGCCGGCTTAACTCCTCCTTCTTTAGGCTTGCATCCAGCCAATCATTGCGGAACTTGGCAGTCGCTGAGGATGCGCGCATCAACACATTGAGCGCTACGATCGGAACAAAGTCTTTTGCAGTGGTGGCGATATCCACCACCACGTTCAGAGGTGACGCAATGGACAGTCTGGTTAGGATGGGTGGGGCTGCGTACACCGGTGCCTGCTGCCGTGCTCCCACAAGATTGATCAGGGACCGAGCGCCTTCAAGAAGTTCGAAGAAATGAAAGATTCGGCGTCCAGCAAGATCCATCGTCGTCGAGTCGTCCTCTGTTGACGAGAGAAGTGCGAAGTGAACATCCTCCGTGTCGAGGGTTGATCCGGGCGTGATGTCTCCGATCGACATGACGTCGACATATTGGACGTCCACTCGCGCGATTTGCCGATTCATATCACTGTGCGAGACACGCGCGGTGACCGACCTACCAGCTTCTAAGAAACGGAGGGACAGCATGTCCCCGGAAGTTAGCTTCAAACTGGATATCCCTGCGGCAACATCGGGATCATCAAACAGGAGCACCGCTCCGACATCCGCAACTTCGATGGCGCGTCCAAAGGCCTCAAATAGCGAGCTAGCTTTCGCAATTAGGGCTTGTATACCAACGTCAGCGGCCCTATATGGATAACGGCCTTGCGTTGCAACGACCTCATATGGATCTGACGAGCGGGCAACGTCAAATTGATTTATAGGGATGTATTTGAAGAATCCTCCACGGAGCAGTCGGTGATAATGTTCATACGTCCGTGCACTGATATCGCTATAGCCCGCCGACCGCAATTGAGAATTCAGGTCGTCTCGGGAGATGTCGCCGCCCGCGCGTAGGTAGATATCCCATCCTGCTCGGGCGTCCTGTGGAGATGCGTTGGGCATGGCCGAACTCGTCCTCGACGGTGGATATGTGCGAATAGAAGATAGTCCGGTCGGAGCTGCCCATGGTGGATCCTGCCAGGTGAGGCTCGTGCAACACAGGATCCGCCAGCTGCATGAGGTAGTTCAGGGCGTCTGCGATCCCTTGACCCCGCGTGTGCGTAGCCTGGCACGAGGTTGCGCCTGTGAAGTTCTACGGTCTTCCGCGGTTCGGGACACGAGGACGACCCCACCTAACGTCACAGGCTGCCCGTAACATCGCCCCCAGAGGAGGTGGCCATGGCTATCCTGATGGCGGAACTACCGGTACATGAACGGCCGCGCGAACGGCTGGTTACTCACGGAGCCGAAGCCTTGTCCGAACGAGAACTCCTCGCCCTGGTGCTTCGACACGGGAGCCGGGGCGAGAGTGCCCTCGACCTGGCCGCGGCACTCCTCGCCGAGTACGGCGGCCTCGCTCGCCTCGCCGCCGCAAGACCTGAGGAGCTAGCACGCCGCCAGGGGGTCGGAGAGGCGAAGGCCGCCGCACTGGTCGCTGCGTTCCAGTTGGGCCGTATGGCGGCCAACGAGGGAACCGTGGATGTCCAACTTCAGGGCCCGCATGACGTGTTCACCGCTAGCCGGCTGGAACTGGCCGGACAGCGCCGCGAGCACGTCCTTGTGTTGGTCTGCGATGCCGGCAACCGTCTTCGAAGGAGGGAAGCAGTGGCGGAGCGCTCCATCGACCGCTCGGCGCTTCCGGTACGGGAGATCCTCAACTGCGTTCTTCGGCACGATGGCCGCGCCTTCGCTGTCGCTCACAACCACCCGTCAGGAGATCCAACTCCCAGCGAAGCTGATGTGCTTGCCACGCGCGCCCTCGCCGCCGCAGCCAACGTCGTAGGTCTCCGCTTTCTCGATCACGTTGTCGTCGCCGGAGATCGCTGGCATCGGATCACTGCGTGAGGCCCGCGAGTGCCTGGTTCAGCATGGATGCTCGCAACCCGTCGATGTACACCCCTCGACGCTGTCGAAGCAGCCCAGTCGTGCGGACCATGTCCACCATGGCTGCCAGGCGAACCTGCTCAGGCAATGGGGGCACTGGGATCTCGAGATTGAGGAACGCCGCTTCCTTCAGACGGTTCCGGCTCGTTGGGGTCCCGCCAGTGCTGCGGTCTTCCACGAGTCCCCAAATCGCCGGGTCAGTGAAGAGGGCGAGTAGATAACGGACATCGAGGTTCGCGTGATCGACCTCGAACGTCGGAAACTCGCCTGACACGTAGCAGCCGTCAAGATGAGGTTCGACGACGGCGAACGATCCCTTCCATGCGAACAAGCGGTTGTACACAAAATCGCCCTGCTTCAGCCGGTGAAGCTTCGCCGCGGCCACCTCGTGGCCCATCTTCTGCTCCCGGGCGAAGAGGCCTTCGCCGTACCAGCGCACCCCCAGGAGGCGGTACTCCATAGCCGGATCCACGGACTCCTCCCGTCGGACTTGCTGGACGAGTTCGCCAACCGGTCGCCGCACGGAGCTGGTGTTAAGTAGGGACGGAGAGATTGAACGGGAAATCTTCGAAGTGGTCTCTCCGAGAGCATGAACCCGATCCAGCCGGCCATCAAGAGATCGAAGCCGCGCAGCGACGCTCCGCTGTTCTTCGATGTCGGGCAGCGGGACCTTGATCGAAAGGAACTCGTCCACGTGTACGCGCTGGCGGCGAAGGCCCAGGCCCCGCGTTGCCCCCGCGAGCAGTTCGTGAAACTCAGGCCAGCGCATCAAGTATCCGAGGTAGCTGGGTACAGCCCGCTCGCCATCGACCGTCAAGGTTGGAAACTCGCTGGACACGAAGTAGCCGTCGAATTCTGGCACCACCAGAGCCGCCGCTCCCTCCCAGGCGAAGAGCCGGCTGAAGACCACTTGATCGCGATGGAGGCGGAAGTACTGCTTGTAACTGGTCTCTGCACCGGTGATCGCTGGCCGCGCGAACAGGCCTCGGCCGTAGCTCAGTATTCCGGCGGTGTGATACGTGGCCGTGGGCTCGATGGCCACTGGGTCTAGGTCGAGCGTCAGCACGTCTCCGAGCGGCCGGAGCGGGTAGCGGCTCTTCATCCCTTCGCCAGTTCAGACTCGATCTCGTGGATAAGGCTGAGGATCTCTTCCTCCGTCTTGAGCAGCTCCGCCACGAGCTCCTGCGGGGGGCGGTGAGCGAGGTCGTCTGGGCGGTTCGGATTGCGAAGATCGAGATTGAACCCGTTGGCCTCGATCTCACCGATGGGCACGCGCCAAGCCTGCTCGGTCTCCTTCCGGCCCTTCCGAGCTGGCCCGCCCCACCACGTCTGGCAGTCGGCGAACTCCTCGAAGCGCAAAGGCTTCGTCTTGGTGTAGTTCTTCCTACCCTCCGGCAAGGGCAGCTCGTAGTACCAGATCTCCTTGGTCCGCCCGGTCTTCTCGAAGAAGAGCAAGTTGGCCGGGATGCTGGTGTATGGAGCGAAGACTCCCGGTGGGAGGCGGACGATCGTGTGCAGGTTGTAGTCGTCCAGGAGGCGCTCCTTGATGCGCGCCCCGACGCCGTCGCCGAAGAGCACCCCGTTCGGCACGACGATGCCGCACCGGCCGCCGGGTCGGAGGATGCGCTGGACCAGCTGGAGGAAGAGCCACGCCGTCTCCGCCGTGCGGGTGGCCTCGGGGAAGTTCGCCTGGATGCCCTTTTCCTCCTCCCCGCCGAATGGCGGGTTGGTGAGCACCACGTCGACGCGATCAGCGTTGCGGATGTCGGTCACCGGGCGAGCGAGCGCGTTGTCGCGGATGATGTGGGGTTGCTGGACTTCGTGGAGCAGCAGGTTCATCATGCCGAGCAGGTACGGGAGCGGCTTCTTCTCGACTCCCCGGATGTCGCCGTCGAGGGCGCGCAGTTCCTCGACGCTGCGGACCTCGGGCTGCATGTGCCCCAGCGCCTCGACGAGGAAGCCTCCGGTCCCGCACGCTGGGTCGAGCACGGTCTCGCCGAGGTGTGGATCGACCTGCTGCACCATGAATCGGATGACGGGCCTCGGCGTGTAGAACTCGCCGGAGTCACCGGCAGCGTCGCGCATCTCACGGAGCATCGATTCGTAGAGATGGGCCATCGTGTGGATGTCGTCGCTCGAGGTGAAGTTGACCTCGTTGACCTTGTTGACGACGTCTCGGAGGAGGTAGCCCGAGAGCATCCGGTTGTGGGTCTCCTTGAACACCGCCGCGATCACGTCCCGCGGATCGTCCTGCCCGACGCCTTGCAGGTCGCGGAAGTACGGCAAGAGGTCGTCGTTCACGAACGCCAGCAGGCCCTCGCCAGTGCGCCCGTTCACCGGGTCGGCCGCCCAGTCACGCCAGCGGTACGGAGCCTCGATCGCGGGACGGAACTTCCGGTCGGTCACCTCGCGGCGTTCCTCCAGCCCGTCGTAGGCGCGGAGGAAGAGGAGCCATGCCAGCTGCGGAATGCGGTCGAGGTCGCCGTTCAGCCCGGCGTCCTTGCGCATGGTGTCGCGGGCGGCTTTGATGACGGCCGAGAGCTTCGCCTGCGGACTGGTGGGGGCGGCCTTGGAGCGTTTGGGCATGGGACGCTATTCCTGTCTCGATAGGGTCTGGCGCCAGAAGGCACGCAGAAGGTGCATGGCATCGTCAAGGGTGGCGGCGCTGACGTCGAGGTCGTCTGCCAGCTCCCGGTAGCGGACAGGCCAATCGGGCGGCGGGTCAGGCAGCTCTTCCGGCACGGGATGGCTCGTTCGTGCCTCGAAGACATGGACGACCGTGTCGTAGAGCCGTGTGTCGGGCTGGAGCCCGTCATCGATGAGCAGGACGAGGTCCACCAAGTCCCTCACCCGCGTGCTCGGCCGGGAAGTGTAGGTCCGGGTCAGTGCGTGCAGTTTCTCGGCGAAATGCTGAGAGCGATCGACGACCTCTACCTCGCACGGACCGATCCCGGCGAAGGCGAGGGCCCCAGGGAGGCGAAGCCGTTCGGTCCCGCTGATCTCGGTCTCACGAATGACGAGGTCGACTCGGACGGCAGCGAACTGCCTGCCGGCGAGCGTCGCTTCGACCGGGAACCGCCAACCCGGCCGGCCGGCTTCGTCCACCTGCAGGTCGCGTGCGTCGCCGACCGTGAAGCGGAACCGGTCGTGGTCGGCGTCGACTGCGAGGGGTCCGGCGAGCGCTGCCCGGGCGTCAACACCGGTGGTCAGCGGATGCCTGGCGGCGAGGTCCATGTCACGGGTGCTCCGGGCGCGGTCGTGCCATCGCACCTCGAGCGCCATCCCGCCTTTGAGGATCCAGCAGCCTGGCTCGGCCGCTTCGAGTCGGGCCAGCATTCGCTCGAACACCACTCGCCGGCGGAGCCGGTTGAGGTCCGCTCCTGCGTCACGCGACCTTGCGCCCAGCCGTGCTTCGAGCGCCGCTCGGAACGCTCCGTCAGTTCCGTAGGTCATGCGGCGGTTGCCATCTGGAGCGCCTGGTGGAGACGGGTAGCGGCGCGTGGGCCCAGCTCCCGCGCCCGGCCGATGATCGTTTGCTCCAGGGTGGGGTCCTTGGCGCAGCCGTCGACGAGTGCACTGGCGAGCTGGTCGAGGTCGAGGTGGGATGCCGCCACGTCGAGAAGCGTCCGCAGCGGGCTCGTGACCCGGAACCCCTCGTGCTCCCAGATGTCGTGCTCGTCGACGGAGCCGCGATGCAGGACGACGCCGGCTGCAGTCGAGCGGAAGTTGGCCGGGACGATCAGGTGGACGGCGGTCGGGTTCGCCTCTCCCAGCTCATGGACAGCGAGCGCCGTCTCGTGGGACACGACGGCTCGTCCACGAGCCCACAGCGACCAGCGGACCAGGTCGTCGTGCGTTCCGACAGGCCACTCGGGCAGCCGGAAGAGGCCCCGGTCGACCCGGATCCAGTTGCCCCGGTCGGCATGGAACTTCTGCGCCTGGTAGGAGTACCCGACGCCGAGCGCCTGCGCCGCGCTGAAGTATCCCGACTGGGTCGCAGCCAGGGCAGCCAGACGGCGTCGGAGATCCTGGCGGTCGACTCGCACCCCATAATCCTACATCGAATCTTTAGTTTCACGTGCCTACGAGGCGTAGAGCAGCTCTTCGAGGCGCTCGACGGCGTCTTGGAAACCGTGAGGTCCGCCGAACTGGGCGGCGATCTCGGTGGGGCTCCCGTGCCGGTCCAGGGGCGGGACCTCGAGCACCCGAAGGTCGTCGAGCTGGGAGATGCCGTGGTCGGCGTACTTGTCGAGGAGGTCGGCGAGTACAGCCCGGGCCTCCGGCGAGAAGGAGCCCAGGAAGGCAGCCTGTCGATTCCGGACACGCCCGGCTCGCTCTCGCCGGGTGATGGCGTCGCCGTTCCACGCCACGTGGACGAGCAGGTCGAGCGGGTCGAGGTCGCTGAGCCCGAGCCTCTCGGCTGCTTCGGCGAGGTCGATGCCTCGCGTGAGCAACGCATCGGCGACTTCCGTTCGCCCGGGCGGGCTACGCCATGCCGCCCGAAGATCGTTCGGGTTCGGGTAGAGCCGGCGGACCGTGTCGGCGAGGTAGTCGCTGTACTCGGCAACTCGCAAGCGCCCGGTCGTGGGATCGGGGAGGTAGATCCCCTCGACGGCGACATAGGCAGTGCCGTCGTCGACGTAGAACTTCCGGACCGCGACGTCCTCTACGTCGTCCGGGTCAGCTTCGTCCGAGCCGGTGCCTTCGTTACCGTAGGCGGGCTCGGGCTCGGCGACCTCCGGCTCGCTCACGATCCCGCCTTCGTCGTCGATCTCCTCGGTGACCGGCGGCGCTTCGGGGGGACCGTCGAACTCCGGGTCCTCGAACAGGGCCGTGGCCCCTGAGTAGTCGATGATCTCGAAGGTGAGCTTGTCATCGTCGGGGTAGAGCCGCGTCCCCCGCCCGATGATCTGCTTGAAGTCCACCATGGAGCCGATCGGCTTGAAGAGCACGATGTTGCGCACGGTGGGCAGGTCCACGCCGGTCGAGAGCAGCTGGGAGGTCGTGGCGATGACTGGCGTCTCACGCTCCGGGTCGGCGAAGTCGCCCAGGTGCTGGCGGCCCACGTCGCCCTCGTCGGAGACGATCCGGACCGCGTAGTTCGGGTACTGGCGGGCCAGGTCCGCGTTGGCATTGTTGAGCGACTGGCGCATCTGGTCCGCGTGCTCGGAGTCCACGCAGAACACCACGGTCTTCGCCATGCGGTCGGTGCGCCGGAGGTAGTCGCTCAGGTGCCGCGCCGCCTGGTCGGTCCGGACCAGCAACGACACCACGCGCTCGAAGTGCTTGGTCTCGTACACGCCTTCGGGGATCTCACGTCCGAAACGATCGAGCTGGCCAGGTGCCGGTGACCAGCCCTCGGCGTCGGGACTGAGCACGACCCGCCGCACGCGGTAGGGGGCGAGGAAGCCGTCGTCGATGCCTTGTGCCAGCGAGTAGGTGTAGGCCGGATCACCGAAGTACCTGTAGGTGTCACGGTTCTCCTCGCGAAGGGGCGTAGCGGTCATGCCCAGCTGCACGGCTGGTGCGAAGTGCTGCAAGATCGCCCGCCACGACGACTCGTCCCGTGCACTTCCCCGGTGGCACTCGTCAACGACGACGAGATCGAAGTAATCCGCCGGATAGTCCCGGAAGACCCCGAGCGCGTCGCCGGAGTCGGCCAGTGACTGGTAGAGCGCGAAGTAGACCTCCCGGCCGGTCTTCGCCTCGCCCTGCACCTTCCAGATCGCGTCTCCGAACACCGGCTTGAACTCGCGCGAGATCGGCTGGTCGACGAGGATGTTCCGGTCAGCAAGGTAGAGGAAGCGGGGTCTCCGCCCCTCTCGCCACCGGCTCTGCCAGAGCTTCCAGATGATCTGGAGAGCCACGAAGGTCTTCCCCGTGCCGGTGGCCAGCGTCAGCAGGACCCGGTCGCGTCCATCATTGAGCATCGCCCCCAGCGCGGCGTCGATGGCCGCCCGCTGGTAGTAGCGGGGCTCCTTGACGCGGCCGTCGGGCAGCCGCAGGTCGCGGTTGAACGGCAGCAGTCGCGTCTCGATCGCCACCTCGTCCACGAGGCCCTTCCAGGCTCGGTAGCGCTGCCACATCTCCTCTGGGGTCGGGAAGGCGTCCAGGTTCGACTCCCGGCCCGTGTCGTAGTCGTGCTCGACGATCCCCTTGCCGTTCGTCGAGTACGCCAAGGGCAGGCGCAGCATCTCCGCGTACCGCTTCGCCTGCTGCAATCCATCGCCGGCCCGCTTGTGCTCCCGCTTCGCCTCCACGACGGCCACTGGGACGTTGGGCTCGTACTCCAGTACGTAGTCGGCACGGAGCGGGTCGTCCCGCTTGTGGTCTCGTCGACGCCTCGGCTGCCGGGGGACCGGCACGATCTTCCCGTCGGTCACCCGGTACTGCTCGACGAAGCGGTCCTTCCACCCGGCGGCATCGAGGCGCGGCACGACGTAGTCACGACACGTGTCCTTCTCCAGCGGCCCCGACATCGCGTTCACGCTACTTCTGCAGGTCCAGGCGTCGCCGAAGGGCGAGGCGTCGGCACGACCGTCTACTCGACACCGGGCCCGACCGTGCCGTGAGAATCGCTAGCCCGGTTCGCGCGCGGAAGCCGCTCGGGTGGCTGCCGGTAGCGGCGGTAGAGCGTCTGCCACGGGATGCCGACCAACGGTGCGATCTCGCGCCAAGGATGGCGATGGGGTCGGGCCCACACCGCCGACCACACGGCTTGGTGGAAGGCCAGCTCGGCCTGGCGGCGCGCGGCAGCGAGCGCCTGCAGGCGCTCGGGCACGTCGCTGGCTGCCTGCGCGGCCAGGCCCCACCGGACCATCGCATTGGTGGCCTCGCCGGCGTGCTCGGCCAGCCGCGCCGTGTCCCGTTCCATCGCGTACTCGCTGCTCACAGAGCCGAGCGTAGTGCCGCTGTCTCAAATCCGCGACAAATCGTCCAAAAACGGGGCCGAACCCCATGTTCTTAAGCAGAGGGTGCTCCACCGACCGGACCGCTCCCGTCTCGGCCCGCCCGTGAGCGAAAGGACTCCGACCGTGACCCCATCACCGAACGCTCCCCATCCGGATTCCCTCGGCGTCGTGACGCCAACGCCTCCGAGCCTGCACGGACCGCTTGCCCGGTTCCTACTGCACCCGCAGGCCGCGCTCCGCGACCTCGGACGCCTGCTGGCCCACGCAGGCTGGTTCGTCCTCGGCCACGTCGGCCCACCCGTCGCAGCCCTGCTCGCCGCTGCCATCCTCGGACACGTGCTGCTCGCCCGGTGGCGGGCACGGCAGGCCGCGGTGGACGCGGTGTGCCTGGAGCTCCGCCCGCCGCCAGTCGTCGATCCAGGGAGCGCGGAGGTCTTCTGGACGAACCTCCACGCCCTGCTGCGCCCGTCCTGGCGGGCTGTCTTCCACGGCCGCCACCAGGTCGCCTTCGAGATCCGGGCGGTCGGCGAGCGTGCCCGCTTCGCCGTCTCGGCGCCCCGGTCGATGGCCGATCACGTGAGCCGGGCGATCATGGCTGCGTGGCCCGGTGCAAGCGTCGTGCCCGCCGAGCCGGCGCCGACGGGTCGAGGGCACCGAGCCTCTGCCGGCTACCGGCTCTGCCTGGCTCGGGCCCAATGGCTGCCGATCGCCACCGACCACGCGCTCGATCCGCTCCGCTCCGTGCTCGGCGCTGCCGCCGAGCTCCACGAGGACGAGGAAGTCGTCGTGCAGGTCGTGGCCCGGCCCGCGTCCCGTCGTCGCGATGCCAACGCGCAGCGGGCCGTGCTTGGCCTGCAGGGGATCGCGGCACCGAGCCCCGCTCTCCGCCTAGTCGGGCCGATCGTGCACGGGGTCCTCGACTTCGTGACCCCTGGCCCTTCGACGCCGGCACGTCCCGTGCCGCGCCGGAGCGAGCCGCCCCACCCGGAGCTGCGCGCCGCCCGCCAGAAGGTCCAGCGTCCCTGCTTCGAGGCCGCAATCCGGGTCGCCGTCTCGTCGCCTGGCGCCGCCCACCGCGCCAAGCGACACCTGCGCGGCCGGGCCCGGGCGATCTGCGCCGCCTTCGCCGAGTACGCGGCCGAGAACAGCCTGGCCGCTCGCCGCCTTCGACACCCCGACGCAGTGATCGCGTCAGCCCGCCTCCAAGGAGGCGACCTGTACTCCGCCCCGGAGATCGCCGCGCTGGCCCACCTGCCGCTCGACCGCGACGTGCCTGGGGTGTCCCGTGCCGGGGCCCGCAGCGTCGCGCCCCCGCCCGAGATCCACCGCGACGGCAAGATCCTCGGCGACGCCGAGACCGGATCGCGCCGACCGGTAGCCCTCGCGCCCGCCGACGCCTGCCATCACCTGCACCTGCTCGGCGCGACCGGTTCGGGCAAGTCGACCCTGCTCCTCAACCTCATCCTCAGCGACATCGCGAGCGGAAGGGGCACTGTGGTCATCGACCCCAAGGGCGCCCTCATAGAGGACATCCTCGACCGGCTCCCCGAGCACGCGGGCGACCACACGGTCGTCATCGATGCCGAGGACCCCGAACCACCCACCCTCAACGTGCTCGCCGGCTCCGACGTCCACCTCGTCGTCGACCAGGTGGTCGGGGTCATGCACCGGCTGTTCGAGTCGGCCTGGGGGCCACGCACCGACGACGTCCTGCGCGCCGCGTGCCTGACCCTTCGCCAGCATCCCGGCGCCAACCTGTCCCAGGTCCCGAAGCTCCTCGGCGACCCCCTTTACCGGGCGCCGCTCGTGGCCGCAGTGAAAGACCCGGTGCTCCGGGGCTTCTGGCACTGGTACGACGGGCTGTCGGAAGGTGCACGCTCGGCCGTGATCGGCCCGGTGACCAACAAGCTGCGGGCCTTCCTCCTCCGACCGTTCGTGCGGGCCGTGGTGGGTACGGGCACGTCCAGCTTCGCGCTCGACAGGGTCCTCGACGGCGGGGTCCTCTTGTGCCGGCTGCCCAAGGGTGTCCTCGGCGACGAGTCGACCCGGCTCCTCGGGTCCCTCCTCGTCGCCCAGGTCTGGCAGTCCGTGAGCTCCCGGGCACGCGGCGGGAGGTGGGGACGCGTGTGCGGTCTCTACCTCGACGAGTGCCAGAACTTCCTGGCGCTCCCCGGCAGCCTGGAGGACATCCTCGCCGAGGCGCGCGCCTACGGGCTCGGGCTCGTCCTCGCGCACCAGCATCTCGGCCAGCTACCCACCGATCTGGCCGACGCGGTGTCAGCAAATGCCCGCTCGAAGACCATCCTCTCGTGCTCGCCCGAGGACGCCCGCCGCTTGGAGCGCACCGTGGCGCCGGACCTCATGGCGCACGACCTCTCGCATCTGGGCGCCTACCAGGCCGCCGCTCGCCTGGTGGTCGACGGCGAGGAGAGCGCCGCCTTCACGTTCCGCACCCGTCCCGCGCCAGCGGCCGTCCCGGGCAGGGCGGCGCTGGTCCGGGACCGCTCCCGGGAGAGCTTCGGGCTGTCGGAGCAGCAACGGCGAGCCATGCAGCTCCGCGCCGGGGGCCGGTGGAGCGGACGATCGCCGGCCGGTACCCCGGACACTGGCCCGGACGGCTTCAAGTTGCCGGGTCTCTCGGTCGTCGAAGGCGCCGGTGACGACGCGGCATGACCCGGACGATGCCTCCTCCGACTTCGCATGCATCTCCTTCTTCTCTTTCCCTCTCCGGCCTCGGCCGGGCGCGGCTCCGCCTACGTGGGCACCGCGCCGAACCACTGGGTGCTCGACGCCATCGGGGCGATGGTCGTCGCCGCCGAGCGCGGAGTGGAGACCGACGAGCTGCACTGGCGCCGCGACCGGGCGCTCGGGCTGGCCGCCAGCACCCAGCTCGCCCACCGGGTCGGGGCCAACGGCTTCTTCTGCGGCCTCCTCGGCGCGGCGAGAGGGCGGCCCGGTGCTGACCTGCGGGTCTGGTGGCCGGAGCGGCGCTGCCGGGCGACCTGGGGCGACGTCGTGCGCCCCGACGGCTACGGCGTCTGGCAGGACGCGGAGGCTGAGGTCGCCTTCTTCTTGGAGTACGACCGGGGCACCGAGACCCACGCCCGCCTCGTCGCCAAGCTCGAGGGCTACGCGACGCTCGCCGCGGCAGCCCGGGACCCGTTCTGGGTGCTGTTCTGGTTCACCGGCACCAAGCGTGAGGCCGCCGCTCGGAAGGCGCTCGCCGGCGCGCCCGTCCCGGTCGCCACCGCGTGCGAGGGAGCGCCGCCCTGCGACGCCGTGTGACTCCCCACCGACGCGGCCGGCGGCCGGCGGCGCCTGGCCGAGCTGGGGACGGGTCCGATGCGGCGCGGTGCGGGCCGGTGACGACCGCCCGGCAGCCACCCCACCGACGCGCCGCCCCGGAGCGCGGGGTCTCCTCGGCCGGTACGCCCTGCCGCTCAGCCGCCACCGGGCGGCCGACGTCGGCCCACGGCGGCCTGTCGTCGGCGACGGGCGACCGCCGCCCCGAAGGGCAGACTCCCGCACATCCGGGTCTGGCCGTCGTCCTCCCGCCGGCACCTCCTCGCCTCACGCCGGACGCCGCGGCCGCCCTGCTCCGCCTGCTCCTCCGGGCCGCCCGGCCGGCGCGTGCTCCTCTCGAAGCGGAGCGACTGACCTCCGACGACGCCGGCACCGCCACCAGGACCCGTGGAGGTAGAACCGCGGGGGACCGCGAAGACCGGTCGGATGAGACGAGGAGAGCAGCGTGAAGCGCTTCGCCTTCTACGGGAGGGTGTCCACCGAGGACCAGCAGGACCCCGAGTCGTCCAAGGGCTGGCAGCTCTCCCGGTCCCATGCGCTGATCGAGCCGGCCGGCGGTGTGGTCGTGGCCGAGTACTTCGACATCGGCCGGTCACGTTCGCTGCCGTGGAAGCGCCGCCCCGAGGCGGCATCGCTCCTCGACGCGCTGGCCCGGCCGGACCGCGGCTTCGAGGCGGTCGTCATCGGCGAGCCTGCCCGCGCCTTCTACGGCAACCAGTTCGGCCTCACCTTCCCCGTCTTCGCCCACTACGGCGTGGAGCTGTGGGTGCCCGAGGTGGGAGGCGCCATCGACCCGGGCTCGGACGCCCACGACCTCGTCATGTCGCTCTACGGCGGGATGTCCAAGGGCGAGCGCAACCGGATCAAGATCCGCGTCCGCGCTGCCATGGCCGCCCAGGCCCGCACCGAGGGGCGCTTCCTCGGTGGCCGCCCGCCCTACGGCTATCGGCTCGCCGACGCGGGACCTCATCCCAACCCGGGCAAGGCGGCCGTGGGCCAACGCCTCCACCGCCTGGAGCCGGACCCGGACGCGGCGCCGGTGGTGCGCCGCATCTTCGACGAGTACCTCGCCGGCCGTGGCCTGTACGCCATCGCCGAAGGGCTGACCCGCGACGGCATCGCGTGTCCCTCCGCTCACGACCGGGCCCGCAATCCCCACCGCCAGGGCCTCGCCTGGTCGAAGATGGCGGTGCGGGCGATCCTCGCCAACCCGCGCTACACCGGACGCCAGGTGTGGAACCGCCAGCGCCGCGACGAGGTGCTCCTCGACGTCGAGGACGTCGCGCTCGGCCACGTCAGCAAGATGCGCTGGAACGACGAGGACGCCTGGATCGTCTCCGAGGCGCTCACCCACGAGCCGCTCGTGCCCGACGAGCAGTTCCGGGCTGTGCGCACCCTCGCCGCCGCCGGCCGGCGGCGCCCGGTGGTGCGCAAGGCGCGGCCCACCTCCCAGCCCTTCGCGCTGCACGGCCTCGTCGTCTGCGCCCTCTGCCAGCGCAAGATGCAGGGAAGCGCCAACCACGGACGAGCCCACTACCGCTGCCGCTACCCGAGCGAGTACGCGGTGGCCAACGAGCTCGACCACCCGAAGAACGTCTACGTCCGCGAGGACCAGATCCTCAGACCCCTCGACGGCTGGCTGGCCCAGGTGTTCGACCCCGGTCAGCTCGACTCCACCCTCGACGCGCTGGAGGCCGCAGCCTCATCGACCGGCAACGCCGGACAGGCCAAGGGCCGGGCCGCGCGTCGGCGGTTGACCGAGTGCGACGCCCGACTCGCCCGCTACCGCGCCGCCCTCGAGGCCGGCACCGATCCGGCGGTCGTGAGCACCTGGATCGCCGAGGTCCAAGCCGAGCGACTCGCCGCCGAGGTCGAGCTGGAACGGTCGACCGGCCAGCGGAGCCGGCGCATGACCCGCGACCAGCTGGCCGCACTGGTGAGCGGCCTCGGCGACCTCCTGGGCGTGCTCGCCACCGCCGCGCCGGAGGACAAGGCCGAGGTCTACCGCAAGCTCGGGCTCCGACTCACCTACGACCCTGCCAGCCGGGTGGTGACCGTCGAGTCGCACCTCGAGCCGGGGAGCAGCGGCGCGCTCACACGAGGTCCACAGCCAAGCGGTGGGCCAACGGCCAGCACCACCGAAGCGCCAGGCACCAGCGCCGTGGGCGAAAGTCAGTGTCGGAGGGGGGACTTGAACCCCCACGCCCTTGCGGGCACCAGCCCCTCAAGCTGGCGCGTCTGCCTATTCCGCCACTCCGACGTGGCCGCCGGCCTAAGCCGGCGCGGCGCGCCATGTTAGCCGCCGGCGCCGGCCCACACCTCCCCCAGCCACTCGAGCGGCGGGGCGAGGGGCGAGGTACGTTCGGCCTGTGGCACTGCCCGCGGCCGAGCCCCGGCGCATCCTGCTGCGCCCGCTGGAGATCGAGATGGCGCGCGCCGTGCTCAGCAACGACCGCCGGCCGGACTGGTCGCCGGGGTACCCGACCGAGGGCGACCAGGACATCTCGCGGTTCCTCACCGATCGGCCCCCGCCGCCGGAGGTGCCGGAGCTGTTCCTGCCTTACCAGATCGTCCTCGCCCGGGTCGGGACCGTCGTCGGCGGGATCGGGTGCCACCGGCCGCCCGACGGCACCGGCACGGTGGAGATCGGCTACGGCATCGCGCCGGAGTGGCGCAACCAGGGCCTCACGACCGAGGCGGTCCAGGTGCTGGTCGAGATGCTGCGCTCGGGGGGAGTTCGGAAGGTCACGGCCCGGACGGCCCCCGCCAACCTGCCGAGCCAGTCGGTCCTGCGCAACGCCGGCTTTTCCTGCAGCAGCCGGGGCGACGACGGATTCGTCCTCTGGGAGCTCGCCCTCCGGCCCTAGTAGTGCCACGGGAACCGGTCCCACTCCGGTGCCCTCTTCTCCAAGAACGCATCCCTCCCCTCCTCCGCCTCCTCGGTCATGTACGCCAGGCGCGTCGCCTCGCCGGCAAAGAGCTGCTGGCCGACCAGGCCGTCGTCGATCAGGTTGAACGCGTACTTGAGCATCCGGATCGACGTGGGGCTCTTGGCGTTGATGCGGGCGGCCCACTCCAGCGCGACGGCCTCCAAGCGCTCGTGGGGCACGGCGGCGTTGACCGTCCCCATGCGCACGCCCTCCTCGGCGGTGTAGGTGTCGGCGAGGAAGAAGATCTGGCGGGCGAACTTCTGGCCGACCTGGCGCGCCAGGTACGCCGAACCGAACCCCCCGTCGAAGCTCGCCACGTCGGCGTCCGTCTGCTTGAACCGGGCGTGCTCCTCGCTCGCCAGGGTCAGGTCGCAGACCACGTGGAGGCTGTGGCCGCCGCCCGCCGCCCACCCGGGGACCACGGCGATGACGACCTTAGGCATGAAGCGGATGAGCCGCTGCACCTCGAGGATGTGCAGGCGACCGGTGCGGGCAGGGTCGATGTGGGCGTCGCTTTCGGCGGAGGTGTAGCGGTAACCGTCCCGGCCACGGATGCGCTGGTCGCCCCCCGAGCAGAACGCCCACCCGCCGTCCCGGGGCGAGGGGCCGTTGCCGGTGAGCAGCACGCAGCCGACGTCGGCGCTCCGGCGGGCATGGTCGAGTGCCTGGTGCAGCTCGTCGACGGTCTGGGGGCGGAAGGCGTTGCGCACCTCCGGGCGGTCGATGGCGACCCGGACGACGCCCTGGCCCGCCGCCCGGTGGTAGGTGACGTCGGTGAGCTCGAAGCCGCCGACCGGCTCCCATGTGCCGGCGTCGAAGAGGGCGGACACGCCGGGCAGCGAGGGCATCGGGCGGGAGCCTACGTGCCGGCCGGCAGCGCCCAGCGGGTGATGTCCCAGGCGGGGCCGTCGGGTCCGGGGGCGGGGCCGATGCCGGTGTAGCGGGACTGGACGGCCCACAGCTGCGGCTCGAACATCAGCGGCAGGTCGACGGCGTCCGCCCACGCCTGGGCGTCGACCTGGTCGGCGAGGCGCTGCCGGGCCGGCCCGGCGGGCTCGGAGGCCAGGCGGGCGAGGAGGGCGTCCATCGTGGCGCTCGAGTAGCCGGTGAGGTTGCCGGCGGCCCCCGAGCCGTAGATCTGCGCCAGGGAGGAGGGGAAAGTGCCGACCGCTTCGGGCACGAGCGCCAGGTTCCAGCCCTTTCCCCCCAGCGCGGTGAGCGCCGACGCCCCTGCGACCACCTGCTCGGAAACCGCCATTCCGAGGCTGTGGCAGGCGGACACCACCGACGTCACCTCGAGGGAGGTGAGCGGCGAGGTGACGGCGACGAGGAGGCGCACGGCGACGGGGTGGCCGGCCGGGTCGAGGAGGGTGGTGCCCGCCAGCGTGAAGCCGGCGCCGGCGAGGAGGGACCGGGCCGTGGCGAGGCCACCCTGGCCGAGGTCGGAGCTGTCGTCGCGGTAGCCCGGCTCGCCGGGCAGGAACGCCCGGTTGCCCACGGGCAGCGCACCGACGTCGCCGTGGGTGTCGGCCAGCTCGGCCAGCGCCGAGCGGTCCACGGCGAGCAACACCGCCCGGCGGGCAACCGCCTGGGCGAAGGGTCCGGCCCTCTCGTCTAAGATCAGGTCGTCGTAGACCGCCGACGTCTGGGTGGCGACGCTCAACCCCGGTGTGGCCCGGAGGGTCTTGGCCGCCCCGGGGGTGAACGTGAGGAGAGCGGCGTCGAGCTGGCCGGTGAGCAGGCTGGCGCCGGCGACGGACGGGTCGCTGACGAAGTCGACGGTCACGGTGGACAGCTGCGAGGCGGGACCCCACCACGCCGGGTTGCGGACCAGCGTGACGGCCACCCCCGGCTGGTAGGACTGCACGACCATCGGGCCGGCCGACACCAGGTCGCGGACCGGGTTGGTGAAGCCGTGGTCGAAGCCGACGGCCCGCCCCACATGGGCGGGCAGGATCGGCGAGAACAGCGCCTGCCAGGCCGGGTCGGGGGAGGCGAAGGTGACGACCACCGTCCGACCCGCGTCGGATCCCCGCACCGAGGTCACGTCGGCGTAGCCGGCGGTCGATGCCGGCGTGTAGGCCGCCCCACCCACGTCCCGGAAGGCCGCCCGCCCCGAGTCCGCCTGCCATGTGTAAGCGAAGTCGGCGGCGGTGACCGGCACCCCGTCGGACCATGTCGCCCTGGGGTTGATCCGGTAGGTCACCGTCTGCGGGTCGGTGGCGGTGACCGCCGCCGATGTCACGACCTGGTGGTCGAGCAGCGGCGTGAGGCCTGGCCCGACCACGAACGCCGACGGCAGCACGGCATCGGTGACGATCTGGCGCACCGGGTCGGGGACCCGGGCCCCGGGGCCGGAGGGCCCGGTGGCGGCGAGCGGGTTCCAGTTGGTGGTCGCGCCCGGCAGCCCGACGGTGATCGACCCTCCCGTCTCCGCCGGGCCGGCGAGGGTGGGTGCCAGCAGCGACGCCGTCGACGGCGGGGTCGCCTGCCGGCGCGGCGGTGGGCCGCCGCAGGCCGACAGCGCCAGAACCGCCGCCAAGGCGGCGGCCGTAGCCGCGATCTTCGACCCGGCCGGGGCCGGCCGCAACATCCTCCGGCGCCGCAGAGCGATCCCCGCCAGCGTTACGACTCGGCGGCGCCGGTGCCGGCGGCGCTCGCCCCCGCCGGCTCCCTCATCGGCTCCTGCAGCGGGAAGTGGCAGGCCGCGACGTGCCCGGTCCCAAAGGGGCGGAGCTCCGGCTCCTCGTCGGCACAGAGCTGCTGGGCTCGGGGGCAGCGGGTCCGGAACCGGCAGCCCGACGGCGGGTTGACCGGGCTGGGCAGCTCGCCCCGGATGCCGACCTTGGTCTTGGCCCGCTCCAGCTCGGGGTCGGGGATCGGGATCGTGTCGATGAGGGCCGCCGTGTACGGGTGGGCCGGCCGGCGGTAGATGTCCTCGCCGCCGCCCTCCTCCACCAGCTTCCCCAGGTACATGACGCCGATCCGCCCCGACAGGTACTTGACGACGGCGAGGTCGTGGGAGATCACCACGTAGGACATGCCGTGGGTCGACTGCAACCGCCGCATGAGGTTGAGGACCTGTGACCGGATCGACACGTCGAGAGCGCTGACGGGCTCGTCGGCGACGATCACCCGGGGGTTGAGGGTGAGGGCACGGGCCAGGCCGATGCGCTGGCGCTGGCCGCCGGAGAACTCGTGGGGGTAACGCTCGGTCGCGTTGGCGGGCAGCCCGACCTCCCGCAACAGCTCCATGATGATCCTGTCCTGCTCCTGGCGGCTCCCCACCCCCTGGATGACGAGCGGTTCGCGCAGGATCGCCCCCACGCGCATGCGCGGGTCGAGCGAGGAGTAGGGATCCTGGAACATCATCTGCAAGTCCCGGCGCCGGTGGCGCAGCTCCCCGCCGCGGGCGTTGAAGACCTCCTTGCCCTCCAGGAGCACGCTGCCCCTGTCGGGCGGCTCCAAGCCGACTATCAGCTTGCCGAGGGTCGTCTTGCCGCACCCCGACTCGCCGACGAGACCGTAGATCTCGCCCTTGTCCACCTGGGCTGACACGTCAGACACGGCTTTCACCGAGCCGACCTTGCGCTTCAAGATGGCGCCGGCCGTAACCGGGAACTCCTTGACCAGGTGCCGCAGGTCGAGGAGGGGCTCCTCGTCGCGCCGGACCTCGGCGCCGACCTCCTCGTGGGCCAGGGCCAGGGTCGCCGGCCCGTCCACCGGGTGCCAGCAGGCGAAGAGGTGCCCGGGGGCAGCGGCGGTCCTGGCGTCCCCGTTGCGGGAGAAATCGACCGTTCCCGGCACGAGCGGCGGCTCGTCGGTGCGGCACCTCTCGTCGGCCCGCGGGCAGCGAGGGGCGTAGCGGCAGCCCGGTGGCGGGCTGGTCAGGTCGGGCGGGAGGCCCGGGATGCTGTACAGGCGCTCACGGTTGTCCTGGTCGAGGCGGGGGATCGACGCCAGCAGCCCCTGCGTGTAGGGGTGGTGCATCTCGGCGAACAGCTCGTCGGTCCTGGCCGCCTCGACGATGTGACCGGCGTACATGACGTTGACCCGGTCGGCGCGGCCGGCGACCACGCCCATGTCGTGGGTGACGAGGATGATCGCCATGCCCAGCTTGGCCTTGAGGTCGTCGAGCAGGGCGAGGATCTGCGCCTGGATCGTGACGTCGAGGGCGGTCGTCGGCTCGTCGGCGATCAGCACCTTGGGGTCGCACGACAGGGCGATCGCGATCATGACCCGCTGGCGCAGGCCACCGGACAGCTGGTGAGGGTAGTCGTCGAGGCGTTCCTTGGGGCGTGGGACCCCCACCAGGGTGAGCGCCTCGACGACCCGATCGAGTGCCTCCTTCTTGCTCGCGCCCCGGTGCAGGACCACCGGCTCGGCGACCTGGGCGCCGATCGTGGCCGTCGGGTTGAGGGAGCTCGCCGAGTCCTGGAAGATCATGGCGATGTCGTTGCCGCGGATCCTGCGCATCTCCGGGATCGGCATGCCGACCAGCTCCCGGCCGTCGAAGCTGATCGATCCCTTGACTATGTGCCCGCCATTGGGGAGCAGGTTCATGATCGACAGGCCGGTCATGGACTTGCCGCAGCCCGACTCACCGACGATGCCGAGCGTCTCGCCTGCCTCGACGTGGAAGCTCACGTCGTCGACGGCGTGCACGACCGAGCTGGTCAGGCGGATGTGGGTGGAGAGGTGGGAGACGTCGAGCACGGGGGGCACCGGACCTCCGGGGGGCTAGCGGCGGCGGAGGCGCACGTCGAATGCGTCCCGGAGCGCGTCGCCGATGAAGTTGGTGGCCATGACGACCAGGATGAGGCAGATCCCGACGGGGTACACCTGCCACCAGTACCCGTCCGAGAGGGCCGTCTCGGCACCGGAGAGCATGTCGCCCCAGTCCACTTGGGGGTAGTTGAGGCCGAAGCCGAGGAAGCCGAGGAAGGCAAGGGCGAGGATGGCATTCGCCACCTGGAAGGTGACGTTGACGATCACGACCGACAGGGCGTTGGGGATGAGGTGGCGGAACACCTGCCGGCGCTGCGTGGAGCCCATCACCTTGGCGGCGGCCACGAAGTCCCGGGTCTTCAACGAGAGCACCTCGCCGCGCACGAGGCGAGCAGGGACGAGCCAGGAGAAGACCCCGAGGAGGATGGCGAGGGTGACGACGGTGGCGCTGTACTTGGTGGCCAGGATGAGCACGATGAAGAGGAACGGGATCGCCAGGAACACGTCGACGATCCGCATCATGATCCCGTCGACCACCCCGCCGGCGAGGCCTGCGACCGCGCCGTAGATCGTTCCGATCACCGTGGCGATCGCAGCGGCCAGGAAGCCAACCTCGAGCGACGCCTGGCCGCCGTGCATGAGCTGGCCGAGGATGTCGAAGCCGTTGGGGTCGGTGCCGAGGGGGAAGCCGGGACCGGGAGGCAGGTCGCTGTTGGCCGGGTTCGCGCTGAGGACGTTGCCGTGGTAGAAGACCGGGCCGAGGAAGCAGAACAGCACCATCACGACGAGGATCGCCACGCCGACGATGGCCAGCTTGTTTTCGGCGAAGGAGCGGACGGCCAGCCTCCAGCCGCTGGAGAGGACCTGCACCTCGCCACCCTCGGGGGCTACGATCGGGCCGCCCAAGGCCGCCTCGGCGTTGGGCGCCAGGGCGACCTGGAGCTCGGCTCGGTCGTCGACGACGCCACCGGCCGCTGGAGCCGGGCCGTCGGCGAGGCCGGTGGCCACCTCGGCGTCCCGCCGGGGGGCGGTCACAGCCGGACCCTCGGGTCGGCCACGGTGATGGCGATGTCGGCGATCAGGTTGCCCACGACGACGGCGATCGCCCCCATGAGGGTGATGGCGAGGAGCACCGGGTAGTCCTCGTTCTGCAGGGCGGTGAAGAAGAGGAAGCCGAGGCCCGGGTAGTTGAACAGGCTCTCGGTGATGAGGTTGCCGGCGAGCAGGGCGGGGATCGACAGGCCGATCAGGGTGATCATCGCCAGGCTCGAGTTGCGGAACAGGTGGCGGGTGAGCACGGCCCGCTCCGACAGGCCCTTGGCCCGGGCGAGGCGGATGTAGTCCTGGGCGAGGTTGTCGAGGGCCGAGGAGCGCATGTAGCGGGAGTAGGCCGCCATCTGCACCGCCGTCAGCGTGATGATCGGCAGGAACATGGCGTGGATGTTGGCGATGACGGCGAGGATGTTGGTCTGCTGGGCCGCCTCCACCGGGAACCAGCCGAGCCGCAGTGCCAGGAAGTCGATGAGCAGCAGGCCGAGGAAGAACGTCGGCATCGAGTACAGCGTGAAGGCGACGGCCGTGACGGTGTAGTCGGAGATGCTGTTGCGCTTGTAGGCCTGCCAGATGCCGACCGGGAACGACAGCAGGATGGCCAGCGTGATCGCCGCGCCCGACAGGTAGGCGCTGCGCGCCAGGTTCTCCTTGATGAGGTTGGCGACGCTCTGGCCCTCCTTGTAGGAGTAGCCGAGGTTGCCCTGCACCAGCTGCCCCAGGTAACGGACGTACTGGATGTAGATCGGCTTGTCGTAGCCGTGTGCCCTGTTGAACGCCGCGACCGCCTGGAGGCTGGCGCGCAGGCCGAGCACCGCCCGTCCGGGCGAGCTCGAGATGACGTGCAGCAACCCGAAGGTGATCATCGTGACGCCGATGACGACGATCAGCGCCGCGAGCAGCTGCTTGACGATGTAGGTGGTCACTCCACCCGCCTCCTGTCGGGAAGGGGCGTCCGCCGGCCCCGGCCGGTCCCCCGGCCGGGGCCGACGGCTCCCGCCGTCGCTACTTCAACAGGTACCAGTCCTGGGGGGTCCAGGTGTACTGGGTCATGTTGAGGAAGCCGTCGGCCGGTCCGCCAACCTTCTTGCTGACCGCCCAGATCAGGTCAGGAGAGGGGAGGAACAGCACAGGGGCGTTGCTGGTGAGGTACGAGGCCTCCTTGGCCACAGCCGTTGGGTCGGCGCCGTACACGGAGTTGTGGATCAGCGTGTTGGCCGTCGAGCTGGCGTAGAAGCCGAGGTTGTACGAGCCACCCGTGTTGAACAGCGTGTTGGTCGTCGGGTACAGGCTCTGGGTGAAGCCACCGAAGTTGACCATCGCCCAGTCGTTGATCTTGGTCGGGGCGCTCGGGTCGTTGTCGTTGGCGATCAGGTTGTTGAACGTGTTGGACCTGAGCGCGATCTCGATGCCGACCTGCCTGGCCGCCGAGGCGAAGGCGATCGTCTGCTGGCCGAGGGCGGCCGGGCTGTTGCCGTAGTCCTCATTCCACTTGAGCGGCGTGCCCGCCGGGATCCCGGCGCCGCACTCGTTGGCCCCGGTGCCGGCCTTAGTGCACACCGTCTGGCCGCCCGGCTTCACCGTCCAGCCGTGGCTCGAGAGCAGGCTGGCGGCGGCCGAGGTGCTGAAGGGGTACGGGTTGGTGGTGGCGTTGGCGGGGGCGTACGGGCTCTTGGGCAGCGACGGGATGGGCCCGTAGGCCTGGGCGGCGGCGCCCTTGAAGATGCCCCGCACGTAGCCGGCCTGGTCGATCAGGTGGGCGAGCGCCTGGCGGATGTAGAGCTGGGAGATGATGTGGTTGAAGTCACCGGTCTTGTCGGCGAAGTTGAACCACATCCCGTCGAAGCCGAAGTCAGGCAGGCCGTAGACGGAGTAGGTCCCCGTGATCCTCGACACCTCGGGCAGGTTGGTGAAGTCCACGCCGCCGATGTCGAGCGTGCCGGCCTGCAGGGCGTTGAACTCCGCCTGGGTGCTGGTGAAGGTCTCGACCGACAGCACGGAGTAGCTGGCCTTCTGCGGGCCGGAGAAGTCCGGGTTGGGGGTCATCGTGTAGGCACCGGTCGTCGGGTTGAAGCTCTGGATGACCATCGGGCCGTCGGAGATCTTCCACAGCGGGTTGGTCCCGAACGTGGAGACGTTCTTGGCCTGGCTGTTGAGGTAGTCGTAGATCGCCTTGGCGTCGGCCGGGTTGGTGAACGGCAGCTGCTTGCCGCCGGCGCTCGACACGGCCCACTGCGGCGGCAGCGCGCTCAGCAGGTCAAGCTGGTCGTCGGTGAAGTACCCGGGGTTGTAGGCCTTGGTCAGCTGCAAGGTGAGCGTCTGGCCCGAGGCGGTGGCGCTCTTCACGTTGTCCGGGAAGAAGCCGGGGGTGTAGTTGCCGAAGTTGGCGGCGCTCTCCTTGATGGCCGCCTTGAGGACGTCGATGAACTCGACGACGTTCGCCGCCGTCACCGGGGTGCCGGTGGACCACTTCCACGCCTTGAGCGTGATCGTCACCGTCTTGTTGCCGTTGCTGTAGACCGGCGGGTTGGCGATGCTGAGCGAGTTGTCGTACTGCTCGGTGGCTCCCTGCGGGGCCCAGTAGATCGGCTGGTTCATCAGGTTGATGAAGTCGTAGCTCGTGAAGACGCTCGACAGGGCCGCTGGCAGGATCGGCATGACGTAGGCCGGCGTCGAGCCCTTCAGCTGGCCGATCGTGATCGTCCCGCCGGTGGTCGGGGTGCCGACCTTGGGGAGGGTGCCGTAGAGCCCGGTGAGGTGGGGAGCGCTGCTGGTGGTGGGCTTGCTGGCCGAGGTGCCGCTCGGCCCGCTGTTGGCAGCCGGGGTGGAGCTGCCGCAGGCCCCGAGGATCAGGGCGAGGGCGCCGGCGGTTGCGCCGGCGGCCAGCCACCGGGAGCGGCGCTGGATGGAACGGGGCGGCTTGACGCCGCTGTCGGGCAGGTG
The DNA here is from genome assembly GCA_027320105.1 of Acidimicrobiaceae bacterium. Classification (GTDB taxonomy): domain Bacteria; phylum Actinomycetota; class Acidimicrobiia; order Acidimicrobiales; family Palsa-688; genus JAKAQB01. The sequence goes on along the minus strand of DAHVMA010000102.1, from coordinate 8,438 downwards.
CCCTTTGAGGCTATCCACGAGTCGAGACCCTCCTTGTCTCCCAACCGGCCGGCGGCTCGGTTGGCATATCACGGTGAAAACACATCTGGCCCGTTGGTTGCTTGGCCACCGGAGCTCGTCCCCCTATCGTCGCCCTACTGGAGCCGGATCGCCAGGATGGTCGTCGTGAACGCGAAAGCGATCGCGCAGGCCACCGTGGCGCGGTCCAGGTTTCGCTCGGCGACCGTCGAGCCGGCCGCAGCCGCCCCGAGCCCACCGCCGAACATCTCCGAGAGCCCACCCCCCTTACCGCTGTGGAGCAGCACGAGGAAGATCAGCGCTGCCGAGACGATGACATGCACAACGATGACCACCGCCGTCAGCATCTGCGACTGAACCTCCCTCGGTCGGCTCCGTGGGCTGACCCTGTGGACAGCCGGGGTCACGTTACCAGCACCCGTCCCAGGTTTCGAGACGGGCGCTGTGGATGGTAGCGACCTCTGGAACAGATGTAACAGCGCGCGGCCGGCGCGGCCGCCGGCGGGCTCAGCCGGGGGCGGCGGCGCACCGGGCGGCGCCGACGATGGCGGCGAAGCCGTCCGGGTCGAGGCTGGCGCCGCCGACCAGGGCGCCGTCCACGTCTGGGCCGGCCAGGAGCCCGGCGGCGTTGCCGGCGTTGACCGAGCCGCCGTACTGGACGCGCACGCCCGCCGCCGCATCCGCACCGCAGCGCTCCCCGACGGCCGACCGCAACACCGCGCACACCGTCTGGGCGTCGTCGGGAGTGGCGTTGCGCCCCGTCCCGATCGCCCAGACCGGCTCGTAGGCGACGACCAGGCCGGCGACGGCAGCGGGGTCGACACCATCGAGGGCCGCCCGCAGCTGGCCGACGACCACATCGTGGGTGTGGCCGGCGTCGCGCTGGGCGAGGGTCTCGCCGACGCAGCAGATCGGCGTCATGCCCGCCCGTAGGGTCGCCCGCAGCTTGCGGCCGACGATGTCGTCGGTCTCGCCGCAGTGCTGCCTGCGCTCGGAGTGTCCGACGATCACGTAGCGGACGTTGAGCTTGGCGAGCATCACGGGGCTCACCTCGCCCGTCCAGGCCCCCTTCTCCTCCCAGTGCACGTCCTGGGCGCCGAGGGCGACGGGGATCTCGTCGGCGTCGATCACGGTCTGCGCCGACCGCAGGGCGGTGAAGGCGGGGTGCACGCTCACGTCGACCGCCTGGTGGTCCGTGCGGTCCAGGGCATACGACAGCTTCTGGATCACCTGGATCGCCTCCAGGTGGCTGAGGTGCATCTTCCAGTTGCCCGACACGAGCGGGCGGCGACCGGTCATCCTCCCGTGCGGGCGCGCTCGCGCTCGGCCGCCTGGCGGAGGGCCGCCAGCCCGGGGAGGTCCCCGTGCTCGAGGAGCTCGAGGGAGGCACCGCCCCCGGTGGAGACGTGGTCGACGCGATCGGCGAGCCCGAAGCGGGCCAGGGCGCTGGCGCTGTCGCCGCCGCCGACGACGGTGAACGCCCGGCTCGCCGCCACCGCCTCCGCCACCGCCCGGGTGCCGGCCGCGAAGCGCGGGTCCTCGAACACCCCCATCGGCCCGTTCCAAAAGACGGTGGCGGCGGCTTCGATGGCGTCGGAGAAGTCCGCCGCCGTGCCGGGTCCGATGTCCAGGCCGATCCACCCGTCGGGCACGTCGCAACCGACGTGGCGCACCTCCCCCGCCGGCGGCTGCCCCGGTCCCCAGGTTCCGCCCGGTGACAGGACGGTCAGGTCGCCGGGGAGCAGGATCGCCTTGCCTGAGGCGAGCAGCCGGGCGCAGTCGTCCACCCGCTCCGCCTCGAGCAGCGACGCCCCGGTCGAGTGGCCCTCGGCGGCGAGGAACGTGAAGCACATGCCCCCACCGACGACCAGGGTGTCCACCCGCGCTGCCAGGGCGGCGAGCAGGCCGATCTTGTCGCTCACCTTGGACCCGCCCAGCACGGCCACGAAGGGGCGGGCAGGGTCGTCGAGCAGTGACGAGAGGACCCCCACCTCGCGCGCCAGAACACGGCCGGCGGCCGACGGCAGATGCTGCGGCGGGCCGACGATGGAGGCGTGCGCCCGGTGGGACGCCCCGAAGGCATCGTCGACGTAGAGGTCCTGGCCCTCTACCAGCCGCTCGACGAAGGCCGGATCGCACGCCTCCTCACCAGGCTCGTAGCGCAGGTTCTCGCCGACGGTCACCCGTGAGGTGTCTGCACCGGCGCCGGCCAGGAGCTCCAGCAGGCGAGCACGCACCGGCGCGACGTCGTAACGAGGGTCGACCCGGCCCTTCGGGCGGCCGAGATGGGTGCATACGGTGACATGCGCCGCGCCGCGGTCGAGCAGCCACGTGAGCGTCGGCAGCGTCGCTCGGATCCGCAGGTCGTCGGTGATCCGGCCGCCGGCGATCGGGACGTTGTAATCGGCCCGCACCAGCACCCGCGACCCGGAGGGGTCGGGCAGGTCCTCCAGCTGCGGCAGGTCCATCGTCAGGCCGCCTTCGTCAGCCGGCCGAGCGGCCGACGAGGGCCACCAGGTCCACGGTGCGGCAGGAGTAGCCCCACTCGTTGTCGTACCACCCGAACACCTTGACCATAGACCCCATCGCCGTCGTGAGGAGGCTGTCGAAGGTGCAGGAGGCGGGCGACCCGACGATGTCGGAGGACACGATCGGCTCGTCGGTGTAGACGAGCACGCCCGACAGCGGGCCGTCCCCGGCGGCCGAGCGGAAGGCGTCGTTGACCTCCCCGGCGGTCACCTCCCGCCCGAGGATGCCGGTGAGGTCGGTGATGGACCCGTCCGCCACCGGCACCCGCAGCGCCGAGCCGTCCAGGCGGCCCTGCATCGAGGCCAGCACCAGCCCGGTGGCCCGGGCGGCCCCGGTGGACGCAGGGACGATGTTGACGCTCGCGGCGCGGGCCCGGCGCAGGTCACGGTGGGCCAGGTCGAGCAGGTTCTGGTCGTTGGTGAAGGCGTGGACGGTCGTCATCAACCCCTTCTCCAGGCCGAAGGCGTCGTCGAGGACCTTGACCATCGGCACGAAGCAGTTGGTGGTGCACGAGGCGTTGGACACGACCCGGTGAGCCGCCGGGTCGAAGGTGTCGTCGTTGACGCCGACGACGAAGGTGGCGTCGACGTTGGTGGCCGGCGCCGAGATGACCACGTAGGACGCCCCGGCGTCGAGATGGCCGGCGGCCCGCTTGCCGTCGGTGAACCTCCCGGTCGACTCGACGACGACGTCGACGCCGAGCTGCTTCCACGGCAGGTCCTCCGGGGCCTGACCGCTGAAGACGCGGATGGCGCGCTCGCCGACGGTGATCGACTCGTCGTCGTGGCCGACGGCGACGCCGAGCGTCCCGTGGGTCGAGTCGTAGCGGAGGAGGTGCGCTGCGGTGGCCGTCAGCATGATGTCGTTGACGGCGACGACCTCTATCTCCGGGCGGCCGAGGGATGCACGAACGAAGTTGCGCCCGATGCGGCCGAACCCGTTGATCCCCACACGAACCGACATGGGCTGCCTCCCGTCTCCGTCGAGCACCAGACCACGAGACTACGACACCGGCCTCGGGCCGGTCCCATCCACGTCAGCCGGGATCAGGTGCCGGGAGGGCCCGGACGGCGGCCGGCGAGGTCAACGCCCGACGTCGCGGTGGTGGACCGCAGGGTCGTAGCCGCGCTCTCCGATGCAGGCCGCCAGCGCCTCTACCAGCGCCACCGACCGGTGGCGACCGCCGGTGCAGCCCACCGCGATCGTCAGGTAGGCCTTGGCCTCCTTGTCGTAGGCGGGCAGGAGGAACCCGAGCAGGTCGTCGACGCGTTCGACGAACTCCTTGGCCGCCTCCTGGCCGAGCACCCAGTCACGGACCGGCGGGTCGAGGCCGGTGAGGGGGCGCAGCTCCTCGATCCAGTGCGGGTTGGGGAGGAAGCGGGCATCGAAGAGGGTGTCGACGTCACGGGGCACGCCGTGCTTGAAGCCGAACGACAGGACCGTCACCCGCATCGTCTTGGCGTCGGCGTCTGTGAACAGCTCGACGAGCCTCTCCCTCAACTGGTTGACGTTGGTCTCGCTCGTGTCGACGACGATGTCTGCGACCTCGCGCATCGGCCGCAGCCACTCCCGCTCGATGCGGATGGCGTCGGTCACGCCCTCCCGGCCGACGGGATGCCGGCGGCGGGTGCCCTCGAAGCGGCGGACCAGCACCTCGTCGGACGCCTCCAGGTACAAGACCCGCACCCGGGCGCCGCCCTCCCGGAGCTGGTCGACGGCGCCCTGGAGGTCGCCGAGCTGGGCAGCGTCGCGTCCGACGACGAGGGCGATGCGGTCGGTGCCGGCACCCGGGCGGGCGGTGAGCTCCGCGACCTTGCCGATCAGGGCGGTCGGCATGTTGTCGATGACGAACCACCCGAGGTCCTCGAGGGTGGCGGCGGCCTGCGAGCGCCCCGCCCCGGACATGCCGGTGATGATCAGGTACTCGACCACACTCGCATTGTGGCACCCCCACCGGCTCCGACGGCCGGCGTCAGCCCGGCTTGCCCGCCCGCAGCACGAGCAGCCGGGGGATCGTCGCCGCCTGGGCGTACTCCTCCGCCAGCGCGACGAAGCCGGGTGGGGGTGCGGGCTCCTCCATGCCTGTAACGACCAGGCCGGCGGCGACGATCCCGTTCACGTACCGGGACAGGGGCCGGTGGATGAAAGGGATCCAGACGTCCTTTGCCACCTCCTCCACCCGGCTGTCCTCGACCAGGTACGGGCCGATCCGCCAGTACTGCTCCCCGAGGATCGTGTCGTCGATCCACCCGGAGTCGGGCGCCTGCAGCAGCGGGTGGTTGAGCAGGAGGACGAACCTGCCCCCGGGCGCGAGGACCCGGCCGACCTCGCCGAGCGCCGCGTCCAGCTCCTCGACGTGCTCGAGGACGAGGCAGGCCACCACGGCGTCCACCGCCCCGTCACGCAGGGGCAGGTGGGCGGCGCCGGCGCGGACCAGGCCGACGCCACCGCCCCGGGCGGCCGCCAGCCTCAGCTGCGCCCACGTCGGGTCGACGCCGACGACCCGGTCGACGCCGGGGAGGGACCGGGCCAGTCGGGCGATCTGGCCCTCCCCGCACCCGACGTCGAGGACCCGGCGGGCACCGGTGAGCAGCCGGGCGACGATCGGGACGATCTGCTCCACGTACTCGGGGTCGGCACCCTCGGTGAACTCCTCCGCCCACCAGGCGGCGTTGATCTCCCACAGCTCGGCCGCCTCGGGCGGCAGCGACGATGCCCCGCTGTGTCCCGGATCCTCCGTCATGGGCGGCAATGCTACGACCGGCTCTCCCTCAAGCCCGGGGGGTCCCCCGCCGACAGGGCCGCGAGGAGCCACCCAGCGCGAGGAGCGGCGCTTGAAGACCCCCCTGGTCCGCGGACCGGACCCCGACACGGTGACGGCCGAGCCGACGACGCTGTTCGCGCCGGGGCAGCCTCCCGTCACCGTGCCCTACCAGCAGCTCGCCGGTGCAACGGTCGTCGAGCCCCAGCGGGTCGACCGGGGGTCGCGGGCGGAGACGATCGCCTACGGCGGCGGCCTGCGTGCCACGCCCCGCCGGATCGCGGCAGCCTCGGCGCTGGCGCTGGCCCTCGCCGCCGCGGTGGGCGTGATCGCCTACATGGTCAACGGCGAGGCATCCGGGAGCTACCCGGCGGCCGTGGTGCCGGCTGGGATATCGCCGCTCGACTTCCCGGCGACCCGGCCCCTCGCCAGCATCCTGGTGTCGCCGGGCCAGCGGGTCCGCCCCGGCCAACTGCTCGCCACCCAAGCGGACCCGGTGGCGGCCGCCGAGGCCGGCGCCACGAAGGTCGCCATCGCCGACGACGGCCAGCGCCTCACCGACCTCCGCGCCGCCCTCGCAGCGACCCCGCCTCCTCCTGCCGGCCACCCGGCGGCCGGGCGGCCGCTGATCCTGGCGCAGATCGCCGAGACCGAGGCGTCGCTCGCCCTGGCTCGCGAGCAGCTCGCCGTCGCCCGGGCAGACCTGCGCTCCGCCACCCTGCGGGCGCCAGCCGCCGGCGTCGTGCTGCGGACCGCCGGCACCCCCGGCGAGCTCGTCGGCCCCGGCGGCGTGCGGGACGCCTCGGCGCTCGGGCTGTCGCTCACCCCCCAGTCCGGCTTCCACCTGTTCCCCTCCTCGTCGGGGGCCTCCACCAACCTCGCCGATCTCACCCAGCCGGTCGTCGCCCTCGTGCAGGGTCGCCGCTGGCAGGTCGTCGCCGAGATCCCCGAGACGGCCATCACCGGCGTCACCCACGGCGAGCGGGCCACCTTCCGGTTCGACACGCTCGGGGGGCGTTCCGTCCCGGCGACGGTGTCCCAGGTGGTCGGCTCGCCCATCCAGGTCGACGGCCAGGTGGACTACCAGGTGGTCCTGAGCCTCAGGGCGCCCCTCCCCTCGGGGGTGCTGCCGGGCATGACCGGCACCGTGAGCCTCGGCGGCTGACCGTGCTCGGCACCGTCGCCCGCCCGGGGCTCCTGCTTGTCACCGCTCTGCTGCTGCTCTGCCTCGCCGCCCGCCCCCTCCGCCACTGCCGCCACGACGACCTAGGCGACGGGATGGCGGTCGTCTCGATCCCCCGCCCCCGCTCGGTGAGCCTCGGGCGGGTCCTCGCCTTCTACACCGCCTCGACAGCGATCACGCTGGCGCTGGTGGCACCCCGCCCCGGGCCGGTCGACCTCTACCAGGCGCTGGTCACCCGCCTCGCGCTGCTCGCCGACCCGCGCCCGCTCGCCGTCGTGCCCTACGCGCTGCACGTGAGCGTCGCCCTGCGCCTCGTCGTCGTCGCCAACATCGTCTCGTTTGGGGCGGTCGTGCGCGCCCGGCCGCTGCGGCGCGCAGCGATCGCCTGCCACGCTGTGGCGTTCGTCGCCGTGGCCGCGCTCCTCGACGCGCTGGAGGCGGTGGCGGCGTGCGTCGCCCACCTGCCCACCGAGACGGCGGCGCTGTACGGCTCGTTCCTCGTCCTCGTCCTCGCCGTGGCGCTCACGCTGCGACTCCTCACCACGACGTTCGTCCTGCCGAGGCCGACGGCCACGCCCGACCTCCGGACCCATCACCGGTCCGAGAGCGTGCTGCTGGCGGTCGGAGTCGTCGTCTCCGTCGTGGCGGTGCTGGCGCTCGTCGACTTCTGCGACACCCTCGTGGGCCGCTCGCACCCCGTCGCGTTCCTCGTGGCGTTCACCGGCTTCCCGCTCGTGTTCGACGTCCTGCTCCTCTTCCTCCTCGCCACCACCCGCTCGATCCGGCCGCCGGCGGGGGAGGGTGAACCGCCGCCGCTCACGACGATCACGCCGGCGTTCAACGAGGAGCTGACGATCGAGCGCACTCTGCGCAGCCTCGACGCGGCGGCAGGGAGCTACGGCGGCCGGGTCACCGTGATCGTCGCCGACGACGGATCCCACGACGCCACAGCGCTCGTGGCCGAGGCGGTGATGGCCACGTTCCGCCACGCCCGAGGCCGGCTGGTCCGCGCCAGGCACGGGGGCAAAGCCGCCGCCCTCAACAAGGCGCTCGGCGCAGCGGACACGGAGATCGTGGTGCGGGTCGACGCCGACGTGGTCGTGGCCGAGGACGCGTTCGACCACCTACCCGACTGGTTCGCCAACCCCAGCGTCGGCATGGTCGGCGCCCTCGCCCTGCCGGACCCGCGGGCGAGGTCGTGGTACGCCAAGGGGAGGCTGTTCGAGTGCCTCATCGGGTTCGCATTCGGGCGGCTCGCGTTGGAGCGTGTCGACGCCATCAACTGCATCCCCGGGACCTTCACCGCCTTCCGGGCGGCTCCGGCCCGCTTCGCCGGCGGGTTCGTCACCGGCATGAACGGCGAGGACTCGGACCTCACCATGGTGCTCGGCCGTCTCGGCTACCAGGTGGTCGTCGACACCCGGATCCGCATCTACGAGGACGTACCCGCCACCCTGCGGGAGTTCCGCGAGCAGCGGGTGCGCTGGAACCGGGCCGGCGTACAGATCCTCGCCCGCCACTCCCCCGTCCTCGCCCCCGGCGGCTCGCCCCGGTCCTGGTTCTTCTACCTGCGCGCCGCGACGGTGCGGATAACCGCCCTGCTGCGCCCGCTCGTCTTCGTCACCGGCATGGAGCTGTCGCTGCTCAACCCGGCGACGCGGGCGATCTTCGCCCGGGTCCTGGTCTTCTACCTCGTGGCCGGCCTGCCGGCCCTGGCCGTGCTCGTCGTCCTCGCCGTCCGCCACGGCTTCGCCCGCAAGCTCGTCTGGCTGCCGCTGTGGTTCCCCTTCACGCTCGCCCGGCGGGTGGTAGCCCTCGAAGGCCTCCTCACCCTGCCCACCCGACCCGTGCTCACCGCCCGCCGGAGCGCCGACCGTCCCGCTCCCGCCATCCCTCCCACCACCATCGCTCCCACCACCATCACTCCCACCACCATCACTCCCACCA
>DAHVMA010000096.1:0-6202 GCA_027320105.1 Acidimicrobiaceae bacterium | reverse complement strand
TACCTCGAGATACCCGGCATCGGCCGGCTCGTGCCCGCCGGCCGCGAGGAGGTCGACAGCATCGTGGCATCGAAGGTGCTCGATCGCCGGGCGGCGGCCGGCTGAGCGGCGCGCCGGAACCGACCTCGTCTCCTCGGCCTGTTCCCCGGCGGCCCCCGGTGCGAGTGGGCGCCGCCGAGCCGGAGAGTCGCGCAGCTCACGCCGTCGTGTCGAAGTAGTGGCCCTCGTCCAGGTCCGCGAGGAGGCCCGGGTGCTCCGGTCTCCAGCCGACTGCCTCCCGGGTGCGGACCGATGACGTCGGGTTGTCCATCTGGACCAAGGGAGCGAGGAACCCGAAGTAGTCGGCGGCGTCCTCAGGGCTGAGCGGGCGCACCGGGCACTCGAGGCTGCGGGCGATCGTCTCGGCGATCAGCCTCAGGGTGACGCCCTCGTCAGCGACGCCGTGCAGGCGCGAGCCGCCGGGAGCGCTCTCGAGGGCGAGCCGATAGAGGCGGGCTGCGTCCAGGGTGTGGACCGCGGGCCAGCGTTGGGCGCCGTCTCCGACGTAGGCGGCGAACCCTCGCCGGCGGGCGATGGCGATCAGGTTCGGGACGAAGCCGTGGCGGTCGCGTTCGCTGTGGACGACCGGCGGCAGGCGGACGACCGAGGACCGCAGGCCGCCCTCTGCCAGCCCGATGACGAGGTTCTCGGCGTCGATCCGGTACCCGCTGGTGCCGACGTCGGCCTCCGTCCCCACCTCGCCCGGGTTCACCATGGCGAGCAGGAGGGTGCCCGATGTGCCGACGAACGGCTTGCCCACGCCGGCGAGGGCGTTGATCGCGTCGAGATCGGTCGCTGCCGCCCGGCTCACGTCTCCGGCCTGCATCAGCTCGTGCCTGAACGCCAGGTGGATGACGCCGTCGGCGGCCGAGGCCGCTGCTCTCAGGGTGTCGCCGTCGTCGAGGTCGCCTCGTCGGACGCCGGCGCCGGCGGCCGCCAATTTCCGTGCGGCGGCGTCGGAGCGGGCGAGGCCGACGACCTCGTGGCCGGCGGAGAGCAGCTCTGGCACCAGGGCCGAGCCGATGTGACCGGATGCGCCGGTGACGAACACACGCACGGAGACCTCCTCTCGAGCGAGCGATGACCGGTGCCGACGTCAGTGCGCCTGCCGGAGCACCGGGGCGACCTCGTCCTCCGCGACGCACCCGATATCCGAGGCGCTCGCAGAGCGGTCGGTTCCACGGGATGTGGGCGAAGCTCGAAAGAGAGAGGACCGCCGGGCCTTCGAGACGGCCGGTGCTCCGGCGTGCCCGACTGGGGCGCGACCGGTCGCGGTCCCTCGATTGCGGACACCACGCTGACTTGACCGATCTCGGCACCCTCGCCGGTCGAGGACGGTCCCGGCAGGCCACCTCGGGGCGCTCGCGCTCGACAGCTCGCCCGGCGGCGAGCCCGACGTCGCAGGGCCGGTGGGTGTCTCCGCCGCTGCAGGACGGACTCGGGCGCTCGGTGCGTCGGGAGGCTTGTGCGTGGGACCCTCGGTGGTGTCCCGTGGACCAGACCGGGTTCGCCGAGAGGCCCGGACCGGTCACAGGCGCCCCGCGCCGACTACCTCGCACCAGAGCTCAGCCGGGCCTGGTCACGTCTGCCACCCGCGCGGCGAGGAGCCCGAGCAGCTGCGAGGCGTCGAGGTGGAAGTTGGCACCCCGCGCTCCCGCACCGATTGCCACGGTGTGCTCGCCGGAGATGGTTGCGTCAGCGACCACGGGCCAGGACTTCGACGAGCCGAAGGGCGTGATGGCTCCGCGCTCGTAGCCGGTCGCCTCCTTCGCCTCGACCACGTCGGGGAGCGACAGGCGCCGAGAGCCGAGCGCTGCCCGCAGCTTCGGCCAGTCGATGTGGCGCCCACCGGGAACGAGGACGAACACGTAGTCGTCCTCGCCTCGGCGCACCACGATCGTCCGGAGCAGCTGCTCGAGGCGGATCCCCTGCAGCGCCGCGCTCTCTTCGGGGCCCGACGGGGGACCGGTCTCGACGAGGCGGTACTCGAGTCCCGATCCCTCGACGGCACGCACCGCCGGAGTGTCGAGGCCCACGGCGACACCTTAGGGGAGGGTGTCCGCCCCGGCGCCTGATCGTGTCACCGGCCCGGTGTCGTGCTCGCCCGCAGGCCACGGGACCCGCCTGGCAGCGCGCCGGCGAGGGACCCTCACCGTGCAACCGCGGCGGCGCAGCGCATGGCCAGCGTGCCAACGGCCGCCCGCAGCTCCTCTCCTCCCTCGACCCGGAACGGGAACGGGATGCCCGCCAGCCACTCGCCGGCGTACATCGTCGGGTTGTCCGTGCTCCCGACGAGCACGCAGCCGTCTCGGTGCGCCTCCAGGCGGCCCATCGTCGGCCGGACCCACGGCGAGACATCCGCCAGCGGTGCCTCGAAGACGACGCGCGTCGCGAGCGCCCACCCCTCACCGAGGTTCTGCTCGAGGGCCGCCACCGGGTCGAGGTCCTCCGGTGGCGTGAACGAGAGCGGGGACTCCACGGCGGCCTGCACCCGATCGATGCGGTAGGTGCGGAGGGCGCCCACGCGGTGCGAGTGGCAGAGAAGGAACCAGCGGCCGTGGCGGACGACGACCGCCCAGGGGTCGACCTCCTCGCTCCACTCGTTGCCGGCCTCGCTCCGGTACCCGAGCTGGACGCGGTGGTGCAGGGCAACGGCGACGACGAGGGTGCTCGTGACGGCGGGGTCCGGACGAGCCGGGCGAGGTTCCGGGGTGGCCGCCGCGTGCCGGCGCAATCCGGCCGCCTGCCGGCCCACGTTCTCGGGGAGCGCTCGGATCAGCTTGTCGAGCGCGGCGCCGAGGGGGTCCTCGCTGTCGGTCGCGGCCGGATGGGCCTCGAGCACCGCCATCACGAGCCCGAGCGCCTCCTCCTCGCTGAAGACCACGGGCGGGAGGCGTGTCCCGCGCCCGAGCCGGTAACCGCCGTAGCGACCCCGGGTCGACTCGACCGGTACGCCGGCCTCCCGGAGGATCTCGATGTACCGGCGCACGGCCCGCTCGCTCACCCCGAGGCGCTCTGCCATCTGCTCTGCCGTCGTCCCTGGGGCGACCCGCACCAGCTCCAGGGCCTGGAGCGCCCGGGCGGTCGGGCTCGACGGCGGCATCGCCGTGCGAGGTTAGGTCAGGTTCGGAGAATGCGGAAGTGATCCGTCCGGAATCGGCTCTAGCGTCGCGGCATCGGGCCGACACGGGACTCCCGGCCGGGGCGTCGCCGGCCGCGGAACCGAAGGGAGTGGAAGGACCATGGACATCCTCCTCATCGCCGGGCTCTGGCTGGATGCCTCGGTATGGGACGAGGTCGCGCAGCGCCTCTCGGAGCTCCGGGACGATCCCGTCGCGGTCCCGCTTCCCGGCCAAGGGGCGCCGCCCGACAGCGCCACGCTCGAGGACCAGCACCGGGCGGTGCTGGCGGCGGTCGACGCCGCTGCGGGCCCCGTCATGGTCGTCGGGCACTCGGCTGCCAGCACGCTCGCGTGGATGGCGGCCGACGCCCGGCCCCACAAGGTGGCCCGTGTCGTGATGATCGGCGGATTCCCGTCCGGCGACGGCGAGCCGTATGCCGGCTTCCTCCCGGTGACAGAGGGGGCGGTCCCCTTCCCGGGCTGGGAGACCTTCGAGGGTCCGGACTCCGCCGACCTCGACGAGCCGCAGCGGGAGGCGATCGCCGCCCGGGCGATCCCGGTCCCCCAAGCCGTTGCGAAGGGGGTGGTTCGCCTCGACGACACGGCACGCTACGACGTCCCCGTCACCCTCGTCTGCCCCGAGTTCTCGCCGGCGCAGGCCAAGCAGTGGATCGAGGCCGGCGAGGCGGGTGTGGAGATGACGCGGGCCCGACGGGTCGACTACCTCGACATCGACTCCGGCCACTGGCCGATGTTCACCCGTGCGGTCGAGCTCGCCGGGCTTCTTCACGGGCTCGTGGCGCCATGAGCGGCGGGGAGGACCTCTGGCAGCCTCCGCCCTGGGAGCCTCCGATCGCAGGCAGCGAGGTGGAGCAGCTGATCGGCGCGATCGAGCGTCAGAGGACGACGTTCCAGTGGAAGACCGAGGGACTCGAAGCGTTCGACCTGCGCAAGAGGATGGAGACGTCGGCGCTCACCCTCGGGGGTCTTGTGAAGCACCTGGCTCTGGTCGAGGACTACGTCTTCACCACCAAGCTGACCGGGGCACCGATCGGGGAGCCGTGGGAGACGCTCGGCTGGGACGGCGACGACGGCGACTGGGAGTTCACCTCGGCTGTCGAGGACAGCCCTCGTGATCTCTACGGGCTGTGGCTCGGCGCCGTCGGGCGCTCGCGGGTGCGGCTCGAGGAGGCGCTCAGGCGGGGCGGTCTCGACCAGCCGGTCCACATGGGCATCGGCAACAGCCATGCGAACCTGCGCCGGCTCCTGTGCGATCTCCTCGAGGAGTACGGACGCCACACGGGCCACGCCGACCTGTTGAGGGAGGCGGTCGACGGCCGCGCCGGCGAGGACCCCCCGGCCGACTGGCGGCCGGCGCCGCTCGACGACCGGTCCCCGCCTGCCCGAGGCGACTCCGGTGCCTGATCCGAGGGCACGTGGGCTCCTCAGCCGGCCGCCTCACACAGTCGGTCGGCTCGAGGGAGCCACCTGGGACGCGTTCGCCGACCTCGTCGAGCGGAACAACGGGATCTACGGCGGGTGCTGGTGTATCCCCTACCACGTCGAGCACCAGCGCGGCGTGAGCGACCCGCGGACGCTGAAGGAGGAGCTCGTCCGGTCGGGCCGCGCACGTGCCGCCCTCGTGTTCGACCGCGACGGGGCCGCCCAGAGCTGGTGCCAGTACGGGACGCCCGGCGAGCTCGACCTGAAGCACGGCCGCGAGTACCGAAAGGACCCGCCACCGTCGGCATCCTGGCGTATCACCTGCATCTTCGTGGACAAGCGCCACCGTGGACGGGGCGTCGCGCGGGCCGCCCTCGAGGGCGCGCTCGCCGAGATCGCGGCTGCAGGAGGCGGGCTCGTCGAGGCCATCTCCGAGACGACCGCGGGCCGGGAGGCCCAGGGGCGCTTTCTGTTCAGCGGGACCGTCGAGCTTTTTGAGGAGTTTGAGTTCGCTCGCATCCGGCAGGTCGGAAAGCACGCGTGGATCGTCAGCCGCACAATCGAACCGGTCGGGCGACCTGGCGCCTGGGTTGCCCGAGGGGAGGCCTGAGGCCCATTCCACCCTGGGGTCGATCGCTGCGAGGACCGCGGGGCGGTGGCGGCCTGCACCCAGTCAGGCCGGGAGTGAGCCCACTCCAGGCGCCGCAGCACCGGCGCCGGAGCCCTCCGCCCATCGCATCCCCTTGGTCGTCGGTGGCCCCGCCCGCCGTGCAGCGGGCGCGTGCAGGAGTAGCTGGCCGCGGGCCGCGATCAAACTTCGATTGAAGCCTGCGCCGGCACCATGTACCGTTGTCAGGCAGGGCTGGCCTGTGTGCTGGTGCAATAGGCGCAGCGCCGAGCTTCCAGGGGAATCGCGCTGAGGCACTCCGGGCAGGTCTTGGTGGGGGCCACGGACGCCGGGCGGAGCCGAGCCAGGAGCGACTCGAACGGCAGCACCACCAGAAAGTACAGAACCGCCGCCACCAGGACGAAGCTGAGCAGGGCGTTGACCACGCTCCCGTAGAGGAATCGGGAGTGGTTAAGGGTGAAGTAGAGCGCCGAAAAGTTGGGCTGGCCGGCGAGGGCGGCCAGCAAGGGAGTGATCAATCCCTTCACCAAGGCTTGGATGAGGGCGGTAAAGGCCGCGCCGATAACGAAGCCGATGGCCAGGTCGACCAAGTTGCCGCGGAGCAGGAAGCTCTTGAAACCACGCACCACATCTCTCCCCTTGGCTGGCGGGCACTCTGCGGGAGTCTAGCCGGGCCCAGCGCCGGCACGCCGGGGGGCCGGTGTGGTAGACAGAATGGCGTGAGGGTAGGCGTGGTCTTTCCACAGACTGAGATCGGCTCACGGGCGGAGGACATCTGGGCCTATGCCACCGGGGTGGAGCGGCTGGGGTTCCAGCACCTGCTCGCCTATGACCACGTTCTGGGGGCGGACCCCTCCGTCCATGAGGGTTGGAGCGGCCCGTATGACATCCACACCACGTTCCACGAACCGCTGGTGCTGTTCGGATACCTGTCGGCCATCTGCTCCCTGGAGCTGGTGACGGGGATCATC
>DAHVMA010000064.1:0-109879 GCA_027320105.1 Acidimicrobiaceae bacterium | reverse complement strand
TCGGGGTCGGGGTCGGGGTCGGGGTCGGCCTTGCGTGGACCTGGGTGCGTTGGGTGAACCTCGGTGCACAGACCCCCCAGATCGAGCTCGTATGCACCGAGCTACGGCGGAGGCGCCCGGAACGCCGCTGGGCGGGCCGCTATCGGGGGGTCCTTCGCTGAGACGGGCGGTTTGCACCCCGGCTACGCCTGCTGAGCTGTCCTCGCTCCTGCAGCCCCGGGACGGGATCGTGCGCGAGTGCGCCGGCGTGCAGGTGAGCCTCGACGAGTGGCGCTTCGGCCTGGCCGCCGGTCCCGTGGCCTCCTACGAGCGGGTTGTCCGGACCTCCGGTGGCACCGTCACCCAGGAAGTACGGTTCCGGGTGGGCATCCCGTACGTCTCCTGGCTCTTCGCCCTCCCGCTGCGCGCACACCTGGGCAGCCTGCGCAGAGGGAGGCCGGCGCCGTGGTGGGCACCTCCGGCGCTCCTGGACCACGCCGAAGCGGCCGGCCTGAGCGGCTTGTGTGGGCTGGCGGTCCTGGCCGGCTACCTCAACGGCCTGCTGCCCGCGACCGTCACCTATGTCGGTCGGCAGTACCACGTCGGTGACGCCGGCCAGGGCTACGCCCTCGCCGGCGTGCAGGCCGGCGCCCTCCTGGCCGTCGGACTGCTCGTGTTCGCCGACCGGCGGGGGCGGCGGCGCGGGGCGATCACGGCCACGGTCGCAGGCGCCGCCGTGAGCGCTCTCGGTGCCCTTGCTCCCTCCCTGTCGGCGGTGGCGCTCACCCAGGTGGCCGCCCTCGCCCTGCTCACCACCCAGTACGTGCTCGTCGGAATCCTCGTCGTCGAGATCATGCCTGCCGGAGCCCGGGCGTGGGCGCTGGCCCTGGTCACCATGAGCTACGGGCTGGGCGGCGGCATCACCCTCCTGGCGCTGCCTCTGGCTGGACTCGGGCCGGGGGGCTGGAGGTGGACCTACGCCATCGCCGCCCTCGGGGTGCCGGCGTGCCTCCTCCTCGCCGAGCACGTGCCGGAGAGCGGGCGGTGGACGCGGGAGATGGCACCTGCCGGTCATGCACTGCGGGTGTCGTGGACTCCCACCCAGCGCCGGCGGCTGGCAGTGCTCGGTGCAGGGGCGCTCCTGTTCGCCGTGTTCAGCCTCCCCTCGGCTCAGTTCCAGAACCAGTACTTGCGGGTCCAGCGGCACTGGTCCCCGGTGCACATCAGCATCGCCGAACAGGTCGTGGGCACCGTCGGCGGGCTCGGTACCCTGGCGGGGGGTCGCTTGGCCGACACCCGGGGACGACGTCCCGTCCTCGCCCTTGCCGTCGTGGCGGGCACAGGCTTCACCCTCCTCGAGTACTTCGGTCACGGCGTTGCTCTCTACCTGTGGATGACCGCGTCGAGCGTGCTCGGCTACGCCGTCGCGCCGGTGCTGGGGGTCTACGGGGCCGAGCTGTTCCCCACCACTCTGCGTGGACGGGCCGGTGGCATCCTGAACGTCGTTGCCGCCGGCGGCGGCCTCGCCGGGCTAGCAGTGACCGGAGCCCTCGGCGCGGGTCTCGGCACGCTCGGCCCGGCGCTGTCGGTGGTCGCCGTCGGACCGGTGCTGCTCGTCGCCCTCGTACTGCTCGCCTACCCCGAGACGGCCCGTCGCCCACTGGAGGAGCTCAACCCGGCGGATGCCCCGGTGTCGGACGGGCCGCCCGATCCGGCGCAGTAGGTGCCGGATCCCGGCGGCGGCGAGAGCCAGCAGGACGTCGCCAAGCTGATCGCCGGTCCGGGTGTCTTCATCTGCGACGAGCGCGTCGGGCTCTGCCACCAGATCGTCACCGAGGAGACGGGTGGGGAGAGCAGCCGGGTCGATGGGGCTCCACCGAGCGTGAAGGCCTGGGTCGGGTTGTCGGACGACGATCTCCTCCGAGAGATGGTCCAGGCCCATGCGCCCCAGAACGTCGACCGGGCTGTGAGACACCGCGTCGCCGTGCTACAAGAACGCGGCGTGAGCTGGGCCCGCATCGGCGAGGCCCTGGGAATGACGCGTCAATCCGCCTGGGGGCGCTTCTCCGGGGAGGACCAGTGCGCCGAGGGCGGGGCTGGGCCGACGCCCACCAAGGCGAGCGTTGCTACTGCGACCGACGTCAGAGACCGGCCACCCACTCGGCGACGATGCCAGCGACCTCGCCGTCGCGCCGGCGCAGCCCGTGGTCGCCGCCCTCGATCCAGTGGAACGTCACCGGGCCGGGGATCATCGCCACCGCCGCCTCGAGCTCGTCGACGGTACCGAAGGCGTCGCGGGTCCCGGAGACGAACAGGCACGGCACGTGCAGGTCCGGGAGGTGGGCGTCCCGGCGGCGATCGGGGTGCCCGGGCGGGTGCAGCGGGTAGCTGATGAGCACCAGCCCGGCCGCCTCAACGGCGCCCTCGGCGACGGCGACCGAGCACACCCGCCCTCCCATCGAGCGGCCGCCGACCACGAGCCGCTCGGCGTTGGAGCTGGCGGCCTCAGCGGCCACGGCCTCCACGAGCGCGGGCATGCCGTCCGGTGCACGGCGACCGGCGATCCGGTACGGGAAGTCCATGCGCCGCACCATGACGCCGGCGGTTGTCAGCGCCTCGTCGACGGCGACCAGCGCGGGGTGGTCGCGGTCTGCGCCGGCGCCCGGCGCAAGGAGGGCTGCGGTGGCGATCAGACCAGCGCCCGTAGCAGGTCGCGGAGGGTCGTGGCCTCGCCGAACGCCACCTCCCGGCTGCCGCCGTGCTCGAGCGCATCGGCCAGCGTCCGCGCCCGGGTGCGGATCGTCCACCACTGGGCGTCGTCCAGTCCGACCGGCGTGGGGCCGTCCGCATCCGAGACCGCCCGGATGACCTCCGCTGCCCGTGTCTTGTTCGCCGGGTCGTTGACGAAGCGGTCGGCGGCAGCAAACAGCTCCTCGAGAGCCCGGTAGCGGGCCTCGTCATCGTCATCGCCCTTCGAGGCAGCCTCCACCCGGTCGAAGAGCGCCTCGACGTCGGCCTCCCGAGCGGACGGAACGACCAGGTCGCCCTCCTGCCAGCGGTGAGGGATGCCCGGCTCGTCGAGCAGCACGCTCAGCTGAGCCCGCTGCTCGGGCATCCACTCGGGGAGCTCGTACACCGCTTCCTCCTCGGGAGCCCAGTCGGTCGGCGACGAGACGTCCGCCGCCGGTACCGGGGAGGAGACCGGGTCGAGGAGCTTGGCGAGGATCGCCCCCTGGACGCGTATCTCCTCCTCCAGGGCCTCCTCCGCCCCCAGCGCGGCAAGCAGGCGGCGGGTGACACGCCCGACGGCCGCCCACGTCTCTCGGTCGGTGGCGTAGAAGTCGTCGGCGGCGAAGACCACCGCCGACGCCTGGGCCACGTCACCGTCCGCCTGCATGTCCGTCGGGTCCTCTCGGAGCCGGTAGGCAGCGCTCCGCAGGAGCTCCACCCCGGTGACGAGCGCGTCGTCCGCTACCGGCTCGGCGATGTCGCCGTCGAGCAAAGTGCGGCCGAACAAGGCGCCGCCGGGCAGCTCGTCGTCGGGCAGCTCGTCGTCGGGTCCACCGGCGACGATCGCCGCGACGATGTCGTCGGTGCGTTCCTCGTCGTCGACGGCGACGACGAGCTCCTCCTCCTCGAAGCGGTGCTCGATGCCCGCCTCGATGAGGGCGACGATCAGACGAGCCCGGGCTGGGCCGCTCCAACCGTCGAGGTTGTAGCCGACCTCGTCCTCCTCGTCACCTGCCGGGGTCAGCTCAGGGAGGGGGGAGCGTTCGAGCCGGTTGCCGCACGCGTGGCAGCGCCCGCGGGAGGGCACCTCGTACCCGCAGGTGCGGCAGAACCAGACCCGGGTCGTCACCGCCGCTTGGGCAGGACGGGTGCATCCCTGCCGGTCCCCCCCCGCCCTGTGCTCAGCGTCTCGTGGTACTCGTCCTCCACGTTGACGGACCACACGTCGTGGCGGGCGCCGAACAGGTTCTCGACGGTCAGCATGGCCGTGTACATGGAGTGGTCTGCGTTGTTGTACCGGTGCATCCCGTTGCGCCCGACCGGGTGGACATTGGGTACCTCCGCCTCGAGCCACGCGCGGATGGTGTCGACGTTGCGATGGTAATCGGCGTCGTAGTAGGGGTACGCCTTGGGCATCCGCACGACGTAGCCGGCTTCGACCGCCGACGGCTCGACGAGGCCCAGCTTGCCGAGCTCCTGTCTGGCTTGCTCGACGAGCCGGTCGTCTGGTGCCGTCCAGGCGGCATCGCCCTCGTCGACGGTGTACTCGAGTCCGAGCACGTTGCGTCCGTCCTTCACGAGGTACGGCGACCAAGACCCGAAGTTCTGGATGCGCATGGTACGGACACCCGGGTCGTGGATGTAGATCCAATTGTCGTCCCACGGGACGCGGCTCGCGGGGACGACCAGCGCCACGGTCAGGAAGTCCCGGTACACGAGGTCGTCAGCGGCCGAACGGACCTCCGACGGGGCCGGCGGATCCATCACCCGGACGAGCTCGGACAGTGGCATGGAGGAGATGACAGCCGTGCAGCGGTGATCGGTCTGGCCTCCGTCGGCGGACGTGGCTACAACTGAGGTGGCGCCTCCTGGACCCCACCGGATCCGGGTCACCCGGCTGCGCATCTCGACCTTGCTGCCGGCTGCCTCCACCTTCTCGGCGCAGCGCTCCCACATCATCCCGGGGCCGAGCTTCGGGTACTCGAACTCCTCGATGAGCGAGGTGATGTCCCTCTGATTGCGCTTCGGCATCAAGGCGTTGACGATGGCGGACGGGAGGGACAGGTTCTTGATGCGCTGCGCCGCCCAGTCCGCGCCCATCTCCGAGCCGGGATGACCCCAGACCTTCTCGGTGTAGGTCTTGAAGAAGTGGCGGTACAGCCGCCAGCCGAAGCGGGATGCAACCCATCCCTCGAAGTTGCTCTGGTCCGTCGGCGGGCGCACCCGCACCCACAAGTAGGACAGCACGCACCGCAGCGCCTCCTGGACACCCAGGTTCGTCAGGGCGTTCATAGCCCGTAGGGGGTAGTCGTAGAACTTCCCCTGGTAGAAGATGCGGCTCTTGCGGGGGCGGAGCATGAAGTCCTCGTCGGGAAGGATCTCGTGCCAGAACGCCTCCACCGGGGGCACCTTCGTGAAGAAGCGGTGGCCGCCGATGTCGAATCGCCACCCGTCGCGCTCCACCGTGCGGCTGATGCCACCCACGACCGAGTCGGCCTCGAGCACGACCGGGCGACGGTTCCGCCGGGTGAGCTCGTACGCAGCGGTCAGTCCGGCGGGCCCGGCTCCGATGATCACGACGTCGCGGGCGGCGTCGGTGGGGTCAGCGGCATCGGGCGCCGAGGGGTACTCGATGGGCTGTTGACTCACGTGGCTCTCCTCGGGCACGGACCTTGGCGGCGCATCGGAGCGCTCACCGGCCGGCGGGCGGGTCGGGGGCCGGCGACATGGGGTAGTCAGCCGACGGGGTACCTCACCAGGTTCTCGTATTCGTACAGGTAGGAGGGGTCGGCCCCCACGAGGGTCGTACCCTGACCCTGGAGGAGGGAAAGCCAGCTGGCGAGCTGGCCGCAATCCCCGCCGAAGGGCGAGTAGCCGTTGCGCCACACCAACCAGAGCGTGTGGCCCGGCTGGAGCTGGGACAGCATGTCCTGGGCGAAAGCCTGGACGTTGGTGTGCTGGATCACCTGGCGGTAGTTGATCCAATCGACGCGCTGTGGGCCGATGGCGCGTGGGAATGTCAGCTGCTGCAAGCCGGGGACAGCGACGAGGCGGCTCACCGCCGGCCCCAGCTGGTCAGGGCAGTAGACCACGAGGTCGCCGGGTTGCGCCTCGGCGTTGAGCACCTGGGCGATCTGGACGGCCTGGGTGCGCTGCAGGCCATTGTTCCCTAACCCGGTGAGCAGACCGGCGACGCAGACCACCGCCAGCGTCCCCGTCACGAGGCGCCGGCGGGTCAGGACATCGATGCCCATGGCGGCGACCAGCAGGAAGAGCGGCAGCACGGTGGCGGCGTAGCGGGCGACGAACGCAGCGTTGTCGATCATGCCGCCGACGAGGGCGAGGCACAGCGTGCCGAGCATGACGGCGAAGACGGGAAGGGTCCGCCGGTTGGGCTGGAGGACGAGGGTGACGCCGTGGCCCGGCCCCTGATGACGCGCCGCGGCACCGGCGCCGCCGGGCCCGAAACCGGCAAAGCCGACGATCCGGTCGGCCGTGCGCCGGACGCGGAGCCGCACCGGCACCGGGGCCTGGTCAAGGCGTTCCAGGTCGGCATCGAGCGACCCGTCGGTGAGCCGCTCCGAGTCCGGCACGGTAGCGACTTCGCTCGCCGTCGGCCGGCGCCCGAACACTCCGAGCACCACCAGACCGAAGTAGGCGAACGCCAGCAGTATCGCCCAAGGGCCCCAGCCGGCGAAGTAGTCGAACACCTGGATCAGGTCGGCGGGGCTGGCGGGTCGTGCCCACGGGGTTCCGGTGTGAGCGGCCTGGAAGAGGAAGGTGGGCACCCAGGGGATGAACAGGAGGCTGCCGGCGAGAATGGTCAGGAATGCTCGTGCGACCGACCGGGCGTCACCCCGTGCCGGCAGGCCCTGGCGGTGCCGCCACAGCTGGTAGAGCAACCACAAGCCCGTCATCGTGACCAGGTACAAGGCCCAGTAGTGCGTGTACAGGGTTGCGGCCGTCAACAGCCCCAGAGCCACGAGCCGCCCGACGCTGGGCCACTCCAACGCACGGGCGACAGCCAGGAACCCGAGCACGCACCAGAGGATCATGAACGAGTACATCCGGGTGTCGGTCGCGTAGAAGATCGCGAACGGCGACGTCACCGCCAGGAAGAACGTGATCCAGGCAACCCGCGTGCCACCGAGGCGGCGCCCCGCCGCCCAGAACAACGGCAGGGCGACAACCGACGCCACCCCCCCGAGTGCCCGGACGGCGACGTCGCTGCGCCCGAACGCCAGCATCCAGAAGTGCAGCAGGGCGTAGTAGAGCGGCGGCGCTCCGTCCTGGCGGAGAGCGGCGTGCAGCTGGCTCAGGGGCAGCTTGGCAATGTTGACGCTGATGGACTCGTCGAGCCAGAGCGCGCTCGGCGTGTAGAAGCGCAAGAAGACCCCGGCGGCGACCACGGCCACGCCGAGGGCGGTGAGGGCGCGATGGCCAGGCCTCGTCCCGTCGGACCACGCCCGGCGCACCTCCTGGCCGAGGGTCGGAGCGCGCGCGGCATCGGGTGCGGTTGCGACCACGGCAGCCCAATCTATCGGGGCCTCGGGCGATCAGGTGGTCCGGGCCCGATGGGCAGGACCTCCCACCCTCGACCGGGGTAGGGTCCGGCGCATGCCGTCGTCGCCGCCCGAAACCGCACCCGACCGCAACCTGGCGCTCGAGCTCGTCCGGGTCACGGAGGCGGCGGCCATGGCAGCCGGCCGGTGGATGGGCCGGGGCGACAAGGAAGGGGCGGATGCTGCCGCGGTGGACGCCATGCGGGTGGTGCTCGGATCGGTGGCCATGGACGGGGTGGTCGTCATCGGTGAGGGGGAGAAGGACGACGCCCCGATGCTGTACAACGGCGAGCACGTCGGCGACGGGTCCAGCCCGAGGGTCGACGTCGCCGTCGACCCCATCGACGGCACGACGCCGACGGCGATGGGGCGCGGGGGCGCCCTCGCGGTCATCGCCGTGTCCCAGCGGGGCACGATGTTCGACCCCGGTCCGTGCGTGTACATGGAGAAGGTGGCCGTAGGCCCCGATGCCGCCGGCGTAATCGACCTCCGCCGCTCTGCCGCCGACAACATCCGGGCCGTGGCCGAGGCGAAGTCCTGCTCGCCGAGGGACGTGACCGCCGTCGTCCTCGACCGGCCACGCCACGTCGAGCTCATCCAGCAGGTGCGGGCGGCGGGGGCACGCGTCCGCCTGATCCAGGACGGCGACGTGGCAGGGGCCATCGCCACGGCATGGCCGGGCTCCGGCACCGACATCCTCCTCGGCATCGGCGGGACACCGGAAGGCGTGATCGCCGCCGCCGCCTTGAAGTGCATGGGTGGCGAGATGCAAGGCCGGCTGTGGCCACGAAACGACGACGAGCGGGAGGCGGCGCTGGCCCGCGGCTACGACCTGGACCGGGTGCTCACCACCGACGACCTGGTGCAGGGCGACAACTGCTTCTTCGCGGCGACGGGGATCACCGACGGGGAGCTGCTGCGTGGGGTGCGCTTCGACGGGCAGGGAGCGGCGACCGAATCGTTGGTGATGCGCTCACGGTCGGGCACGGTTCGACGGATCGAGGCCCGCCACCGCCTGAAGAAGCTCGCGGCATACGCGCCGACGATCGCCTGAGGCCATCGCGGCCAGCCTGACAGGTCGCAGCGCACCCCCCTCCCCGCCCGTCCGACCGGCCCGGCACACCAGCGGGCAGGTGGCGGGCAGCTGGCGGCGGCGGCGGTGAGCGGGGACGGGGGACAGGCGAGGACCCGACCGCACGGGTGGAACGCACGGGCGGACGGAAACCCTACGGTCTCCATGCAGCCACGCTTCGCGGTGGCCGACGGCCCCTACCGGCAAACTTTGGAAGCGCGTTGTCGCTGGACGACAACAAGTCTCCAGAGTTCACACCTCCGCCCCCGGACCGACCGCTGTGAGTGGCAGCCGGGGGCACCGGCAACCGGACCGGACCCAGCGGAACCGGACCGGACCCAACGGAACCGGACCGCACCGGAGCCAAGGCACCGTGATGCGACCGAAGGGCGGGTGGGGCGGCTGCAGCGGCCCGCAAGCGGGCAAGGGCCGGGGACAGGTCCCCGGCGCGCAGGTTGAGCGGCCCGACCAGCGACCGGCGGGTCGAGCAGCGGCGCCACCCCGACCCGACGGCGTGCCAACGGGCGCTAGCCCCCGCCGTCGGCGGGTGCGGCGCCGGCCGCCTCGAGGCGGACCCGTGCTCGGAGCACCGCCGCGCCGGCAGTCGCGCCGGCGGACGCGTCGCCGGCAGACGCGTCGCCGGCGTCGTCGCGTTGGCGTTGCTCGGCCTCGCGCAGCTCCGCCCGGGCGGCGTCGACGTCGATCTCCGAGCCGAGGGCGGCGTCGGCTGCGAGGATGGTGACCTGGTTGTCGCGGACCTCGACGAACCCGCCACCGAGGGCGATGCGAACCTCGCTGCCGTCCTCGGCCACGACTCGGGTGAGGCAGGTGTCGAGCGCGCCGAGGAGCGGCACGTGGTCGGCGAGGAAGGCGATGTCGCCGTCCAGGGTACGGGTGACGACCATCTCGGCCTCACCGCGGTATACGACACGCGACGGGCTCACCACCTCCACGTGGGTGGCCGCCATCGGCTAGCTCTCCTTCTCGAGCTGGCGGGCCTTCGCCAGGACCTGGTCGACGCCGCCGACGTTGAGGAACGCCTGCTCAGGCACGTTGTCGAGGTCCCCGTCTACGAGCGCCTCGAAGCTCTCCACCGTCTCCGAGATGGGCACGTACTCACCCTCGATGCCGGTGAACACCTTGGCCACGAAGAACGGCTGGGACAGGAACCGCTGGATCTTGCGGGCCCGGGCGACCGCGATCCGGTCCTCCTCGGACAGCTCGTCGAGGCCGAGGATGGCGATGATGTCCTGCAGCTCACGGTTGCGCTGCAGGACTTCCTGTACGCGCCGGGCGACCCGGTAGTGCCGCTCGCCGACGACATCCGGGGTGAGGATGTTGGAGGTGGAGGCCAGTGGGTCCACCGCCGGGTAGATGCCGAGCGCGGCGATCTGGCGAGACAGCTCGGTGGTGGCGTCCAGGTGGGTGAAGGTGGTGAACGGGGCGGGATCGGTGTAGTCGTCGGCGGGCACGTAGACGGCCTGGACCGACGTGATGGACCTCCCCTTGGTGGAGGTGATCCGCTCCTGCAGCTCGCCCATCTCGTCGGCGAGGGTGGGCTGGTAGCCCACCGCCGACGGCATTCGCCCGAGCAGCGTCGAGACCTCGGAGCCGGCCTGCACGAAGCGGAAGATGTTGTCGACGAACAGCAGCACGTCCTGGTCCTTCACGTCCCGGAAGTACTCGGCCATCGTGAGCGCGGAGAGGGCGACCCGAAGGCGCACGCCCGGCGGCTCGTCCATCTGCCCGTAGACGAGGGCTGCCTTCTCGATGACGCCGGACTCCTGCATCTCCAGCCAGAGGTCGGTGCCCTCCCGGGTGCGCTCCCCGACGCCGGCGAAGACGGACACGCCGCCGTGTTGCTGGGCGACCCGGTTGATGAGCTCGAGGATGATGACCGTCTTGCCGACGCCGGCACCGCCGAAGAGGCCGATCTTGCCTCCCTCCACGTACGGCTCGAGGAGGTCGACGACCTTGATGCCGGTCTCGAACATCTGCGAGCGGGGCTCGAGGTTCTCGAAGGCGGGGGGCGGCCGGTGGATCTCCCAGCGGTCCTCGATGTCCCCGACGTGGTCGGTGTCGAGCGACCGGCCGGTGACGTTGAAGACATGGCCGAGGACGCCGTTGCCGACGGGGACGGTGATGCCCCGACCGGTGTTGCGCACGGTGGTGCCGCGCCGCAGCCCGTCCGTCTGCTGCAGGCACACGCAGCGCACGCGACCCTCGCCTATCTGCTGGGCGACCTCGGCGGCGATCGTCATGGTCGTCCCGTCCACTTCGATGTCCATCTCGACGGCGTGGTTGATCTCCGGCAGGTCGCCGGGAGGGAACTCGACGTCGACGACCGGGCCGGCGATCGCCACCACCCGCCCGTCCGCCAGTTCGGGTACGGGGCTGCTGTGCTCTTCGACGACTGTCGTCATGGGTCGCTCCTCTGGGGCGTGGCCGGCGCTGCGCTAGGCCGCATCCGGGTCCTCGTATGTCTCGATGAACGTGCCGGAGTCGTCGCTGCCGGCACGCAGCGCCTCGGCCCCGCCGACGATCTCCATGATCTCGGTCGTTATGGCGTCCTGGCGGGCCCGGTTCATGACCCGCGTCAGCGTGGTGATCAGGTCGTCGGCGTTGTCGGTCGCGGCCTTCATCGCCCGCTGGCGGGCGACGTACTCCGACGCCGACGCCGACAGCAGGGCGGCGAGGACCTCTCCTTGCAGCCAGCCTGGCAGCAGAAGGTCGACGAGCTCGGCCGGAGCGGGTTCGTACTCGTAGTCGACGAAGCGCTCGGCCGGCCGGCCGGCCGAGGCGTCCCGGCCGGTCGAGGCGTCCCGGCCGGCGCCTGCCCCGGACCGGCGCGCCTCGATCGGCACGAGCGTCCGGCGGGTGACCGTCTGGCGGCCGGCGGACTCGAAGTGGGTGTAGACGACGTCGATGCGGTCGAGCTCACCGGCGGCGTAAGGGCCCATGACGGCATCGGCGACCGCCTTGGCGTCGTCGGGCCCGGGTCGGTCCGCGATCCCTGTGAACGCCGACGCCGGTTGGCGTCCCCGGTACCGGAAGTGGCTCGATGCCTTGCGACCGACGGCGACGAGCGCCACGTCGGTGCCGATGGCCTCGAGCTCCTGGATGCGCCGTTCGGCGGCGCGCAGCACGGAGGAGTTGTAGGCGCCGGACAATCCACGGTCGCCGGCGATGACGATGACAGCCGCCCGGCGAGTCTGTTGGGGCTGGCGAAACAGCGGGTGCTGGCTCCCGTCGGGCGTGCCGGCCAGGCGACCGACGACCTCGGCCATCTTCTCGACGTACGGCCGTGCCGCGGCGATCGCCTGTTGCGCCCGCACGATCCGGGAAGCGGCGATGAGCTCCATGGCGCGGGTGATCTTCTTGGTCGACTGGACGCTGCGGATCCGCCGCCGCAGGATCCGCTCCTGGCCGCCCGCCACCCGCTACCCCGCCTGCTCGGCCGGCGCATCCGGCGGCGCATCCCGCGGCGCATCCCGTGGCGCAGCGGCAGCAGGGACGGGAGCGGCGCCCCCAGCCGAGCCGCCCCCAGCCGAGCCGCCCCCAGCGGAGCCGCCCCCAGCGAACACGCCCTTGAACGTCGTCATCGCCCCGTCGAGGGCGTCGGTGCCGGGGAGGGCCTTGGTGGTCCGGATGGTCTCGAGCAGCTCGGGGTGCTCGGCCTTCAGGTAGCTGAGCAGCTCCTGCTCGAAGCGCCGAACGTCGGGGACGGCCACGTCGTCGAGGAACCCGTGGGTGCCGGCGTAGATCACCACGACCTGCTCCTCGACTGGCACCGGCGCGTTCTGGGACTGCTTCAACAGCTCCGTCAGGCGGTAGCCGCGGTCGAGCTGCGCCTGGGACACGCGGTCGAGCTCGGAGCCGAACGTGGCGAAGCTCTCGAGGTCGCGGAACTGGGCGAGGTCCAGCTTCAAGGTGCCCGCCACCGACTTCATGGCCTTGATCTGGGCGGCGCCGCCGACCCGGGACACCGAGTCGCCCACGTTGACCGCCGGCCGGATGCCAGCGTAGAACAGGTCGGACTCGAGGAACACCTGGCCGTCAGTGATGGAGATGACGTTGGTCGGGATGTAGGCGGAGATGTCCCCGGCCTTGGTCTCGATGATCGGCAGCGCGGTGAGCGACCCGCCCCCGCGCTCGTCCGACAGCTTGGCGGCCCGCTCGAGCAGGCGGCTGTGAAGGTAGAAGACATCGCCGGGGTAGGCCTCCCGCCCCGGCGGGCGGCGCAGCAGCAGGGAGAGCTGGCGGTAGGCCTCGGCCTGCTTGGAGAGGTCGTCGTAGACGATGAGGGCGGCGTCGCCCCTGTCCATCCAGTGCTGGCCCATGGCGCAGCCGGCGTACGGCGCGAGGTACTTGAACGGTGCCGGCTCCGACGCCGGGGCGCTGACCACGACGGTGTACTCGAGGGCGCCGTGCTCGCGCAGGACGTCGACGGTCTGTGCGACGGTCGAGCCCTTCTGGCCGATGGCGACGTAGATGCACTTCACGCCCTGGCCGCGCTGGTTGATGATCGTATCGACCGCTACCGTCGTCTTGCCGGTCTTGCGGTCGCCGATGAGCAACTCCCGCTGGCCCCGCCCGATCGGGGTCATGGCGTCGATGGCCTTGATGCCGGTCTGGAGCGGCTCGCTCACCGGCCGGCGGGCGGTGATCCCCGGTGCCTGCACCTCCAGGCGGCGCTGCTCGGTCGCCTCGACCGGCCCCTTGCCGTCGATGGGCTCACCGAGCGGGTTGACGACGCGCCCGAGGAGGGCGTCACCGACGGGCACCGAGAGGATGCGGCCCGTGGCCCGGACGGCCTGCCCCTCCTCGATCTGCTCGACGTCGCCGAGGACGACCGCGCCGATCGACTCCTCGTCGAGGTTGAGCGCCAGGCCCACCTCGCCGTTCTCGAACTCCAGCAGCTCGTTGACGGCGGCGTCGGGCAACCCGGAGATGCGGGCGATGCCGTCACCGACGGTGATGATCCGCCCGACGCTCTGCCGGGACACGTCCGGGCGGTAGCCGGCGATGTTGCGGCGCAACGCTTCGGCGATGTCCTGGGCATTGATCGTGAGCTCGGCCATCAGTTGCCTCCTCGAGGGGTGGGGGAAGCGTCGGGGAGCGCCAACCGCTCCCGGAGGGAGTCGAGGCGGCTACGGACGCTGGCGTCGACCACGGTGTCGCCGATGGTGGCCACGAAACCGCCGAGCACGCCGCGGTCGACAGTCGTGCGCACGTCCACCTGCTGTCCCACCATACGGGAGAGGGCGGCAGAGAGCCGCTCCTCCTGCTCCGGGGTGAGCGCGATTGCGGCCCGCACCACCGCGACGCGCCGGCGAGCCTCCTCGCCGATGCGGGTGACCAGCGCCTGCAAGAGCTCGACGTAGTCGCGTGGCCGGCCGATGCGGGTGAGGTAGACGGCCAGGCGGAGGGCCTCGGCACTCGCCCTTCCATCGAGCAGGTCGTGTACGACCCCGCCGCGGACCTGGGCTGGCAGGTCCCGGTCGGAGAGGGCGTCGGCCAGTTGGGGGGAGGCGTCGATCGCCCGCTCGAAGCGGAACAGCTCGTCCTCGAGGTCGGAGAGGGCCGCCTCGCCGCGCACGGCCTCGAGCACAGCGGCTGTGTACCCGTCGGACCGCTCGAGGGCGGCGTGCCTGCCCAGCGTGGTGGGACCGACCTGCCGGAGCCTGTCGCGGGCGGCAGCGGCCCGGGTGGCCATCCACGCCAGGTTCTCGGCGTAGTCGGTGGGCCGGTCGGCGTCGATCGGGTAGAGCACGAGTCGCAGGGCATCGTCGGCGATCCTCCCGCCGACGAGGTCGGACATGACGCCGCGGCGCCCGTGGGAGGCCACGCCGGCGTCGGCGAGCACCTCGGCGAGCTCCTCCCAACCGGCGACGAGGTCGCGCACGGTGGCCACGCCGCCAGCCACGTCGGAGAGCCGCCCGGAGGCGGATGCCTCCTCCAGCACTGCATCGGTGTAACCCCGGATCCGCTCGCGCATCATCGCCCGACCCTGGTGGTGGCCGCCTCCGCCTCCGCCTCGACCTCGGCGATCGTGCGGTCGATGAGGGCCCGGTGACCGTCGGCGTCGAGGCCAGCACCGACGACACGCTCGACGACGGCGACCACCAGGCCGCTGATCTCGCGGCGCAGCTCCTCGGTGGCGCGACGTGCCTCCGCCTGGATCTCGGCGCGGGCGCCGGCAACGATGCGCTCGGCCTCCTGCTCGCCTCGCTTGCGCGCCTCCTCCCGCATCTGCTCGCCGATCCGGTTGGCCTCGTCCACCATCGACCGGGCCTCGGTGCGGGCCCGCTCCATGGTGGCGTTGTAGTCCGCCTCGGCCTGGGTGGCGCGTTGCCTGGCCGCCTCGGCGTCCTCGATGCCCCGCCGGATGTTGGCCTGACGCTCGTCGAGGGCCCGCTGGAGGGGCGGCATCACGTACTTGGCCAGCACCGCCAGGACGAGCAGGAAGGCGACCAGCTCGAAGACGAACGTGAGGTTGGGGACGAGGAAGTTCTTGGTGGCGGCGAGGAGCATCGCGGCTTCCTGCCTCAGGCGAGGACGAACACGAACAGCGCCATGAAGGCGAGGTTGATGAAGTACATGCCCTCGACCAGACCGATGATGAGGAACATCGTCGTGTAGAGCCGGCCCTGCACCTCGGGCTGGCGGGCGATGCCGGCGATCGTCGAGCTGCCGGCGAGCCCGTCGCCGACGGCCGCGCCGATGGCGCCCCCGCCCAGGGCGAGCCCGCCGCCGGCGAAGGCGCCGGCAAGCTCGATCGCATGGGTGTAGTTGACGGCCATGGTTGGGTTGGTCTCCTGTCTCGTGCTCGGCTCGCCGGTCCATCCCGACGCGCCGCTGGTGGTTGGTGGCACGGCTGGCCGCCGGCCCGGGGCTGTGCGCTCGATACCGCTAGTGCGTCTCCACGCTGAACTGCCAGTAGAGGATCGTGAGCAAGGCGAAGATGAACGCCTGGACCACCCCGATGAACCCGTCGAAGAGCTTCCAGATCGCGCTCAAGCCAATCGTCGCCGGGAAGAAGTACACGGGGAAGGACAGCAGCAGGGCGATCATGATGCTGCCGGCGAAGATGTTGCCGAACAGCCGCAGCGACAGGGTCAGCCACCGCGTCGAGTGCTCGATGAGGTGTATCGGTGACATGAACTCCTTCAGCCACCGCAGGTACCCACGCCGCCAGTTGCCGTTCTCCAGGGCGACCCGGGACCGGATGCCCATCCAGTTGGTCACCACCCACACGGTGATGCCGAGGGCGTAGCAGAAGTTCACGTCCTCCGACGGCGACGGCAGGTAGTCCACGCCGTGGAAGATCCCGGGGAGCAGCTCGATCCAGTCGGCGACGAGGACGAGCATGAAGATGGCGACCGCCCAGGGCACCACAGGCCGGGCTCCGGCACCCAACGCCCCTTCGGCCTGGTCGCCGAGGAAGCCGGCAACGGTCTCCCAGACGAGCTGCACCCTCCCGGGGACGCCGGGGGTCATCTTGGCGCGGGCGAAAAAGCCGAGCCCGAAGACGACCGCCACGGCGAGGAGGGTGGTGTAGGCGGTGTCGATGTTGAACGGGCCGGCGGTGATGTGCTGGCCGATCGGGATCTTGATGGCAGCGAGCGGCGTGCTAGGCACCCGGCAGGCCTCCCGGCGTTTCCCCTGCAGCCGCCCGCCTCTGGTAGCCGACCAGGGCAACGAGGGCATTGCAGAGCATCGCCGCCTGGAACAGCGCCAGCCCGAGGATCACGCCGAAGCCCATCGCCCTCACGAGCACGAGCAGGACCACCGCCACCGCCGTGCACACGCCGAGGCGGGCGACGACGCTTCCGGCGAACGGCTTGCGGTGGACGGTGCCCTCGGGGTCGATGAAGCGCACCGCCGACATCTGGAACACCCGGTGGTTGGCGACCGCCATGGCCAGGCCGACCGCCACCCCCGGGGCCACCAGCGGCTGGCCGAGGAGGATCGCGACGGCGGCGGCGGCGCAGCCGGCAGCGGCTGCGCTGACGAGGGTCCTGCGGACGATGCGCTGCACGCCGAGGACGGGGAAGTTGCCGAGCAGCATTCCGGAGGTTTCAGTGCCCACGGGACCGGTCGGCCGCTCGCGCCGAAGTGCGGGTGACGCCTCGTTGCACGGGGATCAGGCTACGGAAACCTCCGCGTCACCCGCAACTTCGGGCGCCGCTCAGCTCCGGTGATCGGCCGGCGCCCGCCGGCGGTGACGGCCGGGCTGCGGGGAGGAGTGGGCAAGCTGGCTGAGACGGGGACGAGGGGCGGCGGCCGGCGGCGGCGGGGGGATGGCCGCCGCGTCGGCGGCGCGCCGGCCCCGGGCGAAGACGGTGACGAGCAGGATGGCGAGGGCCCCGACGCCTGCCGGCGCCGCGATCGAGTTGTGGCGGGTCAGCACCGGCCACAAGACGATGCCCGACAGCAGGGCCGTCCACGCCCAGAGGATCAGCACGGCTCGGGTCTGGCCGTGCCCGAGCCGCATGAGGCGGTGGTGCAGGTGGTTCTTGTCGGCGACGGCCGGGCTGGCCCGCCGGCTGGCGCGCCGGACGATCGCCCACGTCGTGTCGAGCAGTGGGATGCCGAGGATGAAGAACGGGATGAGGATCGGGGCGAAGGTGAAGAACGTCCGGCCCGGCGAGCCCACGTCGCTCTCCCCCACCACCGACATCGTGCTGGCGGCCATGAGCAGCCCGAGGAGCATGGCGCCGGCGTCGCCCATGAAGATCTTGGCGGGATGGAAGTTGTGGGGCAGGAAGCCGACGCAGATACCGCACGTGACGATCGCTATCAGCGGGCCGACGTTGGCACCGAGCCCCTGGAAGGCGAGGAACTGGTGGGAGTAGACGAAGAAGGCACCCGATGCGATCGCGATGATCCCTGCCGCGAGGCCGTCGAGGCCGTCGATGAAGTTGACGGCGTTGGCGATGACCACCACCCACGCCACGGTGAACAGCGGCGACAGGTCGGGGGACAGCACGAGCGTGGTACCCACGAATGGGATGCGGAAGAACAGCATCGCCACGCCGAACAGGTAGAGCAGCGTGCCGGCCAGCACCTGGCCGGACATCTTCGCCGGCGGCGACATCTCCCGCAGGTCGTCGGCGGTCCCGACGGCGAAGATGACGCCGGCGGCGACGACGATCCCGAGCGGCTCGGAGTTGGACTGGAAGACCTGACGGAAGACGGCCAGCTGGGAGGCCACCGCCATGGCGGAGAGGAAGCCGACGAACATGGCGGCGCCGCCGACGGTAGGGGTGGGCCGCTCGTGCACGCGCCGCTCGTCGGGCAGGACCACGATCGAGAAGCGGACCGCCGCCCACCTGACCCCGAAGGTCAGGGCCATGGTCACGGCGGCAGCCACGCCGCCGGGGATCAGGTACTCGACCCAGTCGTTCACGGGGTCACTGGTAGGGGGTGAACTTCGAGCAGAGGGCGGCGACGCGGTCGCCGACGGCGGCGAGCTCCGCCTCGTCGTCGGGACGGCGCAGGACCCGGGCGATCAACTCGGCGATCTGCTCCATCTCGGGCTCCTGCATGCCGGCGGTGGTGACCGCCGGCGTGCCGAGGCGCAGGCCGCTGGTGACGAACGGGGAGCGGGGGTCGCCCGGGATCGTGTTCTTGTTGCAGGTGATGCCCGCCCGGTCGAGGGACTCCTGCGCCTTCTTGCCTGTGAGCTCGGCGTCGAAGGCGCGCAGGTCCACGAGGACGAGGTGGGTGTCGGTCCCCCCCGAGACGATCCGCAGGCCGAGGGCGGCGAGGGCGGCGGCGAGGGCCTGGGCGTTGCGCACGACCTGGACGGCGTAGCGGCTGAACTCCGGTTGGAGCGCCTCGTGGAACGCCACGGCCTTCGCCGCTATCACGTGGTCGAGCGGACCTCCTTGGAGCCCCGGGAAGACAGCCTTGTCGATGGCCGACGCAAGCTCCGCACGGCAGAGGATGCACCCGCCGCGCGGGCCGCGGAGCGTCTTGTGGGTCGTCAACGTGACGACGTCGGCGACGCCCGTCGGGTTGGGGTGCACGCCGCCGGCGACGAGCCCGGCGACATGGGCGGCGTCGAAGAGGAACAAGGCGCCGACCGAGTCGGCGATCGCCCGGATCGGGGCTGGGTCGATCGTGCGGGGGTATGCGGTCGCGCCGGCGACGACGAGCTTGGGGCGGTGCTCCTCGGCGAGGCGGGCGAGCCCCTCCAGGTCGATGCGCTCGTCGCTGCCGGTGACGCCGTAGGACACGAAGTGGTAGAGGCGCCCGGAGATGTTGACAGGCGAGCCGTGGGTGAGGTGACCCCCCTGGTCGAGGCGTAGCCCGAGCACGGTGTCACCGACGTCGAGCGTCGCCAGGTACGCCGCGAGGTTGGCGCTGGCCCCCGAATGCGGCTGGACGTTGGCGTGCTCGGCGCCGAACAGCTCGCACGCCCGCCGCCGGGCGAGGTCCTCCACCTCGTCGGCGACCTGGTTCCCGCCGTAGTAGCGCCTGCCGGGGTACCCCTCGGAGTACTTGTTGGTGAGGACCGAGCCCGTGGCGGCCATCACCGCCCGGGACGTGAAGTTCTCCGAGGCGATCAACTGCAGGGTCGTCTGCTGGCGCCCGAGCTCGCGGTCGATCAGCCCGAAGAGTTGCGTGTCCTCTCGCACCGCCTCACTCTAGAGGTCGAGCGCCCGGAGCGCACCAGGCGCAGCGCCCACCGTCCACCACGAGCGCGACCCCTTCCAGCGTCGCGACCTCGGATGCCTCGTAGAAAGGCGCCGCCTCGCGGGTTGGCGCTCGTCGTGGCGATGGGGCCGCTCACCCGGGCGAGCGAGCGGATGAGGCTGTGGGCGGTCAACGGCGCGCTACCACCGCCCGGGGCCGTCCGGCGAGGTCGGGGCGCACGTCTGTCCGTCCCAACCCCGCCGCCGCGGCGATGGCGGTCACCTCGGGCACCTGGTGGGGCGCCACCTCCACGACGGCCACGCCGCCGGCCGCCAGCCACTCGGGAGCGCCGTTCAGGACCTGGGCCAGCGCCTCGATGCCGTCGGGGCCGGCCGCGAGGGCGGTAGCAGGCTCCCAGCCGCGCACCGCCGGGTCGGCGGTCGCCA
Organism: Acidimicrobiaceae bacterium; assembly: GCA_027320105.1. Lineage (GTDB taxonomy): Bacteria > Actinomycetota > Acidimicrobiia > Acidimicrobiales > Palsa-688 > JAKAQB01. The sequence goes on along the minus strand of DAHVMA010000064.1, from coordinate 90,446 downwards.
GCTCGGCGTCCGACAGGTAGGGCGGGTTGGACACGATCAGGTCGACGCGACCGCGCAGCTCGCCAGGAAGCGCCTCCCACCAGGACCCCATCGCGAAGCGCACGCGGGCTGCGGCACGGCCGCCTACGCCGGCGGCGTTGGCGCGGGCGACCTCGAGGGCGGCGGCGCTGGCGTCGGTGGCCCAGACGTCGACGGACGGGTGCTCCACGACGAGAGACAGGGCGATGGCACCGCTGCCGGTGCCGAGGTCGACCGCCAGCGGGCCCCGCCGGCCGGCGATCTGCTCCAGGGCGAAGCCGACCACCTGTTCGGTCTCGGGGCGCGGGATGAGCACGCGCCGGTCGACCATCAGGTCGAGGCGGCGGAACGCCCAGCTGCCGAGGACGTACTGCAGCGGCTCCCCCGCCGCCCGCCGCTCCAGCATCTCCGTGAACCGCCGGCCGGGCCGGTCCAGCACCGCTGCGCCGGCGGGGACGGGCGCGCCTGACGCCTCCTCGACGAGCCAGCGAGCCTCCTGTTCGGACCCGAGGCGGTCGCGGGCGGCGGCGTACAGATCCGCCCAGGTCGTCATGCCCCGGCGAGCTGGCGGGCGCGCTCGTCGGAGAGGAGCGCCTCCACGATCTCGTCGAGCTCGCCGGCGAGGACCCTGTCGAGCTTGTAGAGGGTGAGCCCGATGCGATGGTCGGTTACCCGGTTCTCCTTGTAGTTGTAGGTGCGGATCTTGTCCGCCCGGCCGCCGGCACCGACCTGGCCCCTGCGGACCTCGGACGCCTCCGCCGCCTGGCGGTCCTGCTCTGCCATGAGCAGCCGGGCGCGCAGCACGGCCATCGCCTTGGCCCGGTTCTGGATCTGGCTCTTCTCGTCCTGCATGGAGACGACCGTCCCCGTCGGCAGGTGCGTGATCCGCACGGCGGAGTCGGTGGTGTTGACCGACTGGCCCCCCGGCCCCGTCGAGCGGTACACGTCGATCTTCAGGTCCTTGTCGTCGATGTGCACCTCGACGTCCTCGGCCTCCGGGAGCACGGTCACTGTCGCTGTCGACGTGTGCACCCTGCCTTGGGACTCGGTGACCGGGACGCGCTGCACGCGGTGCGGGCCGCCCTCGAACTTGAACAGCGACCAGGCCCGTTGACCCTTCACCAGGAAGGAAACCTCGTTGTAACCCCCCATCTCCGAGGGGTCGGCCCCAAGGTGCTCGACGGCGAGGCCGATGCGCTCGGCGAAGCGGATGTACATGTCGTGCAGGTCCCGGGCCCACAGGTTGCCCTCCTCCCCACCCTCGGCACCCCGGATCTCGACGATCAGGTTGCGCCCGTCGTTGGGGTCGCGGGGCACCAGGAGCACCCGGATGGCTCCGTCGATCTCCTCGAGGCGCGCCTCGATCGCATCCATCTCGGTGCGGAGGGCGGCTCGCTCCTCGCCCACGGCCTCGGTGAGCATCTCCCGCGCCGCTTCGAGGTCGCCCGCCACCTCCCTCCGCTCGCGGACGGCATCCACCAAGGGCTCGAGCTCGTGGTGCCGTCTGGACACGTCACGCAAACGCGCCCGGTCGGCGATGACGGCCGGGTCCGCCAGCTGGGCGAGCACCAGCTCGTACTCACGTTCGAGGCCCGGCAGCCGCTCCAACACGGCCTCCAAGCCTACCGGGGCGGCCCCGCCCAGTCCCTATGGAGGAGCCCGGGCCGGTGGCGGCCACGACGTGCAGCTCGAGGAGCCGATGCCGCTGTGCCCAGGCGAGAGCCGCCTTGAGGCTGCGTCTTTCTCCTGCCGTCGACGAGCACCCAACCACGAGCGCCGTCGCGGAGTGGGGCGCCGGGCCGGTCAGGACTTCTTGGCGCGCCGGCCGTAGCGGCGCTCGAAGCGCTCGACCCGACCACCGGTGTCCACCAGCTTCTGCTTGCCTGTGTAGAACGGGTGGCACTCGTTGCACAGCTCGGTGGTGAGCGACGCCTTGGTCGACCGGGTCGTGAAGGTGTTGCCGCACGAACAGGCCACCGTGGCGACCTGGTACGCGGGGTGGATGTCAGTCTTCATCGTGTTCTCCTCGGTACCAGTATGGGACATCACTCGCCTGGGATGGGGTTCTTGGTGAGATCGGCGAGGAGCTCGTCGTTGCTGCGGCTCGCCCGTAGCCGGTCGAGCAGCAACTCCAGGCCGGTGGCGTTGTTGCCGCCGGCGACCAGTGCGTTGAGCCCCCGGCGGAGCCGCCACACCTGCTGCAGCTGCTCTTCCGGGTACAGCAGCTCCTCGTGGCGGGTGGAGCTGGCGTTGACATCGATAGCCGGGTAGGTGCGCCGTTCGGCGAGGTGGCGGTCGAGCTTGAGCTCCATGTTGCCGGTGCCCTTGAACTCCTCGAAGATGACCTCGTCCATCCTGCTTCCCGTCTCGACGAGGGCGGTGGCGAGGATCGTGAGCGACCCTCCCTCCTCCAGGTTGCGGGCAGCGCCGAAGAACTTCTTGGGCGGGTACAGCGCCCCTGTGTCCATGCCGCCGGACATGATCCGCCCCGTCCCCGGTGCGGCCAGGTTGTAGGCACGGGCGAGGCGGGTGATCCCGTCGAGGATCACCACGACGTCCCTGCCCAGCTCGACCATGCGCTTGGCCCGCTCGATCGTGAGCTCGGCGACCTGGGTGTGCTCCTCCGCCGGTCGGTCGAACGTCGAGGCGACGACCTCGCCCTTCACGGACCGGCGGATGTCGGTCACCTCCTCCGGTCGCTCGTCGACGAGGAGCACCATCAACACCACGTCGGCGTTGTTGGTCTCGATGGACTGGGCGATCTGCTTGAGAACGGTCGTCTTCCCCGCCTTGGGCGGCGACACGATCAGGCCGCGCTGGCCCTTGCCGATCGGGGCGAGCAGGTCGATGATCCGCGGGGTCAGGTTGTCGGGGTCGCCATCGAGCTCCAGTCGCAGCCGCTCGTCGGGGAACGCTGGCGTGAGACGCTCGAACCGGGGGCGGGCACGGGCTTGCTCGGGGTTGATGCCGCCGATCCTGTCGACCCTGACGAGAGCCGGGTACTTCTCGTTGCCCCCCGCCGGCCGCGACGCCCCCTCGATGACGTCCCCCCGGCGGAGGGCGAAGCGGCGTACCTGGCTGATCGACACGTACACGTCGGTCGGTCCCGGCACCGAGCCGGTCGTGCGGAGGAAGCCGTAGCCCTCCTCCCGCAGGTCGAGCATCCCGGAGACCGGGACGGGCTCGCCGCTGAAGGGCTGCTCGGGGCTCTGGCCGGCGAGGTCCCGTTGGGGGTGGTCGCCACGGTCGCGCCCTCGCCGGCGGCGGCTGCGGCGGTTCCCCGGCTCCCCGTCGTAGTGGCTCTGCTGGTCGTCGCCCTGGTCGCCGGCAGGATGATCGGCGGCGCTCGGCGTCTCGGCGCCAGGGTGGTCGGCGCCAGGGTGGTCGGCACCAGGGTGGTCGGAGGCGCTCGCCGTCTGGGCGGCTCCGCTCTTGCCGTTGTGGACCGCCGGCAGTGGCGCCTGCGCTGCAGCGGGGACGGCCGCCGCAGACGCCCCGGACCGGGCGGTGGCGCCGGCAGGTGGGGCGCCGGCAGGTGGGGCGCCGGTGGCCGGTGCGGCCGATGCTCCGACCCCGGTGTCCGCCCGGGCCGCCCGGGCCGCCCGGGCCGGCGCCGGGCCGGGAGCGGTAACCGCCTGCGTCGACTCCTCGAGGGGCAGGCGCGCCTCGGGCCCAGCGCTCTTGCGGGCACGCGTGCTACGACGGGGGCGGTCCGCCTCGGGGGCCGGCACCTCGACGCCGGTCGCCTGCAGGATCTGCGTCACCAGCTCGGACTTGCGGGCCCGGCTCGTCGGCCGTGTCCCGAGGGCGTTCGCTATGGCGAACAGCTCCTCCCGTTCCTTCGCCTCGAGCACCGATCGCTCGAGCTGCGGTTCGCTCATCGCTGACCTCTTGGGTTCTTTGGGGGGCATCGCGGCGAGCGGTGCGCGCCCGCCGTGGCGCGGTTGGGGATGATCGGCTGACGCCCACGGACCGGTGCGGCCGCCCTGGTGGAAGGGCTACCGGCGGGGAAGCGCACGCCCGGACCGGGCTGGATGGGGAGGTTAGCCCGAACTCCCTCCTGATCGCAGGATCGCTGGGGTCGCTGTGGAGCTCCACCTGGTGGTTCGCGTTCGGGGACGGTCATCGACGGTCACGCACGTGGGCATGTATGGGTACACCACGTCGACTTCCTCCGGGGAGCGCCTGAGCGTGGCGGGTATGCCCACTCGGATGGGACGTATAGGTCCATACCAGAAGGAGGGCGGCCTCCATCACGTTGTTTGGGCAGTTGTCTGCGATTATCGCGGTCAACTGCCCAAACAACGTGATGGCGATGGCCCCATTGCCGACCCTGCCGGTTCCTCTGGGTCTTCCGTTCCTCCCGACTCCCGACTCCCTCCGGCTCTTCCACGTCGTCACCGGTAGCGAGAGCGGTTGGGGGGAAGTCGGGGTTAGCCACCCGGCGACCTCCGGACAACGGCCCCCCGTCGCTGCGGGCGCCCGAGGAACGCCCACTGCTACTAGAGCCCGAGCTCGACACGCACCGCCCGGATGTCGGCGTCCACCGCACGCGGCACGGCGATCTGTCCGATGGCGACGTCGGGGTCCTTCAAGCCGTGGCCCGTGAGCACGCACACCACCGTCGTCCCGGACGGCACCTTGTGCTTCAACAGACCCGCCACCGACGCCGCTGACGCCGGCTCGCAGAACACCGACTCCTCGGCTGCGAGCAACCGGTAAGCGGCAAGGATCTCCTCGTCGGTCACCGCCTCGATGGCGCCGCCCGATTCGGCCGCCGCGGCCGTCGCCCCGTACCACGACGCCGGCCTGCCGATCCGGATCGCCGTCGCAACAGTCTCGGGCGCGTCAACCGGGTGACCCCTGACGATTGGGGCGGCCCCAGCGGCCTGGAAGCCGAGCATCCGCGGGAGCTTGGTGACCAGGCCGGCGTCCTGGTACTCCCGGTACCCCTTCCAGTAGGCGGTGATGTTGCCGGCGTTGCCGACGGGGATGCACTGGACGTCCGGGGCGTCGCCGAGGACGTCGACGATCTCGAAGGCGCCCGTCTTCTGACCCTCGATCCGGTGGGGGTTGATGGAGTTGACCACCGTCACGGGGGCGGTCTCCCCCAACTCCCGCACGATGTCGAGGGCGGCGTCGAAGTTGGCCCGGATCTGCAGGACCTTGGCGCCGTGCACGAGGGCTTGGGCCAGCTTGCCGAGAGCGATGTAGCCGTCCGGGATGAGGACGGCGCAGGCGATCCCGGCGCGGGCCGCGTAGGCGGCCGCCGACGCCGACGTGTTACCCGTCGAGCCGCACACGACCGCCTTGGCGCCCGACTCGACCGCCTTGGAGATGGCCACCGTCATGCCACGGTCCTTGAACGAGCCCGTCGGGTTGGCCCCCTCCACCTTGAGCCAGACGTCGGCTCCCGTCCTGGCCGACAGGCGGGGCGCAGGGACGAGGGGTGTGGCGCCCTCCAGCAGGGTCACAACAGGAGTCGCCTCGCTGACCGGCAGGAACCTCCGGTATGCCTCGATCACCCCCCGCCAGGGTGCCGTCACTCGCCGACGACCCGGATGAGGGTGCCGATCCGGCGGACCGACTCCAGGGCCCCGAGCTCGTGCAGGCACGCCTGCACGTCCCGCTCGAGGGCCGGATGGGTGACGAACACCAGCCGCGCGCCGTCGTCCTCTCCCTCCTGCTCCATCGACCGCACCGACACGGACCGGGCGCCGAGCACGCCGGTGACGGCGTGCAGGACGCCTGGGCGGTCGGCGACGTCCAGGGTGAGGTAGTAGGCGGAGGTCAACTCGTCGATGGAGCGGCGCGGCACGTCGCTGAGCGAGACGGTGCGACCCGCGCCGCCGGCGGTGAGGTTGTGGGCGGCGTCGAGCAGGTCACCGAGAACAGCGCTGGCCGTCGGCGATCCACCAGCCCCCCGGCCGAGGAACATCAGCTGCCCGACCGCATCCCCCTCGACGAACACGGCGTTGTACGAGTCGCGCACCGATGCCAGCGGGTGGGTGAGGGGGACCATGGCCGGATGGACGCGCACCGCGACGGCCCCACCAGTCTCCTCGACGACAGCGAGCGGTTTGATCACGAAGCCGAGGCGCCGGGCGGCGGCGATGTCGTCGGGCGTGATGCCGGCGATCCCCTCCCGGTCGACGTCGCCGGCTACGACTCGAGCGCCAAACGCCACGTTCGCGATGACGGCGGCCTTGGCGGCCGCGTCGAATCCTTCGACGTCGGCGGTGGGGTCACGCTCCGCGTAGCCGAGGCTCTGGGCTTCGGCCAGGGCGTCCTGGTAGGCGGCACCTCGTTCGGCCATCCGGGAGAGGATGAAGTTTGTAGTGCCGTTGACGATCCCGAGCACCCGGCGGAGCCGCTCCCCAGCCAGTGACTCGCGCAGGGGGCGGATCAGCGGGATACCGCCGGCCACCGCAGCCTCGAACAGCAGGTCCACGCCGGCCGCCGACGCCGCCTCGAACAGCTCGGTCCCACAGTTGGCGAGCAACTCCTTGTTGGCCGTGACCACAGGCTTGCCCGCCTCCAGCGCGTCGAGCACGAGCCGCCGCGCCGGCTCGATCCCACCTATCACCTCGACGACGACGTCGATACCCGGATCGGTGACGACGGCGTGGGCGTCGGTGGTGAGCAGGCCGTCATCGACGGCGGCGTCCCGCGCCTTCACCCGGCTGCGCACCGCCACGGCGGCAAGCTGCAGCTCGATGCCGGTCTTGGCGGCGATGCGCTCGCCATCGCCGAGGACGAGCGCAGCGAGCGCGCCGCCGACGTGGCCGCAGCCGAGCAGGCCGACGCGCACAGCGGTCCGGTTCATGCGCGGCAGGGTAGCTGTAGCTGTCGCGCCAGCCGCGCCCGGGAAGAGCCTCTCAGATCTTCAGAGGTCCAGGGCAAGCAGGTCGTCGAGGGTCTCCCGCCGGACCACGGTGCGCGCCGCGCCCCCCGCCACCCACACGACCGGCGGCCGGGGCACCTTGTTGTAGGTCGACGCCATGGAGTGCCCGTAGGCACCGGTGACCGGCGTGGCCACGATGTCGCCGACGGCGACGTCTGCCGGCAGGCGAGCATCCCGCACGATCACGTCGCCTGACTCGCAGTGCTTGCCGACGATCGTGACGACGCGTGGGCGCTCGGCGTCCGCCACGCGGGGAAGGAACGCCTCGTACCCCGAGTCGTAGAGCACCGGGCGGGGGTTGTCGCTCATGCCCCCATCGACGGCCACGTAGGTGCGGATCCCCGGGAGCTCCTTGACCGTCCCCACCGTGTAGGCGGTGAGGGCGGCGCTGGCGGCGATGGCACGCCCGGGTTCGGCCGCCAGCCGGATGCCTTCCGGCCATCCGGCCTCCCGGACGACGGTGCGGACCGTCGCCGCCCAGTCCCCGATGCGCGGCGTTGGCTCCCCGTCGACGTAGCCGACGCCGAGGCCTCCGCCCACACTGAGCTCGGGCAGGTCGAGGGGCACAGCGAAGTCGGCGATCAACCGCAGCGCCCGGGCGAACGAGTCGAGAGCAAAGATCTGCGAGCCGATGTGGATGTGGAGCCCGACGAGCTCGACGGGACTGTGCCGGCGCCGGAGCCGGGCCACCGCGGCGGCCGCCGCCCCCGACGCCAACCCGAAGCCGAACTTCGAGTCCTCCTGCCCGGTGCGGACGTACTCATGGGTGTGGGCCTCGACGCCCGGCGTGACGCGAACGAGGGCGCGTGGCCGGCCCCGCCCCCCCGGACCCGGGACCCCTCCCGCCAGGAGACGCTCGAGCCGGTCGATCTCGTCGAAGGAGTCCACGACGATCCGGCCCACCCCGCAGTCGATGGCGGCCGCCAGCTCCCCCTCCGACTTGTTGTTGCCATGCAGCACCAGGCGCTCCGGCGGTAGTCCGCCAGCGAGAGCGACATGCAGCTCCCCCGCCGTGGAGACGTCGGCGGCGAGGCCCTCCTCGGCGACGAGGCGGGCCATGGCGCGGCACCAGAACGCCTTGGACGCGTAGGTCGCGCCACTCCCCCATGCGGCCACGGCTTGCCGGCAGCGGGTACGCAGGTGCTCCTCGTCGTAGACGAACACCGGCGTGCCGAGCTCGGCGCACAGATCGAGCACGTCGATCCCGCCGACGACGAGACGGCCGGTCGGTCCGATCCGGGCGGTGTCCGCCAGCAGGTGGGGCGGGAGGGGCCCGACGCTGGGCGGCGGGCCCGTCAGGCCGGCAGGAAGGCCCGCGGCCGGGTCGGGGAGCATGTTGGCGGGACGAGCCGAGCGGGCGCTACCGAGCCGGGCGCTAACGGGACGCGCCCTCGCCGGCCCGGGTCGCCAGGGAGGCCACCCGTTCCAGCGGCTCGAGCGGCTCGAACGGCTTCGTCACGTACCCGTCCGCCACCGCCAGCCCGGCCGCCACGTCGGCCTGCTGGGCCTTGGCCGGCAGGAGCAGGATCGGCAGTGACGCCGTCGCCGGGTCGCCGCGCAGCCGGCCTGCCGCCTCCAGGCCACTCATCCCGGGCATCATGACGTCGAGCACGACGGCGTCCGGGTGGTCCTCCAGCGCCCTTCGGATGGCCTCCTCCCCGTCGGCTGCGGCCATGACCTGCCAGCCCTCCATCTCGAAGTCGAGCCGCAGCAGCTGCAGTACGACGGGATCATCGTCCACGACGAGGACCTTGCCTGGCGCCATCGCCGCATAGTAGGCCGGGCTCGCGCCGCTCCCGCCTCGGCGACCCGGCGGCGGCGACTATGCTCCCTGGTCCCGGCTGCGTGCACGCCGCCGGCGACGTCCCGCCCGCCCTCGTAGCTCAGGGGATAGAGCACCGGCCTCCGGAGCCGGGTGCGTAGGTTCGAATCCTACCGGGGGCACCAGCAGGAATGAGGCCCTGACCAGCACGAACGTGCAGGTCAGGGCCTTCTCGCGTCGACCGTTGGCGACCGACATTGACCCTCGCTCGCCACCGTAATGGGAGGGCTGTGGGAGGAGTGTGGGAGGAGACCGCCACTCGACCGCTCTTCCCGCCCTCCCTGCGGGCGTCCCGCGCCCGGGCCACGGGCGTGGGCTCCGGGTCATGGCCCCGGGGCGCCGTCGGCAGTCACCCTGCGCGATGACCGGATCATGGGGCGGAGCAGCAACCCGGATCCGAGCTCAGCGTGCATGCCGAGCTCGATCGGAGCGCCCGTCCATCTGTACGGCCCGCCAGCCCACATGACGGCGAGTGGACTCGGCGCTGCTCGCCGAGGCAGCTCTGGAGTGGTGACCACGGGGAGGAAGGGCGTTCCCACCGTGACGAACACACCGATCAACTCGACCCGCAAGGCAGGCGGTGGGCCGGGACCGCCCGCACGGCTGCCAGGGCGTGTCCCCGTGCTCGGGCCAGCCGAGCTCGTGAAGCCGGCCAAGGAGCGACCAGTCGACCACACCAGAGGCGCTTCGATCTGCGCTCCGATCGGGGCTGCTGCGGGCTGCCGTTCTGGTGGGTAATTCCGCGCTTGCTCGGGGCGTCGAGCGCCGACTCGGCGCTGCGATCGCCGGTTGGCCGAGTAGTCGTTCTGAGCGGGGCGCGGGCTCGGTGGGAATGATCGCCCCTATGGGCGCTGCCGTGTTCGTGGTGGTGGACGGACCCCCGGCCAGGGGCAAGTCGACGCTGGCTCCGGCTCTAGCGCGACACCTGCGCTTGCCGCTGCTGGCGAAGGACTTCATCATCAAGGACGGCCTCATGGAAGTGATGCCGCTCGAGGACGTCGAGCGCTCTCGCCAACTTGGACAAGCCGCTGTGCACGCCATGCTCGCTCGGGCCGCCGCCCCGCCCGTTGGTGCGGTCCTTGAGAGCAACTTCTACCGGAGCCGGGCCGCAGACGACCTTCAGCAGCTGCCCGGCCCAGTCGTGGAGGTCTTCTGCCGCTGCGCGACCGCGAGATCGAGGTACCGGCACCGAGCGGGCACACGGCCGCCGGGCACTTCGACCATCTCCGTACGGATTCGGAACTGTGGAACCCCGAGGTGGCGGAGCCCATGGCCGGCGGGTGGCCGGTGGTCGAGGTCGACACCAACAACCCGGTGGACCTCTCGGCGGTAATCGCCGCCATCAGCGCCGTCGCTCCCTGGGTCGGCCCCGACTGATCCATCGGTGTGCTCCAAGGGCAGCACCGGATGGGCTGGCCGCAGCTGCCGATCGATGGATCGGGCATGCCGCCCGCGCTGACCGAACATGCCACCGACGCGCCGGCCACTCGGCCCGCCGGGGGCCCATACGTGCCGATATGACTTGGCGGACGTGCTGCGGCTGTCGTTCTGGCGCGCCATTCGGTGCCGCCGTAGAAGCACGCACCGAGAGGTGCGATGTGGACTGGGCGTAGGCCTCGCTCGACCGAGAGTGTCCCCACTCCGCCATCTGGCGGTCAGGCAGTGATCAATGCTTCGAGCTTGGCGGCCAAGTCGGGATCCGGTTGGGCGTGCAGGTTCCGCCGTGCCTCCAAAGCGCCGTTGATCGCCCCGATGACGGCCGGTCGCTCGGTGTCGACCTCGCGGTGCTCGTAGGCGGCGAACCATGCTTCGACCTCGGCCCAACGCCACAGCGGGTTACGGACGTTCCCCGACACGGGGGGAGGGAACCCGCCGGGACCCCGCTGCGCTTTGACGAGCTGGTCGATCGACTGTCGGGTCCGGCCGATTCGTTCGGCGATCTCCGACGCCCAGACCAACTGGTCCGGCTCGACTCGAACGACCCTCAGCCCCGGGACTTCCTCGATCAGCTTGATGGCCCGAAGAGCCGCATCGGCGAAGGTGTCGGCGGCGATGTCGTAGCCAACGGTGCTGCTCCATCTGTCGCCCAGCTCCACGTTGGCAGCACCGTCCGTGGCCTCGTAGATCTTGTCGAGGTGCTCCTCGTCGACGCCTGCAACGAGGAGGGTGAGGTTGTAGGTGTTCATTCAGGCTCTCCTTCGGGGTGGGGGCAGCGGTCGACAGCTCGAAGGATGGCTCGAGCGTGATGCTCAGGCACCCGAGGAGTGGACCACACGGCGAACTGGGGGCACGCTCCGGGGCAGAGCAAGAACCCCCAGGCGTGGGCGGACTTGCCGGCTGGCTTGTAGGTCCAGCCACTGGACTCGGCGTAGCGCACGGCCTCCTCGACGATCTTCGAGGGGTGCCTGCTCCGACCCACGTTGACACAATACAACAGTCTGTTGTCGAGTGTCCACAACGCTTCCCTCCTCCCGGCCGGCCGCTCGTCACGGCGCCCCCCCCGGGGGGGTGACGAGCTCGACGGGCTCATCCGGGCACAGCACGGCGGTAACGAGCCGGTAGGCGTCGCCGGCTGCATCCACCTCGGGGGCTGCACCCACAACTGAGCAAGACCTCCACGAGGCGAGTGGGGCGTGACACGACCGATTCGGGCAAGTCGCTGGGGTCTCCTCCTCGCTGGAAGGTGCGCTCGAACTCATCACGGACGACGTCGGCGGCCTCGGTGCCATGGTAGAGCCGCACGATTCGGTGAGCGAGCTGCTTCTTGGCCACCATCGGGTGGAGCTGGCCTTGTCGCAGCAATCCGAGGAACTCGGCGGTGCGTTCTGCCGGCCAGTCGGTAACCAAGTTCGCCCATTGCGCCATCGCCTCATCGGGGATGCTCATCGCCTTGCCGAACTGTTCGGTTGGAGGTTCGCTGAGACCGATGTGGACGGCGGCGGTGCTGCGGGTATGGGCAACAGCGAAGGGGTGCTGTCTCTCCTGATCGCCAAGCTGATCGACTTCGGTCCTGGTGGTTCGTCCGGGGTCGGGGAGGCGGGTGTCGATCGCCCAGGGGGGCGTGGCCCGCTGGCTGCTCCGCTGCCAGCGGTCTACCGACGCGCGCCTCGGCCTCAGCGACCGCGGACTTGACCCGTTGGGGACCCGCGACGGCCGTGTCGGTACGGTCCAGTTGGCAGGCGAGACGGTCGGCGATGACCCCTTCCCGGGCGACGACCGACGCCAGTGAGTAGAGCGTCTCGACCGCTCCGACCACCCCCGAAGAGGGGATGACGCGGACGTCAGCGACCGCCCGGCGGACTACCGCGGTGACGGCATCGACGTCCCATCCGTACAGGTGGGGAGCGATCTCGATGATTCATTTGACGGCGGGAGAACACCTTACGGTTACGGCGGGCCAACTCGCCCTCGTCGCCGAGGACCTCGCCGAGCACCCGCTCAGCCGTCCGGCGAGTCATTGGACCGGCGATCCGCTCCCCCGATGCCGCCTTCACGGCGGCCAGGAGACGCTCAGTGGTCCAGCCCGTCTCGGCGATCTCGGCCCGCCACCGCTCCAAGAGCTCGCCGGTCGAGGTGTGCCGCTTGGCCGCCCGGGTGGCCCGGGCGGCGACCTGCCGGGCCTGGTACCTCGTCTCGCCTCGGGCCTCCACCGCGGCAGTGATCTCCGCCGCCCGCTTGAGGTCCTCGCCCGGTGGCCGTGCTCATCGATCCAGGTCCGGATATCCACACATCACCGCCGACCAAGAACGAGTTCATCAAACGTTGTGCCCGGCGCAACGGGGCGGCCGCTCGGCAGTCATGTCCACCGTCTTAGCTAGGGCCTGGTGAGGACCGGTGCGACCAACGAAGCAAGCTTGAGGACGGCTCCGGCGGTCGCTTCTCCGCCGGGCGCGATCAACTTCCGCGAGCTGGGGGGCGTTCACGGTCTCGGCGGCGCCGTGCGGCGGCGCGGGGTCGTCTTCCGCTCCGGCTCCTTGGAGGGCTTTACCCCCTTGGGCGGGAGCAGCTCGCACACCCTCGGCGTGTGCACCATCATCGATCTGCGCGGCCCGGCACAGCCTGCGTCGGCACCCACCCACCCGCACGAAGGCCAGGAGGTGGACGTGGAGGGTCTGCCTATGTGGCAGGACCCGACCCGCGCCGCCGCCTTCACCGAGAAGGTCTTCGAGCAGCTTCCTCCGGGCACCTCGGCGGCGGAAGCCCTGAAGATCTACTCAGACACCAACGTTGCCGGGTACAAGACAATGGTCCTGAGGTTCCCGCGGGTCTTCCGAGGGGTCACCTCGATCTTAGCGCGCTCCCGCGGGCGGCCTGCTCTGGTGCACTGCGCCGGCAACGATCGTCCTGGGCTTGTCTGCGCCGTGGTGCTGGCTGCGATCGGTGTTGGTGTTGGTGTTGGTGTTGGCGAGGCCGAGATCCGAGGACTACCAGCCCTCCCGTGGGGGAGTCTCGTCGGAGCCGATCGGACCCTACCGGAGGAGCCTGCAGCGTTTCGGAATCCCGGTAAACGACCTCCTCCCCGTCTGCGGGGCCCATCCCCCGGCCCTGGCCGGTGCGTACCTCGCCAGATCTCGGCGATCGGGGGATCCGTCGAGGGCTACCTACGCCGCGCGGGTCACGTCACCGCCGCCGAACTCGAACACCTTCGTTGCACTCTCCTCCTCTCGGGCCCACCCCAACTCGGTAGCCGCTTGAGTCCCCTGAACCCGGCCGACAACTACCCCACGGTGTCGTCTCGGACACCTCGACCTCACCCGCCTCGCGTGCCCAACTGATGACACTCCCAATGACCACAAGGAGACTCAGATGCATCTTCGTTTGACCATCGCCGTAGGCGCAACCTTGGCCCTCGCCTTGTCCGCATGCGGGTCGACCCCTGCAGCGAGTACCTCACACGGCCAGTCGACCGCGAACGCGACAACGCCCACGCTAGTAAGCTTCTGGGAGTCACACAGCGCCAGCAACGAGCAGGGGCATGCCATCGCGAAGATCGTTGCCAGCTTCAACGCAGCCAACCCTCACATACACGTTGAGATTAACGTCACTCCTGCGTCAGCCAAGGCACTCGCCGCCGTGCAAGCCGGGGATCCTCCGGTGATGGCGATGATCGGCCACGCACCCCAGTACGGCTACGAGAAGGCCGGAGCGCTTGTCAACATGAAGCAATTCATCAGTGGACCTAATGGTTTCCCGCAATCGCAGCTGAACGGCATCTGGAAAGGGGTCTGGAGTGCCGAGTTCACCCCGTCGGGCCAGCAGTACCTGTTCCCGGTGGACATCAAGGTCGCGGAGTACTTCTACAATGCGAACCTGTGGAAGAAGGCGGGTCTGGGCGCCGCGCCTACCAGTTGGAGTCAACTCGAGGCGGACGCAGCCACGATCCACGCCAAGACCGGCGACATCGGCCTTGCGGTCCGGATCGACCACAATGACTGGCTGCCCCAGTTCTACTCAAACGGCGGCAACTACTTCCAGCCCGGGTCCTCGACCAAACTCGCCTTGGACTCGCCAGCTATGGCGACGACGATCTCCCAGTTGCTCCAGCGGGACCGGTCACCAGGCGTGACTGTCATATCCGGCTACAACACCAGCCTCGCCGACTTCGGGTCCGGGAAGGTCGGGATACTGGAAAACACAGCCGACGGCTACGAGATGGTGCGTGAGGACGTCGGGGGAAAGTTTCCGGTCGGCGTGTTCGGGCCGATGCCCGGCACCACCGGTAAAGCATACACGCTCTACCAGGGCCTAAGCTTCGTGATCTTCAGCCACTCCTCTCCGGCGCAGCAGCAGGCAGCCTGGAAGTTCATCAAGTACTTCGATTCGCCGAGCGAGCAGGCGGTGTGGTCGGTGATCGGAGGCGAGCCACCCATAAGCTCCGCCGACATAGCTGCAGTCAAGTCCCTGGCGGGGTCCGCATATTCGGCGAACCCGGGACCCTACGCGGGTACAGCCGTCGCGATAGCGGCACTGGAAGCAGGTACGACGATCCACAAGATCATCGGGCCGGACCAAAGCGCGGTTGACTCTGTCATCCAGACCGAGATCCAAAAGGTCCTGCAAAACGGGCTATCGCCGACCGCCGCCATGAAGGCGATGGACTCCCAGGGCGACGCGATCCTCGCGGGTCAGGTCGTGCCGTGAGCGGAAGAGACGCGCGAGCAGAGGCCCTCCCGGTAATGGCCCCAGCTAACGCTCGAGGAGAGCAGCCGTGACTGCGGTCGACTTCGAGATCCAGAGGACACCGAGCGAGGTGGCTGCACGCGACGAGACCGGTGGGTCCCGTCGCTCCAGGGGCCCTCGGCGCAGCCATCGCGGGCCGTGGCTGAGGGACAGCCTGGCTGGGATCGGTCTAGTGCTGCCCGCTTTGGCAATCCTGGGGGTCTTCACCTACCTGCCCGCGTTGCTGGTCTTGGCGATGAGCTTCTTCCATTGGAACCTCGCCGGGTTCGGCAAGTCCCAGTTTGCAGGGGTGGCGCAGTACAAGGCACTCCTGAACCCGTATTCTGGCTTCCTGCAGTCGCTCACCGTCACTGCCTACTATGTCGGCGTCATGCTCGCTGCCACGTTGGTGCTCGGCTTGGGGCTGGCGTGGCTCCTGAGGGGTTCCATCACGCGTCGTACCCGCGGCTTGGGCTTCTTCCGGGCCGTCGTCTTCCTTCCCTATGTCACTCCAGCGGTGGCAACCTCGGTGGTGTGGGTCTTCATCTTCAACCCGCAGTTCGGTCTCGCCAACGCGCTGCTTCGAGCGCTTGGCCTGCCAGCAATCGGGTGGCTCGAGAGCTCTACGTGGGCGCTGCCCGCCGTGATGATCAACAATCTATGGAAGCAGCTTGGCTTCGCCGTCGTGTTGTTCCTCGCTGGCTTGTCCCGGATACCGAGCGACGTGATGGAGGCTGCGGAGCTCGACCGTGCCAGCCCGAGCCGGATCTTTCGCCGCATCGTCCTGCCCTACCTGTCGCCTGTCACGTTGGTCGTGGTGATCATAACGACGATCACCGCGATGCAGACGTTCGGGTCGATTTATACTCTGACTGGTGGTCAGTTCGGCGGGGGCGGGGGTCCAATCAACAGCACGACGACGACAGCGATCTATCTGTACAAGTCGGCGTTCGTGGACTTCCACTACGGCTACGGTGCGGCCGTGGCGGTAGTCATGTTCGTGTTGCTGCTGATCCTGACCCTGGTTCAGCGGAAGCTTGGCGAGCGGTACACCTTCTACCGGTGATGACCACACACAGGAGGCTAGAAGTGCAAGGTCTCGCCCGGCGACTGAAAGAGGGTGGTCGCTACGCGCTGCTGATAGCTGTCGCGGCGTGCTTCGGGTTCCCGCTGTACTGGGCGGTCGTGTTGAGCGTGGCCCGCAGGTCGCAGGTGTTCACCTTGCCCCCACACCTGTTGCCGGCGTTCGATCTCCACCCGTTCGAACGGATGCTGTCGGCGCAGCCGTGGGGTCTCTATTTCCTCAATACCGTGGTGATCACCAGCGTCACCATAATCCTCGTGCTGGTGACCGGAGCCCTAGCCGGCTATGCGCTGGCGTTGCGGGAGTTCCGGGGCCGGGAGGTCGTGTTCGGGCTGCTCCTCGCTGCGCTGCTGGTCCCAGCGGAGGCGACCCTGATACCGGATTACGTGATAGCTGCCCGGCTGCACCTCCTCAACACCCTTCCAGGTCAGATCCTCCCGTTCGGGGCTAACGTATTCGCCATCTTCTTGTTCCGGCAATTCTTCAAGACGTTGCCGCCGAGCCTGTGGGAAGTGAGCCAACTGGACCGGGTCGGTTGGTGGCGCTACCTGTGGAGGGTGGCGGTACCGATGGCGAAGCCTGCTGTGGTCACTGTCTCTCTTCTCACCTTCGCCACGCAGTGGAGCGCCTTCCAATGGCCCTTGATCATCACCCAGGGGCCGGCGGTGAGACCGGTGGAAGTTGGGCTGTCGTTTTTCCAGGGCTTTGACGGCACCCACTGGCGCGAGGTGGCCGGAGCAGCGATCTTCACAATGCTGCCGATCATCGTGGTGTTCATCTTTGCCCAGCGGTACTTCATTGAAGCGGTGGCTGGCCAGACAGGCGAGAAGTGACCGGGTTGACCAACCGCGCGAGAGCAAGGAGTCGTGATTCTGTATGTCTGGGCTGATGGTGGACGGCGTGACGAAGGCCTTCGGCACGAAGGCTGCGGTGGACGACGTGAGCCTGGAGGTCCACGACGGGGAGTTCGCCGTGCTCCTCGGCCCATCCGGGTGCGGCAAGACCACCCTGCTGCGGCTCGTCGCCGGGTTCGAACGCGTAGACCGTGGCCGTATTCTCTTGGACGGCAAAGACGTCACCGCCAGCAGGCCAGGCGAGAGGGACGTGGCCATGGTGTTCCAAGGGTACGCCCTCTACCCCCACATGACGGTGTTCGACAACATCGCGTTCGGGTTGCGCTCGATCGGTTTGCCGAAGCGGGAGATCGCCGAGAGGGTCGAGCGGGTAGCGACGACCGTCGAGATCGAGGGTCTTCTCGGCCGCCGCCCCGGGACGCTGTCAGGCGGGCAACGCCAGCGCGTCGCGCTGGCACGTGCGATATCCCGCGAGCCCAAGGTGTTCTTGATGGACGAGCCCCTGTCCAATCTCGATACCCAGCTGCGGGCCAGCATGCGGATGGAGATCAAGCACCTGCAAAGCGAGCTTGGAGTCACGGTGCTCTACGTTACCCACGACCAGGTCGAAGCCATGACCATGGGGACGAAGGTCGCGGTCCTGTGCGACGGCCGCCTCGCCCAAGTTGGCCCCCCGGAGGAAGTCTACGACCGGTCCGCCACGGAGTTCGTCGCCAGATTCGTCGGAGCGCCACCGATTAATCTCCTGCGGGGAACCCTTCATCGCGAGGCATCGTCTTGGCGGTTCGAGGGATCGGGCGTGCGGATCGTGCTGCCAGCCCGGTGGGCTGGGCCGGCGGGGGACGAGCCGAGAGCGGTCAGCCTCGGCGTACGCGCCGAGGACCTCTACCTCGGCCTCGAGCACCCCGCCACCTTTGTGCCCCTAGGCGTGTGCTGCGCCGAGGCCATCGAACCCATGGGCCACGAGACGGTCGTGCACTTGAGCCTCGGGACGTCGTTGCTGGCTGCGCGGGTTCGCAACACATGGCGGGCGGCTCCTGGAGCACAGGTGCCCGTCGCGATCGACGTCGAGAAGACGCAGCTGTTCGAGGCCGACACCGGCTGGGCAGTGAGCGTCAAGGACTTCCAACCGTCCTCGGCATGAGGCTCCGACGCGATGGCACCCTTGGGTCGGATGGATGGCGCGATGGCAGGGCACCCGCCCTGTCGCGACGGGACCGCGCCGAGCTGCTCGCCGTAGCTGATGCCGACGCGCTGATCCAGCTCGCCGACCGATGCCTTGAGGGCGAGCTGCCACCGGAGCTGAGCGGACCGCCCGAAGTTGGGGTGGTGCCCCTGTCGGTCCGTGAGCCCGTTGTCGGGCAGCGGTTCTTGCTCACCGATGTGCTCGTCACTCGGGCCGAGGTTCGCCACCGCGGGCAGATCGGGTGGGCAATGCGCCTCGGCGACGAGCCGGCCGCGACGCTGGCCGCCGCCATCTGCGACGCCGAGGCCGCTGCTGGCGCTCGGCTGAGCGGAGCGGTCGAGGCGCTGTGCTGGGCGACGGCCAGGGCGCAGGAGATCGACGCCGCCGCCGAGTGGACCGAGCTCGCCGCTACCGAGGTTCACTTCGAGGAGCTGACATGACGGCAACGGTTGGAGCACGCCTCGGCGCTCGCCAGTCGCAGGCGGTGTTCCGGGTCCTGCTCTCCACCCTCGCCGAGCCTGGCCGTATCGGGCGGCTCTCGCTCGAGGGCCTCGGCGCGGCGGTCGTTCCGCTGTCGCTCGCCGTGGTCGACTCGACCTTCGCGGTCGTCGGCGACGACGCGCAGCTTGGCCGAGTGCGGCTTGCGACGGGAGCCAGCGCCGTGAGCCTGCCCGAGGCGGCCCTGGTGGCGCTCTGCGGTGCGGTCGAGCCCGAGAGCATTGCGCGGCTGCGCCGCGGCTCGGCCCTCGAGCCCGAGCTAGGGGCGAAGGTCGGTGTCGACTGCGAGCGCCTCGTCGCCGACTCCGGCCGGTGGTCCGAGGCCGGGGTAGCCATCGAGTTTTCCGGTCCCGGCGTCGCGGAGAGAACCCGTCTCGGCGTTGATGGCGTGGCACGGGAGGTCTTTGTCGCCCTCCAGGAGGCGAACCGGGCATTCCCTGCCGGTGTGGACGCCTGGCTCGTCGACCGCGAGGGCCAGGTAGTGGGGATCCCCCGCTCGAGCACGCTGGAGGTGTGCTAGCGATGGGCTACGCCGCCGCACGGGGTGGCACCGAAGCCATTCTCGCCGCCGAGCGCCTGGTGCGAAGTCGGCAGGAGGGTGGGGTCAGTGCTGCCCTTCGAGCCGAGCAGCTCACCGAGCGGCTGAGTCTCGCGGTCGACCGGGTGATGGGGGAGGCCGGGCTATGGGCGCCCGAGCTGGCCGCCACTGCGCTGCGCCAGGCTGAGGGCGATCTCGTGGAGGCAGCCCATCTGCTGCGCGCCTACCAGTCCACGCGGGCCCGTCTCGCCCGTCCGGCCACCGTGGACGCCGATGAGCTCACGGTCCTGCGCCGCATCGTGCCGGCATACCGCGTCCCGCCCGGCCCCCAGCTGCTCGGTCGCAGCCTCGACTACGTTGCGCGCCTGCTCAACGCGGCCGGTGTCTCAGACACGCGAGCGGCACCTGAGCAGCGTGCCGAGGGCGCCGGTCCGGAGGATCCCACGTCCCCCGTCGAGGCAGTGCCATCGGAAGCGACCGACCGACGCCCGGGGCGCCTCCTTCGTTTGCTGCGCGAGCAGGGGCTTGTCGCCGACCGCCGCCGCGACGACGACCCCGAGCCCTACGACATCGCTCGCCAGCCGGTGCGTCCCGGCGTGCCGCGTTCGGCTCGGCTCTCGGTGATGGCCCGAGCCGAAACCGGTGCCCTGGTCAACCTCTGGTACCGCAACGTCCTCGGCCCGGACGGCTACATCCACGAGATCACCCTTGGGGAGGTCCGCCACGGCTACCTGCCGGTGCGGGTGGAACACCCGCTGACCGGCGAGGCCGTGAGCGTCGGGCGCGTCAGGGTCACCGAGGTCGAGGCCATCGAGGACCTCGACGGACCGGGCGAGCGCCGGGATCTCTTCGACGTCGGCTACGGCCTTTGCACGGGTCACAACGAGCGAAAGGCGATTGCCATGGCCAACCTCGACATCGCCGTCGAGCGTGATGGGGGACGGAGCCCGCTCGAGCAGAGCGTCTTGCTGACCACGGACGGTCTTGATGCGTCAGGCTTCCTCGAACATCTCAAGCTCCCCCACTACGTGACGTTCCGGTCGATGGTGGAGCGCAAGCTTGCGGTCCGGGTCGCCGAGCCGACGCCATCGCCGGGCCGATGAGCCACGCGACGTGGACAACGAGCGTCGTCGAACTGGCGTCGGGCGAGCCCGACGAACTCGGTCATCTGGACGAGCAGTCCAAGCGCGACATCCGCCACGCCCTTCTCACCGCCGTCGCCGTCCCCGGCTACCAGGTGCCCTTCGCTAGCAAAGAGATGCCCGTCGCCCGAGGCTGGGGTTCGGGTGGCCTGCAGGTTACCCTTGCCGTGGTCGGCACCGAGGACGTGGTCAAGGTCATCGATCAAGGTGACGACGATGGGGTGAACGCCGCCAACCTTCGCCGCCTCATTGCCACGACCACGGGCACGGCCCACACGACCGACGCCCGCACGGCGACGATCATCCAGACTCGCCACCGGATTCCCGAGGATCGGCTGCGTCCAGGCCAGATCCTTGTGCTCCAGGTGCCGGTCCCCGAGCCCCTGCGGGGCGTCGAGCGAGATATGCGCGAGCTGTGCCGGATGCACGCCGAGGGCGATTACGCGCGCATGTGGGTGTCGCTCTACGAGGACGTGGTTCGACATGGTGTCATCACCCGCACGACTGGCTACCCGGTCCTCGTCGGTGGTCGCTACGTGATGGCGACCACGCCCATCCCCCGCTTCGACGTGCCGAAGCTCCACGAGGCGCCGTTCCTGTCGCTGTTCGGGGCCGGCCGGGAGAAGCGGGTCTACGCGGTGCCGCCCCATACGAGCGTCGAGCCGCTGACCTTCGAGGACCTCCCCTTCGAGGTCGAACGCACCCCGGGGGCGGCCTGCCTTCTCTGCGGGGCGAAGGAGAGCTACCTCGTCGAGGTTCCCGAGCGGGACGGGTGGATCTGCAGCGACACCGCATGGTGTGCGCGCCGCCGCGACGGCGACGAAGAGGCCGAGCTTGTCTCCGAGGCGCGGGATGCGTGATTGGACGTTGCGGCTCAACGGCCTGACCAAGCGCTTCGGTGCGGTCACGGCCTGCGAGGAGGTGGATCTCGAGGTGGCCGCCGGCGAGGCGCTCGGGATCATCGGCGAGTCCGGCTCGGGCAAGTCGACGGTGCTCCGCTGTATCGCCGGTGACCTGCCACCGACGAGCGGAAAGGCCCAGTTGAGGGTCGCCGGCGAAGCACTCCGCCTGTTCGATTTGAGCCCGACGGAACGGCGTCGCCTGCGTGTCAGTACGATCTCGGTGGTTCACCAGGACCCCGTAGACGGCCTCGACCTGCGACTGTCCGCCGGCGGCAACATCGCGGAGCGTCTCACTGCAGCCGGCTGGCGCCACTTCGGCCGGATCCGGGCCCGTGCCGCCGAGCTGCTCGAGCAGGTCGAGGTCCCGCTCGGGCGCATGGACGACCCGGTTGGGACCTTCTCTGGCGGCATGCGCCAACGGGTGCAGCTGGCCAAGGCCGTCGCCAACGACCCGGCGCTGCTGCTGCTCGACGAGCCGACGACGGGGCTCGACGCCTCGGTGGCAGCGGGCGTCCTCGACCTGATCCGCAGTCTGCTGGAGGAAAGCGGGGTGGCGAGCCTCGTGGTCAGCCACGACATGGGCGTCGTGTCGATGCTTGCGTCGCGCGCCGTGGTGATGCACCACGGCCGAATCGTGGAGGCCGGCCTCACCGATCAGCTCCTTGAGGATCCCCACCACGCGTACAGTCAGTGGCTCGTTGCCGCGGCGAGGGGGTGAGCTCCGTGGTCGCCGCTCTCGTCGAGGCCGCTCCGGTTCTCGAAGTGCGCAACCTGTGCAAGCGCTTCACCATCCATGCCCTTGGTCGCCAGGTCGAGGCCCTCGCTGGTGTCGATCTCGCCCTCTTCGCGGGCGAGCACGTCGCGCTCGTGGGCCCGAGCGGAGCGGGCAAGTCCACCTTGCTCAAGTGCATCTGGCGCAGCTGCCGGCCCTGCTCCGGGTCGGTCTGGCTGCGGCGGGCCGATGGCACCAGGGTCGACTTGGCAGCTGTTGACGACCGCCAGATGGCCGAGCTGCGAGGCGAGGAGCTCGGCTATGTGAGCCAGTTTCTACGCGCCGAGCGGCGGCGCTCGGTCGGCGACCTCCTGCGTCGGGCGGCGCTGCGTCGGGGCTTTGTGGCGGAAGACGCGGCGCGGCTCGCCGAGGCCGCTCTCGAGCGTGTCGCTCTGGACCCTGCGCTGTGGGGTACCTACCCCGTGCTGCTCTCCGGTGGTGAGCAGCAGCGGGTCAACCTGGCGGTCGGCACGCTCTTGCCACCGGCCCTTCTCCTGCTCGACGAGCCGGTGGCCTCCCTCGACGCTCGCAGCCGCGACGCTGTCCTCGGCTTGATCAGAGACCTCGGCGGTTCGGGCGTTGCCGTTCTCAGCGTCTTTCACGATCTCAAGGCCGTGCGGACTCTTGCCACCCGGGTCGTGGTCTTGGAAGGCGGTCGGGTCGTCGACGAGGGCCCGCCGGGGCGGGTGCTCGCGGAGCTGGCGGTGCGGTCATGACGGGCGGCGGGCTCCGCCATGAGGCGGCCGGGCAGGCCGATGCCGTGCTCTTCGCCGCCGCCAGCGCGGCGGCGGCGGCGTTCGACGACGCCTTCGACGGGCACTCGGGCGAGGAGCTCGCGAGCATCGTTGGCGTGGGCGGCGATGGCACGCCCACGTCCCGCCTCGACGAGATCGTCGACACCGCCGTGCTTGCGGCCGTCGACGGATACGGCGTCAACGTGCTCTCCGAGGAGGTCGGCTGGGTTGACCGGGGCTCGGCCCTCACCTTGGTTGTCGATCCCGTGGACGGGACGGCGAACGCCTTGGCGGGCGTCCCCATTTCCACGTTCAGCGCCGCCCTTGTCTTGGACGGGCAGCCCATCGTCGCGCTCACCCGATGGCTCGAGACGGGTAAGGACTGGCTGGCGCGCACCGGGGAGCCGGCTGGAGCTCTGTGGCGGACGACGGGTCGACGGCGGCTCGACGGAGCGGCCATCTCGCTCCTTCGCCCCCAGGCCGCCAGCCGGGCCGCCTGGGGGGAGGTCGCCGAGCGGGCGGAGCGGGTGCGAGTCCTCAGTTGCTCCACGTTCGAGGCCATCTTGGTTTGCACCGGCGCGACCGACGCCTTCGCAGATCTCGGTGCCGACGTCCACCGCTATGTCGACCTCGTCGCCGCCCAGCTCTACGCCGCGCTCGCGGGAGCGACCCTATGCGACGCGTTCGGCCGCCCCTTCGAGTTCGACGTCGACCTCACCCGCCGCTGGAGTGGTGTCGTTGCGGCAAGCGAGGACCTCGCCGCCGAGATCGTGGAGACCGTCAGCAGGAGGATGTCATGAGCGTGCAACTCTTAAGCAACGTGCAGGCCGTCGCCCCTTCTGGCGTCATCGAGGATGCCACCGTGGCGGTGGAGGACGGCGTCATCGTCGGCGTCGAGGAGCGCCGCAGCTACTTGGGGGCGGAGGACGGCGGGGGCGCCTACTGCCTGCCGGGCCTCATCGACTCGCACTGCGACGCCATCGAGCGGGAGATCTCGCCGCGACCGACGGCGGTGTTCGACTTCGACTTCGCACTCCGCTCGCTCGAGCAGCGCTTCCTCGGGGCGGGGATCACCACCGCGTACCACGGGGTGCGCTATGCCGACGAGGGCACCACCATGCGCGCGCTTCCCTTCGCCTCGCGCCTGGTCGAGGCCATCATCGAGCGACGCAAGGAGCACCCTCGTCTCGACCACCGCATCCTCCACCGCGTCCCGGTGCGCGCCTCCGGCGCGATGGAGCGCGCCCGCGCCTGCCTGCTCGGCAGCGACGACGGACGCTACCCCCAGCTCCTGTCGTTCGAGGACCACACGCCGGGGCGGGGGCAGTACCGGGATCTCGCGGCATACAAGGCCGCACTACGCGAGAGCCGGGCGGCAAGCGACGCCGAGGTGGCTGACGAGCTGGCCCGTCGGCTCGAGGAGAGCCGAGTCACCGAGCCGGTGCGGCTCGCCAACCTGGCCCTCGTTCGCGAACTGGCCGCCTCGGGGTTGGCGCGGGTGCTCGCGCACGACTGCGTCGACGACGTCGAACTCGACACGGCCTGTGCATGGGGTGCGTCGGTCGCCGAGTTCCCCGTGACGCTCGATGCCGCCCGTCATGCCCGCAGCCAGGGCGTGCCGGTGGTGCTCGGCGCCCCAAACGTCCTCCTCGGCGGCTCCCATTCCGGCAACGTCGCCGCCGAGGCGGTCATCCGGGCGGGGTTGTGCACCGGCCTCGCATCAGACTATCTGCCCTCGAGTCTCCTTGCCGCCGCCTTCGACCTCGCCGGTCGCGGCGTCGTCGCGCTGCACGAAGCCGTTCGGCTCGTCACGGCCGGCCCGGCGGAGGTCGCCGGAGAGCCGGGCCGGGGCGTGCTCGAGCCCGGTGCCGACGCCGATCTGATCCTCGTCGTCCAGCAGGGACGATGGCCGCTCGTCCGATCCGTTCTGGCGACGAGAGCGGACCGGGCCCCAGTTCCCTGAACGGGCCGGCGGCACGCAGCGAGTCGGCGCCCGTCCAACCTCGAGGAGGAGTCGTTGATGACCGCCGTTCCTGCCATGGCCCGCTCCGTCGAGGACGTGGTCAACCTCCTCTGCCAGCACGCCGACGTTCCGGCCGAGGGCGAAGCGCCAGCCCTGAGTGGCCTTGACCACGGGCTCCAGTGCGCCAATGTTCTGCGAGCCGAGCGGCCTGACGACGCCGAGCTGCAGGTCGCCGGGTTGGTTCACGACATCGGTCACCTGCTCACCCCCGGGGCGCCAGCAGAGCACGGGCGAACGGGCGGTGACTGGCTTCGACGACTGCTTGGCGAGCGCGTCGCCGCCCTCGTCGAGCTGCACGTCGACGCCAAGCGCTACCTCGTTGCCGTCGAGCCCGGCTATCGGTCCCGGTTGTCAGTCGACAGCATCTTCACCCTCGTCGCCCAAGGCGGGGCACTGTCGCCTTTCGAAGCCGCGGCCTTCGAGCGCCGGGCCCACTCCGCCGATGCCCTCGTCCTTCGAGTGGCTGATGAAGCCGCAAAGATCCCCGGCCTCGAGGTGCCTGGCCTCAACGCGTGGACGCCGCTCCTCCATAGCGTTGCCGACCATCGCCAGGGCTCGGGCTGAGCGGGCGGGCTTTCAGAAAACTCCCTTGTTCTAACACCGGGACCGGGACGCCACCCAGAAATCGATACTTGACGGGTCGGTGACCACAGCTACCGTAAGCGCCCTGGGCAGAGACCGCCGAGATCATAGAGACCGCCGGGATCATGTTGGCCCGATAGCGAGCTGCGGTGGTCTTCACGATCCGGGTCTGACCAACGACCCCCCACGTCGTGGCGGAGTGGAGCTCCGAGCGCAGCGACGCTCCGTCTTCGAACAACACCACGGCTCCCGACCTTGGCCGCCAGGGAGGCCCGCCAACCACAAGCTGCGCTCCCGGTAGAACCGCTCGCTGCGCTCTGCAGACATGGACGGTTGCTACAAGTGCAGCGCTCCCACGGCAACCCCTCCGCCGACCAGTCGCCGGCGGGCCGTGGGACAGGGATGCCACCGCCGTCCACCGCACCGCCGCCCGTCCGGATGAGGTTTCCTTCGTCGAGGAGCGCTGAGCACCGCGCGTCCGGGCAGCTGCCTCCACTGCGGCTTACGACCGGGTGACAGACCGGGCGCCGAGGAGCTGCAGGAGTGTCCTGACACCTCTTGTCGCCTGCCAGAGCTCGCGCTTGCAGGGCCGGAGAGGCGCAGGAGTGGGTCACCGCTGGCGCCGGTGAAGTCGGGCAGTGGTCGGGGAACACGCCCAGAAGGAACAGGGCGAGGTCGCCGAGACGGCGGTAGGCCCCGGCCGCTCCGTTGGCAGGACGGCGTGCAACTGTTCGGCGGGGCAAATGGGATCGAGCTCGCTGAACCGGCGGCGACGCCACCCACGAGTCGTGCGGCTCCAGGTCACCCCGCTTGCCACCCCCCTGTACGAAGACAGCAGATCGACCAGGAACACCCCCGGGGAACGCCTCGGGCCAGAGCGGCACCGACATCGGGCCGCCCAACGATCGCCAGGACTCACCTGCTGCGCAGGAGGTGGAGCATCGCATGACCGAGAGGAACGCTCAGCGCATCCGCCCCGCCGGGCCCCGCCGCCAACGCCCCCGCCGGCGGGGGCGTATCGACCCACACCGCCATGCGGAAGTCCTGGAGCAGCGGTCGACCGGCGGCGTCCCACCCTCGGGCGGCGCCGGCAAGGCGCTTGGCCAGTGACGCGGCGCTGCGGGCCGGACCCCATCCGTGGGCGATGAGCTCGCCCCCCTGCCGGTCCAGCAACGCGACGCTGGCGTTGACGGCAAGTCCGCACGTCATCGCAAGACCAGAGCGCCGTACGAGTGCCGGCAGGCCGTAGGCGCGCGCAGCGCCACCACGCGCCAGGAGGGTCACCGCGGCCGGCTCCCGCAGGCCCAGCCACAGGCCGAGCCCGTCGCTGGCCTCGCCATTGGTGGCCGCGACGTCTGTAGGCACCACGGTCCCCGGCGTCACGGCCGCCTGGGCGAACGCCGCGCGGAGCCCAGCGCCGTCGAGCGCCGCGGAGGCCCGTGCCACCTCGAGGACGACCTCGCCGGTGTCGTCCATCGCCACGGTGCGCTCCTCGACCGCCAGTGAGCCCCTGAGCCGCACGAACCGGCAGCCCACGGCTGAGTCGGACACGAGCGTAGCGGTCGAGGCCGCGGCGAGCGGCTCGACGAAAGCGACCGACGCCTGCACCCCCCGCAGGCCGAGGGGCACCACCAGCCGGCCATCAGGCACCAGCTGAGAGACCCAAGCCGGCGACAGGTCGTCGGCACCGACGGTGAGGACGATCCGGTCGTACGGAGCACCAGGCGGCCAACCCTCGGCGCCGTCCGCCTGGACGACCTCGACGCCGTCGACGCCGGCAGCCGCCAGGTTGCGGCGAGCCGCGTCGACGATGTCCGCGTCGATGTCGACGGTGACCACCGTTCCGGTTGGGCCGACGAGGTGCCGGAGGAGGGCGGCGTTGTATCCAGTCCCGGCACCGATCTCGAGCACCCGCTGCCCCGGCTCGGGCCGTAGCTGTCCGAGCATGGTGGCGATCATCGTAGGCTGAGAGCAGGAGCTGACAGCCCGGCCGGCGGCGTCGGACTTGGTTACCACGGCTTTGTCGGCGTAGGCCGCCGCCGTCGACACCAGCGGCAGGAAGACGTGCCTCGGCACCGTCCCGAGGGCCTCTGCGACCGCCCTCTGCCTGACCACCCCCCGGCGCACCAGGGCATCCACCAGGCGGTGCCGGGCGATGGTGGGGTCCGTCACCTCTCCAGTCTCGTCCTTGCAGCCGGGCGGTGCCGGGATCCCCCGCCGGAAGGTTGATGTCGCCTTCGGAGGTAGGTGCGGGCTGGCCACCTGTGCGGGCCAGGTGGCCAGGCGCGGCGTCGAGGTCGAGGTCGGTGCATTCGGGCCCAAAGTGGCGCTCGAATCCCCCGGTGGCCCCGAACGCACCGAGCCGCCGGCAACCACGACCCCCCGCCGGCGGTGCCATAGTCGTACGGTGGCAGCCGGACCCCTTGTCACGCCGGACTGGCGCTGCCCTGTCTGCCGCAGCCTGTTGTCCCTCTCGAGCGACCGGCGGGTGTGGTCCTGCGACGCCGGCCACGACTTCGACGTGGCGCGCGAGGGCTACGTCAACCTGCTCGTCGCCGGCCAGCGCCGCAGCCGCCGGCCCGGCGACAGCCCGGAGATGGTCCGGGCACGCCGGCGGTTCCTGGCCACGGGGCGCTACGACGCGCTGTCGGAGGCCGTGGCGGCCGCAGCGGCGAACGCCATCGGAGCCACCCACCCGGCGGCGGTCCTCGACGTCGGTTGCGGCGAGGGCCGCCACACCCGGGCGCTGCGGGCCGACGTGGTGCTCGGCATCGACGTGTCGAAGGTGGCTGTCGCCGCAGCCGCCCGCTCCCACCCGGCGGGCCGGTACGCAGTGGCGAGCGGCGCCGACGTGCCCCTCGCCGACGCCTCGGTCGACGCCGCGGTGGTCGTCTTCGGTCCGGCAGTGCCGGGGGAGCTCGCCCGAGTCGTCCGCTCCGGTGGGGCTGTGGTCGCCGCCCACCCAGGACCCTCCCACCTGCAGGAGCTGCGGGCGCTCGTCTACTCCGAGCCGCACCCACATGAGGTGAAGCCTCCCCTGCGCGGCTTGGCGGCCAGGTTCGAGCAACTCGACGCTGTGGCGGTGAGCTTCCCCGTGGAGGTGGTCGACCGGGACATCCTCTCCGATCTGTTCACCATGACCCCGTACCGCTGGCACGCCCCGCCCGACATTGATCGGCGCCTCAACGAGGCGACGGCGCGGCCGTTCACGACCGTCGCCGACGTGCGGGTCACGAGCTACCGCCGCCTTCCGGCGCCCTGACGGCAGCGGCGCCGGGGTGGCACGACCCGGCAGCCGGCGGCCGCTTCCAACTGGTGGCGCCCGACGCCGTCGGACGCACCGCTGCGCAGCGCTTCCGTGCTCTACCCGGCAGTAGGGTGCGGAGCCGTGGCCGCGCCCCGATGGCTCGCCGTACCGGCCGCTGCCGCGCTGGCGGTGTGCCTGTCCGCCTGTGGGGGTCCGGGCAGCTCCGCCCGGCCGAGCGCGGCAGCGTTGCTCGGCAAGGCACGCGCCACGTTGGACAAGGCGACGGCCGTGCACTTCACCCTGACCAGCAGCGGCGTCTCGGGGTCGGGCGTCGACCTCGTCGGGGGTAGCGGGGACATCGTGCGCCCGGCCTCACTCCGCGGCACCTTCTCGGTCAGCACCTCCGGGGTGCAGGTCTCGGTCAAGGTGATCTCCGTGGGGGATCGCTTCTGGGCGGTCCTCCCGTTCGGCTCCAAGTACACAGCGGTCAAGCCGTCGCAGTTCGGGCTCACGAACCCGGCGACCCTGCTCTCGCCCACGACCGGGGTGAGTGGCCTGCTGACCGACATGTCGCCCCACGCCCATTACGAGCCGAGCACCCGCCTCCAAGGCGAGCTGCTCGACGTCGTGGCCGGGACGGTGCCCGGCAGCAAGG
Source organism: Acidimicrobiaceae bacterium (assembly GCA_027320105.1). Lineage (GTDB taxonomy): Bacteria > Actinomycetota > Acidimicrobiia > Acidimicrobiales > Palsa-688 > JAKAQB01. The sequence goes on along the minus strand of DAHVMA010000064.1, from coordinate 61,326 downwards.
TGCCCGTGCTCCCCGACGCCGACCCCGGCAAGCCCGTGGCGTTGACGGTGTCGATCGACCCGTCCACCCATCAGGTCCGCCGGGTCGAGCTGCGGGGGCCGTTCATCTCGGCGAGAGCCACCGCCACCTACACGGTCACGCTGACCGCCTACGGGGAGCACGTGACGGTCACCCCACCGAGCTGAGCGGTGACGACCGTCCCGCTCCCGGCGGGGGCGCGTCGGCGGCTGGCGTTCGCGGCGGCCGGGGTGCTCGTCGCTGCGGCGGACACCTACGTGGTGGTGGTGGCGCTCCCGTCGATCATGGACGGGCTCGGGATCGGCATCGACCACATCCAGCGGGCAACGCCGGTCGTGAGCGGCTACCTGCTCGGCTACGTCGCCGTCCTACCACTGCTCGGGCGCCTCTCCGACCAGATCGGACGCCGGCCGGTGCTCGTCGGCTGCCTTGCCGCCTTCGCCGCCGGGTCGGTGGTCACCGCCACCGCCCGCAGCCTGGCGCTGCTCGTCGCCGGCCGGGCCATCGCCGGCCTGGGCGGCGGCGGCCTGGTCCCCGTGACCCTGGCGATGGTGGCCGACTCGTGGGCGCCCGACCAGCGAGGGTTCCCCCTCGGCGTGGTCGCCGGAGTGCAGGAGCTCGGTGCGGTCCTCGGCCCGCTGTACGGCGCGGCTGTGGTAGCCCTCGCCGGCTGGCGGTGGATCTTCTGGCTGAACCTCCCGTTGTGCGCCATCGTCATCGTCGGCTACGGGAGGGGCGGGCGCCGCTCGGTGAGGACCTCCCGGCAACGCCCGGACGTGGTCGGCGCCCTGCTGGCCCTTGTCGCTGTGGCGGCCCTCGTCCTGGCGCTGGCCGCCCCCGCCGGCCTCGCCGACGGGGTGACGACAGGCGAGCTCTACGTCCCGGAGGTCCCCGCCGGCCCCTGGTCCGTGCTGTTCACGCCGATCGGGCTCATCGGCCTGGGTGCGCTCGCCGCCTTCGTCGCCTGGGAGGCGGCCGTCGAGCGCCCCGTGCGACCGCTCCTACCCCTTCGCCGCGTCCCCGCCGCACTGCGCGCCGCCGACCTCCCGGGGGCGATGCTGCTCGCCGGCGCGCTCGGCTGCGTGGTGATCGCCTTCTCCACCACCGACGCCAGCCGCCAGGTCGTGGCTTCGAGTGCCCCCGTGCTCGGGCCCGTCGCCGTTGCCTGCGGCGCTGCCCTGGCGTGGAGGCAGCGTCACGCCTCCGTGCCGCTGCTCGACCGCGCCGCCATGCGTCCCCGCCCGTCGTGGGGTGCATCCGCCGTCAACCTGGCTGCGGGCGCCGCGCTCATGGCCGCCCTCGTCGACGTGCCGTTCTTCGCCCGCGCCACTGCCGACCCCAACTCACAACTCGGCGCCGCCCTGGTGCTGCTGCGGTTCCTCGTCGCCGTGCCGGTCGGGGCGGTCCTCGGTGGGGCCCTGGCCCACCGACCCGGCCACGAGCACTACATCGCGGCCGCCGGCATGGCCGTCGCTGCCGGCGCCTTCGTGACCATGTCCGGCTGGCCGGCCACGGCGCTGACCAGGGGGATCGCCGTCAGCGACGCCGAGCTGGTCGCCGCTGGGTTGGGCTTCGGGTTGGCGATCGCGCCGACCAACGCGGCAGTGCTCGCAGCTGTCCCCAGCCAGCTCCACGGTCTGGCAACGAGCCTGGTCGTCGTCGCCCGCACCATCGGGATGCTCGTCGGCATCTCAGCACTCACCGCCGTGGCCCTGCACCGGTTCTACCGGGCAGCCGCCCGCATCCCCTCGCCGACGGTGCTCTGCCCCTCCGACGCGGTCGCCTGCCCCGCCTACCAGCGTCTGGAGACCGACGCCTTGCTGCGGGAGCTGCACACCGTCTTCGCCGGGGCCGCCGTGTGCGCCGGGCTGGCGGCAGTCCTCGCTGTGGTCCTGCTCCGACCACCGCGCCGCCAGCGCCAGGTGGAGCGATCACGACATCCCACTCCTCGACGAGGCCGCTAGCCGGTCTCAGTGCTGGTGGTGGGCGCACCACCAGGTGGTACGGCCGCCGACGGTCGCCCGGACGAGGACCGTGCCGTCCCTCGGGCAGTGCCCGCCCCGGCGGCGCTCGGGGTTGAGATCGCCGGTGTGGGCGCCACCGCGCCGCACCAGCAGCCGGAGGGACGAACGCAGTGACCGGTGCAAGACGCGGACCTCCCGCGCGTCGAGGGAGGCCGACGGGCGGACCGGCGAGAGCCCCGCCCGCCAGAGCACCTCGTCGGCGATGAGGTTGCCGACCCCGGCGATCCGATGCTGGTCCATGAGACGAGCCTTGAGGGCCACCGCCGAACCGGCCAGGGCGCCGGCCAGCTGGCGTTCGGTGATGGTCAGCGCATCCGCCCCGAGGCGCCCCTCGTCCGGGTCGAGCTCGACGCCACCGAGGCGGCGAGGATCCTGCAGGCGGAGGTGCCCCCCATCGGCGAAGCTGAGGGCGAACCGGTCCCAGCGTCGCTCGACGGCGGACGGGGCGTGCTGGAGCGCCCCGACCCCGTCGACGTCGTCGACGAGCAGCCGCCCGGTCATCCCGAAACGCAGCCCGAGCGACGGGGCTCCCCCGTCGGCGTCGAGGACGAGGAGCTTGCCGTGCCGCCGGGCGGCGGTGAACTGCCGACCGCAGAGGGCGGCGGTGACGGTGCCGGCGTCGAGGCCACGCTTCAGGATCCAAGCGTCGTGGGCGTCGACGGCGACGACCGGCCGGGCCAGCGCCCGCTCCGCCAGCTCCCGGTAGCGCTCCAGCTCGGGCAGCTCCGGCACGGCGGGGCACGCTACCGCACGGGTTACGGCGGCGCCGGCGGTGGCGCAGCGTGCAAAGCGGGCGCTTCCGTGGGTGAGCCCAACGCTGCGGGCGGGTAAGGGTGACATGGGCTGCCGGCGTGGCCGGCCAGGCATGGGGACGTGATCGCCCACGACCGACAGACGAGTGGATGCAGCGCTGGCCGTGCTCGCGGGGACCCCGCTCGGGCAAGTCGCCGACGATACGGGTGTCGAGCCCGAGCTGGTCCAGCGGTGGGTGCACCTGTTCGTCGAGGGCGGCAAGCTGCGCCTGGACGGTCGCATGGACCCGTCCTCCTACGAGGCCCGTGACCGGTTCCTGACCCTGATCGCCCACGAGTTCCGTACGCCGCTCACCATCATCGCCGGCTGGGTGGAGACGCTGCGGGCCGGCGGCCTGCCGCCCCAGGTCACCGAGACGGCCCTGTCGGCCATCGCCCGCCAGGTCGCCTACCTCCAGCGAATCGCCCGCGACGCCCTCGACGCCGGCGCGGTCGCGCGGGGCCAGCTCCGGCTCGTCGTCGGTCGTCTCGACCTTCGTGCCCTCGTCGCCGCCGTCGTCGGCTCCATGCAGGATGCCGCCTGCTTCGACGGCGGCGGTCCGGTGACCGTCGTCGGCGACGCCGCCCGCCTCGAGCAGGTCGCGGCCGAGGTCGTGGCCCACGCCCGCCGCCTGGCCGGAGAGGGTCCCGTCCGCATCACCGTCCGATCCGACGCGGTCATGGCAACCGTCGAGGCGGCCGCCGCCGGGAGCCGGCTGAGCTTCGCCGACGCCGCCGTGCTGTTCGAGCCGTTCGAGCGGAGCGACACCTCCATCGGGACCGGGCTCGGCCTGTTCCTGTGCCGGGCGCTGCTCAGCGCCCACGGCGGCGAGATCGGTGTGCGATCCGACGACCAGGCCACCGTCTTCTGGTTCCGGGTGCCGGTCCTCGGCCCGAGCGACGGGCCCCTCGTCGAGCGGGCCTAACGCCCGGCGAGTCGCGCCGCGCGCGACAACACGGCGTCGAGCATGGATGGCGTCAGCCGGCCGGTGAAGGTGTTCTGCTGGCTGGGGTGGTAGGAGCCGAGGATCCGCCGCCGGCCCGCGACCTCGGCGCCGTGGCCGAAGGTGGGGCGGGGCCGCACGCCTTCGATCCTGCAGCACACATCCCAGGCGAACCTGCCGAGCGCCACGAGCACGTCGACATCAGCCAGCAGTCCGAGCTCCCGCCCGAGATAGGGCACGCAGCGGTCGCGCTCCTCCGCCGTCGGCTTGTTGGCCGGCGGGGCGCAGCGCACCGCGGCGGTGATCCACGCCCCCTCGAGGCGCAGGCCGTCGCCTCGGTGGGCGCTCGTCGGCTGGTTGGCGAAACCCGTGCGGAACAAAGCGGCGAACAACCAGTCGCCACTGCGGTCCCCCGTGAACACCCGCCCGGTGCGGTTGCCGCCGTGCGCTGCCGGCGCCAGCCCGACGACCGCCACACGCGCGCCCGGGTCACCGAAGCCGGGAACCGGCCGGCCCCAGTACTCCTCCTCCCGGAACACCGCCCGCCGGGTCGCGGCCACCTCCTCCCTCCAGGCGACGAGCCGAGGGCACTTGCGGCAGCGGGTGATCTCCTCCTCCAGCGCTTCGAGCGGGGCCACCCGCTCGACAGTAGGCCGGTGGGCGGTAGGTTGGCGTCCCGCATGCCGACCCCCCGGCCCAAGCCACCCCCGCCCACGCTGGTCCTGCTGGTCCGCCACGCAGTGACGCCCACGACGGGCCAGGTGCTCCCCGGGCGGGCCAAGGGGCTCCACCTGGCCGACACCGGGCGGGCGCAGGCGGAGACCGCCGCCGCCCGCATCGCCGAGTGGCTCGAGGTCGTCACCGCCTCAGCCGCCAGGCCGCGAGTGAACGCCGGCGACCACCCCAGCGCGGCGCGGCGCCCTGCGAGCCGCCGGCGCGGTCCGCAGCGCCCTCGGGTCGCAGCGGTGTACGCCTCGCCGCTCGAGCGCACCCGGGAGACCGCCGCACCGATCGCCCGCGCCCTCGGCCTCAGCGTCGTGCCCGAGCGGGGACTGCTCGAGTGCGACTTCGGTGCCTGGACCGGATCGGCGTTGAAGGACCTCTCGAAGCTGCCCGAGTGGACGGCGGTGCAGCGCTACCCGAGCGGCTTCACCTTCCCCTGCGGCGAGTCCTTCGCCGGCATGCAGGCGCGCATGATCGAGACCGTCAACGGGCTGTGCCAGCGCCACCACGGTGAGGCGGTCGTCGCCGTCTCGCATGCCGATCCGATCAAGGCGCTCGTCGCCGACGCGTTGGGTGCACACCTCGACCTGTTCCAGCGGATCGTCGTGTCACCGTGCTCTGTCACGGCGATCAGCTACGCCACGGCGGGGCCGACCGTCCTCGCCGTCAACTCGACCGGCTCGCTCGGCGAGCTCCGGCCGTCGTGAGCGAGTCCTTCGACGTCCACGACGGCGGGAGGGTGACCGTCGGCACCGTCGGCGAGCCCGGCCGGCGCACCTTCTACCTCCAGGTCGCTGACGCCTCGCGGACGTTGACGCTCAAGGTCGAGAAGCAGCAGGTGGCCGTGCTGGCCCGGGCGCTGGCCGATCTCCTGTCCGACCTTCCCGCCCCGGGGGCCGTCCCGCCGGCGACCGGGCTGGCCGAGCCGGCGGAAGCGGCGTGGACGGTGGGCGGCATGCAGCTGTCCTACGACCACGACCTCGACCGGGTCCTGGTTGTCGCCGAGGAGCTCGTGGACGACGACGAACCGGGCGCCGTCGCGGCGGTGCGCATCACCCGGGAACAAGCCGCATCCCTCATCCAGCGAGGCGAGGAGCTGGTCGAGGCGGGGCGCCCGCCATGCCCCTGGTGCGGCTTCCCGCTCGACCCGGCGGGACACTCATGCCCTCGGACGAACGGCCACCGATCCCCGACGCTCTGACCGTGCTGGCCTGCGGACGGCTCGAGATCGAGGGTCGCATGCCGTGGAGCAGCAACGGCACGTTCCTCTGCTCTGTCGGCACCGTGGCCGGCGACGGCACTCCGGAGCTGGCCGCCATCTACAAGCCGCTGCGCGCTGAGCGGCCGTTGTGGGACTTCCCCGGCGGCATCTACCGGCGGGAGATAGCAGCCTTCGAGCTGTCGGAGCAGCTCGGGTGGAGGCTGGTCCCGGAGACAGTCGAGCGGCCGGATGCGCCCCTCGGCGTCGGTTCCCTGCAGCGCTTCGTCCGGGCTGACTTCGAGCAGCACTACTTCACGCTCCTGGAGGACGAGCGGTACCACGGGGCGCTGCGGCGGATGGCGGTGTTCGACGTGGTGGCCAACAACGCCGACCGCAAGGGCGGGCACTGCCTGGTCGACGCCGGCGGGCACGTGTGGGGCATCGACCATGGTCTGTGCTTCCACGAGCACCCCAAGTTGCGGACGGTGATCTGGGACTGGGCGGGCGAGGCGATCGCCGACGACGTCCTCGACGACCTGGCTGCCTTCGTGGCGAGCGGACCTTCCGACGCGCTCGGCCGATGGCTGAGCGCGTCGGAGACCGATGCGGCCATGGCGCGCGCCGACCGGCTGCTCCGGCGGCGGCGCCTGCCCGAGCCGCAGACCGAGCGGCCGTACCCGTGGCCGCTCGTGTGACCGGCTAGGACCGGGCCCGCAACGCCTCGATCAGCTTGGGCAGCACCTTGTTGACGTCGCCGACGACGCCGAGGTCGGCGATCGAGAAGATCGGGGCCTCCTGGTCCTTGTTGATGGCGATGATGTTGCTGGCGCCCTTCATGCCGACCATGTGCTGAGTCGCGCCGGAGATGCCCGCAGCGATGTACACCGCGGGCTTGACGGTCTTGCCCGTCTGGCCCACCTGGTGCGAGTAGGGCACCCAACCGGCGTCCACGATGGCACGACTCGCCCCGGCCGCCCCACCGAGGAGCTTTGCGAGCTCCTCGATCATACGGTAGGCATCCGCCTGGCCCAGGCCGCGGCCGCCGGAGACCACCACGGCGGCCTCGTCGAGCTTGGGTCCCTCGCGTTCCTCCACGTGGCGGTCGACGACTCTCACCGCGTTGGTCGCCCCCAGTTGGGGGACTTCCCACACGTCGACGATGGCAGCCGCCCCCCCGGACTCCTCGGCGGCAAACGACTTCGTCCGCACCACGAAGATCCCAGGGCCATCACCACTGAAGCGGGCGGTGAGGATCTCGGCTCCCCCGAATATGGGGTGTTGGGTCTGCAGCCCGCCGGCGTCGGTCAGCCCCACGACATTGGTCAGCACCGGGCGATCGATCAGCGCCGACAGGCGCCCGGCGATGTCCCGCCCGTCGTAGTTGTGGGGCACGAGGACGGCGCCAGGCGCGTCGCCGGCCCCTACGCGTGCCGCCATCGCCGCCGCCACCGCTGGCCCCGGTAGCCCCCCTCCGAGATCCCCAACCGTATGGAGCAGGGCAGCGCCGTAGGAGCCGGCCTCGGCTGCCAGTTGGGCGCCATCGCCCCAGGTGACGCCCTCGACCCGATCGGCGAGGTCTTTCGACTTGGTCAACAACTCCAGCGAGAGAGGGGCAACCCGCTCGCCGGCGCGGTCGACGACGACCCAGATCCTGTCCACTAGATCACCTTCAGCTGCTCGAGGAAGGCCACGATCCGCTCATGGGCATCGCCGTCGTCCACCACGATCTCGCCCCCCGCGCGGGCCTCGGCGGCCACCACCGAAACCACCTCCTGGCGGGCGCCCGCCCATCCCACCGTCGACGGGTCGATGCCGAGGTCGGCCAGCGAGAGCTGCTCGATCGGCTTGTTCTTGGCCGCCATGATCCCCTTGAACGACGGGTACCTGGGCTCCACCACCCCCGCTGTCACCGTCACCACCGCCGGCAGGGGGGCCTCCACCTCGTCGTAGCCGGACTCGGTCTGGCGGTCGGCCCTCACCTTGCCGTCCGCGACGGTGAGCCTCTTGGCGAAGGTGACCGAGGGAAGGCCGAGCAACTGGGCGAGCTGCACGGGCAGCGTCCCCGTGTAGCCGTCCGTCGACTCGGTAGCGGCGATGATCAGGTCCGGCTCGGCACGGCGGATCGCGGCGGCCAGCACCTTCGCCGTCGACAGCGCGTCCGAGCCGACCAGTGCTTCGTCAGAGACGAGGATCGCCTTCGCCGCTCCCATCGCGAGCGCCGTCCGCAACCCCGAAGTCTCGGCGTGGGGTGCCATCGACACCAGTGTCACCTCACCCCCCGCCGCCTCGACGAGCTGGAGACCCAGCTCCACGCCGTAGGCGTCGGAGTCGTCCAGCATCAGCTTCCCCTCCCGCACGAGGGTGTGCGTGTCGGGCGACAGCTGGCCTGGGTTGGCCGGGTCGGGGATCTGCTTGGCGCAGACGACGACGTTCATGCCGCGTAGTCTCCCGTACGTCGGTGACCTTTCACCACTTGACGCCTCTCGGCGCGCCGCCCGCGTCCCTCACGCCCGCGCCACGCTCGCCCCGTGACGTCCGCCCCGTGACGTCCGAGCCGATTGCGGGTAGCCAGCCCCACACCAACCCGAAGGAGGAGCCGGTGGCCACGAGCGACGACGAGGTGCGGCTGGTGGTACCGGCAAGCCCGGAGTACCTCCGGCTCGCCCGGGTGACCGCGGCCGGACTGGCCAGCCGCCTCGGGTTCACCTTCGACGAGGTCGAGGACCTCCGCCTGGCGATCGACGAGCTGTGCTACGGGCTCACCGGCAGCGGGGGCAGGGAAGGCACCGTGGCCATCCGCTACGTGCTCGCCACCGACAGCCTCGTTGTGGAGGGCAGGGGTCACTTCCACGGCTCCGACGGCAAGGTCGGCCTCTCCGAGCTCTCCGAGGTCATCCTCCACGCGCTGGTCGACGAGCACGACCTGCGGGCATCGGACGGCGGACCGACGTTCCGGCTCGTCAAGCGGCGCCATGACGCCCTGGCGCCGTGACCCCCCCGCCGCCGGAGCGCGACGAGCTGCGGACGAAGTTCGTCGAGTACGCCCGGACGGGCGACGTGGCGTTGCGCGACGAGCTCGTCGCCGCCCACCTCGGCCTCGCCGAGTACCTCGCCCGCCGGTTCGCCAACCGCGGAGAGCCGCTCGACGACCTGGTTCAAGTGGCGTCGCTGGGGCTGCTGAAAGCGGTCGGCCGCTTCGACCCCACCCGGGGTGTCGAGTTCAGCACCTACGCCACCCACACCATCGTCGGCGAGCTCAAGCGCCACTTCCGGGACAAGGGCTGGGCCATCCGGGCGCCCCGGCGTATGCAGGAGCTCTACCTTCGCCTCGGCAAGGTGGTCGCCACGCTCGGCCAGGAGCTCGGCCGCTCACCCACCATCGCCCAACTGGCGGCCGAGGTCGAGGTCTCCGAAGAAGAAGTCCTCGAGGCCCTCGAGGCCGGCCAGGCCTACCGCTTCGCCTCGCTCGACGCCCCCGTCTCCGGAGACGGCGAGAGCGAGACCCTCGGCTCGCGCATCGGCGCCGACGACCCGGCGATCGAGGACGCCGAGCGCCGGGCCACCCTCTCCCCCCTCCTCCGCCAGCTCCCCGAGCGGGAGCAGCTCATCCTCCACCTCCGCTTCTTCGACGGTCTCACCCAGTCGGAGATCGCCACCCGGCTCGGCATCTCCCAGATGCACGTGTCCCGGCTGCTCGCCCGCAGCGTCGCCCAGCTCCGCACGTCGGCAGAGTCCTCCTGACAAGCGGTCCGAGCTGGCGCGTCCAATAGTCGGGGACCCGTATGCGCATCCTGTTCGTCGTCAACGCGTCGGCGTCGTCGGTCACCGCCAGGGCTCGGGTGGTGATCCAGAAGGCGCTCGCGGCCGACCACGCCGTGACCGTCGCCTCGACGAGCCGGCGGGGCCACGCCACCCGGCTGGCCCAGGGCGCCGCGACGGAGGGCGCCGACGTCGTCGTCGTGCTCGGTGGCGATGGGACCCTCAACGAGGCGGCCAACGGCCTCGTAGGCACCGGCACGGCCCTCGCCGTGCTCCCCGGAGGGAGCACGAACGTGTTCGCGCGGAGCCTCGGCATGACCAATGATCCGATCGAGGCCACCGGCGAGCTGCTGCCGGCGCTCGCCGCAGGTGACTTCCCGACCGTCGGTCTCGGCCAGGCCAACGGCCGGTACTTCCTGTTCCACGTCGGCGCCGGCTACGACGCCGCCGTGGTGGCCGAGGTGGAGAAGCGGGCGGGCGCCAAGCGCTTCCTCGGTTCGGCGGTGTTCGTGACGGCTGCGGTCTCGACGTGGGCTCGGGGCGTCGACCGGTCGCGGCCGTGGTTCACGATCCATGTGGGAGGCGACGGCGACGACGGTGGGGGTGGCCGGGCCGTGAGGCCGGCCGGCGCCGCCGCGCTCGACGGACTCGACGGCCTGCTCGCCGTCTGCCTCAACACCGGCCCCTACACGTACTTCAACCAACGCCCCATCGACCTTCTACCCGGGCTGCGCCTCGGCGACGGCCTCGGCGTGGTCGCCTTCCGGTCGATCGGGCTGCCGACCCTGCTCGGCGTCACCCTGTCGGCGATGCGGGGCGGTGCCTTGGCCGGCGGCCGGCGTGTGGTCGCCGGCCGCGGCATCGCCACGATCGAGCTCGTCGGCCACCGTCCCCTGCCCTACCAGGTGGACGGCGACCATGTCGGGGAGGTCGACCGGCTGGTCGTGCGCTACGTGCCCGACGCCATGCGGCTGGTCCTCCCCCACGCCCATCTGCCGGGTACCCGGTAGGTGGACCGGCAGCCTCCCCGCTCCGCAGCCCGCGCGTGCGGGCCGGGAGCACGCAGCCCCGGGCGATGGCGAGCACCACCCCGCTTTGTTGGGCAAACAACGGTTCCACATCCCTTGCACCTGAGGGGCACCCGCCGTACAGTGACTCCACCACCACGTGAACGGCACGCGTAGCTGGCCGGGTACGTGAAAGTTTTCACAAACCTGCCGGAGGCATGTCTTGGCGCTCACCTGGAGCCGCAGCATCGAGTGGGATCTCGACGACTGGCGCGAGCGAGCCTCCTGCCGAGATACCGACCCGGATCTGTTCTTCCCGGTAGGGACGACCGGCCTGGCGCTGGAGCAGATCGCGGCGGCGAAGGCCGTGTGCCACGAGTGCGCGGCACGTCAGGCCTGCCTCGAGTTCGCGCTCGCGACCAACCAGGAGTCGGGGATCTGGGGCGGCACCTCCGAGGAGGAGCGGCGGAAGCTGCGCAAGAGCTGGCTCGGCCGCCAGCGGCTCGCGGCGTCGTAGCCGGCCGCGCCCCGGGCGCGCAGACCACCGCTGCGCTGGCAGCCGGGCGGGGGGGCAACTCGCCACCCACGCCACCCACCCCGGCCTGAAGGGGCCTAAAGGCGCTCGAGATCCTCGTCCACCACGTCGAGCGGGATGGTCAGCTCGACGACGGTCCCCCCGTCGGTGCGCATGTCGATGTGCCCCCCGAGCTGGGTTCCGATGAGGCTGCGGACGATGGAGAGACCCAGGCTCGCGCTCTGCTCGATCTGGAACCCTGCCGGCAGGCCGACCCCGTTGTCCCGCACGGTGACGGAGAGCTCCCGGTCCCGCCGGACCAGTTCGACGTCCACCCGCAGCTCCCCGGATGCGCCTTTGTCTTCGGGGAAGGCGTGCTCGGCGGCGTTCTGCAGCAACTCGGTGATCACCACAGCGAGCGGTGTCGCCAGGGCGGCCTGGAGGTTGCCGGCATCGCCCCGGGTCGTGATGCGCAGCGGTGCGTCGGTCGAGGCAAGGTCCTCGGCCATCCGGAGCAGCGACGGGAGGATGTCGTTGAAGTGCACCTGGTCGGTAGTGTCGCGCGAGAGGATCTCGTGGACGACCGCTATGGAGCGGACACGGCGTTCGGCTTCCTCGAGCGCGTGACGACCTGCACCCGCCGGCAAGCGGCGTGCCTGGAGGCGGAGCAGCGACGAGATGGTCTGGAGGTTGTTCTTGACGCGATGGTGGACCTCCCGGATGGCAGCGTCCTTGGACAGCAAAAGGCGGTCCCGGCGGCGCAGCTCGGTGACGTCGTGCAGCAGCACGAACGCACCGGTGACGTTGCCGTGGTCGAGAAGAGGGACGCAGCGGATGATCACCACGGCGTCGGGACCCTTGATCACCTCCTGGGACGCCGGCAGCTGCTGCGCGAACGCCACCTCCACGGCGTTCTGGGCCTCCGTCAGACCCGTCTCGTCAAGCCGGGCACCTTCGATCGAGTTGTAGAGGCCGAGGCGGTGCAAGGCGTTGACGGCGTTGGGGGAGGCGAACTCCACCCGACCGCTGGCGTCGAGGACCATGACGCCGTCGCCGACGCGTGGCGCCTCACCCTCCTCGTCGACGGGGAACGGGAACTCCCCGCTGGCGATCATCCTCGCCAGCCGGTCGAAGACTTCGACGTACGCCCGCTCCAGCTCGCCGGGGCGACGGCCGACCGACAGCGCAGACTCACGGGTCAGCACCGCGACCAGCTCGCCTCGCCAGCGGACGGGGATGCAGACCATCCGGGCGCGTTCGTTGCGGCTCGTGATGTCGATCTCGCCCTCGACGACGGCCCCGAGGCGCCATCCCCGGCCGACGAGAGGTCGCTCGTGCTCGAATACGACCCTGCCGACGAGATCGTCGAGGTGGAGGGTTCGGTTGGTGGTGGGCCGGACCTGCCCGAGGATCACGAAGCGGTCCGTCGCCCAGTCGACCGGTGCGAACAGGAGCAGGTCAGCGAAGCAGAGGTCCGAGAGCGTTCCCCACGACGCCACCAGCCTCTGCAGGTGACCGACGACGGCGGCGTCGTAGGAGGTGTGCTCCTCGAGAAGGTCGGTTACGGTTGCCAAGGCGACTCCCGAGAGCTCCGGATCGGTGCCAGATCAGTTCCAGATCAGCATGCCGAGCCGCAGCAGGCCGGCGAGGTCATGGATGTCGGCGTCGAGCTCGGGGGCGGTGGCAACGACGTCGGGCACGGCGGCCAGCTCCTCCCGCTCGGCCGCCTCGGCCTTCGCGACCACCCGCAGGTTGCGATAGGCCTCTCCTACCTCGGTCAGGATCCGCTCGACCGATGGCTCGCCGGCGTCGAGAAGAGGAGCGAGCCGGCGGGCGATGTCGGGGGCGCCGGCGACGAGGCGCGAAGCCGCCGCCCCGCCATCGGGGTCGAGGAGGTACGGCGGCAGCACCCGGTTGAGCACCAAGGCGCCGACGTGGAAGCGCTTGGATCGCAGGACCTGCAGGAAGAGCTCGGCCTCGTGGGCCGGAGCGGCCTCGAGGGTGCTGACGACGACGAACGTCGTCCGCTTGTCGTGGAGCAGTCGCTCGACCGCCCGCGCCCGGGCCACGAAGCCGCCGTACATCGTCTGGAAGAGGATGAAGAACTCGGCGATGTCCGAGAGGAACTGCGAGCCGAGGATGCGGTCGGCGACCTGGTAGAAGGGCCGGCTGGCGAGGTTCACGACCCGCCTGCGGTACGGGACGATCAGGAGCCGCAGCAGCCGGGAGGAGAAGAACTCCGCCATGCGCGCCGGCGCTTCGATGAAGTCGACCGCGTTGCGCGTCGGTGGGGTGTCGACGACGATCAGGTCGTAGCGGCCCTCGGTGTGCAGCTCGTACAGCCGCTCCATGGCGATGTAGTCATGGCTCTGGACGAACTTGCCCGCGATGTTCTGGTACAGCGGGTTCTCGAGGATCCGGCGCTCGGTCTGCGCGTCTGGGGCGTGGCGGCGGACGAGCGCGTCCCAGCTCTGGCGAGCGTCGAGCATGGCGGCCCACAGCTCGCCGCGCGGCTCGACGCCGGCGGCGGCGAAGGCATCGGGCGGCACCTGGCGGGCCTCGTTGCCGAACCCGCCGATGCCCAGCGCGTCGGCCAGCCGCCGGGCGGGGTCGACGGTGACCACGAGCACCCGGCCGCCGTGGTGGACGGCAGCCATGGCCGCCGTGGCGGCGGCGGTGGTGGTCTTGCCGACGCCGCCGGAGCCGCAGACAATGACGATCTCCTTGGCCGCGTAGAGGGCATCGAGCGAGTGGACGCCGCCGTCGGCCTGGGTGCCCCGTACCACTTCAGTACCCCAGCTCCGCCGCCAGGGCGTCGGCGACCTGATGGGTCGCCCGCATGCCGTGGGAGCGGATGAACAGGTAGGGCACGTAGAGCAGCGGCACCGCTGGATCTGTCCCGGCGCGCAGCCGCTCCAAGTGCTCGGTCCGGCTGCGCCGGGTGGTGACCATCAGCCGGGCGGCGTCGAGCAGCGGGCGCGACGGCGAGGCGAGCTCGGCGTCGAGGGAGGCGGTGACGCGCGGCTCGCCGAGGCGCCCGAAGAGGGCCTCTTCGCTGCGGCTGAACAACTCGGGCAGGACCCGGTTGACGACGACGGCCGCCAGGTCCACGTTCGTCTCCCCACGGACGCGCCCGACCAGCTCGAGGGTCTCGCTGACCGGCATCTCGTCGGGGGTGGCCACCGCCACCAGGCCGGTGGTGGCCGGGTCGCCGAGGATGTCGAGCATCCAGCCCGTCTGCTGGCGGACGAGGCCGACCTGCACCAGTTGGTTGATGGCCTCTGGGGCGGACAGCTGGCTGACGATGTGGCCGGAGGCGGAGGCGTCGACGACAACGGTGTCGTAGTGGCGCTCGCGCACCTCCCAGCACAGCTTGCCGACGGTCACGATCTCGCGCACGCCCGGCGCGGCCGAGGCGACGAAGTCCAGCATCCTCGCGAGCGGTCCGATGGCTGCGAACATCGGCAGGTGCAGCTGGAGGGCAAGGTACTGGCGGAGGGACGCCTCGGTGTCCATGGACATGGCCCACAAGTTGGGAGCGATCCGGCGCTCCTCGAACTGCGTCGGCCCGGTCTCGAAGAAGTCAGCCATGTTGCCTTTGGCGTCGACCTCGCACACGAGGGTACGCCGGCCCCGGCCGGCAGCCAGGGCGGCGAGGGCGGCAGCGACCGTGGTCTTTCCGACCCCGCCCTTGCCCGTGACAAAGACCAAGCGCCGGTCCAGCAGGTCGACCACGAACGGGCCCGGCGGCTAGCGGTTGATGGCGACGCCGAATCCGACCCGGCGAGCCTCGTGGCCGGCGTCGAGCTCCACGTAGGCCACCTTGCTCGCCGGGACTCCGACCCGCCGGCCGCGGCGGTCGGTCATCCAGAGGACTCCGTGCTCGGAGCTGAGCGCTTCCTCGACCTGGTGGGTGACGACGTCGACGTCCTGGCCGTCGCCGAGCTCCAGTTCGATCTCCTTGGGGGTCTGGATGACGCCGATGCGAACGTCCACGTCCTAGCGCTCCTTCTCGGGGGTCGGGCCATCGTACGGCACCGGGGGGAAAGTCCTCCTCGACGCCGACGGACGCCAGCGCCGTCAAGTCACGCCGTGTGCAGTGCTCGAAGAGCGCCAGCCGGGCGAGCGCATCCACCTTCTCCACCCTGCGCATCGGCACGGGACAAGACCGTGCTCGGGCCGCTCAGCCGGCGGCGGGGACGTCGAAGCCTCGCGGGAGGCGGGCAGGGTCCCAGCCGAGGCGGGTGACAGCCGCCTCGAAGGCGAAGCGGTCGGTCATCCCCGCCACGTAGGTGACGGCCCGCAGGACGGCGTCCGTGCCGGAAGGGGGTCGGTGCTGCGGGTCCGGGAGGCGGGACGGGTCCTCGGCGTAGTAGTCGACCAGGGCGCGCAGGACTGCGACGACGGCGCGTCCCTGCGAGGTCGACGACGGTTGGGTGTAGATGCGTTCGTAGTTGAACCGTCGCAGCTCGGCGAGGGCAGCGGCGGGCGCTGGTAGCATCCCGACGCGCCCGGTCGTGCGGATGCACTCGACGAGGGCGTCGATGAACGCGCGCAGCTGGGCCGGGCGGGTCCGGCCGACGACGGCGGCGACCGATTCGGGAAGCTGGGCGGCCTCGACGATGCCAGCGCTGGCGGCGTCCTCGAGGTCGTGGGCGCAGTAGGCGCAACGGTCGGCCCAGCTGACCACGACGCCCTCCGCCGTGCGGGGGCTGGGCAGCGACCAGGAGTGGTGCCGTATGCCGTCGAGGGTCTCGGCGCACAGGTTGAGGGGGGCCAGGACTACGTCAGCGCCCCAGATGGCGTGGTCGTAGCCGCCGGGCACGTAAGGAGCGAAGGCGTCCTCGCTGGCGTGGCCGCCGGGTCCGTGACCGCAGTCGTGCCCGAGGGCGATGGCCTCGGTGAGCGAGACGTTGAGGCCGACCGCCCGGGCGACGGCGGTGGCGACCTGCGCCACCTCGAGGGCGTGGGTGAGCCGCGTCCGCTGGTGGTCGCGGGGGAAGACGAACACCTGCGTCTTGCCCGCCAGCCGCCGGAACGGCGCGCAGTGCAGGATGCGATCGCGGTCGCGCTCGAAGCAGGTGCGCAGCGGGTCGGGTTCCTCGGGCTGGGCACGGTTGCCGGCGCCGGCGGCCCGGGTGGCGCCGGCGGCCAGCGACCGGTCCTCGACCTCCTCGCGGGTGGGCCGGTCGATGACCGAAGCCATGATCGGCGGCACGGTCTCGCAGGCATGGGCGCGCACCACCCCGCCCTCCTCCGCCTGGCCCGACATGGTCGCGGCCCAGACCTGCGCTCGGTCCATCGAGGCCGAGGGTACCGGAGCCGCTATCCGATGGGGTCGGACAGGTGCCGGACTGGGTGACGACCTCCTGAGCGAGCCCTCGGGGCGGGTGCTCAGCCGGTGATCGTGAGCTCCGGCCGGAAGATCCTCGACCGGCCGCGGGCGGCTATCTCGCCGGCGACGGAGGCGAACGCCAGCGCCGCTTCGCCTCCGGGGTCGGTGACCGTCACCGGGCGCCCGACGTCGCCACCCTCCCGGATGGCCGGCACCAGCGGGATCCGCCCGAGCAACGGCACGCCCAGCTCGCCGGCCAGCTGCTCGCCACCGCCCGCACCGAACAACTCGTAGCGGGTGCCGTCACCGGCGGTGAACCAACTCATGTTCTCGATGACACCGCGCAGTGGCAGGTTGATCTTGCGGGCCATGTAGGCGGCACGCTGGGCGACCCGCCTGGCAGCAGGCTGCGGCGTGGTCACCACGTACACCTCCGACGCGGGGAGGTACTGCGCCATCGAGAGGGCCACGTCCCCGGTGCCGGGCGGCATGTCGACGAGGAGGAAGTCCGGCTCGTCCCAGTCCACGTCCACCAGGAACTGCTCGAGGGCCTTGTGCAGCATCGGTCCTCGCCACATCACCGGCTGGTCCTCCTCGACGAAGAACCCGATCGACATGGTCCTGACCCCGTACGCGACCGGCGGGACCATCTTCTCGGCGCGCACGGTAGGAGCGGCGTCGAGGCCGAGCATGCCCGGCACCGAGAACCCGTAGACGTCGGCGTCGAGGACACCGACGCCGTAGCCGGTGCGGGCGAGGGTGACGGCCAGGTTGACCGTCACCGAGGACTTCCCCACCCCGCCCTTGCCCGAGGTGATCCCGATGACGCGGGTGCGGCTGCCGGGGCGGGCGATCTCGCTGATGCGGCCCGACTCGTGGCCGAGGGGGGCGGCGCCGTGGGAAGGAGCACCGTTGGCCTGGCCTCGAACCTCCTGCAGGCGTTGGCGGACGGTGGCGAGCTCTTGGGTCGACATCACGGTCAGCTCCACCGAAACCTCCCGCACTCCTTCCAAGGACTGCAGCGCGTCGGTGACCCGGCGGGTGATCTCCTCCCGGAGGGGGCAGCCCGCCACGGTGAGCGCCACGGTGACCGAGACGTGGCCGGCCCGGATCGACACCGCCTTCACCATGTCGAGCACCACGATGCTCACCCCGAGCTCCGGGTCGGTCACGGGTCGCAGGGCTTCGATCACGTCCCGCTCGCTCAGCGCCATGCTGCATCTCCTCTCCCGGGCGCTCGCCATGCGGCGCCACCGGGTCGGCACTACCTCGACAGGTAGAGTACCTGCGTGACGTCGCTGGACCGGGAGGGCGAGGTGCTGAGCGACGACCAGTTCTCGGCCGCGGTGAGCGCCGTCACCTCCGCCTTCGGCGATCCGACGCGCCGGCGCATCTACCTGCACGTGCGGGAGCGACCGGAGGGGGTGACTGCTTCGGAGGTCGCCGCCCACTTCGACCTGCACGCCAACGTGGCCCGCCACCACCTCGACAAGCTGGCGGCGGGCGGCTACCTGAGCGTGTTCGTGCCGCGAAGCGGCGGCGGGGCCGGCCGCCCCTCGAAGCGGTATCGCCCCTCGGCGGGGGGTGCGCCGCTCACCCCGCCGAAGCGGGGCAACGACCTGCTCGTCGTCCTCCTGGGCCGGGCGCTGGCGTTGCTGCCCGCCGGGCAGGCGGAGTCGATGGCCGAGCAGGTGGGCGAGGAGTACGGGCACCGCCTGGCGGCGGACATGTCGAGCGGCGAGGGGCAGCGGTCGTCCCGGGTCGCGCTCCACGCGATCGCCGATGCCCTCACGGCGCACGGCTTCGAGGCCCACGCCGAGGCGCGGGGCGGGTCGCTGGCGCTCATCAAGGAGAGCTGCCCCTTCTTCGACACGGCGCGCCAGCACCCCGTGATCTGCGCTGTCGACCGGGGGATGGTGCGTGGGATGCTGGCCGGGCTCTCCGGCGCCACGGTGCTCGACGACAGCGGTTCGCGGGCCCGTGGCGACGCCGCCTGCGTGACCCTCGTGTGAGCCGTGCGGCCGGGTCGCCGGGAGGCTCACCCCGCTCCGGTTGCACCGGAGCGGGGTGACGACGCGTGCGCCCGGGCGTAGGCGAGGAGGCTGCGGGCCTCGCTCGACAGCGGCCCGGTCGGCTGGTCTGCGAGGAAGGTCCGTAGCTGCCGGACGGCCGGAGCGTAGTCGCCGAGGAGCACCATCGCCCGCCCCAGGTAGGCGTAGGCCGGGACGTAGGCGGCGTCGGCGTGCTCCGCCTTCGCGAGCATCACGGCGGCGCGGGCGACGAGACCGGCCTGGTCGGAGGCGACGAGGATGGCGGCGTAGCCGGTGAGCGCCACCGGGTTGTCCGGCTCGACGTCGAGGACGGCCTGGTAGTCCCGCAAGCCCTGCACCAGGTGGCCGGCCGAGACGGCCTGCTCGGCGGCCACGAGCTCGCCGGCGATCTTCTGGGCCCCCACGGCGTCGCCCGTGATCGTTGCTCCCGGCAGCCGCACACCCGACTCCGCCGCCGCAGCCCAGCCAGCACCGAGGATGCACAGCACGACGCCCAGGGCGATGGCACCCCGCCGGACGGTGGTGCGGCGGCCACCCCGGAGGGGTGGCGCCGGCTCCGGGTCTTCCGGCACGGGTGGCTCGGTCGCCTCCGCCGGCGGAGGGGCCGGCTCCTGCGGCGCGTCGAGCTGCTCGATCCGGCGGAGCACGTCGGCGGCGCGCCGTGTGTAGTCCTCCCGGAGGGCGGTGTAGTCAGCGTCGTCGAGGTCGCCGGCGGAGCGTTCGGCGTCGAGATCGCGCAGCGAGCGGAGGAGGAAGTCCCGCTCCTCGACCAGCGCGCGCCGGGACGGGGCGGCCGCCACCGGGTCCTGACCCGACGCGACGCCGCCGGCCTCCTCGCCGACCTCGTCGCCGACCGGGCGCGGCCCCCGCCGGTGCTCCACCCGCACGTCACCTGCGGCCGGCCGCCTCACCCACCCTCCTCAGCAGCCGCCTGAGGCGTGCCTGCGCCGGCGGTTCGGAGGAACTCGGCCACGAGGTCGTGGTCGCCGGGGCTCGCCGGGTCGGAGCGCCGCTGGCGGCCCCACCATGCGAACCCCGCCGCCAGGCCACCGCCGGCGGCAAGGACCACCAGGACCGGCACGAGCCACAGGAAGAGCCCGATGCCCGTCGCCCTCGGCTTCTCGAGGATGCCCGGTCCGTACACGGACTCGATGCCGGCGAGGATCGCTGCCGGCTTCTCCCCCGCCGCCAGCTCACGGTGGATGTCGTCGCGCAACGTCACCGCCGCCGGAGCCGACGAGTCGGCCACGGTCTCGCCGACGCAGACGGGGCAGCGGACCTCGGAGGCGAGTGCCAGGGTCCTCTGCGCCAGGCTCGGGCGGACCGTTCCGGGCTGGGCGCCGACAGCCAGGGCGACGGCCGCCGCGACGAGCAGGACCACCCACACCGCCCAGCGCCGGAGTCGGGACGCCGGCGGGCGGCTGGAGCCAGCGCCCCTCACGGCACCCCCGACGCGCCGGCAGCCCGGATGAACGAGTCGAGGCCCGACGGGGACACGCCCGATGGGTAATAGCCGACGATGATGCCGTCCGGGTCCACGAGGAACACGGTGGGGATGCCCGTGACACCGTAGGAGACCACCGCCTGCGGATCCTGCACCGCGGGCCAGTGGGCGCCGTGGGCCGACATGTAGCGTGCCAGCGCCGGGCCGTCACTGGGGGACTCGGCGACGGTGATCAGCGCGGCGTGGTAGCGGGCGGCGCTGCGGGCGAAGGCCTGCAGCTTGGGCAGCTCCTGCTGGCACGGCACGCACCAGCTGGCGGCGAAGTCCACGAGGACCCACCGGCCGGCGTAGCTGCGAAGCGACACCGGGCGGCCGCCACCGAGGTTGCTGCCAGCCACGGCCGGCGCCGGCCGGCCGAGGAGCTGGCTCGTGTCCGGGGGTGACCCGACGAGGGCGAGCACGGTGACGAGAGCCGCCAGCACGGAGCCGATGCCGACGGCCACCCACAGCACAAGCCGGCGGCGCGCCGGGACGGGGGCGACGGTCGCAGGGGCGGTCACGACGGACTGGCGGCGGTGACCGGCTCGGCGGCTCCCCGACGGGGCTGGCGGGCGGCGGGCGCGGAGGCGGGGGTGCTGCGGCGGCGGCGCGCTCCTGGGAAGGCGGCGAGCGCAGCGCCTACCACCACGACCAGGCCGCCGATCCACACCCAGCTGACGAGAGGCTCGACGATCACACCGATCGAGACGGGGCCGACGCCTGTCGCCGTGGTGGCGAGGGTCAGGTACACGTCGTGGAGCGGCGTGCTCAGGATCGCCGGCGTCTGCACCGCGTCGTTGCCCGACATCGGGTAGTCGTTGATCGCAGGCAGCTCCGTGTGCCCGTCCAAGCGCACGCGGGCAGCGATCCCCGTGTGGTTGGGGCCACTCACGTCCTGCATGCCGAGGTAGGTGAGGTGCTGGCCCTGGTAGACGGCGGTCTGCCCGGGCCTCAGGGTGAGCGTCGTCTGGTGTTCGTAGGAGTGGCTGGCGGCGAAGGCGACAGCGATGATGACGATGCCGAGGTGGACGACCATGCCTCCGTTGGACCGCCCGACCAAGCCGCGCCAGCCCTGACGGCGGGTGGCCAGCGCCAGCTGGCGCAGGGCTGAGCCGCCGGCGAAGGCCCCGAGGCAGAACGCGAGCAGCGGGTCGACCCCCCGCACGCCGGCGAGGACGCACGCGATGAGGGTCCCGACCGCGCCGATCGCCGGCCACCTCAGCCGGCGCCCGAGCAGCTCGGCGGTGGCCTTCCGCCACGGCAGCACCGGCGCCACCGCCATCAAGAACAGCAGGCACACCACGATCGGCAAGGTCATGGTGTTGAAGTAGGGCCCGCCGACGGTGATCTGGCTGTTGTCGAGCGCCTGGACGATCAGGGGGAACACGGTGCCGAGCAGCACCACGACCGCGAACGCGCCGAACAGCAGGTTGTTGGCGAGGAAGGCGCCTTCTCGCGACAGGGGCGAGTCGATGGCCCCCGGGGAGCGCAGGCGGTCGCCCCGCCAGGCGAGCAACCCGACGGCTGTGGCCAGCACAAGCCCGAAGAAGGCCAGGAGCTCGGGACCGATGTCGGAGCTCGAGAAGGCGTGCACGGAGGCCAGCACCCCGGAGCGGGTGAGGAAGGTGCAGAGGATCGTGAGGCTGAACGTCGACAGGACGAGTGACAGGTTCCAGACGCGCAGCATCCCCCGCCGCTCCTGGACCATCACCGAATGGAGGTAGGCGGTGGCGGTGAGCCACGGCAGGAGGGCGGCGTTCTCCACCGGGTCCCACGCCCAGTAGCCGCCCCAGCCGAGCACGTCGTAGCTCCACCACGCACCGAGCACGATCCCGCCGGAGAGGAACATCCACGCTGTCAGGGTCCAGCGGCGCGTCTCGACCATGAAGCCCTCGCCGAGGCGCCCGGTGATGAGGCTGGCGACGGCGAAGCAGAACGGCACGGTCATGCCCACCAGACCGAGGTAGAGCATCGGCGGGTGGAAGGCGACGAGGATGCGCTCCTGCAGCAGCGGGTCCGGGCCGGGGCCGTTCCGCGGGGGGACGCCGCTCACCGTGACGAACGGGTTGGACGCCGTCGCCATGAGGCCGAAGAAGAAGGCGGCGATGAGGTAGCCGACCGCCGACGCCCACCCGACGAGCGGGTCGGTGACCCGGGCGCGGAAGTGCACGGCCAGCGCCGCGAGGTAGAGGGAGAGGATGAGGGCCCAGAGCAGGATCGAGCCCTGCAACGCCGACCACATGGCGGTGACGCGGTAGACCAGCGGCGTCTGCAGGCTGTCGTTCTGGTCGACGTAGAGGAGCCGGAAGTCGTGGGTGATCAGGGCGTGCTGCATGGCTGCGGTGGCCACCACAGCGCCGAGCAGGATCACCCACACGTAGGTGCGACCCCGGCGGAGGAGCTCGGTGCGCCCGCTTCGCAGCCCGCGCACCAGCGTCGCCGCACCCATCAGGGCGGCGACGAGGGCAACGATGACGCCGGCCTGGCCGACGGCGGAGTCGAGCATTGCTTCCCCCTACCGCTTCGAGTGGCGAGGCAGCTGGGACTCGAGCCGACCCGGGTGGGCGGCGGTGTAGCTGGCGCTGTGCTTGACCATGATCTGGTCGCTGGCGAACACCGTGCCCTGCCAGTGCCCGTCGAGCACGACCGGGATGCCCGGGCGGAACAGCTGCGGGGGCGACCCGGAGCTCACGACGGGCACGGTGACGCCAGCGTCGTAGATGTCGAAGCGGATGGTCGGCGGGGTCTGGCGCACGTCGTGCTCGACGGTTCCCTCGATGCGGAACGGCCTGGAGCCGAGCTGAGCTCGACGGGCGACGGCCTGCTTGGTGGTGAGGAAGTACTGGGTGGCGTTCGTGAGGCCCTGGAAGGCGAGGAAGCCGACGGCGCCGAGGACAACGCAGGCGGCCACGGCCTGCCTGCGGCGGCTGCCGAGCCAGTCGCGCTGGCGGGGGCGGGGGGTGGCGGCCGCCTGGAGGAGGGCCCGAGCGGCGGCGACGTCCGGCGAGCCCGGCGTGAGCGCGTCGCCGGATTCGGGGTCGTCGTCCCACCGCCGCGCCGGCGGCTCCGGCACCGTCATCCCGGCTCCTGGCCCGCCGGCGGCTCCTGGGCCGCCGGCGGCTCCTGGGCCGTCGGTGTCGACGCCAGCGCCGGCAGGTGACGAGCGAGGACGCGGGCACGCCGGCGGAGGAGAACCACGTAGCCGCCCAGCAGGACGACGGTGGCGCCGTAGCCGCCCGCCACGTAGTCCCACCCGCCTGTTGCGGCGCTCACCGGCCCTCCCCTGGGGGCATCGCAGCGCGCATCGTGGGTGCCGCAGGCCCGCCGGCCAGTCCTGAGCCCGGCAGGGGACGCCTGGGGCCGGTGGTCGGCACCTGTGCCACCCCCTCGGCGCGGCGCTCGGCGATGGCCCAGACGTAGCCCTCCTCCTCGATGCGGTCCTCGAGGGCTTCGATGCCGAGCCGGTGCAACAGCATCCAGGTGAACAGCAGGCCGAACACGACGAACGACAGCAGCATCGTCGTCAGCTGCCAGCCGTGGATCAACGGCGCCTTCCCGATGCGGAAGAGGGTGTCCTTCTGGTGCAGGGTGACCCACCAGTTCGTCGCCTCGTGGTCGACGGGGACCACCAGGAAGCAGCAAAGGGCCGCCACGGCGCAGCGCTTGGCGCGGCCGACGGGGTCGCCGCCGGTGCGCCTGAGGGCGAGGTAGCCGAGGAAGACGGCGAGCAGCAGGGCTGTGAGGGTGAGGCGGGCATCCCACGTCCACCAGACACCCCAGGAGTACCGACCCCAGATCGAGCCGGAGACGATGCACGTGACGCAGAACGCCACCCCCACCTCGGCCGAGGCGCCGGCGAAGCGGTCCCAGCGCAGGCTGCGGGTGCGGGGCCACAGGTAGGCGAGGCTGCCCAGGGCGCACAGGCCGAAGCCGGCATAGGCCATGGTGGCGCTGGCCGGGTGGATGTAGATGAGCCGTACCGTCTCGCCCTGCACCGTGTCGGGCGGCGACACGACCAGCCCGAGCACGAGCAACACCCCGAGGCCGACGAGGGTGAGGCCGCCGACGACAACAGTCGCACGGTTGGACGTCGGCCGTGCCGACAGTGACTTGTAGTTCATGCTTCCTCCAGGAGGGTTCCGAAACCGAGCACCCCGAGAGCCACGTAGATCGCAGCGAACGCAGCGAGCAGCGTCAGCCATCGCCACCCGCCACCGCTGGACAGGCCGGCGGCTGCCAGCCAGGCCTGCGTCGCACCGAGGAGCACGGGAGCCACGACAGGGAGCAGCAACAACGGCAGCAGGGTCTCGCGGACCCGCAGCCCCGCCGCCATGGCACCGTAGACCGTGCCGGCCGCCGCCAACCCGACGGTGGCAAGCACGCACGTCGCGCCGAGCAGCAGCGGGTCGCCGAGTCGCGCGCCGAAAAGGACAACGATCCCGCCGGTCAGGACGGCCTCGAGCACGGCCAGTTGGGCGGCGACGGCGAGCGCCTTGCCGAGGAAGATCCCAGCGGCGTCCAGCCCCGACATCCGCAGGCCGTCCCGGGCGCCGTCGGCCGCTTCCAGCCCGAAGCTGCGCTGGATTGCGAGCAGGGAGCAGAGGAGGACCGCGACCCAGAACAGCCCAGGTCCGGCATGGGTGAGGATGTACTGGTCCTGGTCGAAGGCGAAGCCGAAGAGCAGGAGCACGATCAGGGCGTAGGGGGCGACCTGGTTGGTGGTCACCCGCGAGCGCAGCTCGACGCGGAGGTCCTTGCCGGCGACGAGCACGGCGTCACGCCACATGCCCAGCCTCCACGGCAGGCACGGGCGACGGCCCCCGCCCTGGCCGATCGTCGCCGGTCGGGTCCGCGGGCGCGACAGCCACCCCCCCGGAGACCTCCACGATCCTGCCGGCGATGGCGTGGGCACGGTGGCGTTCGTGGGAAGCGAGCACGACCGTCCGGCCCCGGGCGGTGGCGTCGAGCACGAGGGCGTCCAGGAGGTCACGATGCTCGGCGTCGAGGCCGGCGTGGGGCTCGTCGAGCAACCACAGCTCCGGGTCGCGTGCGACGAGCACTGCGAGAGCGACGCGCCGTCGCTGCCCGGCCGACAGAGCCGCGAGGGGAGTGGAAGGTAGGCGCCCGAGGAGACCGAGACGCTCGAGGGCTGGCGCCACCCGGCGCCGATCGCCTCCTGCGGCCCGCACTGCGAAGGCCAGGTTGTCGGCCACCGAGAGGTCGTCGTAGAGGGCCGACGCGTGACCGAGGAGGCCGACCCGCCGCCGCACAGGCCGGGGGTCGGCGGCCAGGTCCACGCCGAGGACGACGGCCTCCCCGGCCACCACCCTCAGCAGGCCCGCACAGGCCCGGAGGATGCTGGTCTTGCCGGCGCCGTTCGCACCCTGCAACAGGACGATCTCCGACGGCCAGACGTCGAGGTCGACGCCGGCCAGCACGGGGAACCGACCTGCCAGGGCCACGGCCGATCGGAGGCGGATCACCGGATCCATGGCTAGGGGACAACCGTAGCCAGCGGGGCACGCCCAGTACCAAGCGGTCGGCTCCTCAGCCGGCCACCGTGTCCTCCCCGGCCGGGGCCGGGGGCGCCGCCGGCTGCAGGAAGCGGTTGAGGGCGTTGAGCACGGCCCGCGCGGCCGCCTCCGCCGGCGTGGCGCCCCGGGCGAGGCCACGCCGGTGTTCCCCGGTGCGGGTGTCCTCGAGCAGGACGAGGATGCCCGAGCCCAGCTCCGAGGGCAGCTCGTGGACCGCGGTCACCCCAAAGGGGGTAGGCAGGCCGAGGGTCTCGAGGCCGGCAACGACCGCCCTGCCGGCGGCGATGGCGTCGCCGGCGCCGGCCTCGACCTCTGTCCGCCGGTGCCCGAACGCCAGGTGCAGCTCGACGGTGCCCGTCGCCGCCACGGGCCCGGCGACCCGCAGGCGCACCCGCTGGCCCCGGCGGTCGTCGCCGCGCTCGCCCAGGACCTCCACGACGAGGTTGCCGTCGAGCAGCGCGGACGCGATGCGCTCGACCGCGGCCCGCAGCGCCGCGGTGTCCGAGCCCTCCATCGCAGCGATCTCGATGACCAGCGCGCCGTCGCGCTCGCCGAAGCCGACGAAGGTGATGCCTGCGAGCTGGCGGAGCTCCAGCTCGAGGCGGTCGACGGCCACCGGGTCGACGAGCGCCGGGTGACCCGGAGGAGTCACCCGGCGGCCTTGTCGGCGTAGAGCCGCTCGTCGGCGAGGTGCTGCAGTCGAACGGCATCCTCCGCGTCCGCCGGGAAGCAAGCGACCCCGGCCGAGAAGTGGACGCCGCGACCGGGTAGCGCCTCGGCGAGCCTCGGGCGCAGCCTCTCCACCAAGGGATCGAGCACGGCGGGGGAGTCGGCGTTCAAGATGATGAGGGCGAACTCGTCGCCGCCGATGCGGGCGGCGACGTCGCCGCGCCGCAGCACGGCGCGGACCTCGACGCCGATGGCGCGCAGAGCGGTGTCGCCGGCCGCATGGCCGAGCTCGTCGTTGACCGCCTTGAAGTCGTCTAGGTCGATGAGCACGAGGGCGAACGGCCATCCGTACCGGCGGCTGCGCGCCACGGCCTCGGCGAGCTGCTGCTCGTAGCTGCGGCGGTTGAGCAGTCCGGTCAGCGGATCGTGGCCGGCGTCGTGGCCGAGCACATCCATCTTCAGGGCCGCGCTCGCCATGGCCGTGACGAAGGCCGCCACCGCCCGGTCGACGGTGCCGGGCGGCGACGTGTAGAGGCCGGGCGGGGCGCCGAGCAACGACCGGGCGGCCTGCTTCTCGCCACCCGCACCGAGCGGGCGGCGGCCGAGGCGGAACACCTGGCGACCGATCGCCGTCTCCTCCGTCACCAAGACGGCGTCGTCGACCCCGAAGCGGGCCGCCACGATGTCCAGCACCTCGTACACGAAGCCGACCCCCGTCGGGGCTCGCAGCAGGAGGCCGGCGAGCTCGAGCAACGCCGGGGAGCCGGCGCCGTCGAGCCCTTCGCACAGCTGCGCAGCGAAGCTCACGGCGCCGTCCCCGTCGTCGCCGGCTGCCGGCAGCAACCCCACGGCCCCCGGATGGTGTCCCGGGGACGGCCTGGCTCGAGCCCTGCGTGCATCGCGGTCGTGGACCTCCGACGACGGTAGAGACGGGGCGCCTCCGTCGCTCCCCAGCAGCGAGAGTAGTGGGTGGGCACCCGGGTCGACCCCGACGCCGGCTCCCAACCGGGCTTCGCTTCCGCTATTGCGTCCAACGCCGCCGAGGGCACACGGACGAGCACTCACCGCGACGCGATCGGGCTGCGGGGCGGGTCACTCGTGTGGTTCGGCCACGTTGACAATCCCAGAGGCTGCCCTGCGAAGGCGCCCGTCAGTGCTGACCAAGGTCGCGTCGAGCGATGCTGCCTCCGCGTCCAAGTGCGCGGGAGCGGCAACGATGTTGGCCATGGCCAGGTGATGAAGATAGGGCTCGGCGGCCGGGAGGTCGCAGATCAAGTCGAGGACCGTGGCATACCCTGCCGAGGAGTGGACACCGCTGTCGATCACCCGACCAAGCCCCCGATGACGACCGAGGCCAGAGCACCGCGGTTGCCGGCGGCACGCCGCCGCCGCCAGCTGCTCTCGGTCGCCCTCGAGTGCTTCGCGGCCGCCGGCTACCACGCCACGTCCATGGAGGACATCGCCGATCAAGCCGGCGTGACCAAGCCCGTCCTCTACCAGCACTTCGGGTCCAAGGCCCAACTGTACCGGGAGCTCATCGAGACGGTGGGCGCCGAGCTGCTCGAGACGGTCACGACGCGGGCCACCGCCGAGGCGGAACCGTACCTCCGCGTCCTCGAAGGCTTCCGGGCGTACTTCCAGTTCGTCGACGCGCAACCGGCGGCGTTCGGGCTGCTGTTCTCGAGCGGCGCCCGCCAGGAGGAGGAGTTCGCCGACGCGGCCCGCGCCGTGGAGTCGCGCATCGCGGCGACGATCGCCGGCCTGATCGACGTCGGCATCGAGGCGCCGCACCGCGAGCTGCTGGCCTTCGGGATCGTCGGGTTGGCCGAGACGACCAGCCGGCTGTGGGTCGAACGCCGCCGCCGGGATGGCCCGGCCGCCGGGCACGCCTGGGAGGGTGACCTCATGGCCCAACGCCTCGCCGACCTGGTCTGGGCCGGACTGCGTGCCCTCCCGCCCGCCGGGGCAGGGCCGTCGCCACGGCTCCGTCCACGTACCTCCTGACCGGGATGCCACCGAGGCCCGGGTGGCAAGCCGCCCACAGCTTGGCGAGCACGTTGGCATGCAGGCGCTGAAGCTACGTTTGCGCAGTGGCCACCCTTGACGCCGTCGACCTGAGCCTGCGCCTGAGCCGCCGGGAGGAGGCCGCGAGGCTCGACGCCGCCCAGCGCCGGCTGCAGCACCTCCGGCTGTCGACCGCCGGCCTGCTCGGCGGCGAGACCCCGGGGCCGCCGATCTGTGTGGTGATGGAGGGCTGGGACGCGTCCGGGAAGGGCGGGGCCATCCGCCGGCTCGTCGCCAACCTCGACATCCGCCACTACCGGGTCGCGTTCTTCGCCAAGCCCACCCAGGTCGAGAAGGCCCACCAGTACCTGTGGCGGTTCTGGCCGGCGCTGCCCGCCTGGGGGGAGATGACCATCTTCGACCGCTCCTGGTACGGCCGGGTGCTTGTCGAGCGGGTGGAGGGCTTCGCCACCGACGAGGAGTGGGGCCGGGCGTACGGGGAAATCGTCACCTTCGAGCGCCACTTGGCCGCCGACGGCATGATCCTCGTCAAGTTCTGGCTGGAGATATCCCACGACGAGCAGCTCGCCCGGTTCCATAGCCGCCAGGCCGATCCCCTGCGGGCGTGGAAGCTCGGCGAGGAGGACTGGCGCAACCGCGAGAAGCGCCCGCAGTACGAGGCGGCGCTGCGGGACATGTTCGCCCGGACCGACCACGCCCTCGGCCCGTGGGACATCATCCCGGCCGAGGACAAGCGGTACGCGCGCGTGGCGGTGGCCGAGACGGTCGTCAGCCGTGTCGAGCAGGGCATGCGCCGGCTCGGGTTCGAGCCCCCGCCACCCCTCGACTGACCTTCGCCACAGCCGGGCTGCGCTCCCCGACCGGCAAGGTCCTTTCCGGATCAGCGTCGCTTTCTCCGCCCCGGCCCGTTCCTCGTGCACACCACGCCAGATGAAGGGCTGCATTGCCCCGACCACCCGGCCGGACGCATGCTCGTAGCACCCGACCTCCGAGGAGGGATCTGGTGCCAGGCATGGGAGGCATGGGCGCGGGCACCGCCTCCGGCAACCCCCTGATCGTCGCCGCATTCCACGGCGCCTTGCGCGTCGAGGCCCTGGTCGTGGCGGTCGTGATCGGCGCCTGCCTCCTCGCCTGGCAGCCGCTGGCCCGCCTGGGTCGACGCCGCCTCGGCGCCTCCCTCCCCCCGGTCGCGGCACCCCCCGAACCGGCGGGACGGCGGTTGCTCCGCCTCGGCTTCGGGTTGCTCTGGGTGCTCGACGGCGCCCTCCAGGCCAAGCAGGGCATGGTGATCGGCCTGCCGGCGAGCGTGGTGGGCCCGGCGGCCGCCGGCTCCCCCCGCTGGGTCCACGCCGTCGTCGGCGTCGGGCTCGGTGTGTGGACCCGCCACCCGATCGCGGCGGCCACCTCGGTCGTATGGATCCAGATGGGGGTGGGGTTGCTCCTGGTGTTCGCGCCCCGCTGGGAGCTCTCCCGGCTCGCCGGCCTCCTCAGCTGCGGTTGGGGGATGCTGGTCTGGGTCTTCGGGGAGGCCTTCGGAGGGGTCTTCGCCGGCGGCCAGACGTGGCTCTTCGGGACGCCCGGAGCCGTTCTCATCTACGCCGTCGCCGGCGCCGTGCTCGCCCTGCCGGAGCGGGCCTGGGGAGGCCCACGCCTCGGCCGGGTGCTGACCTCCGCAACAGGAGCCGCCTTTGCCGCCTTCGCCGTCCTGCAGGCCTGGCCGGGCCGCGGGTTCTGGCAGGGCGGACCGGCTGGCCGGGTGCCATCGATGGCCTCGTCCATGGCCACCACTCGGCAACCCCCGGCGCTGGCCTCGGCCGTCGCCGCCTTCGGCCGGCTCGCCGCCTCGCACGGCCTGGTCGTCAACCTGGTCGTCGTCTTGGCGCTGGCGTTCGTCGGCGTCGCGCTGCTGGCGGGAAGGCCCCGCCTCGCAACGGTCGGGGTGGCCGTCGCCACCGCCCTCTGCCTCGCAACGTGGGTCCTGGCACAGGACATGGGCTGGTTTGGCGACGTGGCCACCGACCCCAACTCCATGCTGCCGTGGGTGCTGCTCGTGGGAGGCGGCCACCTGGCGTGGGTGCGGGTCCCCCTGCGGGGTAAGGCACCGGCGGCTCCCGGGGTGTGCGCCGCTCTACCGGCGGCGCCCGCTACCGCTGCCGCCACGGCCCCGGCGCGCCGGCCCGCCACCCGCCTGCTGACCCGGCTCGTGACGATGCCAACGGCGGCGGTGACCGCCACCCTCGCGGCAGTCGGGATCCTGCTGGTCGGCGCCGTGCCGGCAACCGCAGCAGTGGTGCAGCCGGGGACGTCGGCACTGCCGGGCAAAGCAATCGACGGCACGCCCCACCGGGGCGCACCTGCCCCGGAGTTCGCCCTCGTAGACCAGTGCGGCCGGCACATCTCGCTCTCCAACCTCCGGGGCCGCGTCGTCGCCCTCACCTTCCTCGACCCGGTCCGCACGTCCGCCAGCCCTCTCATCGCCCAGCAGCTCCGCCTGGCCGATCTCGCCGTCGGCCGACCTTCGGGTACGGCGTTCGTCGCGATCGTGGCCGGCCCGGAGTACCGGTCCGGGGCCGTGATGGCGGCCTTCGACCACGCCGAGGCCCTCACCAGCCTGCCCAACTGGTATCACCTCACCGGATCGCTCCCCGCCCTCTCCAGGGTGTGGAGGTCCTACGGCATCGCTCTGCCGGCACGGCGGGCAGGGGCGGGGGTCGCCCCCGCCGAGGAGACGTTCGTCATCGACGGGCACGGACGCCTGCCATGGTTGCCGCGGCGAGCGTTGCGACTGCGGCCGATCCCGCTCTCGCTGCACCCGGATCGGCCGGTGGGGCTCTGCGCCCGCCCCACCGCCGCCCAGAAATGCACGATTGTGCTCGTAGGAGAGCCTTTCAGGCGGTTCTGACGCCGCCGACCGCTGCTCAGGAGCCGAAACCGCGCGCACCGCGGCCTACTGCGCGCACCCGGAGCCGGATACCGCTCCCTGTGCGCGCAGTTCCCCTGATGGCGCGCGGTTAGCCCCTCGCCGGTCCTGGCCCTCGCCGGTCCTGGCCCTCGCCGGCACGCGGTCAGTGGTCGGCTGCCCACCGTCACCGGCGGGCAAGTCCGCGTGACACCCGACCGCGATCACCCGCCACCCGGCGCTCCCCGTGGCCAGCCCGGTGCGGGGTCGACCAGGAGGCGCCGACCCCGGACCTACCGGCCGGTGCGCTCCCGGTGCCCGCACCCCGGCCAGCAGCAGGGTCGCCGTTGGCCTTCCTCGAGCTCCTCCTGGGTACGGCGGATGCGGCGTTCACGAGTGGCCTGTCGCTTGGCATCTTCCACCCAGCAGATGAACTCGTTGCGCGCAAGCGCAGTGATGTCGTTCCAAGCGTCGAGGGCCCTGGGGTTGGCGGCCAAGGCACTGTGAAGGTCGGGGGGGAGCGCGTGCACCACCCCGCCCGGTATGCCCCTGCTCACCGTGGGCAGGGTACCGAGCATCGGGACCCGTACGGGCGGAGCGTCGGACACGATCGCCCGCTGGCGGTCGCCGATCATGATCTCTACCCTTGCCGTTGGCATCGAGGGCAGTCGAAGGGGGTAGCTCCGTGCTGACGATCCGCGGGTTGCAGCTCGCGTCGCTGTGGGCGTGCCTGGCGCTCCTGCTCGTCATGAGCCGCCTGCTGGCGCGAGTCGTCCGGATGGTCGGCTGCCCACCGTTGGTAGGGGCCCTCCTCGCCGGCGTCATCGTCAGCCACAGTGCACTCGGCGCGTTGTGGCCACCAGTATCTCGTTGGCTCCTGCCCGCTACTCCCGCGGCCACCGACCTCCTCGGCGGGATCGTCAACGTCAGCCTGTTGTTCGTCTGCTTCGTGCTCGGCCTCGAGACCGACGTCGGGCTGCTGCACCGCCTGGGCCGCCAGCTGCCCGTGCTGGCGGCGACAAGCCTTGTGGTGCCGCTGGCCGCCGGGGCAGGGCTCGGCGCGGCCACCGTGCCAATCCTCATCGGGCCCCAAGGGACCCGCGCCTCGACCATCGTGCTCCTTGGAGCGGTGGCGGCGGTGTCGTCCCTGCCGGTCATCGCCTGGACCTTGCGTGAGCTCGGTGTCCACCACCGCCCTGTCGGCCAGCTCGCCATTGGCGTCGCGACGATCCATGACGCCGCCGGGTTCGTCCTCCTCGCCGTCGGCGTCGGGCTCGCCAGGCGCGTCGGCGAGACACGCCTGTTGGAGGTCGGGGGAGGGCTCACCGTCATCGCCACCCTGGTGGTCGGAGGAGCTCACCGCCTCGCCGACGCCCTCTTGAGGCACACCGACCCCGAAGGACAGCGGCAGATCTCCGCCGTGCTCGGCGTCATCGTCGCCACCATGCTCATCTGCGCCGCTCTCACGCAGGCCGTCCATCTCGACGGGGCGTTGGGAGCCTTCATCGCCGGCGTGGCCTTTGGCCGCTCTGCCTACCACCGCCACGAAGCAGCGCGTGTCCTCGACGAGCTGACCACCGGCGTCTTCGCTCCCCTGTACTTCGCTGCGGCCGGGATCTCCCTGCGCCTCGCCACCCTCGCCCACCCGGCGACGGCCTTGGAGCTCGGCGGTCTGGTCGTCGTTGCCACTGCGTCGAAGGTCCTCGGCAGCTTCGTCGGGAGCCGCCTCTGCCCCCGCCCGGTCCACGATGCCCGCTTCCTCGCCACGGTGCTCAATGGCCGAGGCGCCATGCAGGTCATCATCGCCGGCGTCGCCCTCCGCCACTCGGTCCTCACCTCGAGCGCCTATACCGTCATCGTCACCGCTGCCATCATCGCCACAGCGCTCATGGCCCCTGTGGCCCGCCGGCTCGTCGGCAGCCCGGCCGAGCCAGCCGGGCCCGACGCTCTCCAACCCGGAGCGACCCCCGCCGGGTGACAGGGCCCTCGGCCCGTCGGACCGGCGCCGAGGCGGTTGTGGGCCAGTGATGACATCACGGCGCTCGCCGTCGCCCACCCAGTGGAACGCGACCTCGGCCCATGTAAGGGACAGCGCGCTCGGCCATCCACCCCCCAGAGGCCGAGCCGGCCCCAAGCGGCCTCCCCGTAGACGTCGGGCTGCGCACCAGCGAGGCTGCCGGCTCCGGGGGCAGGGAAGCGGGGCTCTTGGTGCCAATGGTACGTCGAGAGCAACGTCGTCGGGGCATGCCGTCCCCTCCCAAATCAGACGCGATCTCAAGGCGCGAGTCATCGTGCCGATACTTCGGCTGGTGAACAGCGATACCGCAGCTGGAGCGGTCGGCGAGTGCCAGGAGGGTCGGGTGGCCACCGACGGCACCAAGCCGGGGGGCAACCCGCGGCAGGCGCTCGGACGCGCCCTGGCGGCCCGAGACGGCGACATCATGGAGTATTGCCGGCGAAAGTACCTCTCGGATCTCTACCTGGCGGCTCTCGAGCCGACCGCCCGCAGCGACGCGGAGCTCGACCCGGTGTGGACCGTCACGTCGATCGCCACCCATGCCATCGCCCAATGGCTGGAGACCGGCGCGCGAGCGGATGCTGCGGTGCGGTCGCAGATCGCCTCGCTCGGCGACATCGCCGCCCGCCAGCGCAGCCGCCTGGTGGCCCCGGGTCGGGCCACCCACCTCTCGCTGCGCCGGCGCCTCGCCCGGGCGGGCACCCACGGCGGCGACCAGCCCGACCTAGTGGCTGGGCAGCCCGGAGGCCCCCAGCCGACCGCTACGCGGCCCAGCCTGTCGGTGGCGATGCTGACCAAGCTCAACTTCTGGTGGAGCAACCGGACCTGCGCGGTGCTGGCCGAGGAAGCGGCCCGGCTGGGCACGCCGGGCGCCCTGCTGGCCGAGGCACAGGCCATGGTCGTGCGCAGCAGCCACGCCAGCATCGTGGACATGGCGACACGCTTCGACGCCGAGCTCGAGTCGCTGCACGGCCGCCTGGCCACCCTCGCCCTGGAGGACCCGCTCACCGGGTTGGCCAACCGGCTCGTCTTGACCGATCGCCTCGAGCGGGCACTGAGTCGCCAGGCCCGGACCGGGTCGACGCTAGCCCTGGTGTTCGTTGACGTCGACGACTTCAAGGTCGTGAACGACGTGTACGGCCACGCCGCCGGCGACGCGCTGCTGGTGGAGATAGCCGGGCGCCTGCAGGCTGGCGTCCGGCCCGGTGACGTCGTCGCCCGGCTGGGCGGCGACGAGTTCCTGCTGCTCCTCGAGGACTTGGTCAGCCCGGTCGCCGAGATGGAGGGGCGAGCCGAGCGCCTCCGGGCGGCGATCGCCCGGCCGATCGCCGTTGGGGGTGAGACGCTGGCGGTCACCGTCAGCGTGGGGGTGGCGCTCGTCCTCCTGCCCGGGCATCGCTCCGACGAGGTGCTGGCCCGAGCCGACGCCGCCATGTACGTCGCCAAGCGGGCCGGGCGCGACCGGGTGGCGATGGTCGAGCTGGACGAGAGCCCCCAGGCAACCCACTTCGCCACCGCGAGCGGCATGCACCGGGCCCTCGAGCGCCACGAGTTGCGCCTCTACTACCAGCCGGTGTACGAAGCCCGGACCGGTGCGGCGGCGGGCTTCGAGGCCCTCTTGCGCTGGGAGCACCCCGACTACGGGACCATCTCGCCGGGCGACTTCGTCCCCATCGCCGAGAAGTCCGGCTTGATGGTGTCGATCGGCGAATGGGTGCTCGAGGAGGCCTGCCGCCAGGCGGTGGTCTGGGCGGGCCCGCTCGGCCACACCCCGCGCATGGCAGTCAACGTGTCGGCCCGCCAGCTCGACGACCGGGACTTCGTCCGGCGCGTCGCGCGGGTCCTGGAGCGGACGGGCATGCCCGCCGAACGCTTGACGCTCGAGATCACCGAGACCATCCTGCTCATTGAGGACGCCGAGCACGTGGCCGTGCTGTCGAAGCTCAAGGAGCTCGGCGTGCTCCTCTCGATCGACGACTTCGGCACCGGCTACTCGTCGCTCGCCTACCTGCGGCGCCTCCCGGTCGACCAGCTGAAGGTCGACCGCGCCTTCGTGGAGGACGTGACCGAGCACGGCGACACTCGTGTGCTGGGAGCCGTGGTGCGCCTGGCCCACGACCTCGGCCTCGAGGTGGTCGCCGAGGGTGTCGAGACGGCCGCCGAGCTGGCCGTCGTGCGCCGCCTCGATTGTGACGTGCTCCAAGGCTTCCTCCTGGGTCGCCCGGTGCCGGCCTGGCAGCTGGAGGTTTCCGAGGCGCCCTCTTGGCCTGACCTCGAGAGCCACGAGGCGCCCACGGTCGAGGGCTTGGCTACGACCACCGGCCACTGAACGGCAGCTCAGCACGGGCAATGGGCCCGACCGTTCGGCCTGGTCCATGGGCGCGGACCCAGCTCAGCGGGCGGGCGCCCGCAGCTCGGCAGGCATCCGTGCTGGCCAGTCAGTGGTACCGACGGCTGTTGCGTTGAAGAGCTCGGCGACGACCCTGAACGGGGTGGCGGCCCGGCTGTTGTCGTAAGCCGTCGCCCGGTCGGCAGCCGCGACAGCGGGGGCAACAATCGCCCACAGCCTCTTGTAGCGCTGCGTCACGATCACCCACCGGCGAGAGGTCTACCGGTGATCCCGTCCGCTGGCCGATCCTCGACTGCGGCAGCTCCGACCTAGTGAGACTCATGTCATACTGAGGACGTGGATCGCGCCATGCCCAGGTTGACTGTCACGCTCCCAGCCGATCTGGTGGAAGACGTCCGAGCGCGAGCTGAGCGCGGCCACATCAGCTCTTGGATCGCTCAGGCAGTCGCCGAGCGGCTCGCTCGGGAACGGCTGGCGGCGGCCATCGCGGAGTACGAGGCAGAAGCGGGCGCCATCACCGATGAGGACATTGCCGCCGCCCGGGCTCGCACTGCCTGGGAGCCGTCCATCCGGCGCAGCAAGCCACCCGCTGCGTGAGGGTGCTCGACGCCGGGGCTCTCATCGCTCTCGACCGTGGAGACAGGGACACCTGGGCGCTGATCGCCGAAACCCAACGCGCTGACCAGCGTCCCGTGGTACCGGCCCCTGTGATCGCCCAGGCCTGGAGAGGAGCGGCGCGCCAAGCTCGGCTGGCCACGGTCCTGTCCGGCACCGAGGTGGTGGTTGTCGACGGCCCGCTCTCCCGACGCGCTGGCGAGCTGCTCGCCACGGCCGGTACGGCCGATGTCCTCGACGCCTTGGTGGCCCTTGTGGCCAAGGATCGCCCGGGGTGCGAGATCGTCACGTCGGACCCCGACGACATCCACCATCTGCTCCAGGCGCTCCAGGTTGCGCGACGGATCCGCCACGTGTAGCCGCCGCCAGACCTTCAGCCGTGTCCGCTCAGCCATTGACTACCGAGCACGTGCGTGGTTCCCCGGCCGAGAGCTCGCAGGGCGGCGGCCGGATCGTTTGTGGTCAGGTGGTCAGCTCCAAGGCCAGCGGCTTTCGACAACTCCTCGAAGCCGCTGCCGGCGCTGATGGCGGCTGCCAGTTCGCCGCGCAGCTTCTTCGCGGCGGCGGAGGTGGCCTTGGCGTTGATGGCTGGCGCTGCGGTGTCGAATAGCCCGGCGGTCTTGGCCAGGCTCACGGTGAGGACCGGATAGAAGGTGACGGTCTTGGCAGTCGCGTTGACCAGCCAGGTGCCGGTGGCGCCGACCAGCTGCTGGGGGAGCGTGCGCTTGCCCGGTGCAGCTGTTGAGCCGGAGCCGGCAGCGAGCCTGGCGATCACCCTCGCCGCCTTGTTCAGCACCTGCTCCTCGACTTCGTCGGGGTGCGCCGCCCTGGCGTAGCGACGCCCGGCCCACACGGCCAGGCGGGCCTGTTGGGGGCCGGTGAGGGGACGCAGCGTCACCATGGTGGGGACGCGGCGGGGCATCACATCACGACCTTCACGACTCTCACGGTTCTTGTGATAGTCAGTGCCGGGTCGTGTCGTGTCGCCCGCCAGGTCCGGTCCGCCTGGTGCGCCGAAGTCGTAGGACTGGAAGTGGACCACATCTTCGAAGTGATGACAGTGACGGCCGCGACTTCGCCGTGTCCAGCCGTGCTCTGCGTCTACCGGTAGACGTCATGCCGGTGACCGAGGGTCACGACCACGACCAGGAGCAGGTCGTCGTGGATGGTATAGACGATCCGGTGATCACCGACGCGAGCTCGGTAGGCGGGTCGGCCGGTGAGCGGACGGGATGCCGGCGGGCGTGGGTCCTCGGCGAGCAGGGCGATGGCCCCCTCGATGCGGGGCCGAACCTTGGGGTCGAGCTTGCGGAGCGCTCGGAGGGCAGCGGGGCGGACCTCGACCCGGTAGCGGCTCACGACCAGCCGAGGTCGGCTTTGACCTGGTCCCAGGGGATGTTGTCGCCTTCCTCGGCGATGGCGGCGTCGAAGGCTTCGATGTCCTCGGCCTCCTCGACGGCTTCTAGGAGTTGCTGGTAACGCTCGGGGCTGACCAAGACCGCCGCGGGGCGGCCGTACCGCTCGAGGATGACAGCCTCGGATCTCGAGGTGTCGATGACCTCGGAGAGTTTCTCACGGGCCTTGCTCACGCTGATCGTAGCCACGGACGTATCGTACAGTCAGGACGCAGATTTGTACATAACAGGGCACCCGTCCGGCTCGTGCGCCGAGGTTGCAGGACCAGAATGAGGACCAGATCTTCGAAGTGGCGTCTCCGACCTCCTCCACCACCGGGCCCGTCGCCATCGACGCTGCTTCGCCCGGCACCCTCTGTAGTGGCCACCGAGCACCGGTCGCCACGCATGGTAAGCCGGCCGCGACCGCCGCCGCCCAGGTCCCGGCGGATCGGAAGAGTCCTTGGGGCGGCGTGGTCGTTCGAGGGCGTGGGTACCGGCGTCTCCGACCAGCCAGCGCTAGCTGGCGGTCGGTCTCTCGAGGTACACGAGCCGGTCCTGCAGGTTGTCGTCGATCACGCTTCTGACCGCCGAGACGAGGACGCCGATGCCGGCCCGGCGACGCGAGAACCGCGACGAGAGGGCGACAAGGACACCCGGGTGGTGCCCGCCGGTGGTCAGGTGATCAGCAGCGAGTCGGGCGAAGTCCGCGACGTTCTCGGTGAGCAGGACATCGCCGTCCGCCACAGCGGCCGCCAGGACGTCGGCGTCGGGCCGACCAGCCAGACCGGCCCCGACGAGCGTGCGGGCGTCGATGCCACTGGCCCGCAGCGCCTCGGCGAGCGCGGGCGGGTAGATCTCGTCGAGCAGCAGCCTCAAGACTGGGCTGCTGCGGACGTCTCCCGCCGGTGCAACTCGATCCGCGTGTCGATCTCCTCGGGATAGGCGGCCCGGTACCGCAGCGCCGCCTCGATCTGGGACCGGGTCAGCACCGACTCCTCGACCAGTCCCTCGACGGGATCCGCCTCCGCGCCCAGGTCGTCGATCCACAAGGCGATCTCCCACACGTCGGGGCCGCCGAGCACCCCGGCGCGCCGCCCGGTAGGGCCGTCCCGAAACGTGATCAGCGGATGCTCGTCCCTCCGGACGCCTTCCTCGGCATAGCGACGCAAGCGGTCAGACAGGGTCTCGCCCGCCGCACGGGCTCGCAGACGTAGCCGCTGGGCCAGGCCGTCCTCCAGACGCACCGACACATTCTCGGACACGTTGACAATGTAGTACATCGTCCGCAGGAGCTGGGCGGTCCGTGGATCGCTCGGGTGACGCCGAGACGCCCGGAGCTGGCGCTCCGGTGAAAACAACGCTCTTGCCGGCCACCACGGTGGGCTCGTCGCCACTGTCGACGGGGGCTCGGCCTGGGAGCGCCGCATCCGGGCCAGCCAGCGGTCGACGTCGGCGACGCCGAGACGGGCGAGTGCCACCGCGGCGATCGGGTCGGTCTCGATGTGGCGGACCCGGCTGGTCTGGTCGCGCAGGCTGGCGGGCCGGTCAGCTCAGGGCTACTGGATGTGCACCCCGGAGATGGCACGGGCGATGACCAGCCGCTGGATCTCGGAGGTCCCCTCGAAGATCGTGTAGATCTTCGAGTCCCGGTGCCAGCGCTCGACGGGATGGTCCTTCACGTAGCCGGCGCCGCCTAGGACCTGGATGGCTTCCTCCGTTACCTTGACGGCCGTCTCGCCGGCGAACAGCTTCGACTGCGACCCCTCGGCCGCTTCGAAGGTCTTCCCGGTGCGGGCCATCCACGCCGCCTTCCAGACGAGCATGCGCGCCGCGTCGATGAGCATGCGCATGTCGGCGAGCTTGAAGGCGATCGCCTGGTTCTCGATGATCGCCCGGCCGAACTGCTTTCGCTCCTTCGCGTACCCGAGGGCGTACTCGTAAGCGGCCCGGGCGATGCCGATCGCCTGGGCGCCGACCATGGGCCGGGACGCCTCGAAGGTGGCCATGGCCACCTGGCTGCGCTGACCGGTGCGACCCTCGCGGGCCCGGGCGAGGCGCTCGTCGAGGCGGTCCTTGCCACCGAGCAGGTTGCGCCCGGGGACGCGGCAGTCCTGGAGGACGACCTCGGCGGTGTGCGAGGCGCGAATGCCCATCTTCGAGAACTTCCGTCCCTGCGACAGTCCCCCGGTGCCCTTGGCGATCACGAAGCTGGCCTGGCCCCGGCTGCGAAGCTCGGGGTCCACGGATGCCACGACCACATGGATGTCGGCGATGCCGCCGTTGGTGATCCAGGTCTTGGTGCCGTTGAGGACCCACTCGTCGGTGGCTTCGTCGTAGACGGCGCGTGTCCGCATCGAGCTGACGTCCGAGCCGGCGTCCGGCTCCGAGACGGCGAAGGCGGCCAGCGCCGGTTTGTCGGGGGTCCCGAAGCAGCGCGGCAGCCACTCCCCCACCTGCTCGGGTGTGCCGCTGGCGTAGATGCCGGTCACCCCGAGCGTGGTACCGAAGACGGCGAGAGCGATGCCGGCATCACCCCAGCACATCTCCTCCAGCACCGCCGGCATCAGGATCCCGCTCGGATCGGCGAAGGCATTGGTGATGAACTCCAGTGAGTAGAGGCCCACTCTGGCTGCCTCCTCGATCACCGGCCACGGGGTCTCCTCCCGCTCGTCCCACTCGGCTGCCACGGGGCGGACGACGGTGTCGGCGAACTCGTGGACCCACTTCACGACCTGGAGCTGGTCTTCGTCCAACTCCAGCGAGAGCTCGGGCATCGACGGCTCCTCCTGTCGGCGCTTCGGCGGTTACTCCAGGGTAACGTTCGACGGCTACCCACGGGTAACCCCTTGTGGTCAGCGCTCCAGCACCACTGCCAGCTGGCGGGTGTGGGCGAGGAGCCGGCCGTCTTGTCCCCACAGCTCGCCGTCCTCCTCCATCAGGCCGTCGATGAGGAACCGGGTGCGGAACGTGCCGAGCACCCACCCCGGCGCCGGCTTGGCCCTAACGTGGACGGTCAACTCGATCGTCGGTACCCACCCGACGTGGCGCATGCTGAGCACGGTCGGGGGAAAGGCGTCGCTGAACACCAGGAGGGCCAGCGCGGACGGATCGGACCCGTCGGCGAGCCGGATCCACCCCGTCACCTCGAGCGGCTCCCCACGGGGTGGGGCGCCGGCGCGCACGACCCAGGGGCTGTCCTCGGGGAACCGGAAGTCGAACCGCCCCGCCACCTCCGGAGCCCAGCTCCCGCCGAGGGTGACGCAGTCCTCCGGCGGAGGGATGGGGGGCGGCGCCGCCGCCACCCGGGTGGGTCCCCGCTGCGCGTCCAGCTCGCCCAAGGCCCCGAGCAACCTCACCCGCTCCGCTGCCCCCTGCCGCAGGGCGGCGGCGACCGTCGTGTAGCGGCGACCGGCGCGCGCGACCTCGGTCGCCACCGTCACCGGCCCGGGCTCGGGTGGCTTGACGAAGTGAGCGGTGACGGTCAGCGGGTCGGTCCGCTTCCCCGCCTGGAGCATGGCCCGCGCGGCCAGGGCGAGGAGGTAGCCGCCGTGGGGGGCGCTGCCCACGTTCCAGCGCGGGCTTATCGCGCCGGTCCAGCCCTGCGCCGAGCGAACGACCGTCGTGTCGTCGCCGAGCTCGCTCACCGGGAGGGCCGCAGCCTCGTCCCGGCGGGGGTGTCCTCCACCACGTAGCCATCCGCGACGAGCTCGTCGCGGATGGCGTCGGCTCCCGGCCAGTCCTTCGCCGCTCGCGCCCGGTCCCGCAAGGCCGCCTTGGCCCGCGCCTCGGGGGTCACATCCTCGTGGCTCCGCAGCACCAGCCCGAGGGCTCGCTCCCAGGCGTCGACCACGGCGGAGGCGACGGCTCGGTCCCCCGAGGCGCGGGCTTCGCGCATGGCGCCGTACAGCACCGCGACGGCGCCCGGGGTGTCGAGGTCGTCGTCCATGCGCTCGGCGAAGCGCTGCCGGAGCCCGGTGTCCGGAGCCTCGTGCCGGGCGTCGGCGAGCTCCCGGGCGAAGGCGTCCAGGCCCTCCACCGCCCGCCCGGCTGCCTCCAGGGTCGCCGGGCTCACCGTCATCGACCGGCGGTAGTGGCTCTGCAACGCCAGCATCCGGAAGGCCCTGGGGTCGTAGGCGTCGAGCAGCTCGGGCAGCGACATGGTGTTGCCCAGCGACTTGCTCATCTTCTCGCCGCCCTCGGCGACCACGTGCCCCGAGTGCACCCAGCGACGGGCGAAGGCACGCCCGGCGGCCTCGGCCTGAGCCCTCTCGTTCTCGTGGTGGGGGAACGCCAGGTCGATGCCGCCGCCGTGGAGGTCGAAGCCGTCGCCCAGCAGGTCGAGGGACATCACGACACACTCGGTGTGCCACCCGGGACGGCCGGGACCCCACGGCGACTCCCACGTCGGCTCGCCCGGCTTGGCGAGCTTCCACAGGGCGAAGTCGAGCGGCGAGCGCTTCCCCGCCTCCTCCGCCACCTCGACCCGGGCACCGGCCTGCAACTGGTCGAGCGGCCCCGGAGCGAGGAGCCCGTAGTCGGGGATCGAGCCGGCGGCGAAGTAGACGCCGTCGCCGCCGGCGTAGGCGTGGCCGCCGGCGATCAGGTCCGCGATGAGCTGCACCATCCGCTCGACATAGGCGGTGGCATGAGGGACCTCGTCGGGCCGTTCGACACCGAGGCGGTCCATGGCCTGCCACCAGAGCTCCTCGGAGCGGGCGGCGACCTCGGCGGCACCGGTGCCCTCGTCGTTGGCCCGGGCGATGATCTTGTCGTCGATGTCGGTGACGTTGGACACATAGCGCAGCGCGAGGCCGCTCCAGCGGGCGTAGCGGCGCAGGACGTCCCACGCCAGGCTGAACCGCCCGTGCCCGACGTGGGGCTCGGCGTAGACGGTAGGCCCGCACACGTACAGCGACAGCTCGCCCGGGTGGCGCAGGTCGAGAGGCTCGACCCGGTGCAATGCGGTGTCGTACAGGCGCAGCACGCAAGTACCGTAGCGGGGATCATGAGCGCGGCCGTCCCCGAGAAGCCGACCCTCGATGGGCTGGAGGAGAAGTGGGCCAAGCGGTGGGAAGCCGACGGCACCTACCGCTTCGATCGGAGCGCGACGCGCTCGCAGGTGTACGCCATCGACACGCCGCCGCCGACGGTCAGCGGCTCGCTGCACATCGGCCACGTCTTCAGCTACACCCAGACCGACGCCATCGCCCGCTACCAGCGGATGCGCGGCAAGCAGGTCTGGTACCCGATCGGGTGGGACGACAACGGCCTCCCGACGGAGCGCCGGGTGCAGAACTACTTCGGCATCCGCTGCGACCCGTCGCTGCCATACGACCCCGGGTTCACGCCGCCTGCGGCCGGCGGTCTCGGCAAGGGCCAGGAACCGGTGGCCTGCTCCCGGCCCAACTTCGTGGAGCTGTGCCGACGCCTGTCGGTCGACGACGAGCGCAAGTTCGAGGACTTGTGGCGGCGGGTGGGATTGTCCGTGGACTGGGAGCAGACCTACACGACGATCGGCCCGGAGAGCCAGCGGGCGTCCCAGCGCGCCTTCCTCCGCCAGCTGGCCCGGGGCGAGGTGTACTCGACGGAGGCACCGACGCTGTGGGACGTCGACTTCCAGACGGCCGTCGCCCAAGCCGAGCTCGAGGACAAGGAATGGCCCGGCGCCTACCACCGGGTGGCGTTCCACCGCGCCGGCGCCGGCGGCGACATCCTCATAGACACCACCCGCCCCGAGCTGCTGCCCGCCTGCGTCGCACTCGTCGCCCACCCCGACGACGAGCGCTACCAGCCGCTGTTGGGCACCACCGCCCGGACCCCGCTGTTCGGCGTGGAGGTCCCCGTCGTCGCCCACCCGCTGGCCCAACCCGACAAGGGCACCGGGATCGCCATGATCTGCACCTTCGGCGACGTCACCGACGTCGTGTGGTGGCGCGAGCTGCACCTGCCCGTCCGGGCCGTCATCGGCCGCGACGGCCGGCTGCTGGCAGAGCCCCCGACCGGGATGCCGGCCCGAGGGGCCGAGGTGTACCGCTCCTGCCTGGCGGGGCGCACCGCCCGCCAGGCACGGCGGGCGATCGCCGAGCTGCTGTCCGCCTCGGGCGAGCTGCTCGGCGAGCCCCGGCAGGTGCAGCACCCGGTCAAGTTCTACGAGAAGGGCGACCGACCGCTCGAGATCGTCACCAGCAGGCAGTGGTTCATCCGCACCCTCGCTCGTCGTGAGGCGCTGCTCGCCCGTGGCCGCGAGCTGCGCTGGCACCCGGCCCACATGGGCGCCCGCTACGCCGACTGGGTGGAGGGCCTCAACAGCGACTGGCTGATCAGCCGCCAGCGGCACTACGGCGTCCCCTTCCCGGTCTGGTACCCGCTGTCGGCGGAAGGCGAGCCGCTCCACGACCAGCCCCTCCTGGCCGCCGAGGACCGCCTGCCGGTCGACCCCAGCACCGACGC
Organism: Acidimicrobiaceae bacterium; assembly: GCA_027320105.1. Lineage (GTDB taxonomy): Bacteria > Actinomycetota > Acidimicrobiia > Acidimicrobiales > Palsa-688 > JAKAQB01. Next base: position 17,520 of record DAHVMA010000064.1, on the reverse strand, counting down.
CCCCGACGGCTACACCGAGGCGCAACGCGACCAGCCGGGCGGCTTCACCGCCGATCCCGACGTGATGGACACCTGGGCGACGTCGTCGCTCACCCCGCAGATCGCCGGGCGTTGGGAGGAGGACCCCGACCTGTTCGCCCGGGTCTTCCCGATGGACATGCGCCCCCAGGGCCACGACATCATCCGGACCTGGCTGTTCGCCACCGTCGTGCGGGCCACCGCCGAGCTCGGCACCCTGCCGTGGACCGACGCCGCCATCTCCGGATGGATCCTCGACCCCGACCGCAAGAAGATGTCCAAGTCCAAGGGCAACGTCGTCACACCCGTCGAGATCCTGGAACGCCACAGCACCGACGCCATCCGGTACTGGGCCTGCGCCGGCCGCCTCGGGATCGACACCGCCATCGACGAGGGCAAGATGAAGGTCGGCCGCAAGCTGGCCATCAAGCTGCTCAACGCGTCGCGCTTCGTGCTCGGCAGCGTCGCCCCCGACGGGCCCGACGACGGAGCGGCGGTCACCGAGACGGTCGACCGCTCCCTCCTGGCGTCGCTGGCGGCCCTGGTCGACGACGCCACCGCCGCCTTCGACGGCTACGACCACGCCCGGGCGCTCGAGTGCACCGAGGCGTGGTTCTGGGGCTTCTGCGACGACTACCTGGAGCTGGTGAAGGGTCGGGCCTACAACCGGGAAGCCATGTCGGGCGAAGGGTCGGCGGCCTCGGCGCGCGCCGCCCTGCGGATCGCGCTGTCGGTGCTCCTGCGACTGTTCGCCCCGGTGCTGGCGTTCACCACCGAGGAGATCTGGTCGTGGTGGCACCCCCACGGGGGCTCCATCCACCGCTCCACCTGGCCGGAGGCCGTCGCGCTGCCCGCCGGTGGCGACCCGACCGTGGTGGCGACCGCCGCGTCGGCGCTCGCTTCCATCCGCCGGGCCAAGACGGAGGCGGGGCTCTCGCTGCGGGCCCCGGTCACCCGGCTGGTGGCCACTGCGCCGGCGGCGCAGCTGGCCGCGCTGCGTTCCGTCGAGGCCGACCTGCGGCAAGCCGGCGTGGTGGCGGGGTTCGTCTGGGTGGAGGACGGCGCCAACGAGACCACCTCCTACCGCGTCGAGCTCGCCGGAGCTGCCGAGCAGTAGTCGCCTGAGACCCGACCATTCCGATCTACCCGGGTGCCGGGGTCGATGCCACCTTCCTCCCGCCAGCGGCGTGACGCCGTATGCCACCGCCGGGCGCCGGGGCCGGGCCGGGCGGCGACGGCACCTCGGCAGGGGTGACCGGCGCGGCCAAGGCGGGGGACTCGCTCGCCGGGATGCCGTCGAGGACGTGGCCGCGGGCCATGAGCAACGCCGCCGGCGCCCGCAGGACGAGCGCGATCGCATCGGAGGGGCGGGCCGTCACCGCCAGCGGCTCGCCGCCCCCGGGCAGGCGGACCATCAGCTGCGCGAAGTAGTGCCTGCCGTCTTGGACGTCGGTCAGGACGGCCGACTCGATGGCGCCGCCGAGTAGGGCGACCGTGGAGACGAACAGGTCCCAGGTCGACGGACGGGGGGAGATCTCGTTGCGCCAGGCCACCCGGATGGCCCGCGCCTCGGGTTGGCCGATGAACATCCGGACCCGGCGGTAGGGCTCACCCTGCTCCTCGAGGACGACCAGGCCTGCCTCGACCCCGTTGCCGGCCGGAACGGCCACCGACACGTCGACCACACTGATGTAGCGGAGGTCTTCGTCCACCGGGGCCGACACTACCGGGCGCTGGTGCGCGCGGCCGGCGAGCCCACCCACTGCGCCCGTGCCACCACGAGGCCCGCGACCTCCCGGGCGCCGGCGCAGCGCAAGGCGGTGGCCACCGCCCTCAGCGTGCTGCCCTCGGCGAGGACGTCGTCGACCACGAGGATGCGCCGGCCGCGCACGCGTTCGGGCTCGGGGACCACGAGGAGGGAGCGCAGCGCAGCAGCCGCACGGACGCGCCCCGGGCGGTCCCGGCCGCAGAGCGCCGGCGTCTCGGCGCACTTCACGACGAGGTCGCCGTCGATTGGCCACGCCGGTCCCAGCAACGCGCCGGCTTCACGCAGCAGGTCACCGACCGGATCCCACCGCCGCCGTGCCCCAGGGCCCACGTACGCGGGGACAGCGGTCAGCACGGCGAAGTCCTCGAACCACCCGGCGTTGCGGTCCAAGAAGCCCGCCACGAGCCGGCCCAGCACACCCGCCCACCACTGCTGGCGTCCGTACTTGTACCGCAGCAGGGCGCGCCGCAGCCCGCCACGGTAGGGGCCGATGTCGAACACGACCGACCAGGCCCGCTCGGCGCGGGTGCACCACACCAGAGGGCACCGCCGCCGCTGCGCCAGCGGATGGCAGCACGCCGAACACCTCCTATGGTCGACCGGCGCCGGCAGCGGCGGGCGGCCCGTGACACCGACGCTCGCCTCCATGCAGCTGAGGCAGACCGCCGGCGCGTCGAGGCGGCGGTAGGGGCAACCACCGCAGCCGGGGAACCCCACCGGCCTCGGATCGAGCGCCAGCAGCCAGCCGTCCCTGAGGCCCAACCTCGACCCTCCTCGTCGGATGCGCCACGACAGGTCGGCCCGGCTGGACCGGCGCCGGGCGAGCCGGGATCCATGCTCCCACGACCGTGTGACCGCCACGGAGGAGGGGATCGATCAGCCTCGGGATCCTCTCGGGCGGGTCGGGCCGGCGGGCCCGCCGGCGGGGCCCCCGGACGGTGGCGGTCGGCGCGGACCCGGCGGAGGGGTCCCTGCCGGCGGGGGTCGGGACCGCGACCCGGCCGGGCCGAGCCGGGTGGCCTCCTTGCCGGCGTCGACGGCCGCCAGCGCCCGCTCGACGCTCCGGCGGTCCGGCAGGCTGGGCACCGCACCCAGCCGCGTGGTCGCCAGCGCCCCGGCCGCCGCGGCGCGCCTCGTCGCCGCGACCATGGAGTCGCCGGCCGCCAGCGCTGCAGCGAGGGCGCCGACGAAGGCGTCGCCGGCGGCCGTCGGGTCAACGGCGCGCACGGCGAGGGGCCCGACAGGCGTCGCCGTCCCCCGTCCGACCAGCAGCGCGCCGCGGGAGCCCAGCGTCACCAGGGCGGCGCCCGCCCCGGCGCCGACGAGGGCCCGGCCGGCGGCACCGGCCGCATCCAACGGCCCGCGGCCGCCCGCCAGCGGCACCAGCGCGGCCGCCTCCACCTCGTTTGGCACCACCAGGTCGACGAGCTCGAGGACGCCGTCAGGCAACGGCCCCGGCGCCGGTGCTGGGTTCAAGATGGTGAAGGCGCCGCCGTGGCGGGCCGCCTCGAGGGCGGCGCGCACCACCGGCAGGCGCACCTCGAGCTGGCAGACCACGACAGCGGCGGCAGCGACGACCTGCACCGGGACGTCGTCCTCGTCCAGGGCCCCGTTGGCACCGGGGACGACCACGATGGTGTTGGCCCCCGCCGCGTCGACGGTCACAAGGGCAGTCCCGCTCGGGCCGGGCACCCGGCGGAGCCATTCAACGTCGATGCTCTCATCGGCGAGGACCCCGGCGAGCAATCCCCCGGTGGGATCGTCACCCACCGCTCCCACCATGACGACGTCCGCGCCCTGACGGGCGGCGGCGACCGCCTGGTTGAGGCCCTTCCCGCCCGCGGCGGTGCTGTACGACCGGCCGGCCACGGTGGCGCCGGGCGGCGGAAGGCACTCGACCGTGACCGTGTGGTCGAGGTTGAGGCTTCCCACCACGACGACCCGCCCGCAGCGGGACGGGACCGTCACCCGCCCGTGGGCGCGGTCAGCGGGCGACGCCTCCTCCTGGCCGCCGCGGCAGCTCCCCCGTCCACGCCCAGCGTTCTAGCACGGCGGCCGGTGTCCACGGCCCCCTCCGAAGGGTGCCGGTGCGCACGCCGGCGTCGTGGTACGAACAGGTGCATGGAGATCGCCCACTTCTTCGAGATCTACAAGGTGCTGGAGCCGGGCAAGGGCACCGAGCCCGGCAGCTGGGAAGTGCGCGAGGCGGCCGAGGGCCGCGTCGAGCGGGCGCGGCGCCGCCACGACCACCCGTGAAGCGCCGCGGCGCGTGGGCCGCCCGCGTGCTGGCGGCCGGCGTGCTGGCAGCCGGCGGCGCAGCGTCAGGCGCCGCGTTGCTCGCCATCCGGCGCCGGCACCACCCTTCGAAGGCGCGCCGCCACGCCGTGCGGGCAACCGACCGCCGTGGTCGCGCCCTCGAGCTCGCACGGATGGGATCGCGGGTCGGGGCCGGCTACGTGGGCAGCTCCGCCCGGCAGCTGTTCGCGTCGGCGGCCGGTCGCCAAGAGCTGCGCACCGGCCGCCAGCTGCGCACGGCCAGCGAGGTCGTGGAGACCCTGGGGTCGATGAAGGGCGCTTTCATGAAGCTCGGGCAGATGGCGAGCTACCTCGACGCCGGGCTGGACCCCGAAGTCCGTCGCCAGCTGGCCCAGCTGCAGGCCGACGCTCCGCCGATGTCGGCCGAGCTCGCCGGGTCGGTCATCGCCTCGGAGCTCGGCGCGCCCCCAGAGGAGCTGTTCGACACCTGGGACCCCGTGCCGCTCGCGGCGGCGTCCATCGGCCAGGTGCACCGCGCGCTCACACGGGACGGGCGGGCAGTGGCCGTGAAGGTGCAGTACCCGGGCGTCGACGAGGCCATCCGCGCCGACCTCGACAACAGCGCGACGCTCCTCGCTGTCATACGGCTCGCCTTTCCCGGCCTGGACGCGCCAGCATTGGTGACCGAGCTTCGAGACCGGATCGGCGAGGAGCTCGACTACCGGCTCGAGGCGCGCAACCAGCAGGTGTTCGCCCGCTACTACGAGGGGCATCCCTACATCCACGTGCCGGCGGTGGTGCCCGAGCTGTCCTCCCGGCGGGTGCTCACGTCGCAGCTGGTCGTCGGGGCCCGCTACGAGGAGGCGCTCGGATGGTCGCAGCACGAACGCGATCTCGCCGGCGAGACGATCTTCCGCTTCGTGTTCGGCGGCCTCTACAGCATGCAGGTCTTCAACGGCGACCCCCATCCAGGCAACTACCTCTTCCATGGGCAGGGACAGGTGACGTTCCTGGACTTCGGCCTCGTGAAGTGGTTCGACCCCGCCGAGGTGAGCCTGCTGGCCCGCATGGTGCAGACCGCGGTCACGGCGCCTGACGACCATGAGTTCCGCGCCGCCGTAGAGCGGGCGGGCTTCCTCCACCACGACCCCGCTCTGACCGACCAGCAGATCGCCGGCTACTTCCGCCACTACTACGAGCTCGTGCGGGAGGAGCGGGAGCTGAGCTTCTCCGCCGACTACGCCTCCGACACCCTGCGGCACTTCTTCGACGCCGGCGATCCTGTCGTGAAGCGGGCCAACGTGCCCCCACCGTTCGTGGTCCTGCAGCGCATCAACCTCGGCCTGTACGCCGTCCTCGCCGGCCTGGGGTCGCGGGGCAACTGGCGCCGCATCGCCGAGGAGGTCTGGCCGTGGGTGGCGGCGCCGCCCTCCACCGAGATCGGGCGGGCGGAGGCGGAATGGCGCCAGCGGACGGGCCGCCGCCTCGGGGACGCCCCGAACGTCCGGCCGGCGGCCGGCGACCCGCCACCGCCCCCGGCTCGCCGCCGCCCCTTCGCGTAGTCACGGGGCCGGGCCCACGCCGGCGACGAGCTGCGCCAGCGTCCCACCCGGCCGGCCGAGGAGGACCCGGCGGCCGGGTTCGGCCAGGCGCTCGGCCAGTCGGGCGGCCTCGGGGAGGGCAGGAGGCCACGCCACGCTGACCACCACGACGTCCGCAGCTTCCCGCACCACGAGCTGCCCCACGGCGTCGAGGGGGACGCCGACGCCAAGGTGGTGCACCCGCCAGTGGTGCTCCCGGAGCACCGCTGTCGCCATCAGGCCCGGGAGCCCGTGGCCCTCCTCCGTGGGGCTGCACACGACGGCCACACCCCTGGGTCGGCCCGGCCGTGCCGGCGCCCAGCGGGCGACGGCCCGCTCGCAGATCGCCGAAGCGCGGTGCTCGTCGGCGATGCTGAGCTTCCCGCCCGCCCACGCCTCGCCGATGGCGGCCAGGGCCGGCGCAAGGACGTGGTCGCACACGGGGCCCAGGCTGACCCCGCCCTCCACGAGGCCGGCGATCAGCTCGCCCAGACTGGTCTCGTCGCCGGAGGCTAGGGCGGCGTGCGCCCGATCGGCGAACGGCGCCCAGGACCGCACCCGCCGCTGCGGCGGCGGCGCCGGCGCTGCACGCCACTGCCTGACCTCGGCGATGGCGTCGACGCCGACCTCGTAGCTGCCGTTGACCTTCAGGGCGGGCAGCCGGCCATGCCTCACCCACCGGTAAGCCGTCTGGTAGTGCACGCCGAGCTCATCGGCCGCCTGGGAGAGGGTGACGCGAGCGCCCGTCGACATGGGACCATTGTGGCCGCCAAAGGCAGCTTGCAACCCCCGGCGCCCGCCTGGGCGCTGCGATGGTCAAACCCCGAGCAGGCCGCGCACCATGTCGAAGGCCTGGCCGACCGTCTGGATCTGCTCGGGGTCCACCTCGGGGAACTTGAACGAGAAGGCGTCGTTGAGCGCGAGGGTGATCTCCACCACCGCCAGGCTGTCGGCATCGAGGTCCTCCCGCCAGCGGGCGGGCAGGACCACCTCGGAGGGCTCGATGTCGAGCACCTCGGCGACGCAGTCCTGGAACGTGGCCAGTGCTTGTTCGCGATCCATCCCCGACCTCTCACTCGACGTTGGGTGGGACCCGACGACGCTAGCGCCCCCGCCGACCCCGACCCCGGTTGGCGCCTATCGTGAGCGCCCATGTCCGGACTGCTGGAAGACAAGCACCTGCTGGTCACGGGCGTGCTGACCGACGAGTCGCTCGCCTTCGCGGTGGCCCGCCTCGCCCAGGAGGAGGGGGCGAGGGTGGTGCTCACCAGCTTCGGCCGGGCCATGTCCCTCACACGGCGGGTGGCCGGGCACCTAGACGACCCCCCCGAGGTCCTGGAGCTCGACGTGACAGAGCCGGCGCACCTGGGGGGTGCGGCCGCGTGGCTGGGCGAGCACTGGGGCGGCCGCCTCGACGGGCTGCTGCACTCGGTGGGCTTCGCCCCCCCAAGCTGTCTCGGCGGCGGGTTCCTCGACGCTCCGTGGGAGGACGTCTCCCAGGCGCTGCACGTCTCGGCGTTCTCGTTGAAGACGCTGACGGCGGGGCTCCTCGGGCCGCTGCGGGCGTCGGGGGGCGGTTCGGTGGTGGCGCTCGACTTCGACAACCGGGTGGCGTGGCCGGGCTACGACTGGATGGGTGTGGCCAAGTCGGCGCTCGAGTCGACGGCCCGGTACCTGGCACGGGACCTGGGCGCCGACAACATCCGGGTCAACTGCGTGGCCGCCGGCCCGGTCCGAACGGTGGCCGCCAAGTCGATCCCCGGCTTCTCCCGCTTCGAGGACGTGTGGGACGACCGGGCGCCGCTCGGCTGGAGCGTGTCCGACCCCGAGCCGGTGGCGCGGGCGTGCGTGGCGCTGCTGTCGGACTGGTTCCCGAAGACGACCGGCGAGCTCGTCCACGTGGACGGCGGTTACCACGCCATGGGGGTGTGACGTGGCGGGCCGGGTGGTGCTCGTCACCGGCGGCAACCGGGGCATCGGCCTCGCCGTCGCCACCGCCTTCGAGCAGGCCGGTGACCGGGTGGCGGTGACGTCGCGTGCCGGTGAGGTCGACGGCTTCCTCACCGTGGCCTGCGACGTGACATCGGGTGACGACGTCGAGGCGGCGTTCGCCCGGGTCGAGGCGGAGCTGGGCCCGGTCGAGGTGCTGGTCGCCAACGCCGGCATCACTGCGGACGGTCTCCTGCTGTCGATGAAGGAGGAGGCTTTCACGTCGGTGCTCGACACCAACCTGGTGGGGACCTACAGGGTGGTCAGGCGGGCGACATCGAAGATGATCCGGGCGCGCCGGGGCCGCATCGTGGTGATCTCGTCGGTCGTGGCGCTGTCGGGTGGGGCCGGGCAGGCGAACTACGCAGCGTCGAAAGCCGGCCTCATCGGCTTCGCCCGCTCCCTCGCACGGGAGCTCGGTGGTCGGCAGGTGACGGTCAACGTCGTCAGCCCGGGGTTCGTGGAGACCGATATGACGGCGGTGCTCCCCGAAGCGCGCCGCCAGGAGATACTCGCCGCCGTGCCCCTCGGGCGGATGGCGTCGCCCGAGGAGGTGGCGGGGGTGGTGCGGTTCGTCGCGTCGGAGGAGGCGGGCTACGTGACGGGTGCGGTGATCCCGGTCGACGGCGGTCTGGGGATGGGGCATTGATGCCGAAAGAGCACCCGGATCCGCTTCCCGCCTCAGCGCTGCCCGAACCCGCCGCGATCCTGCCCCACCGCCCCCCGTTCCTCTTCGTCGACAATGTCACCGAGCTGGTCCCGGCGAGGGCGGCCCGCGGAGAGTGGCGGCTCAGCGGGGACGAGCCGTTCTTCGCCGGCCACTTCCCGGGGCGGCCGACGTTGCCCGGCGTCCTCATGGTCGAGGCCCTCGCCCAGCTGGGCGGCATCGCCGTCCTCTGCGACGAGCGGTTCGCAGGGAAGCTGCCGCTGTTCGGGGGGATCGACAAGGCGCGCTTCCGCCGCCAGGTCGGCCCGGGTGACACGCTGGAGCTCGAGGTGACCCTCGATCAGCTCGGCGCGACCGCCGGGCGCGGCACCGGCGTGGCCCGTGTCGGCGGCAGCGTGGCGTGCCAGGCGTCGCTGCTGTTCGTGATCGTGGAGGCCTGACGTGCACCCCTTCTCCCTCGACGGCCGGCGAGCCGTCGTCACCGGCGCATCGAGGGGCATCGGTGCTGGCATCGCCCGGGCACTCGACCGGGCCGGGGCGAGGGTGGCGATCGCTGGCCGGCACCGCGACGCCCTCGACGTCGTGGCGGCCGCTCTTTCCAACGATCCTGTGGTGCTGGAGGCCGACCTCGCCGACCCGGCCGCGGCCGCTGGGCTAGTCGAGCGGGCGCAGGCGGCGCTCGGGCCGCTCGACATCCTGGTCAACAACGCCGGGATCGGCCGGCGCCTGCCGACCGAGGAGCTCGACGCCGAGACCGTCGATGCCCTCTACGCCGTCAACGTGCGCGCCCCTCTCCTGCTCATCGCCCGCGTGCTGCCCTCCATGAAGGAGCGCCGGCGCGGCTCGATCGTGAACCTGTCGTCCGTGTCGGGGCTCGTCGGCACCCCCCGCCGAGCCGCCTACGCCGCGACCAAGGGAGCGATCGACGCCGCTACGCGCTCGCTCGCCGTGGAGCTCGGGCCGTGGGGCATCCGGGTCAACGCCGTGGCCCCCGGGGTGGTCGACACCCAGATGTGGGCCCGCAACAAGGCGGTGCCCGGCGTGGTGGAGTCGGTGGAGGCGCAGACGCCGCTGCGCCGCTGGAGCCGGCCGGAGGACGTCGCCGACGTGGTCGTGTTCCTCGCCTCCGACGCCGCCCGCTTCGTCACCGGCGAGACCATCGCCGCCGACGGAGGCATGGCCCGGACCCTCGACCTCTACGCCGGCGAGGTGTGAAGGGTCAGGCGCGGCGGAACACGAGGCTGGCGTTGTGCCCGCCGAAGCCGAAGCTGTTGGTCATCGCCACCGCCACGTCGGCGGGGCGAGCGGCGAGGGCCACGTGGTTGGCGGCGCAGTCCGGGTCGACGTGCTCCAAGTTGATCGTCGGCGGCAGCACCCCGCTGGCGAGGACCTGGATGCAGGTCACCGACTCGAGCGCTCCGGCGGCGCCGAGGGTGTGGCCGGTCATCGACTTGGTCGACGACATCGGCGGCGTGACGTCTCCCCATATCCGTCGCACGGCCAGCGCCTCGATGCGGTCGTTGGGCGATGTGGACGTCCCGTGGGCGTTGATGTAGCCCACCTCGGACGGCTCGATGCCGGCGTCCTCGCAGGCGGCGAGCATGGCCCGCATCGCCCCGTCCCCGTCCGGCATCGGCGAGGTGACATGGTGGGCGTCGGAGGTCGTGCCGTAGCCGGCGACCTCGGCCAGGATGGGCGCTCCCCGCCGGAGGGCGAGCTCCCGCTCCTCGATCACGAGCGTGGCGGCCGCCTCCCCCAGCACGAAGCCGTCCCGCTCGACGTCTAACGGGCGCGACGCGGCCTCCGGGTCGTCGTTACGTGTGGACATCGCCTTCATCGCCGCGAACCCCGAGATGCACAGCCGGGTGATGGACGCCTCGGCGCCGCCGCACACCATGGCGTCCGCCCGGCCCAGGCGGATCATGTCGAACGCCTCGCCGACCGCCTGCGCCGACGCCGAACACGCCGTCACCGTGCACGAGCTCGGCCCGCGGATCCCCCACTCCATGGCGATCTGGCCGGCCGCCATGTTGGGGATCAGCATGGGCAGCAGGTACGGGTTGATCCAGTCGGGGCCACGCTCGAGCAGCGTGCGATGGCCCTCCTCGAGGGAGTGCAGGCCCCCGATCCCGGTGCCGTAGACCACGCCGACGCGGTGAGGATCGGCGGCGACGTCGAGCTTGGCGCCCTCCACCGCCTCCCGGGTCGCGACGAGCGCGAGCTGCACCACCCGGTCGAGGTGGCGCGCCTGGCGCTTGCCGAACACCGCCACCGGGTCGAAGTCCCGCACCTGGGCGGCGATCTTGACCGGCAGGTCCTCCCGCCGGAGCCCCTCGACCAGCCCGACGCCCGAGCGCCCCGCAACCATGGCGTCCCACGTCGAGTCGACCGTGTGCCCGAGCGGGCTGATCGTGCCGACCCCGGTGACGACGACCCGACGTGCTGTCCCGTCCCACATGGGCGGCCATGCTAGATGGCCCGGTGGGCTCAGACGCCGACCCTGGCCCTGTCCGTGGCGGCTGTGACCTTGTCGTAGAGGTGCGCCGGGAGGGGCTCGTAGTGGTCGTGGCCGACGGAGAAGCGCCCGGCGCCGCCGGTCAGGGAGCGCAGGTCCACCGCGTACCGGCCGAGCTCGGCGGTCGGGACGAAGGCCGAGACGAGCTGCTCACCGCCGCCGAGGCTGTCGGTGCCCTGCACCCGCCCGCGCCGGGCGTTGAGGTCGCCCATGACGTCGCCCTGCAGCTCCGCCGGGACGATCACCTCGAGGCGCGAGATGGGCTCGAGGATCACGGGGGAAGCCTTGGCGAGTGCCTCCTTCAGCGCCAGCGAGCCCGCCATCTTGAAGCTCATCTCGGATGAGTCCACGGGGTGGTACTTGCCGTCGAAGCACACGACGCGGAGGTCGACGACGGGGAAGCCGTAGTGGCCTCCCTGGGCCATGGTCTCGGCGACGCCCTTCTCCACGGCGGGGATGAACTGCCGGGGGATCGCCCCGCCGACGACCTCGTCGACGAACTGGAAGCCGCCCCCGCGCTCGAGAGGTTCGACGCGGATCATCGCCACGCCGAACTGGCCGTGGCCGCCTGTCTGCTTCTTGTACTTGCCTTCCGCCTCGGCGGAGGCCGTCACCGTCTCGCGGTAGGGGACGCGGACAGGCTCCTGGTCCACCTCGACGCCGAACTTCCTCGTGAGCCGCTCGAGGACGATGGCCAGGTGCGTCTCACCCATCCCCGACAGCAGCGTCTGGTGGGTCTCGTCGTCCCGGCGGACGGCGAGGGTGACGTCCTCGTCCTGGAGGCGGTGGAGGGCCGTCATCAGCTTGTCCTCGTCACCCTTGGACCGTGGCTTGATGCCGGTCGACAGCACCGGCGCCGGGATCGGGAAGGGTGTGACGGTCACGGGCATGGTCCTCGCCGCCAGCGTGTCGTTGGTGAGGGTGCCGTTGAGCTTGGCGACCGCCCCGATGTCGCCGGCCGGGATCTCCCCGACGTCGAAGTGCTCCTTGCCGAGCAGCCCGAACAGCCCGTGCAGCCGCTCCTCCGACTTGGTCCGCGTGTTGAGGAGGTTCTCGTCGGGGTGGACGGTCCCCGACAGCACCTTGAACAACGACACCTTGCCCACGTAGGGGTCGGCGAGGGTCTTGAACACGAACGCCAGGGGCGCGCCGGTGGCGTCGGTGGCCACCGGGTGCTCGCCGCCGGCCGCCTGCACCTTCACCTGCGGGCGGTCCACCGGTGACGGGCCGATCTCGCAGATGAAGCTGGCGAGCCGGTCGACGGCGACGCGACGGGTGGCGGAACCGCAGACCACCGGGAAGACCGTCGCCTCGGCGACGCCCTTCGCCATGGTCGCCTCGAGCTCCTCCACCCCCGGGACGTCGCCGTCGAGGTAGCGCTCCATGAGGCCGTCGTCGGCGACGACGATGCCTTCCACCAGCGCGTCGTGGACCTCGTGGCCGGCGGGCACCATGCCCTCTTCGAGCGGGCCGCGGGCCGCCCTGCCGTCCTCGTAGGTGATGGCCGTCTCCGTGAGCAGGTCCGCCACCCCACGGAAGCCGGCCTCCTCCCCGATGGGCAGCTCCAAGGGGGCCACACCGGCGCCGAAGGCGGAGCGCAGCTGCTCCAGGGTGCGGTCGAAGCTGGCGCGTTCGCGGTCGAGCTTGTTGACGAAGACCAGCCGGGGGATCCCCGCCTCGGCGGCGAGACGCCAGGCCACCTTGGTCTGCACCTCGACGCCCTCGACGGCGCTGACCACGAAGACCGCCAGGTCGGCGACGGCGAGGGCGGCGTGGAGCTCACCGATGAAGTCGGCGTACCCGGGGGTGTCGATCAGGTTGATCTTGCGGCCTTCCCACTCGAAGGGCGCCATGGCGAGCGACACGGAGATCCCGCGCTTGACCGCCTCGGCGTCGAAGTCCGTGGTGGTCGTGCCGTCCTCGATCCTCCCCATCCGGGACACGGCGCCGGCGCCGTAGAGCAGGGCCTCGACGAGGGAGGTCTTGCCCGAGCCGCCGTGGCCGACGAGGGCGACGTTGCGGATGGCCGAGGATGGGAAGCTGCGCACCGGGCGGACCTCACTTCGACTGTGCCGGCCCACCCCCCGGGTGAGCCCCGGGCCAGCCTACCGATGCGCCAGCGGCGCGTGTCCCGGGCCGTAGCGGCGAGCGCGCCGGGCGGCCCTAACCTTGTGGGGACACCAGCATCCGGAGCGTCCGTGCTAGCCCTCTTGAACTTCACCCACTTCGTCGCCACGTCCGGGTACGCCGCCATCTTCTTGCTCTCGGTGCTGCAGTCCTGCTGCGTCCCAACGTCATCTGAGCTGACGTTGGGCTTCGCCGGCGTCCTCGCCGCGGAGGGCAAGCTCTCCCTGCCCGCCGTGATCGCAGCCGGCGCCGGCGGGGAGGTCGTCGGCGCCTTCGTCGCCTGGGCGATCGGCTTCTACGGCGGGCGTGCGTTCGTGGAGCGCTACGGGCGGTACGTGCTCATGACGACCGCCGACCTCGACCGGGCGGAGGCGTGGTACGCGCGCCACGAGCGATTCGGGGTTTTCGGTAGCCGCCTGCTGCCCGTCATACGGAACTTCGTTGCCGTGCCCGCCGGCGTGGCGGAGGTGCCGCTGGCACGCTTCGGCGTGCTGACCGCCCTCGGCTCGCTGATCTGGGACGCGGCGATGGCCCTGATCGGTTACGGCATCGGCGGGAGCTGGCGCGCGGTCATGAAGGGCTTCAGCGACGCCGGCTACCTCCTCGCCGCCCTCGTCGTCCTCGCCGTCGTGGTGGCGGTCCGCCACCGGTGGATCTCGTACAAGCGGGCGGCCCGTCGGGGTACCCGCCTGGTGACCCCCCCACCGCCGGCCGCTGCGAGCCTCCCCGCCCGACCTGCTCCCGGAACGCTGGCGGAGAAGGCGGCGGCCGCCTGGCAGCGCGCCAAGGCGGCTGAAGCGGCCGAAGCGGCAGCGGCGCGGCGCGGCCGCCGGCTGGCGGCCCACCGGCGCAGCATCGACGAGCCGTAGGCCCGGGGCGCTGTGGCTCAGGTGCTCTGGACGACGACGATCTCGACGACGCGGTCCTCGCCGAAGTCGACCCCCCACTGCCGGGCGTTCGCCACTCTCCGCCCGCTCGGGCGGGAACCAACCGCCCCCCATGCGGGTTCAGGGCAGGAGGTTCAAGGCGGTGACGTGGTCGGGCCACACGACGGTGAAGTGGCGTCAGACGAGGGTGGCTACGTCCGAGGTGGTCTACTTGCTCGGGACCAGGCTCGGCCACGACGCTGAGGTCCGGTTCCTCGGGGACTTCGCCCGCTGGCAATCTGATCCCCGAGGATCTCCTCGATGCGGACTGAGACATCGTGCGAACCGCTCCGGCCTGCGGCGGAGGCGATCAACTTCCGTCGACCGGTACGGCATGCCAGCATACCCTCACCGTCGGCAGAGGGTTTCCCTACCTGCGCCTGCGACCAGCTCACCACCTCGTCGCACCCAATGGCGGGATCTTCGAGAAGATCATCGGCCCGGTCACCGCCGCCGGCCTCGACCAGCAGATTGCCAAAGCCAAGCTGCAGGGCTGGTGAACCGGACCCGCCTCCCAACGACCACAGGCGGTACGGTCAGCGATCATCACGCCTCTCATTCCAGGTCGTCGGCGGTGAGCGCCAACGGGCACCGCCTCTTCGCCGCCGTCTACGACCGGCTCAACGCCAAGGCGGAGCGCACCTGGCTCGGGAGCCGCCGCGCCGGGCTGGTCGCCCAGGCGCGCGGCGAGGTGCTCGAGGTTGGGGCGGGGACCGGGGCGAACCTCCGCCACTACCGCGATGTCACCCGCGTCGTCGCCGCCGAGCCTGACCCGGCGATGCGGGCCCGTCTGGCACGCCACCTCGCCGGCGCTGCCATTCCGGTCGAGGTGTCCGACGACCATGCGGAGCGCCTCGGGTTCCCCGACGCGAGCTTCGACACCGTCGTGTCCACCCTGGTGCTCTGCTCGGTGGTCGATCCCGACGCTGCGCTCGCCGAGGTCCACAGGGTGCTCCGTCCCGGCGGCCGGCTGCTCGTCCTCGAGCACGTCCGCGGCGAGGGACGCCGGGCGCGCTGGCAGGACCGGGTGACTCCGCTGTGGCGCCGAGTCGGGGCCGGATGCCACCCCAACCGGGACACGCAAGCCGCCATCGTCCGAGCCGGGTTCCACCTCGGGCACGAAGAGCGCTTCGAGCCGTCCCGGGTGTCGGCGATCATCTGTCCCTTCGTCGAGGTCGTGGCCCACCCCGAGCAGATAGGGCCCAAGCGCCGAGAGGTCTCGTAGCGCTGCGGGCCGGGCTGGAATCTCTCGCCGACAAGGAGGAGGAGGAGGAGGGCAGGGACGACTGCTCACCCAGCGCCGGCTCCAGGTTGCCCTTGGGCCCGTCTGGCTGCTCGATTCCCGCCCAAGGCGGTCATGACCTCCGTCATTGCCACGAACGAGGCAGGCGAGCCGGGCTGGCTCGTCCACTTTGGAGAACCTGGCAACGACGGTCACCAGGTCGGTCGGCAACCCTCTCGTGGGCTTCGATCGTCGCTGTCCACTGCCCGGTGACGTCTTCCCGGCTGAGAACGTTACAGCGAAGGCTGTAACGTGGTGGTACGTCCACCCTTGCCGAGATCCGGCTCGACGCGCTGGCCCGCGTAGGCCGAGCGTTAGCAGACCCGACCCGCTGCCGGTTACTGCTGGCGCTCCTCGACGGTCCCGCCTGCCCAAGTGACCTGGCCGGCCGCCTTGGGCTCACCCGGGCCAACACCAGCAACCACCTGGCCTGCCTGCGGGGCTGCGGGCTGGTGCTGGCCGAGCCGGAAGGCCGCCAGGTGCGCTACCAGCTGGCCGACGCCAACCTGGCCCACGCGCTGGGGGACCTAGCCGACGTGGTCCTTGCCGTCGACATCGACCAGCCCTGCCTGAACACCCCGGTGAGCGCCGCCGGGGCGGGCCGCTGATGGGCCACGACCACGGACACGAGACCGCCACCGCAGCGCGCAAGCAGCGGGGCCGGCTCGCTGCGGTGCTCGGGATCACGCTGACGATCCTCGCCGTCGAGGTGGTGGGCGGGGTGCTCGCCCACTCGCTGGTGCTCATCGCCGATGCCGGCCACATGGCCACCGACGCAGCCGGGGTCGGCCTGTCGCTGCTGGCGGTGTGGTTCGCCGGGCGCCCTTCGAGCGACGCTCACACCTTCGGATACCAGCGAGCCGAGATCCTCGCCGTGCAGCCGCGGTGATCAACGCCGTCTTGCTGTTGGGCGTCGGCGCGTTGATCCCCGTCGAAGCGGCTCGCCGCCTCGCTCACCCCGAGACCGCCACACCGGGATTGATGGTCGTCTTCGGGGTGATCGCCCTGGCCGGCAACGCCGCCAGCCTGTCCCTGTTGCGCCGAGGACAGGGCCAGAGCCTGAACGTACGCGGCGCGTTCTTCGAGGTGCTCTCCGACTTTCTCGGCGCCGCGGCGGTGCTCGTCGCCGCGGCGGTCATCGCCGATGCCGCCCTCGCCGACGGTGGCGGCGCCCGGGTCCTCGACTGCCTGGCCGGCCACTTCGACGTCGAGCACTGCACCTTCCAGCTGGAACCAGCCAGCCACCGCGACCACGAGCACGCCACCCACCCGTGACCGATGACCCCACCCTGGGCGCCGCCAAGACGGCGAGGCGCCTCGAAGCGGCGACCATCGCCTGGAACACCATCGAAGCCTCGGTCGCGGTCATCAGCGGTCTCTTGGCCGGGTCGGTGGCGCTCACCGGCTTCGGGCTGGACTCCGGCATCGAGGTCGTCTCCGCCGTGCTCGTGCTCCACCGGCTTCGAACGGCCGGTCACGGCGAGACGAACGAAACACGAGAACGACGCGCCCTTCGAGCGATCGGCGTCACCTTCTTCGCCCTCGCCGCCTACCTGACCGCCGACGGCATCCACAGCCTGGTCACCACCAGCCGACCCGACACCAGCCCAGCCGGCATCGCCATCAGCGCCGCCGCGCTCGTCGTCATGCCGGTCCTCGCCCGATCCAAGCAGGCCATCGGCCGCCGCATCGATGGTCCCCTCGGCGCCCTCGTGCTCGCCGACGCTGCCGAGACCTGGCTCTGCGCTCTGCTCGCCATCGCCACCCTCGGAAGCTTGCTCGCCTACACCTTCGCCGGCTGGTGGTGGGCAGACCCGGCCGCCGGCTTTGTCATCGTCTACTTCGCCCTGCGCGAAGGCCTCGAGGCCTGGCGAGGCGAGCTGTGTGTCGATTGACCGGCCTTGCCAACCATGGGCCGCCGACCCGACCCGCCTGCGCATCTTGACGGCCCTCGAGACCGTGTGCGTGCCGGTGGGGGCGATCGTGGCGGCCACCGGGCTGCCCCAGCCGACCGTCTCGCACCACCTGCGGATCCTGCGTGACCGGGGTCTGGTGGTGGCCGACCGCCGGGGCCAGCAGGTGTTCTACTGCCTGGCCGACGACGGCCTGGTCGAGGCGTTCTGCCGGCTGCGCGGCTTCGTCCCCCCGGAGGGTGCGGTGAGCGCGGCGGCACGCCTCCTCTGCCAGCCGGATTGGACCCCCACGGGGGCCAGAGGTCGAGGAGGAGCTGGCCGAGACCTGACCATGGCCTGCGCTGCTCATTGGGCACAGGCGAGACGGCCAGCGCGACTGCTGGCCGTCCTCGCCCACCCCGAGGGCGAGAGCTTCGGCCCGGCGCCACCCCGGCCGCCTGGGCGGGACGTGGCAGCGAGGTCACCGTGTTGACCCTGAC
>DAHVMA010000047.1:0-16987 GCA_027320105.1 Acidimicrobiaceae bacterium | reverse complement strand
ACGACGTGGGGGGTCGTTGGTCAGACCCCGATCATGAAGACCACCGGAGCCCGCTATCGGGTCAACATGATCTCGGCGGTCTCTGCCCAGGGCGCTTTGAAATTCGCCCTCACCGAGGGCAACGTCGACGCCGAGGTGTTCATCGACTTCTGCCAGCGACTACAACACGACCATGGGGACCGGCCCGTGTTCCTTGTCGTCGACGGTCACCCGTCGCATAGGGCGAAGAAGACCGAGGAGTGGGTGAAGTCGACCAACGGCCAGTTTCGCATCTTCTATCTTCCCGCCTACTCACCGCAGCTCAATCCCGACGAGTGGGTCTGGAACAACGTCAAATCGGCACGGGTAGGCAGGGCAGGCGTCGTGAGCGAGAACGACCTGCGAGCCAAAGCGACCGCCGCGCTGCAACGGCTGGTCGATCTCCCCGATATCATCCGGGGCTTCTTCCGCGATCCCGATCTCCGCTACATAACGGCCGGGTAGTCGTGTGACTTACGCTCGGCCTAATAAGACTCGACGCCATACGTGCCGTTCGGCGCTGCCATGTTGGTCGGTGCTGGCGTCGATCTGGCGCGCCGTTCTGTGCGTCCGCCGAAGGGGCGGCGAGTGCCAGCTGGGGGGCGGTGCCGGGCGGTGGCCGCGGTTGGCGTCTCGCGTGCGGGGTGCGTCGCCGGCACTTGTGCTTTCGCTCCTGCGGCCCTCCGCGGCGAACCGTCGGCTCAGGTCTCGGCGGTCTGCGGTTGGGGCGGGTGACTGGCGTGGTGGGTGGTGGGGAGGGCCCAGCAGCGTTCCAGGGCGACGGGTACGAAGCCGAGCCGTTCGAGGATCGGGGCGGAGGTGTCCTGGTGAGCGTGGCTGAGGGCAAGGGTGGCGCCGTGGGCGGCCGCGATGCGGCAGCGGGCGGCGACGATGGCGGTGTAGAGGCCGTGGCCTCGGTGGGCGGGGAGGGTCACCGCGCCGTTGAGGCGGGCCACCGTTGCGCCCGGTGGTCTAGCGAGCAAGTCCGGGATCGCGACCAGCCGGCAGGCGCCGACGGCCGCCGGCTTCCCGTCTATCGAACCGAGCAGCGTCCACGCTCGTCGGGCGCTCAGCTCGCCGTGCAGCGTTGCCCACTTCTCGGCGAGCGCCCCGGGGGGAGTGGGCTGGCGACGCCAGCCTTCGGTTTGGACCTGGTCCATGGCCAGGGCTGCCTCCCAGGTGTCGACCACCTTCACGGTGATGGCCGCCGGGTCGTCGGCGCAGAGCCAGGAGCTGGCGGTGGTGAGATCGCGTGCTACGACCTGCTGGGTGAGCAATCAACGACGCACCGGCGCCGCCTCGCGGCGGCTTCGACCGCGGGGCGGATGTCGGCGAGCTGGCGGCCCTGGCCGGGGTAGGCGTGGACCGCACCGAAGGTCGGCGAGGTGGTGTGGTCGGGCCAGGCCAGCAGCGTCGCACCGTCAACCTGGACCTCTTCCACGCCGGCGGGGACTTCCTCCAGCGCCTCGGCTAGCAAGCGAAGCTCGCCCGCTGGCCACCCGGCCAGCAGTTCGGGCAGCAGGTCATCGAGGCGCAGACGGCCGTCACCGCCGAGCGGCACCGCCTGGGCTGCTAGCACCGCCCCAGTCGGGACCGGTCCGTAGATGTGGGGGTAGCCGCCCTCGATGCGTACCTCCGCCCTGAGCCGGCGGGTGTCGATCGTGAGCAGGACGACGTCGCTACGGCCGCGGTAGACGGCGTCGGCGATGCCCTGCACCTGCAGGTGGCAGAACAATGCACGAACCCCTCCTCCTCCAGAGTCCGGGTCACCAGCGTCGAGCCCCGGTACTCCAGGGACGACCGATCCCAGTCCCCAGCCAACGCCAGATGGTGGACCAGATCCTCGAACCCAGCGACGTCGACCCCCTCGTCCATCACACCCCCGATCACCGCAGGCGCAGCCCCACCCACCGCAGACGTTTACCCCTCCAGGTCTCGCACGGGTGGGCCGCTGGCCCAGACCGGACATGCTGCTACCGCCCAGCTACGCGGGCCGCGTTGGCGCTCCAGAGGTGCCGATCTGTGCTCTGGTAGCGAGCGACGCGGGGGTCGTTCTGCCGCGTCGATCTGGACGCTGCCTGGGCGCATCGTGACGCGATGGCGGCACGAGGTAACTTGGGGGTGTGCCGTCGGAGGTGGTCGAGTTCGTGTTCGAGCCGGATCCCGATGGGGGCTATCACGCCTACGCGCCGGAACTTCCCGGTTTGCACACCGAGGGCGACACCCTCGACGAGGCCATCGTCAACGCCGAGGAGGCGCTCCGGTTGTACGTGGAGGACCTCCGCGACGAGGGCCGGAGCCTGGACATGGGGGTCGTGCGCCGCTCGCTGGCGCTGCCAGCTTGAGCGGACGCCTTCCGGTTGTCTCCGGCCATGAGCTGATAGCGGCTCTGGGCAAGCTCGGCTGGGTGGCGGCCCGGCAGCGAGGCAGTCATGTGCTCCTCCGCCATCCCGAGCGTCCTATGCGCCTGGTCGTCCCCCTCCACCGGGAGTTGAAGCGGGGCACCCTGGCAGGGATTCTCAGGGACGCTGGCGTGGACGGCGAGGAGCTACGTCGACTGCTGTCCTGAGCGGCCGAGCACCCGGGACGGGACTGCGGCATGTAGCGTTGCGGTGGTGTCCGCGCGGTTCGTGACCCGCACGGGCCTCGTTGGCGACCTGCGGGCTCTGGGGGTTCGTGACGGCGGCGTGGTCATGGTCCACACGAAGATGAGCGCGCTCGGCTGGGTGGTCGGCGGCACGCGCACGGTGATCGAGGCCCTCCTCGACGTCGTCGGCCCCGACGGCACGCTGCTCGCCTACGCCGGGTTCGAGGACGACCCCTACCACCTCGGCGAGTGGGGCCGGCAACGCCAGGACGCCTACCGGAGCGAGCTACCTGCTTTCGACCCGGACCTGTCCGCTGCGAACCCCGACTTCGGGCGCATCCCCGAGCGGCTGCGGACCTGGCCGGGCGCGACCCGCAGCGACGCCCACGTGTTCCGCTTCGTCGCCGTCGGCGCCCGGGCCGGCGAGCTGACCACTGACGTCCCCTGGGACTACGCCGCCGGGCCGGGCTCCCCCCTCGCCCGCCTGGTCGCAGCCGGCGGCCAGGTCCTTTCCCTGGGCGCGCCGCTCGACACCCTCACCCTGCTCCACCATGCCGAGAGCCTCGTCGACAGCCCCCATCGCCGGTCGGTCAGCTACCAGGTACCGATCCGGGCCGGCGACGACGTCGAGTGGCAGACGGTGCACGACATCGACACCTCCTCACGCGGCGCCTTCCCTTACGACACGGTCACCGCTCCCGGCGAGGACGCCTTCGCGGTCATCGGACGCGAAGCGCTCGCCGCCGGTGCCGGCCGCTCCGGGCCGGTCGGCACATCCGACAGCCACGTCTTCGACGCCCGCAGCCTGGTCGACTTCGCCGTCTCCTGGCTACGCAAACGCTTCTCCTGATGACCACCAGAACCGCCCCCACCGGATAGGTCGAAGACGGCAGCCGCTGTCGCGCCGCACCGCCAGCAGCCGGGACCCCCGAGGCGGTCCACACCGACCGGCCATTCTCCACGCTGCCGCTCCCCGAACCGACTGCGCTCTCCGAAGGGTCAGCCCGAGAGCGGGGGCTGCGCTCATGACGACGCCTGGCGACGGTGCGACGCGGCCCCGCCGTGGGCGCGGAACCGGCGATCTGCCTTCTCGGGCACGGTGGGTGAGTCCGCCGTGGTGCTGGTTGCATGGGTGCGGGCGGGCGGAGGCCTGCACCCCTGCGGCGGCGACGCAGTGCGTGACCGCACTGCTGGGTGTTCCCTCACCTCGCCGGGGCGTGTTGCGGACAGGCTCGGCGGGGGCGACCGCCTCGTTCGCTCGGCTGCCCGCGGTCCGGCGATGCTTACGCCTGGGTGGGAGCGGTTGTGGCCCGGCGGCCCCTGAGTGCCTTCGACCGCGCCGTGTCTGGCTACTGGACCGGGCGGTGACCTGGGTCTGCGGCTGCGCCCCGCTGGCCGGCGACGCCGGTCTGCGAGCCCGGGCCCGGGCCCGCGGGATGCACGCAAGCCGGCCGTGGAGGGACACTCGCCCGACGTCAGGCGCCCCGGCCCGCAGGCACGGGAGGGGTGGCGGCCAGATCGGGACAGGTCTGAGCTGGGTCGTCCGCAACTGGCCATCTGGCACCGGCCAGGCCGGTCCCTGCCGCCACACGCCACGCGGTGGGGCCGTCAGTCCGGGGGCCACTGTGCAACGCGGTGGCGGCCACCCGGAGATGTCCTCCTCGACGATGCCGTTGGCTCCCGTACGGGCCCGGAACACGGACTCCTCCGCACGGCCGATCACCAGGCGATTGTCCACCGGCGGTGCTCGCAGATCGCCGTCTCGGTCCCCCCGTTGATAGGCGCCCGCCCTGTCGACAGCGGATCGGGCGGGGACGATGTCGGGGTCAAACAGGCCATCGGCGGGTCGCCGCAGGCGGCTCCGGCTTGCTGCAAGCGGCTGCCGCCATGCGGTCGTCGGAGCCGGCCGGCATCGTCTCCGTGTGCTTGCCGGTGACATCCGAGCCGCTCTCCACGCCGCTGCCGCCGCTCAGGCTGGTGCCGACCAACCGGCCCTGGCAGCATGCCCGAAGAGGCGGCTAGCGGGCCGCGTTGCCGGGCCGGTAGGCGTTGCGATCCGAGTGGCGATGGACACTCCGTCGTGTGCTCGAAGCCGTCGACCGGCCGGTTCCCGGCTCCTGCGGGACCGGGGCGAACGGCGCGCTCGCTTCCACTGGAACGGCCGTGCGGGGCGCGTCACGTCTACGGGGACGGCACCCGCTGGCGAGACCCTGCGGGCGTGCCACCCTGCCCTGGCCGGCCGGCGGGACGACCCCCAGAAAGCTGAGCGTTGCCCACTCAAGTTCGCACGTGCGGGGCCGCCGGTCGCCTCGAGTGCCAACTGTGTGAAGCCTGAGATTCCGTCTTGGAAGGCGACGGCGGATGAGGGCGGGATGGGCGTGCCAGGCTGGCGGTCGGGGCGTTGGGAGGTCGGGCGTTGGAGGCGGTGACGATGAGCGTGGCTGCGAGGAGGTGCGATCCGGGGAGAGCGTGGCTCGTCGGTAGGGCTTCGGGCGCTGGACAGCGTCGATCACGGCGCAACGCCAAGCTGACGCAGACTGACGACATGAGTATCGGCGAGGAGCTGGTCGAGGAGCGCCGCCCTCGACGCCGAGCCGGCGACGCCCGCCTGAGCGAGGACGACAAAGGGTTGCTGCGCCGGCTGACCACGGGGGACCTCGTCGGCGAGTTCCAGGCCGGCCTCGACGCCGTCTCTCGCGCGGACCCTCTCCTCGGCGGCGCTTCCAGCGATGGCGGCTGCCGAGCCGGCGCGACCCTGAGCGGTGATCGTGGTCGACGAGTACATCGCCGCACGCTTTGTCGGCGGCGACTGGCCGGCAGGCCTTCCTGACGACGAGCTGAGCCTGACTGCGGCACGGCGCTGGCGACTCCTCCAGGCGCTGCACGGCGGCCAGCTCAGCCGACTGTTGGCTCGGCCACTCCCAGATCGCGCTGACCGCCCGCTACAGCCACATCCTCGCCGACCGCCGTTCGGTTGCTGCGGCCCGCATCGAGTCGGCCCTCTTCGGGCGTGTCCAACCGGGGTCCTGAGGCCGTTGCCCGTGGGACAAACTGAGACCAGAATCGAGACCAAGCTACCGGTGGGCAGCGGAAAACCTGCAAAAGTCCAGCTCAGGCGAGCCCGAGGTCGGGTTCGAACCGACGACCTGACGCTTACAAGGCGCCTGCTCTACCACTGAGCTACTCGGGCGGAGGCACCTACCTTGCTCCACGCCGGCACGAAGGCTCGCACTTCGCCCGGCCAGCGTAGTCGGGGCGAGCTCGGGATCTCGGCGAGGCGCTCGGACCGAGCCCACACCGGGCGGATCCCGTCGCCGAGGTCCATGCCTGGCGGCGAGGACTTTCGCTCAATCCATCAGCAGGACCGCTGCCCCTCGGAACCGGCCGTCCTTCAAGTCGATCAGCGCCTGGTCGGCCGCCTCGAACGGATAGGGCTCTACGGTCGCCACGACCCCCGCCCGGCCCGCCGCGGCCAGGAACGCCCGGCCGTCGTCGCGGGTGTTGGCCGTGACGCTGCGCAGCGTCCGCTCCTCGAAGAGATGGTCCCCGTAGCGGAGGCTCGGGATGTCGGTGAGGTGGATGCCGGCCACGACGAGGGTGCCTCCCCGGTCGAGGGCGGCGAGGGCAACCGGCACGAGGTCGCCGACCGGGGCGAAGAGGATCGCCGCGTCCAGGGGCTCGGGCGGCCGGTCGTAAGCGTCCCCGACCGAGGCGGCGCCGAGCTGGCGGGCGAGCTCCTGGGCGGACCGGCCACGCGTCAGCACGTGCAGCCGGGCGCCTCCGGCGCGGGCCACCTGGGCGGTCAGGTGGGCGGAGCCACCGAAGCCGTAGAGGCCGAGGCGGCCTCCGGGCGGTAGCTCAGCGCGCCCCAGCGCCCGGTACCCGATGATCCCGGCGCACAGCAGTGGCGCGGCCTGGACGTCGTCGATGCCGTCGGGCAGGCGGTAGACAAAGGCCTCCTCCGCCACGAGGTACTCCGCGTAGCCGCCGTCGATGTCCCAACCGGTGAACCGGGCGCCGACGCACAGGTTCTCCGCTCCCCGGAGGCAGTAGGCGCACGAGCCGCAGGTGTGAGCGAGCCACGCCGCCCCGACGCGGTCCCCCTCTGACAGCAAGCTGCAGCCCGGGCCGAGGGCGTCGACGCGCCCGACAACCTCGTGGCCGGGCACGATCGCCGCTCGGCGGGGCGGTAGGTCGCCCTCGACGATGTGGAGATCTGTGCGGCATACGCCGCAGGCGAGCACACGTAGGCGTACCTGGCCAGCGGCGGGTTGGGGCAGGGGGCGTTCGACGAGGTGGAGCAACCGGTCGTGGACGTCACCGGGCCGGGCGACCTGCCACGCTCGCATGCCAGCCCCGTCAGGTGCCCAGCCGGACCGGGCCGTCCTGTAGGACGCCGGCGACTGGGTCTACGAACCCTGCTGTGGTCGCAGGCGCTGGCACGTCAACCGACCTGTTGCTCCGCCGTCACAGGCGCTCCGGCCGTGCCGCCGAGGCGGTCGCCGAGAAGGCGGGCCAGTGGCAGGGCCACCAGGGCGACGACCGCGAGCAGCGCGAACGCTCCGGCGGGTTCGCCGACGACCACCTGCACGGCGAGGGCGATCACGACGCCTCCGGCGTTGCCGGAGAGCCACAGCAGCGCGGTCGCCGCCCCGGCGTGGACGCCGGTCCGTGCCTCGATGAGCTCCAGCAGGACCGGCAGGGCGGGCAGGAGCACGAACCCTGTGAGGCCGAGGGAGGCGTAGCCCACCCCGGCTCCGGGGGCGACCGCGAGCAGACCGCAGGCGAGGCAGGTCACGACGCCCGCCACGGCGAGCACGAGCGCCTGGCGGCCGCGCGTCGCCACCAGGGGCGGGACGACGACGGCCGTCACGATGCCGGCGCCCACCATCGCCAGCAGCAGGCCGTCGGCGCTCCGGGCGGTGACCCCGGCCGGCTGCAGCAACGTCTGGACCCAGGTGGTCAGGGCCACGAAGACCCCGAACCCGAAGAACACCAGCCAGCACACCGCCCGTACCACCGGGTCGCCCCAGACGGTGCGGAGCGCCGCCCGGTTGGCGCCGACGGCGGGGCGCTCCCCGCCGGCGGCGGCGCTGAGGGCGGGGAGGAGGACGGCGGCGCCGACGACCGCGTACGCGGCGCTGACCACCAGCAGCAGGTGCAGGTGGGTCGCGCCGAAGACAAGGCCGAAAACGAAGGCCAGCACGAACCCGAGGAAGGTCCCCGCCGACCCAACGGCGATCCCGACCGGGCGGTCGGCTGGCACCAGCGAGCGCGTCGCGATCCCGGTCACGGCGGTGAGGACGGCCGGCTGTGCCAGCGCCACGACCAGCTGGCCCACCAGGATCGGTCCGAAGCCGTGGCCGGCGAGCCGCAGGGCGGCCCCAGCGGCGGTGAGCAGCGCTCCCAGCGCGAGGGTCGGGCGGAACCAGCGGTCGAGCGCCAGGCCGGCCGGCACGGCGAGCAACACGTAGATGATAGGGAACACCTCGGCGAGCAGCCCGACGGTCGAGGAGGACACCCCCAGGCGGGCGGCGGTGCCCGTTGTGATCGGCGCGAAGTTGAGCCACAGCATCTGGTTGGCCGACGACACCAGCGCGAATCCGGCGACCGGCGCCCATCGGCTTCTTGTCGGCTGGGGGGTCCCACCCATGCGCGCACCTCGCTTCGCCGGACCCGGACGTTACCAGGACGGGGTGCGATGCTTGATCCTCCACTGCAGGGGTGCAAGGCTCGTCTGGATGGGACTCTCCGACCGGGACCGCGCCATCCTCGAGTTCGAGGGGTCCTGGTGGCTCGAGCCGGGGCCGAAGGAGGACGGCATCCGGTCGCGCTTCGGGATATCGTCGACGCGCTACTACCAGTTGCTCGCCGTGCTGGCGGACACCGGCGACGCCGAGGAGTACGACCCGCTGGTCGTCAGGCGGGTGCGGCGAGGCCGGGATCGCCGGCGGCGGGCCCGCTTCGAGGGTCGGTCGGCGGGCGGCCGCCCGCACCGATGAGCCGTCGCTTCCAGGTTGACCGGGCCGGGCCGGGCCGGCCGGACGAGGGGACGCGGACGTTGCGGGCCGCTGTCATCGTGGTGCTGGCCGTGGCGGTCACCGTCGCTCTCCTGACCCAGCTCGGCCCGGGCCGCCGGGCGTCATCGGCGGTCACCGGGGGGACGCCGGGCCCCGGGACCACCACGACGACGCTGCCGTCCACGACCACGACGACGCCGCAAGCGGTCCCGCCGAGCAGCATCCGCCTGCAGGTGCTGAACGGGCTGCAGAGCGGCACCCTCTCGGCGCAGTGGAGCGCCAAGCTGCATGCCTCGCCGGGCTACCAGACGCTTCCTCCGGACAACACGACTCTCGTCGACCCAACCTCGTCTATCTACATAGTCCATCCCGGATACCTGGCCGAGGCGAAGGCCCTCGCCCGCACCGTCGGCCTCCCGACGTCAGCGGTCGTCACAGCGGTCCCTCCGCCGGCCAGCGCGCCGATCCCCTCCGTGGACCTGCAGGAGGCCGACCTGGTTCTCGTGATCGGCCAGAGCCTCGCCTCGCAGGCCTGAGCCTCGCCTCGCAGGACGAGCAGGGTGCACCGGTAGTGGGGGTCGTCGCTGGCCCCAGCGGCCCCTGGCCCCCCGAGCCGGCGAGTGCCGCCCTCCTGACGGACTTCGACGGCACGCTCGCCGCGATCGTGCCGGACCCCGAGGACGCCGTCCCGCTGCCGGGGACCGTGGCCGCCCTCGGCCGTCTCACCCTCCACCTCGGGCGGGTGGCGGTCGTCTCGGGTCGACCCGTCCGCTTCCTCGCCGACCGCCTCGCCGATCTTGCCGGTCTGGTGAGCCTCGTCGGCCTCTACGGCCTCGAGTGGGTCGACAGCGGGGCCGTGGTGACCCATCCCGACGCCGAGCAACATCGGGCAGCGGTCGCCGAGGTCGCCGCCCGCGCCGCGGCGTGCGCACCCACCGGCGTCACCGTGGAGGACAAGGGCCTCACCGTCACCCTCCACGCCCGCCACGCGCCTGGCGCGCTCGGCTGGGTGGAGGCCTTCGCCGCCAGGGCCGCCGCCGAGCTCGGTCTGGCGACCCACGCCGGGAAGCTCTCCATGGAATTGCGTGCCCCGGTGCCGGTCGACAAGGGAACGGTCGTCGCCCGGCTCTGCGACGGCATGGAGTCGGCCTGTTACGTCGGCGACGACCGGGGGGACCTCCCTGCCTTCGAAGCTCTCACCAGGCTGCGCGCGTCCGGACTGGCGACCCTCGCCGTCGCCGCCAGGAGCGAGGAGGCCCCGCCGGAGCTGCTCGCCGGCGCCGATGTTGTCGTCGACGGGCCCCAAGGTGTGCTCGCGCTCTTCAACACGCTCAGCTCCCCGTGACGCCGTCCGGGTCCGCCACCATGGGGCGGTGCCCAGGGTCGTCGCCGCCACCGACAAGTTCCGCGGCACCGCCAGTGCCGCCGAGATCGCCCTGGCCGTCGCTCGTGCGGCCGCCGGAGCGGGGTGGGACTGCGACCAGGTGCCTGTCTCCGACGGGGGTGAAGGCTTCGCCGACGTGCTCGGCGGCCGGTCCCGCCTCGTCCGGGCTCACGACCCGCTCGGCCGGGAGCTGGAAGCCGAGTGGCGGCTACTCGACGACGGCCGCACAGCCGTCGTCGAGATGGCCCTCGTATCGGGGCTCGAGCTCATCGGCGGAGCGGAGGCCAACGACGCCGTGGCGGCCGACACGACAGGCACAGGCGAGCTCATCGCTGCGGCCGTCAAGGCAGGCGCCCGGCGTGTGCTGGTGGGCGCCGGGGGCTCGGCGACCACCGACGGCGGCTTGGCAGCCGTCGAGGTGCTCGAGCCGCACAGCCGCCTGAAGGGCGTCGAGTTGGTGGTGGCGTGCGACGTGCTCATCCCCTTCGTCGACGCTGCCCGGCTCTTCGCCCCCCAGAAGGGCGCGTCCGCGGCCCAAGTGGAGCTGCTCGTACGCCGTCTCGAGCGGCTGGCGCAGGTCTACCGGGCACGCTTCGGGGTGGATGTCTCGGCCATCCCCGGCAGCGGCGCCGCCGGCGGGCTGGCGGGGGGGTTGGCGGCCATCGGCGCCACCCTCGTGCCCGGCTTCGACGTCGTCGCCGAGGCGGTCGACCTCGTGGGCCGCATCGACGGCGCAGACCTGGTCGTGACGGGGGAGGGTGCCCTCGACGAGCAGTCGTTCGCCGGCAAGGCCGTCGGCGGGGTGATCGCCCTGGCAGGTGAGCTCGGAGTCCCCGCGCTCGTGGTCGCCGGCGACCTCGTCGGGGACCGCCCCGAGATCGCGGCCGAGGTGCGGATCCTCGTCGAGCGGTTTGGGCCTGCCCGCGCCATGGCCGACCCGGCCGGCTGCGTGCAGGAGGTCGTGGCAGGGTGCCTGGCCGCCCGGAGGGGCTGAGCACGCCCGGCACCTCGGGTCAGGCGCTACGGTCGCCTTGCGGACGGCGGCGCCATGCGCCACCATGGGGGCGATATTCATCGAGAGCGGCTGAGGGACGGGCCCTGTGATGCCGCGGCAACCCGGTCACGTGTGACCCACGGTGCCAATGCCCGGTTCGATGAGGAGGCCAGTTCCATGCCATACGTCCAGGGTCTGCGTTGCCGTGAGTGCGCGCGGGAGTATCCCGCCGAGGCGCTCCACGCCTGCGAGTGGTGCTTCGGGCCGCTCGAGGTGGTCTACGACTACGCGGCCATCGCCAACAGCATCACCCGTGGGAGCATCGCCGCCGGCCCCAACACGTTGTGGCGCTACGCCGACCTGCTGCCTGCCGCCTCGGAGGGAGCCGTCTCCCTCGGCGCAGGCATGACGCCCATGATCCGGGCGGACCGCCTGGCCGCCGAGCTCGGCCTCGGGGAGCTCTGGATCAAGAACGACGCCCTCAACCCCACCGGCTCCTTCAAGGACCGCGTCGTCTCGGTTGCCCTCACCCGGGCGCGCGAGCTCGGCTTCAAGGTGGCGGCGTGCGCGTCCACCGGCAACCTGGCCAACTCGGTCGCTGCCCACGCCGCCCATGCAGGCATGGAGTCGGTCGTCTGCGTGCCCGCCGACCTCGAGCCCGCCAAGATCATCGGGACGGCCGTCTACGGCGGACGGGTCGTAGCGGTCCAGGGCACCTACGACGAGGTCAACCGGCTGTGCGGTGAGCTCGCCGCAGCGCACCCCGACTGGGCGTTCGTGAACGTCAACCTGCGGACGTACTACGCCGAGGGCTCGCGCACCCTGGCCTTCGAGGTGGCGGAGCAGCTCGGTTGGCAGGCACCCGACCACGTGGTGGTGCCCATCGGCTCGGGGAGCCAGCTCACCCGCATCGCCCGGGGGTTCGCCGAGCTCCACGAGGTGGGCCTGCTCGTCGAGGCGCCGCACACCCGGGTGTCCGGCGCGCAGGCGGCGGGCTGCGCTCCCGTCGCGACGGCGTTTGCGGAGGGCGCCGGCGCCGTCCGGCCGGTGCGGCCGGCGACCATCGCCAAGTCCATCGCCATCGGCGACCCCGCCGACGGGGGCTACGCCCTCGACGTGGTCCGAGCGTCGGGTGGGGCGGTCGGTGCAGTCACCGATGCGGAGATCCTGCAGGGGATCCGGCTCCTGGCCCGTAGCGAGGGCATCTTCACCGAGACCGCCGGTGGCGTGACGATCGCCACCTTGGCCCGGCTCGCTGCCGAGGGCGTGGTTCGCCCCGACGAGCGCGTCGTCGCCTACGTGACCGGCAACGGCCTGAAAACGATCGACGCCATTGCCGGCGCCTGTGCGCCGACGGTGACCGTACCTCCCAGTCTCGACGCCTTCGAGGCCGCCGTCGGATCCATCGGCGAGGCCTGAACATGCCCACCATCCGCATCCCCACCCAGCTGCGCAACCTCACCGGCGGAGCGACCGAAGTGACCGTGGAGGGCCGGACGGTCGCCGAGGTCCTCGCCGCACTCGACGCCTCCCACCCGGGCTTCGCCGAGCGCCTCTACGACGGGGACGGGCGCATCCGGCGCTTCGTCAACGTGTTCGTCGCCGACGAGGACATCCGGTTCCTCGACGGGCCGAGCACCCCGGTGGCCTCCGGGGCCACCGTTTCGATCGTCCCGGCGGTAGCCGGGGGCTGATCCCCCGCTCCGAGCGCCTCGGGCCGGGCAGCCAGCAGCGGCGGCCTCAGCGGCCACGGTGCGTCGAGCGCCAGATGGGTTGCGGTAGCGCCCCCGGAGGCGGTTTACTGTTAGCACTCCCACACTGAGAGTGCTAATCGGTACCGCCCAACGGAGGGAAGCCCACACCGATGCCCAAGCTGATTGCATTCGACGAGAACGCCCGCCGCGCTCTCGAGAGCGGCATGAACCAGCTCGCCGACGCCGTGCGCGTCACCCTCGGCCCCAAGGGCCGCAACGTCGTCCTGGACAAGAAGTGGGGCGCGCCCACGATCACCAACGACGGCGTCTCCATCGCCAAGGAGATCGAGCTCGAGGACCCGTACGAGAAGATCGGGGCCGAGCTCGTCAAGGAGGTCGCGAAGAAGACCGACGACGTCGCCGGTGACGGCACCACCACCGCCACCGTCCTAGCCTGGGCCATGGTCCGGGAGGGGCTGCGCAACGTCGCCGCCGGAGCCAACCCGATGTCCCTGAAGCGGGGCATCGAGGCCGCCGTAGAGACCGCGGTCGCTTCGTTGAAGGAGATCTCGAAGGAGACGGAGACCAAGGAGCAGATCGCCCAGGTGGCGTCGATCTCCGCCGCCGACCCCGAGATCGGCGGCCTCATCTCCGAGGCGATCGACAAGGTCGGCAAGGACGGCGTCATCACCGTCGAGGAGTCCCAGACCTTCGGCATGGACCTCGAGATGGTCGAGGGGATGCGCTTCGACAAGGGCTACATCTCGCCCTACTTTGCCACCGACACCGAGCGGATGGAGGCCTCTCTCGACGACCCCTACCTGCTCTTCGTCGGCTCGAAGATCACTGCGGTCCGTGACCTGCTGCCCGTGCTCGAGAAGGTCATGCAGTCCGGCCGCCCGCTGGTGATCATCGCCGAGGACGTCGAGGGCGAGGCCCTCGCCACCCTCGTGGTCAACAAGATCCGCGGGACTTTCCGCAGCGTAGCCGTGAAGGCCCCGGGCTTCGGCGAGCGCCGGAAGGCCATGCTGCAGGACATGGCCATCCTCACCGGTGGTCAGGTCGTTACCGAGGAGGTCGGCCTCAAGCTGGAGAACGTCACACTCGACCTGCTCGGCCGGGCCCGCAAGATCGTCGTGACCAAGGACGAGACGACCGTCGTCGAAGGTGCCGGCACGGAGGCGGACATCAAGGGTCGGATCAGCCAGATCAAGACCGAGATCGACAACACCGACTCCGACTACGACCGTGAGAAGCTGCAGGAGCGGCTAGCCAAGCTGTCCGGCGGGGTGGCCGTCATCAAGGTCGGCGCGGCCACCGAGGTCGAGCTCAAGGAGAAGAAGCACCGCATCGAGGACGCCGTTTCGACCACCAAGGCAGCTGTGGAGGAGGGCGTCGTCCCCGGCGGAGGCGTAGCGCTCCTGCGTGCGCAGCGCTCGATCCTCGACCGGGCCGAGAAGCTCGAAGGCGACGAGGCCACCGGTGCGCGCATCGTGGCTCGCTCCGTGGAGGAGCCTCTGAAGCAGATCGCCGTGAACGCCGGCATGGAGGGCGGCGTGGTCGTGGAGAAGGTCCGTGGCCTGAGCGGCGTGGCCGAGGGACTCAACGCCGCCACCGGCGAGTACGAGGACCTGTTCAAGGCCGGCGTCATCGACGCCGCCAAGGTCACCCGCTCGGCACTGCAGAATGCGGCGTCGATCGCCGCGCTGTTCCTCACCACCGAGGCGGTGATTGTCGACAAGCCCGAGGAGAAGGCCCCCGCCATGCCCGGCGGCGGCATGGAGGACTACTAGCTGGTCCGCTCAGCGGGCCGGCCGCCGGAGGCGTCTCCGGGGGCCGGCCCGTCGCCGTAGGATCAAGCCAATGAGCGAACCGCTGGAGCCGTCCGAAGGGCTGGGGGTCCTGCACCTGTTCTGCAAGGTCCGGCCTGACACCGACGTGGAGGCGGTGGTCGCCGCCGTCAAGGACGGCCAGGGCGAGCAGCAGCAGGTCGTGTGCTTCTCGGTCCTCGGGCACAAGGCGGATGCCGGGTTCATGGCCCTCGGTCGGGACTGGGTCCGGCTCCGCCGCTTCCAGTCGCGCCTGCAGGCGGCAGGCCTCGAGGTCGCCGACTCCTACGTCTCGCTCACCGAGGTCTCCGAGTACGCCAGGGCGTCGGTCGACAAGCAGAAGCTCAGCCCCCGCCTGTACCCGAAGCTCCCGCCAGCCGGCAAGCGAGCGGTGTGCTTCTATCCCATGTCCAAGCGGCGTTCGGAGGGGGCCAACTGGTACCAGTTGGCCTTCGAGGATCGTCGTGACCTCATGACCGAGCACGGGGCCTCGGGCCGGCGGTTCGCGGGACGGGTGCTGCAGCTCGTGACCGGGTCGACCGGTCTCGACGACTACGAGTGGGGTGTCACGCTCTTCGCCGTGCACCCAGACGACCTGAAGGACTGCGTCTACACGATGCGCTTCGACGAGGCTTCGGCGCGGTATGCGGAGTTCGGTCCCTTCTATGCCGGCACCGTGGCCGAGGTGGAAGAAGTCCTGGCGGACGCCGGCCTGCAGTAGGCATCGCGGCCGGCGACGGCTACCGCCTCGGTGCCCCTCCCGCTGTGGCTGCGTCGCCCGACATGGGATCGGTGCCGGAAGGAGTGGAGAGGCTGCGGGCGTTCCAGCGGCGCCAGACGAGCCGGTGGAGCGGCACGATCTCCGGGATGTTGCGGACGCCAGGGACGAACGGCACGCCGAGCAGGAGGAGCGTGGCCGCGCCCGTCAGGTAGATGGCGATGAGGTCGACGTTTGGCGACGACCGAAAGCCAGGCAGCTGGTACCACAAGGTGTACAGCCACAGCCAGGGCTGCCCCGGGTAGCTGCCGGTCTCGTTCGTGACGCCCCACTGGGTTCCGGTCAGGTGCTCGGCGTGGGCGACGTCGGAGAAGTAGGAGCCGTCCTCGAGGAACAGGAGCGGCTCGGTGAAATCCGTACCGTAGAAGGACCGGTTGGCCAGCAGGTCGGCGTCGAGAGCGCCGCTGCGGGCGAGGGTAAGCTCAGCGGCGGCCATGGCCGGCACCGGGCCGTCGGCGGCAGCGGGGACGACCGGCGCCCCGTTGTGGAAGGTGACCCCGGTCACGGCCTTGCCGTAGGCGGCGGCCCAGGCGACCTGAGTCGGGTGGGGGGCGGTGTCGTAGCGGCGGAGAGCGGCTGCGAGGCGGGCGTCGCGGGGCGCCAACTTGGCGAGCGGCTGCAGGACGAAACTGCGGGCGGGGTCTATTGGGTCCTGTACCCCGCCGATCCGCTGCCACGAGACGCCGATGCGCTGCACGTAGGCGCTTGCCGTGTTGTAGGGGGGCCCGTACGTGGCCGTCTCGCTGGTCCCGTCCAACTCGCTGGCGACCGTTGCGACGAAGTCTGCCGGGGCGACGCGGGCCCAAGTCGAGATCGTGACCGGCGGCTGGTCGGGGGAGGAGAGGAGGACGGCGAGGAGGACCGCCAGGACGGCGGCGATCCCGGCGGCGGCGGTGGCCTCCTTGACTATGTCGTAGACCCGGGTGGGGCCCTTCCAGTCCGCCCCGTCGGCGGCGGCAGCGGCCCGACGGGCGGATCGCCCGCGGGTGCGCTGCACGGGCAGGGGATGGCTCACACCTCGCACGCGCACCAGCAGCACGTGCGCGCCCACGATCGCGACGAGCACGATAGGGACCAAGACGACGTGCCAGAGGAGCATCTGGCCGAAGTTCATGAGGTTGAACGCACCGCCGAGCCCGGTCGCGTTGATGGCGTCCTTGCCGTTGGTCGAGATCCACTGCGAGTCGAAGTTCTGCTGCGAGAGGTAGCCGGTGAAGCACTCGACGACCGACGCCGCAAACGCCGCGACGCCGGTCATCCAGGTGAGCGCCCGGCGGCCCCGCCAGGCGGCCATCCAGAACTTACCCCACAGGTGGATCACCATGAACGCCATGAACAACTCCACCGACCACAGGTGCAGGCTGTTGAAGAAGTGGCCGACCGGGCTCTTGTGCCACCAATCGGCGCCGCCGAGGGCGATGGCGAACCCCGACACGATCGCCAGACCGAGGGCCGACAGGCTCGCCACGCCGAACACGTAGATCCACGAGGCCACGTATGCCGGCTGCCGGTCCGGTAGGAGCTTCCCCGGCGGCAGGACCCGGAGCCCGGCGCGGCGGATGGCCCCGGTCCACGTCCGGTCGCCGGTGCCGGCGGGCCCGCCGGTCCCCTCGTCGAGCGCCTTGGCGTCGGTGTCGTTCCCAGCGGCCGAGCCCGTGTCCTCGGCGTGTCCGGGGAAGCGGA
>DAHVMA010000043.1:0-15778 GCA_027320105.1 Acidimicrobiaceae bacterium | reverse complement strand
GGCCATGGAGCTCGGTCTCGAGGTCGACGACAGCCGGTCGCCTTACACGGTCCTCGCCGTCAAGGGCGAGGTGGACGTGTACACGGCGCCCCGGTTGCGCGAGAAGCTCGTCGAGTTGGCCAGCCAAGGGCGCAACCAGATAATCGTCGACTTGGAGGGGGTCGAGTTCCTCGACTCCACCGGACCGGGAGTCCTCGTCGGCGGGCTGAAGCGGCTTCGCAGCAACGACGGCGACCTCGGGCTCGTCTGCACCGAGGCCCGGATCCTGAAGGTGTTCGAGATCACGGGGCTGACCAAGGTGTTCACGATCTCCGGTTCGGTCGACGAAGCGACCGCCAGCTGACCGGCCCGGTCCCGAGGAGCTGGCCCGTATGATCGCCGCGCTGGAGCTGGCCGTTCCCGCAAGACCCGAGTACATCGCCATCGTGCGGTTGGTCGTGTCGTCGCTGGCGTCGGGCCGGCGGAACCTGGCCGACCAGCGGATCGACGACCTCAAGCTGGCGGTGTCCGAGGCGTGCACCAACGCCATCGAGGCCCACGCCCGCACAGGCACCGAGGAACCGGTAACCGTCCGTGTCCTGGAGGCGGACGAACGGATGGAGGTCGAGATAGTCGACCACGGCGGCGGCTTCGATCCCGACCGCCTGCCGCTCCACCCCCCGGTCACAGACCCCAGCCGGCTCGACTTCGAGCGGGGTCTCGGGATCCCGCTGATACGAACGCTCGTCGACCTGGCTCGCTTCGAGCACCTGGGGGACGGGACCAAGGTGCGGATGGTCCTGTTCGGCGGGCCTGCTGACGACGCGGGCGACCAGACCAGCGAGATCATCCGGGCCGTCCTCGCCGACGAGGAGTAGCCCTACCATGCGGCGGTGTCCCGCCGCGCCGTGCTGCTGTTCGCCGCCCTCGGTGTGATCTGGGGCGTCCCGTACCTGCTCATCAAGGTCGCCGTCCGCGAGATCACCCCGGCGACGCTGGTGTTCCTCCGCTGCGGCATCGGCGCTGCGATCCTCCTGCCCGTGGCGGCCGCCCGCCACCAGCTGCGACCCGTGCTGCCCCACTGGCGGGCGGTGCTGGCGTTCGCCGCCGCCGAGGTCGCCGTTCCGTTCTTCTGCCTGCCCACCGCCGAGAAGTCGCTGCCGAGCTCGATCACGGGGCTGCTCGTCGCCGCCGTCCCCCTGGCCGGCATCCCGATCGCCTGGATGCTCGGGCGGCCGCCGCGCCTCGGCCCGACCGGCGTCGCCGGGATGCTCCTCGGCTTCGCGGGTGTCGGCACCCTCGTGGGGTTCGACCTCTCCCGCTCCGAGCTCGGGCCGGCGGCACTCATGGTGCTCGTCGTGGTCGGCTACGCCCTCGGTCCCGCCATCGTCGGTCGTTGGCTCTCCGGCGTCCCGAGCCTCGGCGTCATCGCCGCCTCCCTCACCCTCAACGCCGCCGCCTACGCCCCGGCCGGGATCCTGCAGCTGCGAACCCACCTGGGCTGGGCTCCCCTGGTCGCGGTCGTGGCTCTCGGAGTCGTATGCACCGGCTTGGCCTTCATGGTGGCGTTCGCGCTGATCGCCGAGGTCGGCCCCGTCCGCCAGACGCTCGTCACCTATCTCAACCCGGCGGTGGCCGTCGTCCTCGGTGTTGTCTTCCTCGGCGAAGCGTTCACGCGGGCGACGGGTGCCGGCTTCGTGATGATCCTCGGCGGCTCCTGGCTGGTGCTGCGCCGCCCCGGCCCCTCGGGCCGGCATGGCGCCGCTGCCCCCCTCAGCGTCCGAGCGAGTTGAAGAGCTCCTCGATCAACGATGCCAGCGGCAGGGGCGCATCCTCCGCCTGAGGCCAGTTGTGGCCCCGCCCCCGGTAGGCCACCAACTGCAGCACCTGCCGGTGGCTGGCACCCCGCCAGGTGGTGACCGTCACCCGCCCGCCGGCGAGGCGCTCGCTCTGACCGGTGCCGGGATGATCGAGCCCGTCGCGCCGGCGGAGCATCGCCGCCGTGCCCAGCACCGACGGCGCCCACCGCCCGTTGCTCTGCTCCGTGGCCCTCGCCCACGGCGTGCGCGGGTCGGATGTCCCGCCGGCGAGGAGGACGGGCACGGGCGGGCCCGGCGGCAGCGGCTCCGTCGGTGTCGCCGCGTACACGGCGACGCCGGCGAACGCCCCCGGGTCCGCCCCGAGCATGCGCAGAGCCAGCTTGCCGCCGTTGCTGTAGCCGACGAGGTACACGCGGTGGCGGTCGACGCCGAGGTGGGCGATCGCATCGGCGACGACGGCTCGCACGAAGGCCACGTCGTTGATGCCTCGGGCGGCAGCCAGGCCGCAGCAGCCGCCACCCGCATTCCAGCTCTGCCCGATGCCAGCGGGGTAGACGAGCACCGCCCGGCCCTCGCCGGCGAGCGCCTCGAAGCCCGTCCGGCGCTCCTCGAACGCCGGGGTGGCGTCCGAGCCGTGCAGGACGACGTAGAGGGGGAGCGGTGGGGCACCCGGGCGGCGGGAGGAGGGCGCGACCACCAGCTCCTCGCGGCGGAGGCCACCGGCGACGAGCCTCCGGGTCCACGCCCTGGCGCCTGACGGGACCAGAGGGCGGACGGGGACGAACATCGCTCCCGTCACCCCGGCTGCCGCGGCAAGGAGCAGGAGGGCAAGGCCGTGGCGGCGCATGCGCAGGAACAGCCGTTGCGGCTGGGGCGGCTGGTCCATCGGGGGCGGAGGCGGAAGCGGCGAGGTAGGCAAGGCGGGCCCTCGGGCCACGACGTTACGTCTCGACGGAGGGCGGTCCCAGTCAGGGGGGCTTGACGTTCCGGTCGCCGAAACCCTAAGGTTTTCGACGGCCCAAAATCATGTCGAGTTCATTGACGAAGCCAGAGCGCGAAACGCTGAAAGCCGTGTGGAGGTTGAGTCGCGCCCCGGGAGCGGACGGCACCGCCCGCACCGGCGACCTGGCAGATTCGCTGGGCGTATCGCCGGGCACGGCCACGGCAACGGTGAAGCGCCTCGCCGAGCGGGGTCTGCTCAGCCACGCCCCGTACCACGGCGTCACCCTCAGCCGGGAGGGGGAGCGCCTGGCCATGGCCGTCATCCGCCGGCACCGGATCGTGGAGCGGTTCCTCGCCGACATGCTGGGCTACTCCTGGTCGGAGGCGGACGAGCTGGCCCCCGTCTTCGAGCACCAGTTGCCCCAGCAGGTCGAGGACCGGCTCTACGTCGCCCTCGACCGCCCGGCGACCTGCCCGCACGGGTTCCCGATCCCGGGCACCGAGGCAGTGAGCCTGCCTGACCTGCCGGTCCTCTACGACCTGACGCCCGGCGATCGGGCGGTGATCGCGCTGCCCGGCTCCACCGCCCCCGAGCTCGCCCGCTTCCTCGACGGGCTCGGTGTCCGGCCCGGTGTCGAGGTGGTGCTGCGAGAGAAGCACCCCTTCGACGGACCCGTGGTGGTCGCCGTCGACGGCCACGAGCGGACCCTCGGAGCGAGCGTCGCCAAGCAGATCTTTGTCCGACGTACACCTGCCGCCGGGGGGCCGGGCGCCGGCCCGGCCCCGGCGGGCGGGCGCACACCCAGCCGGGGGAAGCTCCCTCGGGGGAGAAGGGAGAAGCAGACCAGATGATCCGACCCCTCCTCGATGGCGGCTACCAGGCGTTCCACCTGGGGGGTGCCGAATGGGCATGGCTCATCTTCGCGGCCGGCTGCGCCCTGGTTGCGATCGCCACGGGCGTCGCCCTCATGCGCAACGTCCTCGCCACCGACCAGGGCACCCCGGGCATGGTCGAGATCGCCAAGGCGGTCCAGGAGGGCGCCGGCGCCTACCTGAAGCGCCAGTTCAAGACGATCGGCATCATCGTCATCCCGCTCGCCATCCTCGTGTTCTTGACCTCCACCCGGGTCACGAACCTCGCCACCGGCCACGTCGTGCTCGGCTTCGTGCCCTCGGGAATCTTCCGCACGCTGGCCTTCCTCACCGGGGCGACGCTCTCCGGGACGGCCGGCTTCATCGGCATGAGCACCGCCGTGCGCGGCAATGTCCGCACCGCGGCAGCAGCGCGCAACGGGTCCATGGCCGACGCCTTGCGGGTCGCCTTCCGCACCGGCGGCATCACCGGTCTGTTCGTGGTCGGCTTCGGCCTGCTCGGGGCGACGGTCATCGTGATGCTCGCCCAGAACACGGCGACGGCGATCCTCGTGGGCTTCGGGTTCGGCTGTTCGCTGATCGCCCTGTTCATGCGAGTCGGCGGCGGCATCTTCACCAAGGCGGCCGACGTCGGCGCCGACCTCGTCGGCAAGGTCGAGGCGGGGATCCCCGAGGACGACCCCCGCAACGCCGCCACCATCGCTGACAACGTGGGCGACAACGTGGGCGACTGCGCCGGCATGGCCGCCGACCTCTTCGAGTCCTACGCCGTGATCCTCGTGGCCAGCCTCCTCCTCGGCAACGGCGCCTTCCGCAGCCTGGGTCTCAACCCCGCTCTCGGCATCACCTTCCCCCTCGCCGTCCCAGCCATCGGGATCCTCGCGTCGATCATCGGCGTGCTCGCCGTGCGGGCCGGCCGCAACGACCGCACGGCGATGGCGCCCATCAACCGTGGGTTCCTCCTGGCCGCCGTCCTGACGATCGTCGGGACGTTCTTCGTGGCCGAGTTCTACGTCCACAACCTGAAGGTGTTCTTCGCCGTGCTGACCGGCGTGGTCCTCGGCCAGGTCGCCAGCCGGATCACCGAGTACTACACCTCCACGGAGACCTCGCCGGTCCGGGAGATCGCCGAAGCCGCCCGCACCGGCCCTGCCACCACGGTCCTCGCCGGGATCAGCGGCGGTCTCGAGTCGTCGGTGCCGGCCATCCTCTCCATCGTCGTCGCCATCGTCGTGGCGATCGTCCTCGGCAACGGCCGGATCGAGTTCTCCCTCTACCTCGTCGCCCTCACCGGGCTCGGGCTCCTGTCCACGACGGGCATGGTGGTGTCGGAGGACACGTTCGGGCCGGTATCGGACAA
Organism: Acidimicrobiaceae bacterium; assembly: GCA_027320105.1. Lineage (GTDB taxonomy): Bacteria > Actinomycetota > Acidimicrobiia > Acidimicrobiales > Palsa-688 > JAKAQB01. The sequence goes on along the minus strand of DAHVMA010000043.1, from coordinate 10,804 downwards.
CGCCGCCGGCATCGCCGAGATGAGCGGCGAGTTCTCCGGCGAACCCGAGCGGATCATGGTGAGCCTCGACGCCGTCGGCAACACCACCAAGGCGATCACCAAGGGCTTCGCCATCGGCTCGGCCGTGCTCGCCGCCGTCGCCATCTTCTCGAGCTACGTGCAGACCATCGCCCAGCAGCTCAACCTGCACCTGAGTGGCAACGCCCTCTACCAGACGACCAAGCAGACGATCGTGAACGTTGCCAACCCCACGATCTTCATCGGCCTGCTCATCGGCGGCTCGATCGCCTTCCTCTTCAGCTCGCTGGCCATCCGCGCCGTCGGCCGCTCCGCCGGGACCGTCGTCAACGAGGTCCGCCGCCAGTTCCGCGAGCACCCGGGGATCATGGACGGCTCCGAGCGGCCCGAGTACGGGCGGGTCATCGACATCTGCACCGCCGCCTCGCTGCGCGAGCTGGCCACGCCGGCGCTGCTGGCGATCCTCTCGCCGGTCGTCGTCGGCTTCGCCATCGGCCCCCTCGCCCTCGGTGCCTTCCTCGCCGGCACCATCCTCACCGGCCAGCTCATGGCCAACTTCCTGTCCAACTCCGGCGGTGCCTGGGACAACGCCAAGAAGTACATCGAGGACGGCCACGAGGGAGGCAAGGGCTCCGAGCCACACAAGGCGGCCGTCATCGGTGACACCGTCGGGGACCCCTTCAAGGACACCGCCGGCCCGGCGCTCAACCCGCTCATCAAGGTGATGAACCTCGTCAGCCTCCTCGTCCTGCCGGCGGTCATCTCCACCGAGACCGACACGGCCGCCCGGGTAGCCATCGCAGTCGTGGCGGGGGCGATCATCCTCGGTGGCATCGTCTTCTCCAAGAGGCGCACCCAAGCCCTCGATGTCACCGTCGAGGCTGCCATCGCCGGTGAGGAGCCGCCGGTCGTGGGTGTGATCACCGGCCTCACCGTTCCCGAGGAGGCGGTCGCGGTGAGCGTCGACGCTGGCATGCTCGCCGGTGGGCACCGTGACGTCCTCGTCGCGGCCATCGAGAGCTACGCGCAGGCAGAGTCCGGGGACGTCGTCGAGCAACTCCTCGAGGTCCGGGCGCGCCTGGTGGAGGACGAGTAGCACCCCCGCCGGCCCCCGCCGGCCCCCCGCCGGCCCCCCGCCGGCCCCCGCCGGCCCCCGAACTGTGAGTGAAAAGTACACACTGTGTGTAGAAATCACTCACAGTTCGCTGGGATGTCACAGGCAGGTGTCAGACTGCTTCGAGTGGACAGCGACATCGAACGGGCGCTCAACGCCTACCTGGTCCGCCATCACGGGGTGATCCCCGCCGAGGAGGCGCGCCGGCTCGGGATGACCCCGGCTGAGATCCGGGCACGGGTGGCGCGGGGTCGGTGGCAACGCCTGCACGCGGGCGTTTACGTGCCGGCTGGCACGCCGCTGTCGGCGGCGACGCAGCTGACGGCGGCGGTCGCCGCCGCCGGCCCGTCGGCGGTGGCTTCTCACGACTCGGCGGCGTGGCTGTGGGATCTCGTCGCCAAGGCGCCGGGCCGTCCGTGCGTGACGGTGGCGTACCCGGCGGACGCGGACCTGCACGGAGTCGACATCCACCGCCGGCGGGGGCCGGGCCGGCGCCCGAAGCACCGGCAGGGGATTGCCGTGACCGACGTCGTCCAGACCCTCGTCGACCTGGCGGCGAGCGGGCTGGCGGTCGGAACGCTCGACGATCTCACGGACAGGGCGATCGCCAGGCGTCAGGTCCAGGCGCGGGATCTGGCCCGGGCCGTTGCCCTTCTCGCCGGCCGGGGGCGGGCCGGCCCCGCTGCCATGCGGGCGGTGTGCGAACGGCGCGGGTTGGTCGAGCCGCCCCACCCCTCGGTCCTCGAGAGCCAGGTACGACGGCTGCTGCATGCCTGGGGCTACCTGCCGATCGGGATGGAGCTGCAGGTCTGCGGGGGCCGGTACCGCATCGACTTCCTGCTGGCGCCGAGGCTCGTGCTCGAGGTGGACGGGTTCGCTTACCACTCCAGCCCCCGGGCGCGTGCTGCCGACCTGCACCGCCGCAACCGGATCCGTGCCGAGGGCTTCTACATCATCGAGTCGGACTGGCTGACCGTCACCTGCGAACCGCAGCGACTGCGAGCCGAGATCGCATCGGCGCTGGCGCTGAGGGCGGTGGGTTGACACCCGGCGGCGGCCGGCCGATTGTGGTGCCCCGGCCAAACCTGGTGGTCGGCCGACCCTGCACCTCCCTGCCCGCCCACGCTCCTAGGCTGCCCCGAACGTCATGCCAAAGCCCCTCGTCATCGTCGAGTCCCCGGCCAAGGCCCGGACTATCGCAGGCTTTCTCGGCTCCGACTACGTCGTCGAGAGCTCGATCGGCCATATCCGGGACCTGCCCCGCAACGCCGCCGACGTGCCGCCCGCCTACAAGGGCGAGGCGTGGGCGCGCCTGGGCGTGGACGTGGACAACGACTTCAAGCCCCTCTACGTGGTCAGCCCCGACAAGCGAGACCAGGTGCGCAAGTTGAAGGCCCTGCTCAAGGGGGCCAGCGAGGTCTACCTCGCGACCGACGAGGACCGCGAGGGCGAGTCGATCGCCTGGCACCTGCTCGAGGTGCTGGCGCCGAGGGTGCCGGTGCGGCGGATGGTGTTCCACGAGATCACCAAGGCAGCCATCGAGCGCGCGGTGCGCGAGAGCCGCGATCTCGACCGCCGCCTCGTCGATGCCCAGGAGACGCGGCGGATCCTCGACCGGCTGTACGGCTACGAGGTGTCACCCGTCCTCTGGAAGAAGGTGATGCGCAACCTCTCTGCCGGGCGGGTGCAGTCGCCGGCGACACGTCTGCTTGTCGAGAGGGAGCGCGCCCGGATGCGCTTCCGGGTCGCCGGCTACTGGGACGTCGCGGGGACCTTCGAGGTTCATGGAGATGCCCGACCCGAGGAGCGCCAGGGCCATTTCGGCGCCACGCTTGTCGCCCTCCAGGGGAGGCGGCTGGCGACGGGGAGGGATTTCGGCGAGGACGGCACCCTCGCCCGTGACGACGTCGTGCGGCTCGACGAGGCCACCGCCCGTGCCCTCGCCGGGCGGCTCGAGGACCGCGATTTCGCAGTGCGCTCCGTCGAGGAGAAGCCGTGGCGGCGCTCGCCGGCGCCGCCGTTCATGACCTCGACGCTCCAGCAGGAGGCGGGCCGGAAGCTGCGCTTCGGCTCGGCCCGCACGATGCGGGTCGCCCAGGACCTCTACGAGGCCGGCTTCATCACCTACATGCGCACCGACTCCACCACCCTGTCGACCGAGGCGCTCGAGGCGGCCCGTGCGCAGGCCCGGGCGCTTTACGGCGACCGCTACGTGCCGGCGCGGCCCCGCCGTTACGACAAGAAGGTCAAGAACGCCCAGGAGGCGCACGAGGCCATCCGGCCGGCGGGGGAGACGTTCCGCACGCCGGAGCAGACCGGCCTGTCGGGGGACATGCGTCGCCTCTACGAGCTGGTCTGGATGCGCACCGTGGCGTCGCAGATGACCGACGCGGAGGGCCGCTCGGTCCAGGTCCGGCTGGGGGCGACGACGGCGGCCGGCGAGGACGCCGAGCTCGCCACCAGCGGGCGGGTCATCACCTTCCCGGGGTTCCTGCGGGCGTACGTCGAGGGTTCCGACGACCCCGACGCCGAGCTCGGCGACCGGGAGGTCCGGCTGCCGGCGCTGGCGGAGGGCGACGCCCTCGACGCCCTGGCACTGGCGGCCGAAGGGCACAGCACCTCCCCGCCGGCGCGGTACACCGAGGCGTCCCTGGTCAAGGCGCTCGAGGAGTTGGGCGTGGGCCGGCCGTCCACCTATGCCTCGATCCTCCAGACCATCCAGGATCGTGGCTACGCCTGGAAGAAGGGCACGGCCCTTGTGCCGTCGTGGACGAGCTTCGCCGTCATCACCCTGCTCGAGCAGTACTTCGGCAAGCTCGTCGACTACGGGTTCACCGCCGAGATGGAGGAGGACCTCGACGAGATCGCCCGCGGTGCCGAGGAGTCGGTTCCGTGGCTGACACGGTTCTACTTCGGAACGGTGGAGCCGGGCCTCGCCGCGGGCGGCGACGGCACCGCCCCGACCGGTGGGCTGCGGGTTGGCGGGGCGCGAGACGGTGATGGGGGCGGGGCCGGCGACGGCCACGGCTTCCATGCCGGCGTGCTCGGGCTGAAGCGGCTCGTCTCCGACCAGCTCGACGAGATCGACGCCCGACAGATCAACTCGATCCCGATCGGGGACGCCTCCGACGGCCAGCCCATCATGCTGCGCGTCGGTCGCTACGGCCCGTACATCGAGAAGGGCGACGGACGGGCGTCCGTGCCCGAGGACCTCGCACCGGACGAGCTGACACCGGCCCGGGCGGAGGAGTTGCTGGCCGTCGGGTCCACGGACCGGGTGGTGGGCGACGACCCGGGCACGGGGCTGCCGGTCATGGTTCGTGCCGGGCGGTACGGCCCGTACGTGCAGCTGGGAGAGGCCGACGACGTGGACGGCAAGCCGCGGACGGCGTCGCTGCTCTCCGGCATGGATCCCCACACCGTGACCCTCGACGATGCGTTACGGGTGCTCACCCTTCCCCGGGTGGTGGGGGTCGATCCGGCGACGGGTGAGGAGGTGGTGGCGACCAACGGCCGATATGGGCCGTACCTGAAGAAGGGGGGTGACTCGAGGTCGCTGGACAGCGAGCAGGCGCTTTTCGACATCACGTTGGACCAGGCGCTCGTCCTCTTCGCCCAGCCAAAGACGCGCCGGGGGCAACGTTCGGCCGCGCCGCTCCGGGAGCTCGGCCCGGACCCCGCGAGCGGGGGGATGATCGTGGTGAGGGAGGGCAGGTTCGGGCCGTACGTGACAGACGGCGAGACCAACGCCTCCCTCCGCAAGGGCGACACGGTGGAGGGCATGACGGCCCAGCGCGCCGCCGAGTTGCTCGCCGACCGCCGGGCAGCCGGGCCGGTGAAGAAGAGGACCGCCGGCGGACGGAAGGCAGGGTCGACGAAGAAGGCGGTTCCAGCGACGAAGGCGGCGGCAGGGAGGAAGGCGCAGGGAGCGAAGAAAACGATGAAGAAGGCGCAGGGAGTGGCGAAGGCGGCTAAGAAGGTGGCACCCCGGCAGTGACCCCGGCCGCCCCCGGGGCGCCGGCGCTGCGGGGCCGCTTCATCGTCCTCGAGGGTGGCGAAGCCAGCGGCAAGTCGACGCAGGCGGCGATCCTCGCAGAACGCCTCGGCGCCGTGCTCACCCGGGAACCGGGAGGGACCGATGTCGGTGAGCGCATCCGTGAGCTCCTGCTCCACGGTCCTCCGCTCGACGCCCGCACCGAGACGCTGCTGCTCCTCGCTGCCCGTGCCCAGCACGTCGCCACCGTGATCGCCCCCGTGCTCTCGGCGGGGCGGGACGTCGTCTGCGACCGCTTCTCCGGCTCGACGCTCGCCTATCAGGGTTGGGGGCGGGGCCTGGACCCCCAGAGGCTGCAACTGCTGTCATCCTGGGCGGCGGCGGGATGGGAACCGGACCTCGTGGTGCTCCTCTCGGTCACACCCGAGGTCGTCGCCGCCCGGCTCCAGGACCGCCCCGCCGCCCGGGACCGCATGGAGGGCGAGGACGCCGAGTTCTTCTCCCGGGTGGGACAGGGGTTCGCGTCGCTCGCCGCCGGCGATCCCGCCAGGTGGTCCACCGTCGACGGGGTCGGTGCCGTCGATGAGGTGGCGGAGCGCATCGCAGCGGTGGTGGACCGGTTGCCGGCCCGGCTCTAGCCCCGCCTTCCCCCAACCCCAACAGCGCTCGCTACCTGTGATGAGGTGGCAGGGCCGGAGGAGCCGGGACGAGCAGAAGAATCCAGAGGGATCGGCAGAGTCGGCAACGGGCCATGGCCGACGCGTTGTTTGGGCAGTTCACCGCGATAATCGCAGACAACTGCCCAAACAACGCGTCGGAGCCCGCCGGCGCTTCCGGTATAAACCTACACGTCCCATCCGAGTAGGCATCCCCGCCACGCTCAGGCGCTCGCCGGGGAAAGTTGACGTGGTGCACCCATGCATGCCTACGTGTATGACATTCCATGACAGTCCCCGAGCGCCAACCACCAGGTGGAGCGCCACAGCGACCACAGCGATACTGCGATCAGGGGGAAGTTCGGGCTAGCCAGGGCTAGCCAGCCGGCGGGGGTTGCGGAGCTGGCGTGGCCGGCTGGGCGAGCGGGTCCGGGCGGGTCCGGGCCTCTGCTCACCGCCGGGCCGCGGCGGCCTCCTGGACTGTCAACTCGGCCGCCGGGTCCGCTTCCAGCCGCTCGTCAGGGATGGGCTCACCGCTCTTCACGGACAGGCCGTAGGTCCCGGCGTCGAGCCGGGCCTCGGCGCGGGCGATGGCGTCGAGCCGGGCGCGGAGCCCGGCGGCCACGGCCTCGTCCGTGCCGTCGGCCGTCAGGGGTTGGGCGCCGTCGTCACGGTCGGCGTGCTCGTCGCCGGCCTCCCGCACCGCGTCCCGGCGACCGACCTCGGCGAGCAGCCGTTGGACCTCTTCCCGTTCCTCCCGCAGTAGCTGGCGGGCGCGTTGCTCGTCCACCTGTTTCCTCCCCCGGGATCGCAGCGGATCAGACGCTCGGAGTATGCCTCGGCAAGCGGCGGTCGCGCGCCATTCTCTCCGCCGGCGGGTGGGGAGGCCATGATGGGGGCGGTGAGCTCTCCGTCCGTCGACCTCCCCAGCGAGCGGCTGTTCGCCACCGTGGCGGGCCAGCCCGCAGCGGTCGCCGCCCTGCGCGCCGGCGCCCGCCGGCCCGTGCACGCCTACCTGTTGGTCGGTCCGGAGGGGACCGGCAAGAGGGCGGCCGCCGCCGCGTTCGCCGCCGCCCTGCTCTGCCCCGGCGGCGGTGACGGAACCTGCGACTCGTGCCGGAGGGTCCTTGCCGGCATCCATCCCGACGTCGCCGTGGTGGAGCGGGAAGGGCCCGCCATCACGATCGACGCCGCCCGGGAGGTCACGCGCCTGGCGGCGCGCTCCCCGGTCGAGGGGGACCGCAAGGTCCTGGTCCTGACGGACTTCCACCTCGTCGGTGTGGCCGGGCCGGCGTTGCTGAAGACGATCGAGGAACCGCCGCCGTCCACCGTGTTCGTCGTCCTGGCCGAACACGTCCCAGCCGAGCTCGTCACGATTGCCAGCAGGTGCGTGCGGATCGACTTCCGCCCGGTTCCGCTCGCCACCGTGGTGGAGCTGCTCGTCGCCGACGGCGTCAGCCCCGAGCGGGCCGGCCACCTGGCCGAGGTCGCCGGCGGCCGTCTCGACCGGGCCCGCCTCCTCGCCACCGACCCCGGGTTCGAGGCCCGCCGCCAGGCGTGGCGGAGCGTGCCCGCACGCCTCGACGGCACCGGGGCAACGGCGGCGGCCATCGCCGACGAGCTCATCGGGCTGCTCGACTCCTCGGTCGAGCCGCTGAAGGCCCGCCAGGCGGCCGAGGCGTCCGCCCTGGAGGAGCGCAACGCCCGGGCGGCGTCGGTGAACGGGAAGGTGGGTCGGGCCGCCCGCGCCGATCTGACGGCCGGCGTGAAGGACCTGGACGAGCGCCACCGCCGCGAGATCCGCAGGCAACGCACCGACGAGTTGCGCACGGGCCTGGCGATCCTCGCCGGCGAGTACGGCGACCGGCTGGCCGATGCGGGGTCGCGTGCGGCGGCGATCTCCGCCATCTCCGCCATCGACGAGCTGGGCCGCAACCTCGTCCGCAACCCCGGCGAGACGCTCGCCCTGCAAGCGTTGCTCGTGGGGCTGGACCGCTGAGCGCGTAGCGGCAGGGTGGCTCAGCGGTCGGTGGGCTCTGCCGGGATGGCGCCGCTGGCTCGCAGCCGGGCGATGGCCGCCGGCGACAGCCCCACCTCGGCGAGCACCTCGTCGGTGTGCTGGCCGACGAGTGGCGCCGGCCGGCGGGGCGCCGGGGCGGTGCGGCGAACCGTGGCCTCCCCGCCTCCCCGAGCATCCCGCCTGCCGCCGCCCCCACACCCGCCGCCGTCCCCACGCCCGCCGCCGTCCCCACCCCCGAACCTCACCGGCGGCGGAATGGCCCGGTAGGCGCCGGCGACGGGGTGCTCGACGACCGGGAGCGCCTCCACCAGCGCAGCGAGGGTCGTCACCTCGGTGGCCGGCACCCCCTCCTCGCGGCAGTAGGCCATCCACTCGGCGGTCGTACGGGTCGACAGCACGCCGTGGACCTGCTCGTAGAGGTGGTCGGCGTTCTCGATGCGCGCTCGGCCGGAGGCGTACAGCGCCGGATCCACCCGGGACCCCTCGCCGGTCTTCTCGAACAACGCCTCGTAATGGGCGTGGGAGTAGGGCAGGACGTGGATCCACCCGTCGAGGGTCTGTTGCGGCCGGCGGTTGGGGCTCAAGATCCGCGAGTAGCCGGCCGGGGCGAGAGGAGGTCGGGGGATGGCACCCGCCCCGTGCTCGACGAGCACGAAGGAGGCCGCCGTCTCGCTCATCGGCACCTCGACCCTCTCTCCCTGCCCGGTGCGCTCCCGACGGAACAGGGCGGCGATGACCGAGTACGCGATCGTCAGGCCGCAGAGCTTGTCCACGAAGATGGTCGGCACCAGCCGCGGGGTGCCCGTCTGGAGGCGGAAGGCGTCGGCGACCCCGGTAGCCGCCTGGATGACGTCGTCGTAGGCGGGGTCGTCGGCGCGGTCGCTCCCCGTCGGCCAGCCGTGGGCCTCGCAGTACACGATGTCGGGCCGGACGGCGGCTACGTCCTCGTAGGTGAGTCCGGCCCGGGCAAGGCCGCTCGGGCGGATGTTGGTCACGAGCACGTCGCAGGACGCGGCGACGCGCAGCAGGGCGTCCCGACCGGCGGGGTGCTTGAAGTCGAGGCGGAGGCTGCGCTTGTTGCGCATCAGGTTGAGCGCAGTACCCGAGAGTTGGGGGTGCGGCCCGGGTCCCATGATCCGGTTGGCCTCGAGGGTCGTGCCCTCCACGACGATGACGTCGGCCCCGAGGTCCCCGAGGATCTGCGTGGCGTACGGACCCATCACCACGGTCGTCAGGTCGAGCGCGCGGACCCCGTCGAGGGGCCCGGCGCCGGCGTCGCTCGTCACCATCCCGACATCATGGCCGGACGGGGACGGGTGGTTTGTTGAGCCCCGACGGCGGCGGGGTGCTCCACACCGCCCGTCGCCGGCGCTACGATGAACGCCGACAACCGAACAGCCGATCGAGCCGGAGCGGGAGAGTCCCCCATGCGGGGCGCCGAAGGAGCAACCTCCCCGGAATCTCTCAGGCCAAGCGACCGCCCGGCGAGGCACCTCTGAGGAGACGGGGCCCCGCGTCCCGCGCCGACGGGGCAAGCCGACCGCAGCCGTGTGGACCGGCGAAGCTCTCAGGCACCGACGACAGAGTGGGGAATGGTCTTTAGCCGCGCCTCCCCGGCGCCCCGACCTCTGGAGTCCCCATGATGACCTCCCCGGAGTCCGCCCGATTCGCCCGACGCCACATCGGCCCGAGCGAGGCGGAGCAGGCCAAGATGCTGGCCGCGCTCGGATACGCCACGCTCGAAGACCTGATCGACGCCGCACTGCCCCCCGGGATCCGGCACCACCCCGAGACGACGATCCCGGCGGCTGGCGACGAGGAGGAGGTCCTCGCCGAGCTCCGGGCGCTCGCCGACCGCAACCAACCCGGCGAGCCCATGATCGGCCTCGGCTACTACGGGACGGCGACGCCGGCGGTGATCCGTCGCAACGTCCTCGAGGACCCGTCCTGGTACACGGCGTACACGCCGTACCAGCCGGAGATCAGCCAGGGTCGCCTCGAGGCACTCCTCAACTTCCAGACCATGGTCGCCGACCTGACAGGCCTGCCGCTGGCCAATGCGTCGCTGCTCGACGAGGCGACGGCGGTGGTGGAGGCCGTGGGCGTCATCCGCCGAGGGGGGCGGCATCCGGGCAACCGGCTACTGGTCGACGCCGACGCGCTCCCCCAGACGATCGCCGTGCTGCGCACCCGGTGCGCGGCGATCGGCGTGGAGGTGGAGCTGTTCGACCCAGCCGGCGGCCTGCCCTCCGCCCCGCTTCCTCCCGCCCCCGCCGCCCCCGCCGCCCCGGCCCCCGCCCCCGACGGCGTCTTCGCCGTCGTCCTCCAGTACCCCGGTGCGTCGGGTGCGGTGCGGGACCTGCGCCGGCTCGTCGCCGACGCCCACGGCAGGGGAGCGATGGTCGCCGTCGCCGCCGACCTGCTGGCGCTCACGATGCTGGCGCCTCCCGGTGAGTGGGGCGCTGACGTGGTGGTGGGATCGACGCAGCGCTTCGGCGTGCCCCTCGGTTACGGGGGTCCCCACGCCGGGTACCTGGCGGTGCGCGACGGGCTCGAGCGCTCGCTGCCCGGTCGCCTGGTCAGCGTCTCGGTCGACGCTGCGGGTCGGCCGGCCTACCGCCTGGCGCTGCAGACCCGGGAGCAGCACATCCGCCGGGACAAGGCGACGTCCAACATCTGCACCGCCCAGGTGCTGCTTGCCGTCGTCGCCTCGATGTACGCCGTCTACCACGGCCCCGAGGGCCTCGCCGCCATCGCCAGGCGCGTCCACGACCACGCTGCCCGGATCGCCGAGGGACTGCAGGCCGCAGGCGTCGAGCTCGCCGGCGACACGTTCTTCGACACCATCACCGCCCGGGTCCCGGGCCGGGCGGCGGAGGTGGTCGCCGCCGCCGCCGCCGGCGGCGTGCACCTGCGCCTCGCCGACGCGGACCATGTCGGGGTGGCCTGCGCCGAGACGACGACCGAGGCACATGTCCGGACGGTCCTCGAGGCTCTCGGGG
>DAHVMA010000037.1:0-116075 GCA_027320105.1 Acidimicrobiaceae bacterium | reverse complement strand
GTCAGGGTCAACACGGTGACCTCGCTGCCACGTCCCGCCCAGGCGGCCGGGGTGGCGCCGGGCCGAAGCTCTCGCCCTCGGGGTGGGCGAGGACGGCCAGCAGTCGCGCTGGCCGTCTCGCCTGTGCCCAATGAGCAGCGCGGCCATGGTCAGGTCTCGCGCAGCTCCTCGTCGATCTCGGCCAGCTCCTCCTCGAGCCGCCGCTTGTGCTCTTCGAGGGCCGTCTTGCGCTCCCGCCTGGTCGGCGGCCGGTCCCACCATCCTCCTCGACCTCTGGCCCACGGCGGGGGTCCACCCCACCGTCGCCCTGACCACCAGGGAGGGCTAGCGCCCTCGACGTCCGCTCCACAGCATGGGCAACCCCACATGGCGCTACCTTCCCTTCTCCGCCCGAAGGCGGCTCTTGTCATCGATCATGGCGACCGGGGTCTGGCGCCCACCAGGGCCGAAAGTCGTCTCCTCGGGCGAAGAGCGTCGGCGGGCGCCTGACGCCTCGGCCAGCAGCGGCAGGGCGGCCGAGAGCCGCTCTGGCCCCACGCCGCGCTGATGGGTCTCACCGCACCCCCCCAAGGACGAAGCCGCGCAGCCGGCAGAACGCCTCGACCAGGCCGTCGTCGGCCAGGCAGTAGAACACTTGCTGGCCCCGGCGGTCGGCCACCACCAGACCCCGGTCCCGCAGGATCCGCAGGTGGTGCGAGACGGTCGGCTGGGGCAGCCCGGTGGCCGCCACGATCGCCCCCACCGGCACGCACACGGTCTCGAGGGTCGTCAAGATGCGCAGGCGGGTCGGGTCGGCGAGCGCAGCGAGCAGCTGGGCGAACTGCCGTGCTCCTGGCTCGTCCAGCGGTCGTGCGGCGACCGCCACGTTGATCTGGGCTCGGTCCTCGGTCACGTACATGTGAACATGTATATAGTTCGATCTATTCCGGGCTTCCCGTTCCGGCGCCTGGGAGGCCAAGGGCTCGAAGACGTGTGGACCTTCCCGTGCGGCCATCTTCCCGTTCGGACCGGCGTCATGCTGCCACGGCGGTGTGACCTGCACAGCCGCCGTCGGCGGGGTCAGCCGTGCACGCACAGGAAGGCCCCGTGCGCTGCAGCATGGGCGTGTCCGAACAAACGGTCCCAGGGGTGAGCTGAGATGCCACCGACTGCGTCGGCGGCCCGATCGATGCGGTGGCAAGCTCGGCGAGCCTCGTACGCCGGCAGGGAGCGCCCCTGAACCGAGCGGCGGGCGGGCGGACGAGATGGGGGCAGCTTGAGGCGTCAGCCCTCACGATTCCTCGGAGGAGTGGCCGGGCTCCGGTCGTTCGTAGACCACCGAGTGTCGGGCCGCGCAATCCCTGCTCAGCGGGGCTGTTCGGTGGCGTTGGCGCTCGCGGGCGAACCTGCTGGCAGGCGCGTCGAACCTGCGCCAGTCAATTCAGGCGTCGCCCACCCGCTGGCGCGGCCCAGCGGCGCGCGAACGAAGATATGCGAGGACCATCCGTTCGCCGTCAGCCGTCAGGGCGATCGTGTGCGGGGTGAGCTCTCGAGCGGTGCCGTACTCCCACGTCGCCTCGACCTCGTCGATGGTGTCGAACAACCGCCACCACCGAAGTGGGCGATGGACGGCCGACGAGACGTGGTTCACCGTGATCGGACTGCCACCCGTCGACCAGCCCTGCGCAACAAGGATCGGAGCGACATCGGCGACGAGCTCGCGTTGCTCGACGCGTCCCTGAAGGAGACGAAGGCCGACCACCTCCGTGACCGCACGGGTGAAGTCATCTCTGTCCTCGGTCTCGGTGGCGACCTGGTCCCACAAGCGTTCCGGGGAGGCGAGGAGCTCGGCCCCTCGGGTCGTGACGTGCAGCCGCCGGCCGCGTCGTCGGAGCAGGCGCAGTCGGTTGGCGGCGTCGCGCAGCGTTGAGAGCTGGTGGACGTCGGCCTCCGAGCGCGGCGGTTTCTTCCAGTCCCACCAGGCGAAGCGTTCGACTGCCGCCAGCACGGTCACCCTGGCGAGGTAGTTGCTCTGGGTCAGCTCCGTGCCACCGGGTGCCGCGGCGAGCTCCAGCAGCCAGCGCATCGGCGCCACCGCATCGCCCGGGTCGGACGGCGGCTGGACCGGATGCAGCAGACGGTTCGCCACCCCTGATCGCCACGCCTCGTGCACGGGGTGGCGGGCCGTGTCGATCCAGGTCCCGATCCGTTCGGTCGTGACCATGCCGGCGAGGGTCTGCCCAGGCGGCAGGTCGAGCGGCCGGCTGAGCACCGCCTCGGTGATGGCCGCGGCCTTGGCCTTCCAGCGTGGCCCACCGGGTACCAGGTTCCCAGCGGCGACGGCGTCGCCCAGCGCACGCTCGACCGCCTCGAGGGCACGGGCCTCGTCCACCCCCATGACCGACCCCCACGCCAGCAGCGCCGTGTCCGGTGGCTCGACGCCGGACTTGGCGTGCGCGCCACGGAAGGCGGCCGCCCCCTCGTTGTGGCCATGAGCCCAGGCGGCGAGCACCGTCTGCGTCGCCTCGGAGCAGGCCACTTCTGCCAGGTGCGGCAGGCCGAGCTCGTCGAGGAGCGCTGCGGCGGCCTCGACGAGCCCCTGCCACTCGTCGTCGGGGTAGTCGCGAGGCATGTACCACCAGAGGTAGTGCTGGAGCGCAGCCTGGTGGATCATCGCGACGCCTTCTCCGGCGGTGAGCCCGCCGGCTACCGCCTGGGCCGCCATGGTGAGGTCGGGGCGGCGGGCCTCGACCCGGCGCACGGCGAGCTCGACCTCCTCGCCGCTCACGGGTGACCGCCGGGGCTTTCGACGACGCGAAGCGTCGGCCGAGGGTCATGTCCCTCGTCGTCGATGTCGACCCCGGTGAGCGCCAGGCAGCGCTGGCGCAGGTGGCGTTGATGGAAGCCGGGGCGGTCGGCGGCCCGGAAGACCTCGACGGCGAGCCATGCGAGCTGCTGGAGCGCCTCCTCGGCCTGGTGGTCGAGGTGGTGCGATCGGCACTCGGCGGCGAGGCTCGAGAGGAACCCCTCGATCAGCTCTGCGTGGCCGGCGGGCACCCGCAGCTGCCCGACGTTGCCGTGCGAATCGTCGGTCCGGTCGGCCAGGTGGCTGAGCTTCGCTTCCGGACCCCATCGGCCGGTGTGGCCCCGTAGCTCACCCACGAGTTGCGCTTCGCGCTCGTCGAGGCTGCCTCCGTAGTCGGAGACGGCGACGGCGGCGAACCACAGGTCCCAGTGGCTCCAGGGCCGGCCCGCCAGGTCCGACCACGGCTCCGGGCCCCATAGGTCCATCTCCCCCAGCGGGCCAGCTTGATCGGATCCGCATTGCCGGCGTCGCAAGCCCGGGCATGCAGGTCGAGCAGCTCCCGGGCCAGGTTGCCGATGAGCCCGTCGGAGTCGTCCGCCTTCAGGATCACCTTCACGACGTGCCCGATCGCCCGCTCGGTGAGCAGCACCAGCTCGGCCGTGGGCGAGGAGCAGACCGCCTCGCCGACCGCCTCGACGACGGGCCCTGCCTGCATTGCCCAGGTGCCGCTCTCCTGATAGCCGAGGTACGGGCTCGTCCGCAGCCCCGCGGTCGATCTCCGCCCGCAACTGGGACAGATCTCCCGACCCGCGGGTCGCCGCCAGGCGGACCGCCCGAGCAACGTCGTGGTGGCGCTCGGCGGCCTTGCCGACGATCACCCGGAGGTCCTCGGGGTCGACCTTGTCGATCAGCGTGTCGAGGTCGTCAGGACCGGGGCGCGGAGAGCGTGGACTCATGGCGAATGCTCGCTGCTCATCGTCTCGCGACGGTACTGGGCGGGCACCGTCATCTTCAGGTTCGCCCGACCTTGAGGCCGCCCCGTAGTGAATGCTGGAGCCACAGTTATGGGTGCCGCGACGAGCCTGCGATCGCTTCCACCCAGCGCGCGTAGCTGAAGACGATGACCTCGAGCTGCTCGCGGAGGCTTGCCGGTTGGCGCGTGCAGAGGATCACCTGCACCCCTCGACGAGGATCCAACCCTGCTCTGCACACCAGTCGGCGATGTGAGGCTGCCGGGGACCTCCTGATCCTCCCCGACCTGCGTCCGGCACCCGACGATCACGTCGACGGCCCGCGATCCGACAGGCTTGCCGGTGCCCCGGCGCCGTCGTCCGGCCGCGGCCGTCGCGTTCAGGTCCCGGCTGCGACCTTGGCGCATGCCGCCACCCCTGCGGCGTGCTCGGCGATCATCGAGACGCCGAATGCGACGATCTCGGCGACCCGGGGATCGGTCGTGCGGTAGTAGGCGAAGCGGCCGGCGCGGCGCACCTCGACAAACCCGCAGGACACGAGGCAGGCGAGGTGGGCCGAGACCCGACCCTGGGACAGCCCGACGTGGGTGACGCAGTCGTTGCCGGTCCGCTCTTCTTCGGCGCAGAAGGCGAGCAGGGCGAGGCGGCTCGGGTCCCCGAGCGCCCGGTAGAAGCGGGCGAGGAGCTCTCTTCCCGCCGGGTCCTCGGGCACGGGCGGCACCGGGCGGGCAGGGGCAGCGGTGGTGGCGGGGCTCATGCGGCGCAGCAGGAGAGCTTGGCGACATCGGTGGTGAAGGACTGGGCGGCGAGCTTGATGCCCTCGGCCATGGTCAGATACGGCGCCCAGGTCGACGCCAGCTGCTCGACGGTCATGCCTGCCTCCAAGGCGTAGGTGGCGGCCAAGATGGCGTCACCCGCCCCCTCGGCGGCCATGTGGACGCCCACCACCTTGCCGGTTGCCACCTCGGCCACGATCTTCACCACACCGCGAGTATCGCGGTTGACGATCGCCCGAGGCACGTAGGACAGCGGCAGGACCCTGCAGGTGCACGACAGGCCGACGTCGGCCGCCTGGGCGTCGGTGATCCCCACCGCAGCCAGGTTCGGGCTGGTGAACGTCACCCGGGGCAGGTGCGCGTAGTCGATGCGCCGCCCGGCGCCGGAAAAGGCGTTGTCGATCACCATGGTCCCCTGGGCGGCAGCGACGTAGACGAACTGGGGGGCGCCGGTCACATCGCCCGCCGCCCAGATCCTCGGGTTCGCCGTCCGAAGCTGGTCGTCGGCGACGATCGCCCCCGACGGCTCGGTGGCGACCCCGACCGCGTCGAGCCCGAGGCCGGCGGTGACCGGGCGGCGTCCTGTCGCCATCAACAGCTGCTCGGCCCGGACCTCCTGGCCGTCCGCGGTGCGCACCGCCACCCTGCCCGCATCCCGGGCCACCTGGGAAAGGCGCGTCGTGGTCCACACCTCGACCCCCTCGTCGGAGAGCACCCCGGTGACCACCTCGGACAGCTCCGGCTCCTCTCCCGGCGCGAGACGGTCGAGGGCTTCGAGGAGCGTGACCCGGCAGCCGAGGCGGGAGAACAGCTGGCCCAGCTCCAACCCCACGTAGTTGCCGCCCACCACCACCAACGACTCGGGCAGACGCTCCAGCGCCAACGCGCTCGTCGAGGTGAGATAGCCGGCCTCCTCCAACCCGGGGACCGCAGGCACCCACGGCGCCGCCCCCGTGGCGACCAGGTACTGGTCCGCCTCGATCCGCTCACCGGCGACCTCGAGTACGGGGCCGGCGACGAAACGGGCCGCGCCGTGCACCATCCTCCAGCCGTAATCGGCGGCGAGGTCCTCGTACTTCTCCTTGCGCAACCGCTCGACGATCCAGTCTTTGCCGGCGACGAGGGCCGCCATGTTGGCCGGCGCCGCGCTCGACGACACCCCGGGAAAGCCGGGCTCGGTGGCCACGTGGCGGGCCTCCGCCGCGGCCAGCATCGCCTTGGAGGGGATGCACCCGACATTCACGCACGTGCCGCCCGTCGTCGAGCGCTCCACCATCACCACCGACAGCTCCCGGCTGCTCGCCGCGATCGCCGCCGCGAACCCCGCACTACCCGAACCGACGATCGCCAAGTCGTAGACCACTGACTTCCTCCTTGTATCTGGCTATCCGAATGATAGCGTACAATAAGGTCAGCATCTGCGAGAGAGCGGTGGCGAGCAGCTTGCTCGGGGAGCCGGCGTCCAGCCGGTGCGGGCTTACCAGTAGGGCCTCGGGCTCCGACCGGCTGAGCCCGCAGGACGCTCATGCTTGGGGTGTCTCGCGTTCTAGGGGGGCGAGGTTGACGACCGGTCCGACCACGATGACGGCGGGAGCGCCGAGGTCGACGTCGGGAAGCCCGGCGAGCGTGGTGCGGACCATTCGCTGTGCCGGAGTGGTGCCGTCTTGGATGACGGCGACCGGGGTGTCGGCGGCGCGGCCGGCGTCGACGAGTGCAGCCGCGATGGCCGCGCGCGACGCCATGCCCATGAGGATGACGAGGGTTCCTCCGGTGTGGGCCAGCGCCCCCCAGTTGGGTTCGTGCCCAGGCTTGGGGGCACTCCCCCGGTCAAGGGTGTGGCCGGTGACGACCGTGACGGACGAGGCGAGGCCCCGATGGGTCACTGGGATGCCGGCAGTGCCGGGTACACCGAGCGCGGAGGTCACTCCGGGGACGATCTGCCAGGGGATCCCGGCCTTCTCGAGGATCTCGATCTCCTCGGCACCGCGCCCGAAGACGAAGGGGTCCCCACCCTTGAGCCGGACGACGACCGCGGACGTGCGGCCATGCTCAACCAGCAGGCGGCCGATCTCTTGCTGTCGGCGGTCGGCACCGGGGGTGTCGGTGCCTGGCCGCTTTCCGACGTCGATGCACAGGGCATCGCTGCGAACCAGGGTCAGGACGTCCGGTGTGACCAGTCGGTCGTGGAGGACTACGTCGGCACTGCGCAAGAGCTCTGCTCCCTTGAGGGTGAGCAGGCCGGGGTCACCAGGTCCGGCGCCGACCAGGTACACGGTCATGGCGCCGCGCGCCTCGTGTCCGCGTCCGGCGTGCCGGACCGAGGTTCGCTCTCGGTCCCGCAGTGGCGCCGAAGGGCGCGTTCGAGGCGCCCGAACTGGTCCGGTCGGGGTACTGCGATGCGGACGGTGCCACCCAGGCCGAAGCTGGCGCAGTCGCGCACGACGATCCCCTCGGTCAGCAGCTTCGCCCGCAGCGCTCCAGACCCGTCGACGAGGACCCACGGCCCATGGCCGTCGCGCACGGAGAGCTCGTAGCATCGCAGAAGGTCGGCCAACCGGTTCCGAAGTGCTGCGGTCTGGCTCGACCATGCTGGCAGGTCGACGGGGCGCATCAGATCCGCAAGGGCGTCCGCCGCCAGCCCGCTGACGGACCATTGGGGCTGGCTCCGGCGGATCCGCCACATCAGCCCGTCGTGCGCGCAGAGCACGTACCCGAGGCGCAGCCCTGGGCAGGCGAGGAGCTTCGTCAGCGACCCCACCACGACGGACCCATGCAGGTGGTCACCTCGGGTCCACGTGCCGGTAGCGAGGGGCCAGAAGGCCTCGTCCCACACACCGGCCTTTGCGCCCGCTGATGCGAGCGTCCCCAGCGGGTTGTTGGGGTTGGACCTCCACAGAGGCCCACCGGCGCGGGGGTACAGGGAGAAGTCGGGCTCCTCGACCGACCCGCCGAGGACCGCTCCGGTCAGCGCGATGGCCTCTGCCCCGCCGTTGGTGAGCAGGAGGTGCTCGGGTTCCACTCCCATGGCTTCGGCGAGGGCAGCGGTGGCCCGCGCCGGGTCCGGGTAGCGGCCGATGGCACCGAGGTGGCGCTGCACGGTTGGCGAGGGGTCTGGCGCCACAGGGCAGAGGCTGGCCGACAGGTCCAGCACGGATGCCGGATCGATCCCCAGCTCCGCGGCGAGGCGCGCGCCGTTGCCGCCGTGAGCTCGCCGATCGACGGATGCGCCCGTCAACGGACACCTCGAGGTGGGCGGTTGGTCCTCGAGCAGCGCCACAGCTCCAACAGGAAGGGGGACGCGAGGGCGGCGGTGGCGACGACGGTGACCCGACCGGCCAGCAGCCGGGCGCGGACGATGTCGCCTGGCGTGGCGGCACGTCCGTCGCCGAGCTGCACCCGGTGCTCGACCACCTCGCCGTAGCGGTTGGCCCCGCCGAGGCGAAGACCGAGTGCGGCGGCGAACGCCGCTTCGATCACACCGGCATTGGGCGAGGGGTGGCCCGGGGCCTGTCGGCGCACCGCTCGCACGATGCTCGGGGCGCGGCCCGGCGAGCACAGCGCGACGATCACCGCCCCGACCCGTGCCGGCAGGAAGTTGGCGACGTCGTCAGCGCGTGCCGACGCCCAGCCGAACCGGCGGTAGTGGTCGTTTCGGTAGCCGACCATGGCGTCGAGCGTGTTCACGGCGCGGTAGGCCGCTGCACCGACCGGCCCCCCCAATGCTGCCCCCAGGAGCGGCGCTACGACGGCGTCCACGGTGTTCTCGGCCACCGACTCGACCACGGCTCGGGCGATCTCCGCCGCGTCGAGGCCGGCCGGATCGCGCCCGACGAGTGCCGGGAGCAACCGCCGTGCCTCGTCGATCCGCCCCCATGCCAGCGCCTCGCTGATCTCGGAGGCGCGACGATCGAGGCTGCGAGCGCCGAGCGTCGCGGCCACCACCGCGACGGAGAAGGCACTGTCGGCCGCGACCCCGCCTACCCGTCGGGTCCCGGCGCCCAGCAGAGCGACGGGGACGGCGGCGGTGGCGACCCCGGCACACAGGTGGCGGACCCCACTCAGCCGGTGGTCGCTCCACGCCCGTTGTTCGCGTCGGGTCATGGCCCGGCCGAACCACGCCACCGGGTGCAGCCGGTCCGGAGGGTCTCCAACGAGGTGGTCCAGCACCGCGGCCGCAGCGGCCGACGCAGCCCGCAGCCGCCAGTCGGTCACCAGCGGACCCCTGAGACGAGGAGCGCTGCCGTCTCGGACACGACCACGACCGCTCCGAGGACGTCACCGGTGAAACCTCCCAGACGACGGCGTGCGACCCAGAGAAGGGCTGTCGCGGCCACCACCGCTGCTCCGACGCCCGCGGCAGCGGGGGTTCCTCCGGCCCAGACGGCCAGCGACGCGCCTGCCGCCACCCCGACGGATGCAGCCAGCGCGGAGCCGGCGACCCCTCCTCCAAGGAACGCCGTCGCCAGACCTCCCGTCGATCTGGCGTAGGGGAGCACGAGCATGGCCACCACCATGAGTGAGCGCGACACGCACCAGAAGCCGGCCACCAACGCGATGTCGGGGCGGATGGCGCCGAAGGCCGCGAAGCGCAGGAGGAACACGGCCACCGTCGCGGCCAAGCCGAACGCACCGACGTCGGGCTCCGACATGACTTGGAGCCTGCGTTCCCGGCTCAGGTGGGCCAGCAGACCGTCAGCGCTGTCGGCCAGCCCATCGACGTGCAGCATCCCGGTGAGGACCAGGTCGGCGGCAATGGCCAGCGCGGCGGGCACCAGCGGCCCGTGCCACCCCTTGGACGCCGCCCACCAGACGAGGCCCACGACCGCGCCCGTTGTAGCCCCGACAAGGGGGAACCAGCGGAGGGTCGCCCGGTTGGGTGCCCGGGCCGGCCCGAAGGGGGTGAGGAACCCGAGAGCGGCGAGCACTACAGCTCCAGCGCGCGGCCGGCCACAACGAGAAGCACGCGCTCCGCGATGGCTGCCACCGTCTGGTTGAGGTGTCCGAGGACGTCCACGAACGCTCTCCCAACGGCGGTGGCTGGGTGCACGGCCAGCCCGACCTCCTCCGAGACGAGCACGGTGCTCCCCGAGCGCACCTGGAGGGCGTGGACCAGCGCCTGTGCGTCGACCTCGAGATCCGGTGCCGACGCTACCCAGGTGCCGAGGCTGTCCACCAGGACGCTCCCGTCGAGGTGCGCCAGGACTGCGGGCAGCTCGGTGCTCGAACGCAGCTCGACAGTGCTCCATGTCGTCGGCCGGCGAGCCCGGTGGGCGGCGACGCGGCGCTCCATCTCCTCGTCGGTGACCGACGCCGTCGCCACGTAGGTCACGGTCCCGCCGCCTTCCGAGGCAAGGTCGGCGGCGAGCCGCTCAGCGACCTTCGACTTGCCCGAGCGGGTGCCGCCGAGCACCAGGGTGACGCCCGCGTCGCGGTGGCTGCCCATCAGCCCTCTGCCGACGCCAGCACCCGAGCGCGGATGGTGTCGGCCAGCACCGCTCCCTCCGCGGGCTGCTCCATGTCCTCGAGCAGCACGTAGTCGGCGGACAGGGTCACCGCCAGAGACCGAGCGAGGCCAAGGCGGGCTGGGCCCGTCTCCGCGTCTACGACGAGGCACGTCACTCCGGTCGCCGCCAGCTCGGCAGCGGCCGAGTCGGCCGCTGCGAGCGGGTCGGCACCACCTGTGGTGGCTCGGCCGTCGGTGACGAGCACGACCGCCGGTCGCGGCCCGCCGGGTCGCCGTGCCGCCCGCACGAGCGACGTGACCTGCCTCAGGCCGGCGGCCAGCGGTGTCCTGCCGCCGGTTTGAAGCTCTGCCAGACGGGCGCGCGCCACCTCGACCGACCCGGTCGGACGCAGGACGAGCTCGGCTGACTCGCCCCGGAAGGCCACCATCGCCACCCGGTCACGGCGCCGGTACGCGTCGCCGAGGAGCGACATGATGGCGGCGCGGGCGGCTTCGAGCCTCCTGCGACCGGCGATCGAGCCCGAGGTGTCGACGGCGATGATGACGAGTGTTGTTTGGGGCTCGGCCGTCACCGTGGCCTGAAGGTCCTCTACCGCCAGACCCCTTCCGCCAGGGCTACTGTCCTCACCGACGGTCCGGGTGGCGTAGGACAGCGCCGTGGCTGCCCCATCGACGCGCTGGCGGGGGTCGATGAGGGGCACGTGGCCGATGCGGCGTCCCCGGGCACCACCGGCGAACGCCGCGCCGTTCCCGGCCGCCCCTTGGCCCCTTGTTGCGGCACTGGGAGGCCGCGGGAGCGACAGCTGTCTTGCGTCGACCTGGACGTCAGGCGGATCCGAGGGATCGGGGGCCGGCGCGTGCTGGCCGCCCGGCTGTTCCTGACCGTCCTCCTGTGCGAAGCCGGATCGCGACGCGGTGTCCGGCTGCGTTCCCCCCTCTCTCGCCGGGACGTCGGTGCCCTCCTCGCCTCCGAGCACCTGGTCGAGCGCCGAGGCGAGCTCACTGGACGCGATGCCGGGCGCCTCGAACGGGTCGCGTCGGCGGCGATGCCCGAGGACCAGCGGTGCCACACGGCGTAGGTGCGCCGCGCCGGCGCTGCGCGCTCCGTCGAGCCCGGCCAGGGCACCGGCGGCGCGGCACAGCGCGAGGTCGGCTCGAAGGCCCTGGGCACCGACTATCACCGCCAGCTCGGCCGCGGTCAAGACGACCGCGTCGTCGCAGGGCGCCGGGCAGGCGGACGCCAACGACCGGCGGATCTGCTCGTCGGGTGACGGGTCGGGTGCCCCCGCGGAGTCGAACGCGAGCTGGCGGCGCACGATCTCGGCCCGCAGGGCAGGGTCCTCGGGCGCCCGGACGTCGACTGCCAGGCCGAAGCGGTCGAGCAGCTGGGGGCGCAGCTCTCCCTCTTCGGGGTTCATCGACCCGACCAGCACGAACCGTGCGGGGTGGGTCTCGGAGAACCCGTCGCGCTCGACGCGGTTGACGCCGGAGACGGCCACGTCGAGCAGGAGGTCCACCAGATGGTCGGGCAAGAGGTTCACCTCGTCCACGTAGAGGACCCCCCCGTGGGCAGCGGCGAGCAACCCCGGGCGGAACGAGTGCGATCGGGAGTCGAGCAGCGCGACCACGTCGAGCGCTCCCACGACCCGGTCCTCGCTTGCCCCGAGGGGAAGCTCGACGAACGGTGCGCCCCCGGGCAACAGGGCTGCCAGCCCCCGGGCGAGGGTGGTCTTGGCCGAACCCTTGTCACCTCGCAGCAGCACCCCGCCGAGCCGCGGCTCGACGGCCGCCAACAGCAACGCCAGCTTGGCGTCGTCCTGGCCGACGACCGACGAGAACGGGAGGTGCGAGGTCATCGGGACTCCTCCCACCCGTCGGCCTCGAGCAACGCCCGCCGCAGCATGTCGGCGGTCTTGTCGTCAGGCTTCCACCGGCCTCGCTCCTCGGCCTCGAGGAGTCGCTCCACGATGGAGCGCAGCGCCCAGGGGTTGGACTCCTCGAAGAATGCCCGGTTCTCGGGGTCTGCGACGTAGGCGTGGGCCACTCGTTCGTACATCCATGGCGCTGCGACATGCGCGGTGACGTCGTAGCCGAACAGGTAGTCGACGGTGGCGGCCATCTCGAACGCGCCCTTGTAGCCGTGGCGGCGCATGGCCTGCAGCCACTTGGGGTTGATCACCCGGGTCCTGACCACCCTGGCGGCCTCCTCGGCCAGGGAGCGAACGAGCGGTCGAGCCGGGTTGGCCGAGTCGCCGAACCAGGCCTTGGGGTCCCGGCCGGTGAGGGAGCGGATGGTTGCGACCATCCCGCCGTGCTCCTGGAGGTAGTCGTCGGAGTCGAAGATGTCGTGCTCGCGGTTGTCCTGGTTCTTGACGGCGACGTCGATGGCCGCGAACCGCCGCCGCATGGCTTCGACGGCGGGCTGTCCGAACCCGCTCCTGGCGTAGGACCAGCCTGACCAGGCGACGTACACGGCGGCGAGGTCGTCGTCTGAGCGCCAGTCGCGGCCTTCGAGCAGCGACAGGATGCCGACGCCGTAGCTGCCCGGCGCCGGTCCGTAGATCCTGGGGTCTTCGGTGCCGTGCATCCGGACGAAGTTGTGCGCCGCTGGTTCGTCGAGCCCGGCGACCAGCTCGACGGCTTCGTCGAGGAGGTCGACCAGGGCCGGGAAGGCGTCGCGGAAGAACCCCGAGATCCGAAACGTGACGTCGATGCGGGGGCGTCCCAGCTCCGCCGCCGGGATCGGTTCGAGGCCGACGACGCGCCGCGAGCGCTGCTCCCAGACCGGGCGGACGCCGAGGAGCGCCAAGGCCTCGGCCACGTCGTCTCCCTGGGTGCGCATGGCGGCGGTGCCCCACAGGACGAGGCCGACTGTCTGCGGATAGCTGCCCTCCTCGTCGAGGTGGCGGGCGAGGACGGCGTCGGCCAGCTTCCTCCCGACCTCCCAGGCGAGCTCCGTCGGCAGTGCCTTCGGGTCGACGGAGTAGAAGTTCCGGCCGGTGGGCAGGACGTAGGCGCAGCCGCGGGTGAGGGCGCCGCTCGGGCCGGCCGGCACGTACCGGCCGTCGAGGCCGGCCAGCAGGTTGGTGACCTCGTTGCCGGCCCGCCGCAGGTTGGGGACCAGCCACTCACAGATCCATGCCATCGTCGGTGGCGCGCCGGGAGCCGCCACCCAGCCCTCGGACGCGGCCGCCACGACGAGGGAACGGCATGCCCCCTCGATCGGATCGAGATGGCGCGGGTCGTTTGCGTCGAGCCCGAGGTCCGACGCCACCTCCTGGCGGAGCGACGGGATACGTCCCTGCGGCAGGCGGGTGATGGCCAGCACCAGGTCGACGAGGGTGTCGTCCGCCGGCACCGAGCCGAGGACGTGGAGCCCGCCACGGATCTGCGCGTCCTTCAAGGTGCACAGGTAGCCGTCGGCGGCGAGGACGACGTCGTCGAACCCGTCGTCCAACGACACGGTCGACAGGCCGAGGTCCTGGTCGATGCTGGCTTGGCGCAGCAGCGCCCAGATCCGCTCCCGCAGGGCGGGGAGCTTGGTAGGATCGATCGACTGCAGCTGGGCGTGCTCGTCGAACAATTGTTCGAGCCGGGCGAGGTCGTCGTAGGTGTCGGCTCTGGTCATCGGCGGGAGCAGGTGGTCGATGACGACAGCGTGGCTGCGGCGCTTGGCTTGGGTGCCCTCGCCGGGGTCGTTGACCACGAACGGGTAGAACAGCGGCATGTCACCGAGCGCGGCGTCGGGCCAGCATCCGGCCGATAAGCCGACGGCCTTGCCGGGCAGCCACTCGAGCGTGCCGTGCTTGCCCAGGTGGACGATGACGTCGGCGCCCCACACCTCGTCGAGCCAGCGGTAGAAGGCGAGGTAGTGGTGGGCGGGGGGTAGCGCCGGCGAGTGGTAGACGGCCACGGGGTCGTCGCCGTAGCCCCGGGGGGGTTGGATGGCGATGACCACGTTGCCGAGCTCGATGCCGCTGAACACGAGCTGGCCCTCGTGGACCCGGTGCCGGCCCGGGGGTGGGCCCCACACGGACTCCAGCTCCTCTTTGGCCGGGTCGGGCAGGGTGGCGAACCACTCGGCGTAGTGCTCGGCCGGCAGGCGACCGACGGCGATGTCGAGCTGCTCGTCGGTGAGGTCGTCGGCGTCGTAGGTCAAGCCGTCGGCCAGCGTGGCCATCAAGGTGTCGCCGTCTTGGGGTCGCGCCCCGACCCGGTACCCGGCAGCCGAGAGCGCGTCGAGGATCGCGAGCGCCGACGCGGGGGTGTCCAGGCCGACCGCGTTCCCGAGCCGGCTTCTCCTCGTCGGGTAGGCGGACAGGACGATGGCGACCCGCCGGTCAGTGGGTGACTTGGCGTGCAAGCTGGCCAGGCGCACGGCGAGACCGGCGACCCGGGCGGCGCGGTCGGGGATGCTGCGGTATGCCCGGACGCTCGTGCCGAGCTGGTCGCCGTCGTCGACGACCTCTCTGAACGCGAACGCCGGGGCGATGATGCGCCCGTCGAGCTCGGGGATGGCGACGCCCGAGGTGACGTCGTAGGAGCCGAGCCCCGAGTCCGACGCCGCCCATTCTTCGCTCGAACGCCCGGCGGAGGGGGCCTGGACGACCGGGATGTCCAGTTCCGCCAACTCCGAGACGTCCCATCCTTCGCCGTCGAGCCCCCCGCGGGCACCGGGTGTACCGGCGGCGGCAGCCGCGCCGCCCGCGGCGAGGACCGTGGTGACAAGGGCTCGGGCCCCATGGCTGGCGAGGAGCTCGACGACCGGTCTCGCCGCCTGGTCGCGCAGCGTGTAGCACCACAGCGCGAGCGGTCGCCCGCCCGCCGCACTGACGGCGGCGCACAGGTCGTCGACGAATTGCGTGTTGCCGGCGACCAGGTGGGCGCGGTAGAAGACGATGCCGACCACCGGACCGGTTCCCGCCGGGTCGGGCTGGCGCCAGACGCCGTGCTCGGCGATGGGGCTGGGCGGCTCGAAGCCCCACCCGTCGAAGCAGACGGTGTCGGCGACGAAGCGGAGCAGGTTCTCGAGGTTGGCCGGACCTCCGTGCACCAGGTAGGCGAACGCGGCGGTGACAGTGGCGCTCGGCACGGTCGACGCCGCCGTCAGCTCGGCGTCGGGGACCGCCTCGCCGGCGAAGGCCAGGAGCGCCACTCCCCGCTGCGCGCACTCGGCGCGCAGGCGGTCGAAGCCTTCGGGCCAGGCCCGGCGGCCGCCGAGGAGGCGGACCAGCACGCAGCTGGCACCCCGGAGGTCGCCGATCGGGTCGGCTGCCCAGGTCGTGGCGGCGGTGACCGCCGGGAAGCCGTTCGGGAGGCTCTCGATGGCGGTTCGAAGCGCCAGCAGGTCGGTGTCGGTGGACACGATGACGTGGATCCGACCCGCGGTCATCTCGGCCGGCGCGCTCACGCGCGCTCCTGTCGCCGGAGGCTGCAGCCCTCGCAGGTACGACCCCCCGACGTGCGGTACCAGAGGCAGCAGGCGGATCGCTGCCAACCCCAGTCGGTGCTGCCGGCGTCGAACCACCCGGTGCCTTCCAGCCACGGCGCGTGCTCGAGGAGCTCGTCGGCCCGGCGGCGGATCGCCGCCTGCTCACCGGCGTCGCCGCGGTCGCGGGCCGAGCCCTCGACGGCTCGGAACGCCGCGGCGCACGAGGCGGCGATGTTGGCCCAGACCAGGCGTTCCCCGAGGCGCTGGCATGCTCGCACGGTCGAGACGAACGGGACGAGATGGGAGGCGAACGCCGCGTCGACCAGTGATCCGACGTCGCCCGCGTCGCCGAGCGCGTCAGCCCGGAAGCGCAGCGCTCTCGCCCGTCCGCCGGCGAGGCGAACCGAGGTGGCGGTGGCCGCCGGTGACGGCCAGGGCAGGCCGACGGCGTAGGCCGCCAGGCTGACCGCGGCGACGCGGTGCGCGTAGGACTGGACCAGGAGCGAGACCGCAACCTGGCGGTCGCCGGCACCGGCGCCGCCGATGGCCGTCTCCAGGTCCGCCGCGGTGAGGGCGTCACAGGCGAGCCAGCCCTCCTCTGCCCCTGGTGGGTCCCCGACGGTCGCCCGTAGGTGGTCCACCCGGGATCCGACGGCCGAGAGGACCGCCTCGACGTCGACGATCACGCCGAGGTTCCTTCGGCGAGGATCCGGTCCAGTGCCCCCATGTCGAGGTGCTCTTCGATGACGTCTGCCAGCCGGTCGATCCGTCGCTGGCGAGCGCTCTCGAAGGATCCGCCGTAGCTCACGCGCTTGCCCGCCTTGCGCGCCACCTGCTCGAGAAGAGCCGTCCTCGCCCCGTCCGACTCGAGCAGGCCGTGTAGCGAGGTGCCCCACACGGTCCCGCCGACCGCGGTGGCGCCGATGGCGCCGTCACCGGTCCCGTCGTCGAGCTCGACGAGCGCCGGCCCCGACGCCTTCACCACGCCGTGGTGGATCTGGTAGCCGGTCGCTTGCCGGCCGAATAGGTGCCCGTGGCGCCACCGGGTGACCTTGTCGGGGCCGAACGCTGTGGAGGCGTCCAACAGGCTGAGACCGTTCACGGCAGGATCGGAGGATTCGACACCCCCAGGGTCGGTGACCGACCGGCCGAGCATCTGGTAGCCGGCGCAGATGCCAAGCACCACACCGCGCACGGCGTCGACGGCCCGGTCCAGCCCGCGGCTGCGCAGCCAGGTCAGGTCGGCGACGGTGGCCTTGGAACCGGGGATGATGAGGAGGTCGGGCTGCCCGACGCTGCGGGCGTCGTCGATCCAGCGCAGCCGCACTCCGGGCTCCATCCGCAGCGGGTCGATGTCGGTGAAGTTGGCGATGCGGGGAAGTCGCACCACCGCCACGTCGAGCAGGTCGTGGACTCGGGTCGGGTCGATCGGGTCGGCGCCCTCGTCCCCATCGGCTGGCGCGGTGCCAAGCGGCCGGTCGAGTGCGAGCGAGTCCTCGCTGTCGATCTCGGGGCCGTCCAGAAAGGGCAGCACCCCGAGGGTCGGGACGCCGGACCGCTCCTGCAGTTGGGTCGTGCCGTCGAAGAGGAGCGCCGGGTCACCTCGGAACTTGTTGACTACGAAAGCCTTGACCAGCGGGCGGTACTCGTCGGGCAGGAGGGCGACGGTCCCGAACAGCGAGGCGAACACCCCGCCCAGGTCGATGTCGCCGACGACGATGGCCGGAAGCCCGGCGGCGTGGGCGAGGCGGAGGTTGACGATGTCGGCGTCGAGAAGGTTGATCTCGGCCGGGCTGCCCGCTCCTTCGAGGATCACCACGTCGTAGCGCTGGCCGAGGTCGGCCAGCGCCCCCAGGACCACGTCGAGCAACTCCGGCTTCAACCGGTGGTATTCGGCCGCCGTCATCGTGCCCACCGGACGGCCCATCACGACCACCTGGCAGTGGCGTTCCCCCATGGGCTTTAGGAGCACGGGGTTCATGGCGACCTCGGCGTCGACGCCGGCCGCCGTGGCCTGCCAGGCCTGGGCCCGGGCGATCTCCTCGCCGGCAGGCGTGACCGCCGAATTGTTCGACATGTTCTGGGCCTTGAACGGCGCCACCCGCGCGCCGCGCCTGGCGTAGTGACGGCACAGACCAGCTGTGACCGTGCTCTTGCCGGCATTGGATGTGGTACCGCACACCATGACCATGCCTGAGGGATGTGACGGTTGCCACTGGTTCACCCTTGACGTCTCCCGCGTCGAGCTCTCCGTCGGCACAGGTTTCCTGGCTCCCGGATCGACGCTCGCCCCGGCCTTCCAGTCCGGTTGGACCGTGGCCTCAGGTGGGGTTTGCTCCCCGGTTACAGTTGCGGGACAGCCCCGGTCTTTCACCGGCGTTCCCTGTAACCGTCCCGGACGCTACCAGCCCGGCGTTCCGGCACCCAATCCATGCGACGACCGTGACCAACCCGCCTCGCCTGTTGCTACTCGGGGGGACGACCGAAGCCGGCCGCTTGGCGGAGACGCTGCATGCACGCGACGACGTGGTGGTCGTGACCTCGTTGGCGGGCCGGACGGCGAGCCCCGCACTGCTGCCGGGTCGGCACCGTAGCGGCGGGTTCGGAGGCACCGAGGGGCTGGTCGCGTACCTCAGGGCCGAGCGGATCTCGGCCCTGGTCGACGCCACCCACCCGTTCGCAGCGGTGATGCGGTGGCACGCCTTCGAGGCGTGCAACGAGACCGGGGTGCCGAGGCTCCGCCTCGAACGGCCCCGCTGGCAGGCACGAGCGGGAGACCGCTGGACCGTTGTGCCCACCTTGGCGGCGGCCGCCGTAACGATCGCCCGAGGTCCGTCCCGTCGGGTCTTCGTGACCACCGGTCGGAGCGAGCTGGCTGCCTTCGCGTCTGCCGCCGACGGGCGGCGATGGTGGTTGGTCCGCTCGATCGATCCTCCGCAGCAGATGCCCCTTCACCCGGCGGAGGTGATCCTCGACCGGGGTCCGTTCACCGTCGACGGGGAGACGGCGCTCTTGGCGCGTCACCGGATCGACCTCGTCGTGACCAAGAACAGTGGCGGGGACGCCACCGCCGCCAAGCTCGAGGCGGCTCGGAACCTTGGGGTGGATGTCCTGGTCGTCGACCGCCCGCCTTCGCCCGACGGCCCGTCGGCCAGCACAGTCGCCGACGCTCTGGATTGGGTGTGCACGTCGCTCGGGCTCCTACGGGTCCGCTGACACGTCGGGATAGCGCCGCGGGGTGTAGACGCCGCTTCGGTCCCATCCGGGCACGTCCACCATCCTCGTCTGCGAGGACCCGACGATGAGGATCGTCCGCATGTCGACGACCGTGGGGTCCAGGCTGCCGAGCGGGACCACCTCGACTTGTTCCGCTGGGCGGCCGACGTCGCGGGCGACGACCACCGGGGTGTCGGAACGTCGGTGGGTGCCGATCACGGTGAGGGCCCGTCCGAGCTGCGAGGGTCGATGCCTCGACGCCGGGTTGTAGAGGGCGAGCACGAAGTCCGCTGCGGCGGCGGCCGCCAGCCGGGACTCGACGACCGACCAGGGCTTGAGGTTGTCCGAGAGGGAGATGGTGGCGAAGTCGTGGCCGAGCGGAGCACCGGCCCGCGCCGCTGCGGCCTGCGCGGCACTGATGCCGGGGCTGACGATGACTTCGACGTCCTCCCAGGTGACCGGCCGGTCGGGGTGGTCGAGCTGTTCCATCACCGCGGCAGCCATGGCGAACACCCCCGGGTCACCTGACGACACGACTGCCACCGATCGGCCCTCGGCTGCCAGGTCCAGGGCGTGCGCCGCTCGCTGGCCTTCCGCCCGGTTGTCCGACGGGTGGCGGATCTGGCCGACCGGCCGGGCTTCGACCATGTCGAGATAGGCGGTGTAGCCGACCAGGTCGGTGGCCTCGGTCAGCAGCGCGTCGGCGGCCGGGGTCCGCCATGGCGCGCCGCCGGGTCCGAGCCCAACGATGGCGAGCCTGCCCCTGCCACGGGGCAGGCTCATCTGGCCGCGCTCACCGGGTCGGGGCCTCAGCGCTTGGGATGACGACGATCGAGAAGTAGGGGGCGCGGGCCGGATCGGCTTCGGCCAAGGGCAGGATCCGCTGCTCGGGCATGGTTGCCCGTTCGACGTACCACGCACGGTCGAGGAGGCCGGCGGCCTCGACGCACGAGCGGACCTTTTCCAGGTTGCGACCGAGCTTCACCACCACCGCCGCCTCGGCCTCCGCCAGCCGCCGCTTCAGCTCCTCGCCCGGCAGCACGCCCGACAGCACGGACAACATCTCGTTGCGGCACACGAGTGGGATGCCCAGCACGGCCGCGCCAGCCAGGATCGACGGGACGCCGGGCACCACCTCGCTTCGGTAGCGGGAGGCCAGCCGGTTGTGGAGGTACATGTAGGACCCGTAGAAGAGCGGGTCGCCCTCACAGAGGGCGGCCACGTCGATGCCCTCGTCGAGGATCGCGGCGATCCGGTCCGCCGCGTCGTCGTAGAAGCCGGTCAACAGGTGCTCGTAGCGGGCTCCGGCTGCTAGCTCGGTGGTGACCGGGTAGTACAGCGCCAGCTCGCGTTGGCCGGGACGGAGATGGACGGCGGCCGCAGCCCGCGCTTTGCTTGGCCGGCCGGTCGCCGCGAACCAGGCCACCGCCCCCGACTCCTGGATGAGCCGGTGCGCCTTGAGGGTGACGAGCTCGGGGTCCCCGGGCCCGACACCCACCCCCCACAGTCGCCCGGCCACGAGCGACCCCGTCATTCGCGCTCTGCCGCTAGAGAGTTGACCGCGGCGGCGGCCATGGCGCTGCCGCCGCGGCGGCCCAGCATGGTCACGTAGGGGACGCCGTGGCCCGCCTCGACCAGCGCCTCCTTGGACTCGGCCGCACCCACGAAGCCGACGGGGAAGCCGAGGATCAGTGCCGGACGTGGAGCGGCGCCGTCGAGCAGCTCGAGGATGCGCCACAGGGCCGTGGGGGCGTTGCCGATGGCGACGACGGCTCTTTCCAGGCGCGGCAACCAGAGATCGACGGCGGCGGCGGAGCGGGTCGTAGCCATTGCCGCGGCCATCCCGGGGACCCGGGGGTCGCCCAGGGTGCAGATGACGTCGTTGGCCGCGGGCAGCCGGCTGCGGGTCACCCCGTCGGCAACCATGTTGGCGTCGGCCAGGATCGGGGCTCCGGCGGCGAGCGCCGCCCGTCCGGCGCTGCCGGCGCCGGCGGAGAAGCGAAGGTCCGCGGCGACATCGACCATCCCGCACGAGTGGATCACCCGTACCGCGAGCTTCTCGAGGTCCTCGGGGATCAGGGTGAGGTCGGCCTCCTCCCGGATGGTCTCGAACGACCGGCGGTAGATCTCGGCTCCGTCGCGCTCGTACTGGCGGACCGTCATGACCGCGCCGCGATGGCCACAGCCTCTGCGCCGGGAACCGCCCGAGCCCGCAGGTCGCCGTCGGCGTAGACGTCATAACGATCGGGGCCCGTACCGACCAGGGTCACAGGCAGCGGGGTGTGCTGAGCGCAGCACTTGGCGCAGCCGGACACGTGCAGCGCCATTGGGCCGCTGCCGGCCTGGCGGCGGGCGGCGATGATCCGGCGGGCGTCGCCGATGGCATCGGTCAGCCCGGAGGTGCAGCCGCGCGACCCGGCGCAGGCGACGACGGTCGATGCCGGGTCGGAGGGGTCCACGACGAGGCTGCCGGCCCTGAGCTCTCCGAGGAGCGCCGCGCCGTCGTCCGGTGCGACGGCCGGGAACACGACACCCCGCCAGGGGGTGAGCCGCAGCAGGCCGTGCGAGTACCGCTTGGCGACCGACGCCATGGCGGCGACGGCCTGAGCGTCGGCCCGGCCGAGGGTCGGCATGGCTCCCACCCAGCCGGCTCCCGTCCCGAGGGGGCCGGTGACCCGGACGGCAGCCTCCGCTGTTGCTGGCGGCACGGCGACACTCGCCCGGGGCCGGCCCAATGAGCCGACAGCCGCTTCGACCAGCGCGCCGACCAGCTCGCCGTGTGCCACGGCCCGGGGCCGGGGGGCCGACCCCTCGTCCCCGTCGGCCGCCCACCCCCAGGAGACGCCCATGACACCCCTCGCAGGGGTCGGGGCGGCGGCCACCGTGGCTCGCCTGCCGGCGATGCTGAAGGATCCTCCGCCGTCGATGGCGAAGCCGAACTTGTCGTCGAGCCCGTCGAGGCGGGGGTCGGCGTCCAAGGCGGCGAGGAGCGGTGCAAGGAGCGGGCCGAGGTCCTCCGCCTCGGGGTCCAGGTCGCCGAGGGGGTCGAGGAGGACGTTGCGACGGCGGTCGGCCGAGGGCCCGCCACTGACCCCCGAGCCGACCAGCGCCTCTGCGAGGGCGACCGCCGTGCCGGGCCGGATCCCGCGCAGCTGCAGGTTGGCCCGGCCGGTGATCTCCACGACCCCGCTGCCCCACCGCCGCGCGGCATCGGCCACTGCCAGCAGGGCGGTGGCGTCGATCCGGCCGCCCGGCACGCGGATCCGGACCAGACCACCGTCGGCGCGCGCCACCACGTTGTCCACGCTCGGGCAGGCCGGCCCGGGTCTCGAAGCACCGGTGCCGCCCCCGCCGAGGGGCGAGACGCCGTTCGTCGCGGGGGGCATCGCCGGGAACCCTACCAAGACATAGGGCACCATACCCTACGTCCTCGGACAACCGCTAGTGTCACGCGGGTGCCCCAGCCGTCGCGCCTCCTGGTGAACACCGGCCCAGGAAAGGGCAAGAGCTCGGCCGCCTTCGGGGTGATGGGACGGGCCTGGGCCCGGGGGTGGAAGGTGGGTGTCGTCCAGTTCGTCAAGAGCGACAAGTGGCAGGTCGGCGAGCGCAAGCTGGCTGCGCACCTCGGGATCGACTGGCACACGCTGGGCGACGGGTTCACCTGGGAGTCCGAGGACCTCGACGCGACCGAGGCCAGGGGCCGCCACGCCTGGCAGGTGGCCAGCGGGATGGTCTCCTCGGGTGACTACGACCTGGTGATCCTCGACGAGATGACCTACATCGTGAAGTACGGCTGGGTTCCGGTCGCCGACGTGGTGGCGGTCCTCACCTCCCGGCCGCAGCGGACCAACGTGATCGTCACCGGGCGCAACGCGCCCGGTGAGGTCGTAGAGCTGGCCGACACGGTGACCGAGATGGTCAAGGTGAAGCACGCGTTCGACCAGAACATCCGTGCCCGCAAGGGGATCGAGTATTGACCGCCCTCGGCCCGCGCCTGGTCGTGGCGGGCACGCGCTCGGGGGCGGGCAAGACCACGGTCGCGTCGGGTCTGATGGCGGCGTTCCGGCAGCGGGGATGGCGGGTGGCGTCGGCCAAGGTGGGGCCGGACTTCATCGACCCGGGCTACCACTCGGTCGCCACCGGCCGGCCGGCGCGCAACCTCGACCCGTGGATGTGCGGTGTGGACCTGATGCGCCCGCTGGCGGCCAGGGCCGCCGAGGGTGCCGATGTCCTGGTGGTCGAAGGGGTGATGGGCCTGTTCGACGGCGCAGCGGACGGCACCCCGTCGTCGACGGCCGAGGTGGCCAAGCGCCTTTGCGCGCCGGTGGTCCTCGTCGTCGACGCGGCGTCCACGAGCCAGTCCGTCGCTGCCCTCGTCCACGGCTACCGCACCTGGGACCCCACGGTGCGCGTCGCCGGAGTGGTCCTCAACCTGGTGGGCAGCACCAACCACGAGACGATGCTGCGCGCCGCGCTCGCCGATTGCGGCGTGCCGATCTACGGGGTGCTGCGACGTGACGACGCCATGCTGTGGCGCAGCCGCCATCTTGGGTTGCAGCCGGTCGCCGAGGACCCCGCCGGCGTCCGCGAGGCGCTTGATCGCCTCGCCATGGCCATCTCGGCGAGCTGCGACCTCGACGGGCTCATCCGCCTGGCTCGCTCCGCACCACCCCTGCCCACCACACCGCCGCCCCGGCCTCGACGGGTCGTCGGCGACCATGCCCCGCCCCGGGTAGCGGTCGCCTCCGGTCCCGCCTTCAGCTTCTGCTACCCGGACAACCTCGAGGCACTCGGTGCCGCCGGGGCGGAGGTGGTCACCTTCGACCCCTGCGTCGACGAGGGGCTGCCGGCGGGGACGTCCGCCGTGCTCGTCGGCGGCGGGTTCCCCGAGCTGTACGCCGAGGTCCTGGCCGCCAACGAACCGATGCTTCGGTCCGTGGCCGACCACCACCGCCGGGGCGGCGTGATCTGGGCCGAGTGCGGAGGGCTCTTGTGGCTGACCCGCAGCCTCGACGGGTCCACCATGGCTGGGGTGGTGGACGCCGACGGGACCATGGGCGGCGGGCGCGTCCTCGGCTACCGGTCGGCGACGACGACCCGCCCTTCGCCGCTGGGGCCGGCAGGGACGCAGGTCCGGGGCCACGAATTCCACTACTCGGCCACCGACCCGGGCGGCGACGCCCTGGTCCTGGCCGGCCGGCAGGGGACGACGACCGGCGGGTTTGCCGCCCCGCACCTCCTCGCCTCCTACCTGCACATCCACCTCGCCTCGTACCCGACCATCGCCGAGACGTTCGTGTCGGCAGCGGTCCGATCCCCGCTGGCCGCGTCCGGTACCGCTGGCCATGGTGCCCGATGAGCTCTCGACCGGCCGGACCGGGGCCGGCCGGTCGAGATCCACGATGCGCAAGACGTCGGTCTACCTCTCCGAGGACCTGAAGGCCGCGCTCTCCGTCGCTGCTGCCCGCTCGGGTCGCTCCGAGGCCGACACGATCCGCCTCGCGCTCGAGGCCTTCGTCCGCTCCGTCGGCCCCGCCCCCACCACCGAGCGGCGGTCCCGCCGGCCCATCCCTGGCGGGCCGTGCCTCGTGGGGGTCGGCGTCGGCCCCGGTGATCCTGAGCTCCTCACCGGTCGGGTGCGTCGGATCCTGCTCGCCGCCGATCGCGTGCTCGCCGGGTCCATCTCGGACGACGCGATGGGCAGGGCAGAGGCGGTCGTCCACGCCGCGACGCCGGGGGTAGCCGTCGAGCGGGTGGTGCTCCACGTCGGTCCTGATGCCGGAGCCAGGCGCCGGACCCTGGCCGCTGCCGCGGAGCGAATCGCTGTGTACCTGCAACAGGGTGAGCTGGTCGCCTTTGCCACGCTTGGCGACCCGCACATCTACTCGTCGTTCCCCGCCCTGGCCGAAGCGGTGCAAGCGCTGCACGGCGAGGCGGTCGTCGAGGCGGAGCCAGGCATCCTTCCCTTTCAGCAGCTCGCGGCGGCGACGTCGACGACCGTCGCCCAGGACGAGGAGCGGATCACCGTGGTGATCCTCGGTGACGACCCCGCCGAGTTGGACCTCCTGTTCGATCATGACGACTGGACGGTGGTCATCTACAAAGGGGGGCGGGAGCTGCCGGCGGTCGCGACGTCTTTGGCGCGGCGTGGCCGGCTCGGCGCCGCGGTGGCCGGCGAGCTGCTGGGACAGCCGGGAGAGCGTTGCCTGCCGCTCGCCGATCTGGCCACCGGCCCCGGCTCCTACCTGGCCACCGCCATCGTGCCGGCCCGCCGGTCGCCAGCCGTCCGGGAGCGTGGCGCGTGATCTCCTTCGTCGGGGCGGGACCGGGGGCTTCAGACCTGATCACGATCCGAGCCGCCGACCGCCTCGCCCGGGCGGACGTCGTCATCTGGGCCGGCTCGCTGGTGGCGTCGTCGCTGTTGGATCGCTGTCGACCGGGAGTCGTGCTCTACGACTCGTCGGGCATGACGCTCGGGGAGATCATCGGGGTCTTCGCTGCCCACCCCGACGACGCCGTCGTCAGGCTCCATTCCGGTGATCCGACCGTCTACAGCGCCGTCGCCGAGCAGATCGACTGGTGTCGGGCCAGCGGACGGCCCTATGAGATCGTGCCCGGGGTCTCCTCGGTGTCCGCCACCGCTGCCGCCGCTGGCCGGGAGCTGACGGTCCCCGGGGTGGCGCAGACCGTCGTCCTCACGCGTCTGGCCCGGCGCACGGCGGCATCGGTCCCCGACCACGAATCGGTGGCAGCGTTGGCCTGCCGAGGTGCCACCATGGCGCTGTACCTGTCGGCCGGCGACCCCAAGGCGCTGCAGCAGGAGCTGTTGTGCGAAGGCTCGGCGTACACGGCCGCGACGCCCGTCGTCATCGGGTACAAGGTGAGCTGGCCGGACGAGATCGTCCGTAGCTCCACCCTCGGTCGCCTGGCCGAGGACCTTGCCGTGCTGGGGAAGCGCACGAGCGTGATGATCCTGGTCGGAGACGCCCTGGCGGACGTCGACGTCCCGGCGGTCAGCCATGTCTACTCGGCTTCCTTCAGCCACGCCTTCCGGCCGGCGCGATGACCGCCGCGGCCATGGCGGTACCTGGCCACGACGGGACACCGATCGCCGTGGTCGGCATGCACGGCGGCCACCTCTACGGTCCCGGGGCCGTCGAGGCCCTCGCCAGCGCCGACGTCGTCGTCGGTTCGCCGCGCCAGCTTTCCCAGACGGCGTCCCTGCGCCCACCCGAGGCCGGCACCGTCGTCGTCGCAGGACCCCTCGACGAGGTCATCGATCGCGTCATGGACGCGTCGAGGGCCAGCCGGGCGGTCTGCGTCCTGGCCTCCGGCGACCCCGGCTTCTTCGGCATGGTCAGGGTGTTGGCAGCACAGGTGGGAAGCGGTCTCCTGCGGGTGCACCCGGCACCCAGCGCGGTCTCCCTCGCCTTCGCCCGACTGGGTCTCAGCTGGGACGACGCGACGGTCGTGTCCGCCCACGGCCGCCCGCTCGCCGACGCCGTGCGTGCGGTGCGGTCGTCACCTCAACCGTCGGTCGCCATCCTCGCCTCCCCGGACAACCCGCCACAGATCGTGGCCGAGGCACTGATCGCCGCTGGCGAGCCAATGGGACGCGAGACGGCCGCCGCGGTCGCTTCGCGCCTCGGGGAGGAAGGCGAAGTCGTGACTGTCTCCGATCTGGCGGCCATCGCCGGGGGAAGCTTCGACCCGATGTCCGTGCTGGTCCTGACCGGCCGGACGGCACGGCCAGGGACCCCCAGCCTGGCGTGGGGGCTGGCGGAGGCCGAATTCGACCACCGAGACGGGATGATCACCAAGGCCGAGGTGCGCGCCGTGGCGCTCGGGAAGCTCGACCTGCCACCCTGCGGGGTGCTGTGGGACGTCGGGGCGGGCAGCGGGTCGGTCGGGATCGAGTGCGGCCGGCTCCGCCCCGGCCTCGACGTCTTCGCCGTCGAGCGTGACCCGGCCCAGGTGGGCAGGATCCGGTCGAATGCCGCCCGCCACCGCGTCAGGCTCACCGTGACCGAGGGAGCAGCGCCGGACGCGCTGGTCGGACTGCCCGACCCCGACCGCGTCTTCGTAGGAGGTGGCGGGATCGAGGTCCTCGACGCAGTCCTCGGGCGACTGCGGTCCACCGGCGTCGTTGTCGCCACGTACGCCATCGTCGACCGTGCAGTGTCAGCTGCGGCCATGCTCGGCAACGTGGTCCAGCTA
Source organism: Acidimicrobiaceae bacterium (assembly GCA_027320105.1). Classification (GTDB taxonomy): domain Bacteria; phylum Actinomycetota; class Acidimicrobiia; order Acidimicrobiales; family Palsa-688; genus JAKAQB01. The sequence continues at coordinate 89,215 of DAHVMA010000037.1, read as the reverse complement.
TCGGTCAGCCGAGGGGTGTCGACGGGTCGCCTGGGCGTGCGCCTGTGTGCCGAGAACCCGGTGTTCGTCTGCTGGGGGCCAGACAACGGGGCCCGGGCGTGATGGCGTTGGGCGTCGGGCTCTCGGGGCGCGCCACCCGCGACGACGTGGCCGAGGCCATCGGCACTGTTCTGACGGAGGCCGGGTGGCGCTGGGACGATGTGGACGTCGTCGCCACGCGCGGCCGCCTCACCCACGACAACCGGCTCATCGGGCTGGGAAAACCGGTGGTCGGCTTCGAGGACCAGCGGCTCACCGATGTTGCCGTCGCGACGCCCGCCGATCCTGGGCTGGAGCGACTGGGCGCCCCTGCCGTGGCCGAAGCCGCAGCGTTGCTTGCCGTCGGTCCGGGGAGCCGCCTGGTGGTACCCAAGCGCACCGGCCGGTACGTGACGGTCGCCGCTGCGGTTGGCGGTCGACGATGAGGACGGTCAAGGTGATCGGCGTGGGCATGGGGAACCCCCGTCACCTCACGACAGAAGCGGTGGACGCGTTGCGGAGCGTCGACGTTTTCTTCGTTCTCGAGAAGGGGTCTGCAGCCGATGAGCTGGCAGAATTGCGCAGAGACCTGTGCAAGGCGGTCATGAGTGGCGGCGACTACCGCGTCGTCACCGTTCCCGACCCGTCCCGCGACCGCTCGACGACGGACTACACCAAGGCAGTGAAGGACTGGACGGCCGGCCGCAGCAGCGTCCTGCTCGACGCCATGGACGCCCACCTGGAACCCGGCCAGACGGCGGGGATCCTGGCGTGGGGCGATCCCGCCTTCTACGACAGCACCCTGCGGGTGTTGGACACCGGCCGGGCAACGGGACGCCTCGAGGTGGAGGTGATTCCGGGGATCAGCAGTATCCAGATGCTGGCCGCCGCGCACCGAATCTCGCTCACCCGGGTCGGGCGGCCACTTCAGGTAACGACCGGCCGGCGGCTGGCCGAGGAGGGGTTCCCTTCCGGCTGCCACGACGTGGTCGTCATGCTCGACGGCCGCTGCTCGTTCCAGTACGTCGACCCTGACGGCGTGCACATCTACTGGGGTGTGGATCTGGGCGGCCCCGACCAGGCGATCGTGTCGGGCGAGCTGGGCGAGGTGGCGGACGCAATCCTGGCCCGGCGGGCCGAGATCCGGTCCCGCCGGGGATGGGCGATGGACACCTACCTGCTCCGTCGGGACGTCTGACTCTCGGGTGGGCTGGCCGCCGTCGGCCGAGAGATCGTGGCGGCGCGATCCGCACCCAGGGCCTTTCGAGCGCTCAGGGAGGGTTGGTCTGAGCGCCCTGCTCCTCGACCGTGGCCGTCCCCTGCCGCGAGCGTACGGCTGTCAACACCATCTGTGCGGCGAGGCAAGCGCCCACGCCCTCCCCAGCGCGCAGCCGGAGCTGCAGCAGCGGTTCGAGGCCGAGCTCCGCCAGCACCCGACGGTGGGCAACCTCTCGGCTGCGCTGGCCCGCCACCAAGGCGCTCTGGACCGCAGGTGTGATGCGCACGGCAACCAGCGCAGCGAGAGACGTGACCAAGCCGTCGAGGACCACGGGTGCACGAGCTCCGGCAGCGGCCACGGTCAGCCCGGCGAGGAGCGCGATCTCGGGACCACCGACCGCGGCGAGGGCCACCTCCGGTTGGCAGAGCCGCTTCCCGTGAGTGGAGCGAGACCGCTCCAGCGCGGCAGCTACGACATCCCGCTTCCGCCGCACCATGGCGGAGTCTGCCGCCGCACCCAGACCGACGGCTTCGTCCACGTCCATCCCCAGCAAGGCGCAGGCCAGGGCGGCCGCCACCGTCGTGTTGCCGATGCCGACCTCCCCGAGGCAGACAAGCCCGTCCTCGCCGAGCCGTCGCCCGATCTCCTCTCCCGAGCGGAAGAGGACCTCGACGTCGACGGGATCAAGTGCGTCAGCGGCGACCATGTCGCCGGTCTGACGGGTGGCGATGGCGTGCACCGCTTCGACGGCCAGACCGGCCTCGCGTGCCGTCACCGCCCCAAGCGACACGCCGGCTCGGGTGGCCGCCAGCACATCGCCTGTGATCGAAGGGGAGAAGGCAGACACCCCATGCCTCGTCACCGGATGGTCGCCGGCCGCGACGACGAGCGTTCCCGATGTCGGCGGTTCCGGTCGAAGCGCCAGGACCCGGTTCACGACGAGGTCGAGCACCCCGAGGGAGCCGGGAACGGTCAGCCGATGGTCACCCTCGTCGCGCCCGGCGACGACCGACGCAGGCTCGGGACCGGCCAGGTGCGACACAGGAGCCGCCGGCTCGTCAGCGGACGGCCAACGCTCCTCCACGATGACGTCGTCGAGCGGCATGCGCTCCGACCAGCCGTGCCGCTCCAATCCGGGGCTTGGGGGCCGCTCGTCCGGCCACCCGATGCAGAGCCAACCCAGCGTCTCGATCCCTTGCGGCAGGCCCAGCAGCCCCGCCAGCTCCTCGGGTTGGAACAGCGTCACCCAGCCGAGGCCGAGCCCGACTGCCCGCGCCGCCAACCACATGTTCTCGACGGCGCAGGCGCAGCTCCACATGTCAGCATCGCCAAAGCTGGCCCGTCCGAGCACGCCTGCGGCCGGCACCCGCCGGTCACAGGCGACGACCACCCCGACCGGAGCCTCCCTGATGCCTTCGAGCTGCAGGTCGAGTAGTCGCGACCTTCGCTCTTCGGTGAGCATCTCGGCCTGTCGAAGCCGCTCACGGTCGGCCATGAGCGCTGCGTGGTCGCGCGTTCTCTGATCCCGCACGACGACAAATCGCCAGGGTTGGGAGTGCCCGACGGACGGGGCCTGATGGCCCGCCATGAGCACCTGCTCCACCATCTCCGGCGGCACCTCGTCGGGCCGGAAGCGGCGGACGTCCCGCCTCGCCGCGACGACTGCGTGTAGCGCCATCACCGTCGCTCGGTCGAAGGCCCATCCCGCTGGATCGGCGGCACGCTGGGCCGCCGACGTCGCATCGCCGACGAGCGGAACGGGGCGCGGCCAGGCGTGGTCCATGCGCGTGAGGTTAGGAGAGATCGAGATGGCCGACGGATGCTGCATCAGGCATACCTCGCCAGTGACGGCGCCTGTTCCAGCGCTGGTTGTCGTCGAGCCGGCCAGCCCGGTACCTGGGTACGCTCGGCGCCCATGGCCCTCGCCGCAGCCGACTGGATCGTCCGCCTTGCCGCCGAGTTGGGGACCCCGCCGCCCGACGGCGCCGAGCTCGACGCACTCCTCGGCCTCGCCGGTGTGGCCGCCCATGCCTCGGAGCGAATCGCCGCGCCAGTGTCGTGCTGGCTGGTCGCCAGAGCAGGGGTCGCGCCATCCGATGGCCTGGTGGCGGTGAGGCGGCTTGCGGAGGAGGTCGGCGGCAAGGAGTGAGGCCGAGCGGGTCGGGATTCAGCCCCGGTCCCGCTGCCGCCACCACGCCGCAGCGGCGTGGGGAGCGATCTGCGGGTAGTAGCGCAGGGGCGGGGGCAACCTCGTGACGGCGCTGCCGATCATGGCAGACCTCCGGCGCAGCCGGGCTTCGTCGTCGGGTGACCAAGCCAGACCGAGGCGGTGGCGTAGCACCGCCGGCAGCGTTCCCACCGTGAACAGCGTCGTGAGGTCCCCGGCGCGCTGGGCGACCGGCCGCCACGCCGCCGCTGGGACGAGGCGCGACGGTGCTATCGGGCGGGCGACCGAGCGGAGGACGTCGCGCACCGCCGCGTTGTCTTGGAGGGTGTTGTCGACCATGTCGTCGAAGTACTCACCGAAGGCGCCCCAGTCGCGTGGCAAGAGGTCGTCATCGACCCCGAGGAGCCCTCCGACCTGGCGCCACTCGGCGAGGAAGGCGTCGAGCTCGGGCCGCGGCAGCGGGGTGGCAAAGACCTGCTGGATCTCGACGCCGAACCGGCCCAGGGTGAGATGCACCCACGCGGTCGCCTCCGGGTCGAAGGCCGAGTACGGCGACCCCTGCGAATCGAAGCCCCGGATGCCCTCGTGCACCCGCCGCAGCCTGGCAGCCTCGGCCTCGGCGACCGGGCCGGCGCCGTAGGTGAAGCGGATCGACGAGTGCATCGTCCGCAGCAGGCGGCGCCAGGGGTGGGCCACGAAGTCGGAGTGCTGGTCAACGGCCACACCGACGGTGGGGTGAGCGACCTGCAGGACGAGGGTGGCCGGGGCCAGCAACAGCCCCCGGATGTCACCCATGAGCCGCCACGTCAGTGACCCGGGCCCGGGTCGGTCGGCCACGGCCGTCAGGCGGGATGGGTCGGGACGGGGATGCCCTCTCCCCGCCGGAGGTTCCCGTCGGAGCTCGCCTGCTCCACGTCGTGAGGGTGCCGGGAGGGCCGGAGGTCGACCAACGGCTCGACGACGGCAGCGACGCATATCCGCCGGTGTGCCTGCGCGCTCGTGAGGACCGCGAGCTGGGAGGAGGGATCGTCGGTCGGTAGCCACGCCCCGAGTGCGTTGCGCCGGTGGGCCACGGCGCTGAGGCTCGCCACATCGTCGATGCAGCGCTGGGCGAGACCCGCCTGGGCGGCCGGCGGGAGGTCCAACGCGACGTCGAGGTCTCCGGCAAACGCGATGCGCTCACCCACGACCACATCGGCCGCCGGCAGGTCCGCAAGCGTCGCCACGACGGACGCCAGCCAGCACGGGGCCATCCGTTCGGCTGCGCCCAGATAGGCGACGAACATGCCGCTCGCCGCGGCCAGCGCGAGCGCCCGCGCCGTCGGGGCGTCGGCGCCCGGCGCCAGGAGCAGGCGGACGCGGGGGTCTCCCATCGCCACGGACGGCGGCGGCCCGTCGACGGTGGCGACGAGGAGCAGTTCCCAGGCAGGGTACGACTGCCGCAGCACGGAGCCGACCGCGCCGTCCGGGATGGTTGCGCCCTCGTTGACGAGGACGACGCTCACCGTCCACGCTGGTGGCGGTGCTGGGGCCAGCAGCGGGTCAGAGGGGTGCATGAGCGCCGCCGCCCACACGGTGGCAGGACCGACAGCGGCCGCTGGTGGCGCGCCGGCGCTGGCATCGGGCTCCGCCGCCGCCGCCGACCCGGCCAGCAGCGGCCAGGGGAAGGCGTCGGCGCAGGGGACGGCCTCGAAGGGAAGTGCCGGTGCCCCACGCCCGACGGCCGGCGCGGGATCGTGACTGCTGGCCCCGGTGCCTTCGGCAGGGGTGTGGTGGGTGGGCCGGGGGCTGCACCCGTTGGTCGCCGCCGACGACGTCAGGAAGGAAACGTGCGCGGGCAGCTGGAAGGTTTGGCCGGGACCGATGGCACGCGCCGCGGCTGGCGCCGCGGCTGCCGGCAGGGCCGGCGCCTGCTCCCCTCGGCCCGGGCGTCGTCGGCCGCCGAGCCAGCGCAAGACCGCTCGTGTCCAGCGGATGAACAGCCGGGCGACAGTGGTCGCCGCATCGTCCACCGGGTGCGCCGGTCGCATGCCCCGATTCTTGCGCACGACGGCGCTCAGGGGGTGAACCCTGCGTGGCGTCGGGACCGAGAGGCGATGGGTCGCCTTTCGTGGCGACTGGGACGCAGGACCAGGGTCGCAGGATCAGGGCCGGGGGACGGCGGGACCCGCCCGCTGACGCCTCCGGCGCGTGGCGCTCATCATCAGGAGCGTCAAGGCGGGCACAGCCAGGGCGATGACCACGAGACCGAGGCTGGTGGCGGGGGATGGCCCGGTCGAGGTGATGAAGGCGGCGACGCGGACGGGTGTGACGAGATGGATCGGCCCGTGTGGGCCGGCGCCGATGGCTTCGAAGTCATTTGGCCCGATGCTGCCCATGTCGGGCACGGTCACCTCGACCCGGAAGGCCCCGCTCCCGTTCGCGGTGGTGACGGCCACGAGCCGGTGGTCGGGGCCGAACCTGATCCGGATGCGGGCCCGTGGAGCGAAGCCGTTACCGGACAACGTGATGACGTCGCCGGGGTGGACCTGCGGCGCGACGTTGACCGGGGCAACGGACACCGGCGGCGATCCGTCCGCCGCGGTGGTCGAGCCCGGCCCGGTGTTGCCGCGGCCGCCGTAGCGCGCTGGGACGCCGGTGCCAGAGGTGCCAGAGGGGATGCTGAGCGGTGGGGTGGCCGTGAGGACGACCGTTCCGCCGATCGGCCGGCCGGTTGGTCCGGCGCCCCCGAGGAGGACCAGTTGCCGGCTGGCGGCGTCGTACACACCGACGGCCCCGAACCGGGCGGCGGGGGGTGGCGAGGTGGCCAGGCGCCGCCAGTGTGTCCCGGTCAGCGCCCAAACGTCGTTCAGTGGTCCGCGGGGGCCGTCACCGCCGAAGAGGACGAGGGTGCCGAGAGCGGTGTCGTCGACGGCGACTGCACCGGTGCGCGCCGGCGGTGCGCCGCCGGGGCGCAGCAGCTGCCAGCTGCCGCCGTTCCAGTTCCACGTTCCTGCCAGCAGCGAGCTGCCGGGCACGGGCGTGTCGGCGGTGAGAGCGAGCGTCGAGGTCGTGCCGCCGAAGAGGATCGTGCGGCCACCCTCGCTGACGAATGACGCGCCGAGGCTGGCCGGGGGGTGCACGGGCGTGTCCACCGCCGCCCAGTTGTCACCCTCCGGGGTCGACTCGAGGACCCAAGTGTCGTTGAGCAGCGAAGGGGCCGTGCTGTGGTGGCGCAGCCCTTGGCCGGCCGTCGCCCCCTGGCTGCGCGCTGTCTGTGACGGCGCGACAGCCGTAGTAGACGGATTGGGTGGTGCGGTCGATGTCGGGGAGAGGCCCGAGGCAGGGCTACCGGTGGAGGAGGACGTCGTTGTCGACGACGCCGGCGTGGTTGTCGATGACGTGCTCGGGGAGGTGGTGCTCGACGGCGGGACCGTCGTGGTGGTTGTGATGGTCGTCGGTGGCGGGCCGGAGGTGGCTGCGTTGCTCGTGCCGTAGCCGCCGAAGAGCACCAGCCGCCCACGGGCGTCGGTCGCCAGGGCGGCGCCGGCCCGGGCACCGGGTGTGGTCGGCGCCTGGACCTGGACCCAGGACTCACCGTTCCACTCCCAGGTGTCGTCGAGCAGCACGCCGCCGGGGCCCTTGCCACCGAAGAGGATCAGCTGGTTGAGAGCGGCGTTGTAGGCCATGGACGCGTCCACCCGCGCCGGCGGCGACAGGTCGTAGGGCGACGGCTTCGCCATCGTCCAGGTCGTGCCGTCCCACACCCAGGTGTGGTCGGACAGGGCGCCGTTGGCTTGCAGGCCACCGAAGACGACGACGGTGCCGTTGGCGGCGTCGTACGCCGCCGATGCGCCACGCAGGGCGGGTCCCGGAGCGGGCGGCGACAGCACCGACCAGGTCGGGCCGGCAGCAGCGGGTGCCGCCCCGGCGCGCTCGGCGGGTGTCACGGTGAGGACGGCGGCGCCGAGACATACAGCCAGGAGCAACCGCCGCGACCGGGGGAGGGAGGTCTCGCGCATCGGAGGGAACCGCGCTCGGCGCGGCGCCCTCTAGGATAGTGGCAGTCAGGCGCCGAAGGTATCGGCAGGGGTCGTCTGCACGGCGCGGCCGTCGGCGACGAGCCACCGCCCGAGTTGGTCGACGGCCATTGGCTTGCCGACGAAGTACCCCTGGGCGCAGTCGCAACCGAGCTCGGCGAGGGCAGCGCAGGTGGCGCCGTCCTCCACCCCCTCGGCGACCGCCCGTACCCCGAGGTTGCGGGCCAGGGCGATCGTGGAGGCGACGATCGCCGCGTCGCGCGCTTCGTCGAGCATGCCGGCGACGAAGCTCCGGTCGATCTTGATCTCACCCGCTGGCAGGCGCTTCAGGTGCGACAGCGACGCGTACCCGGTGCCGAAGTCGTCGACCGAGATCGTCGCTCCCATCTCGGCCAAGCGGCCCAGCATGCTGATCGTGCGGGCGGGGTCGGTCATCACGCTGCTCTCGGTGATCTCCAGGGTCAGTGCCGAGGCTGGCATGCCGTGGCGGCGAAGGACCTCGGCCACCCGCTCTGGGAAGTCCGGCTCAACCATCGATCTCAACGAGAGGTTTACGGCCATCTCGAGGTCGAATCCCCCTTGCCGGAGGGCGCGTTGCTGGACGACCGCCGCCTCGAGCACCAAGAACGTCAGCCCCGGGATCAGCCCCGCCTGCTCGGCCTCTGCGATGAAGGCTTCCGGGCCGAGCAACCCCCGCCGCGGGTGGCGCCAGCGGACAAGCGCCTCGACGCCGGGAACGGATCCGTCCCGCAGGTCCAGCTTGGGCTGGTAGTAGACGTCGAGCTCGGCGTGGTCGATCGCCCGGCGCAAGTCAGCGGCCATCGACAACCGCTCCCGGGTCGTTGGGTGGTGCTCCGGGTCGTAGATCTCCCAGCCACGTCGCGAGGACTTCGCGGCGTACATGGCCACCTCCGCCTCGAGCAGCAGGCGGTCGGGGTCGCCCCCTCCGTCGCGGACTGCCACTCCGACGCTCGCGCCGATCTCCACGGAGACGCCCCCGACGCGGAATGGCTCACGGAGCGCCGATAGGACGGCGCCGGCGGCCCGGGCCGCTTCCTGGCGCCCGGCCTCCGGGAGCAGGACACCGAACTCGTCGCCGCCGACGCGCGCCACCCTCCCATGTGGTGCAAGGCCGCCGGAGACCCTCGCGGCAGCCTCAACGATGAGCCGGTCACCCTCCCGATGGCCGAGAGCGTCGTTGACGTCCTTGAAGCCGTCGAGGTCCATGAGCAGGACTGCGCCGGACGTGCAGTGGCACGCGAGCTGCTCGGAGAAGCCGAGCCGGTTGAGGAGACCCGTCAGCCGGTCATGGGTGGCGTCGTGGCGCAGCTGTTGGTGCAGCCTGCTGCGGTCGAGCACCGCGGCCAGCTGGTTGCTCACAGCGCCGAGCAGGCGCAGATCGGCGGGGGAGAACCTTCTCCGCCCGACCGGCTGGCCCGCGCCGACCATGCCGATGACGGCCCCGTCGGAGCGCACGGGGGCGACGACGACGCCTGGTCCGAGCCGGTCCCGCACGTCTGCCCACCGATGCCCGGGCCCGGGGAGCTGATCCAGGTGGGCCGGCATGGGCGGCAGCGTCGTCAGCTCGGAGGGTCGCCCCGGCCCGCAGTGCTCGTGCGCCCCGGCCTGCACGCCGACCAGCTCCGTCCGTCGCCACCCGTCACCTTCGACGAGGAGCGCCTCGGTCGCCCCGGCGTTGAGCAGCCGTCGCAACTCGCCGAGCACCAGCGCGAGCTCCTCTTGGGGGTCGTGCGACTCGAGCAGCTGGCACGTCATGCGGTGGAACAGGTCCAACCGGCGGTCGGGGCCACGGCGGCGGACGGCGCTGACCGCGGCGGAGGCGGCGCCGCCTCCTGCCGCTGCGAGGAGGATGGGGCCGAGCAGGGCGGTCACCGCCCGAGGCGCCGGGGCCAGCCTTCCGGCGCCGGCGCCGGCGCATGGCAGGGGGCTCGGGTCGCCGGCGGCGGGCGATCCCACGGTTTGGGTGGCACGGCACGCTCCCATTCCGGCGGGCAGGCTCACCCCCGACGCGGCGGCGCCGAACCGGGGGATCTGGCAAGTCTGGCATCGGCTGCGCTGGTCTTGGCGGACCCTCCGCCGCGAACGCCTGCAAGGACCGGCAGTGGGTTATCCTCATGAGGCTCGCGGGCGTAGCTCAATGGCAGAGCGCGGTCCTTCCAAGTCCGACACGCGGGTTCGATCCCCGTCGCCCGCTCTTGGGGTCAGCTCTGTCGCTGACCCTCCGTCCGTTCCGTCCGTTCCGTCGGGGAGGGGGGATTCGAACCCCCGACCTCCTGCTCCCAAAGCAGGTGCGCTACCGCTGCGCCACTCCCCGGTGCCCGCCAGTCTACGCCGGCTCGGGGAACCCGCGGTCCGCCGTCCCGGGAGGGCGGGGTCGGTAGACTCGGGACCTCCTATGAAGACGATCGTCGAGCCCCTCGAGGGCAACAAGGTCAAGGTGTCCGTCGAGGTCGACGAGGAGGAGTTCGAGCGCAGCATCGATACCGCCTTTCGCAAGATCGCCCGGGAGGTCCGCATCCCGGGATTCCGGCCTGGCAAGGCGCCCCGTCGCATCATCGAGGCCCGTCTCGGTGCCGGGGCCGGCCGGGTCGAGGCCCTGCGGGACTCGCTGCCCGACTACTACGCCCAGGCCCTGCAAGAGCATGGCGTCGACGCGATCGCTCCTCCCGAGATCGACATCACCGCCGGCGAGGACGCCGGTCCGGTCGCTTTCGACGCCGTCGTCGAGGTCCGCCCCCAGCTGAAGCTCGCCGGGTACCAGGGGCTGCGGGTGAACGTCCCGAGCCCGCTGGTGAGCGACGCTGACGTGGAGGCTCAGATCGACCGCCTGCGTGCCAACTTCGGCGAGCTGTCACCCGTCGACCGCCGCGCCCGGGACGGCGACAACCTGACGATCGACCTGTCTGCCAGGCGTGATGGCGAGCCCGTCGCCGGGCTGTCGGCCGACGACTTCCTCTACGAGCTCGGCAGCGCGTCGGTCCTGCCCGAGCTGGACGACAGGCTGCGGGGCGCCAAGCCCGGCGACATCCTGGCCTTCGACGCGGAGCTGCCCGACGGGCCTGTGAACCTCCAGGTCCTCGTGAAGGACGTGAAGGAGAAGGTCCTTCCCGCCGCCGACGACGGATGGGCCGCCGAGGCATCGGAGTTCGACTCGGTGGAGGAGTTGCGCGCCGACATCCGTGAGCGCCTGCAGGCGGTGAGGAAGGTGGAGGGCCTGTACGCGTGGCGCAACGGCACCCTCGAGGCGCTCGTCGAGCTGGTGGACATCGACGCGCCGGAGCCGCTCGTGCAGGCCGAGCTCGAGCGCCGCGCCCATGACTTCGCCCACCGCCTCGAGACCCAAGGGGTGTCGATCAGCCGGTACCTGCAGGCGACCGGCCAGGACGAGCAGCAGGTGGTCGCCGGCCTGCGCAGCGAGGCCGTCCCGGCCGTGAAGGCGGATCTTGCGCTGCGCTCCGTCGCCGACGCGGAAGGCATCGACGTCACAGACCAGGAGGTCGACGCCGAGATCGAGCGTCTGGCGACGGCCTACGGGCAGAAGCCCGCGGCGCTGCGCTCCAAGCTCCAACGCGCCGGACAGATGCCCGCGGTACGCTCGGACCTGAAGAAGTCCAAAGCCCTCGAGTGGCTCGTCGAGCACGTCGAGCTCGTCGACCCCGACGGCCAGCCCGTCGACCGATCCCTTCTCAGCCCGGAAGTTCCGGGCGAGGCCGAACCCGCAGAGCAAGCCCCGACCGCCGCCCCGGAGAGTGGAGAAGCGTGATCAACCCTCGAGCCCAGTATCACGTCCCGGGCATCTTCGAGCAGACCAACCGGGGTGAGCGGGGCTACGACCTCTTCTCGCGGATGCTCGAGGAGAACATCATCTTCATGGGCACGCCGATCGACGACTACGTGGCCAACGCTGTGTGCGCCCAGCTGCTCTACCTCGAGTACAAGAACGCGGACAAGGACATCAGCCTGTACATCAACTCGCCGGGCGGCGAGATCACGGCGCTGTTCGCCATCTACGACACGATGAAGTTCGTCAAGAACGACATCTCCACGTTCTGCTACGGCCAGGCGGCCTCGGCGGCAGCCGTCATCCTGGCGGGCGGCACCAAGGGCAAGCGCTTCGCCCTGCCCCACGCCCGCATCCTGATCCACCAGCCCTACGGAGGGGCGGCCGGTCAGGCCGCCGACATCGAGATCCAGGCGAAGGAGATCCTGCGGATGCGGGACCTGCTCAACGAGATGCTCGCCGCCGACAGCGGCCAGTCAGTGGAGAAGGTCGCCGCGGATACCGATCGTGACTTCATCATGAGCGCTGACGAGGCCATGCGTTACGGTCTCATCGACGAGGTCATCACGACCCGGGAGCTCGCCGGGGTCCCACAGGCCGCCGGCGTCGGCTGATCGAGGCGGAGGGGAGCGGGATGGCGAAGTTTGGGGAGCCGAGCGACCTGGTCAAGTGCTCCTTCTGCGGCAAGTCGCAGAAGCAGGTGAAAAAGCTGATCGCCGGTCCGGGCGTCTACATCTGCGACGAGTGCATAGACCTCTGCAACGACATCATCGAGGAGGAGCTCTCCGAGAGCTCCGAGGTTCACTTCGACGAGCTGCCCAAGCCCACGGAGATCTTCGAGTTCCTGAACGATTACGTCATTGGCCAGGAGCGGGCCAAGAAGATCCTGTCGGTCGCCGTCTACAACCATTACAAGCGGGTCCAGGCGGGTGGGTACAGCGACAACGACGTGGAGTTGCAGAAGTCCAACATACTGCTCCTCGGGCCGACCGGTTGCGGCAAGACGTTCCTTGCCCAGACGCTGGCGCGCTTGCTCAACGTGCCCTTCGCCATCGCCGACGCCACGGCGCTCACCGAGGCCGGCTACGTCGGCGAGGACGTCGAGAACATCCTCCTCAAGCTGATCCAGGCGGCGGACTACGACGTCAAGAAGGCCGAGACGGGGATCATCTACATCGACGAGATCGACAAGATCGCCCGCAAGAGCGAGAACCCCTCGATCACCCGGGACGTGTCGGGCGAGGGCGTGCAGCAGGCCCTCCTGAAGATCCTGGAGGGGACGACGGCGTCGGTGCCGCCGCAGGGGGGTCGCAAGCATCCCCACCAGGAGTTCATCCAGATCGACACGACCAACATCCTGTTCATCTGCGGCGGTGCCTTCGCCGGCTTGGACCGGCTCATCGAGAGCCGTCTCGGACGGCAGGGCATCGGCTTTCGCGCCGACATCCGCCGGGCCGACGAGCGGGGTGAGGGCGACCTGCTCGCCCAGGTGCTCCCCGAGGACCTGCTCAAGTTCGGGCTGATCCCCGAGTTCGTCGGGCGCCTGCCGGTCATCGGCGCCGTCTCCAACCTCGACCTGCACGCACTGGTGCGGATCCTCAATGAGCCGAAGAACGCTCTCATCAAGCAGTACCGGCGGGTGTTCGAGCTCGACAACGTCGAGCTGGTGTTCACCGACGACGCCTTGGAGGCGGTGGGCGAGCAGGCACTGCTCCGCGGGACCGGCGCCAGGGGGCTTCGCGCCATCCTGGAGGAGGTCCTCTTGGAGGTGATGTACGACCTGCCGAGCCGCAACGACATCGGCCAGTGCGTCGTTGACCGCTCCGTGGTGCTGGAGCGGGTCAACCCGACCCTCGTGCCGCGCACGGCCGAACCGGCGCACAAAGAGGCCCGCCCCCGGAGGGCCGCCAGTTGAGTGGGGAGGCCAGCCCCCGGCGGGTGGCGAGCTGAGCCACCATCCTGCTCGTACGGTAGCGCTGTGGCGCCTCGTGCCGTGATGGACCTCGGAGACGCGCTCGCCTGGCTCGATCGCCACCAGAACCTCGAGCGCATGCTCGGGGAGCGCCCCGTCGGTCCTCCTGACCCGGCGCGCATGCGGAGCCTCGTCGACGTCCTCGGCCACCCCGAGGCGGCGGCGCCGGTGATCCACGTCACCGGCACCAACGGCAAGACCTCGACGTCACGGGCGATCACGATGCTGCTGATGGCGAAGGGGCTGTCGGTCGGCACGTACACGAGCCCCCACCTGGAGCGGATCAACGAGCGGCTGAGGATCGACGACCAGCCGATATCGGACGCCGAGCTGGCGGCGGTGCTCTCCGACCTGGCCGGCGTCGAGCCACTGGTGGCGGCGGGGTCCCCGAGCTGGTTCGAGCTGGTGACGGCGGCGGCGCTGCGGTGGTTCTCGGACGCTCCGGTGGACCTGGCCGTAGTCGAGGTCGGGATAGGCGGGCGGTGGGATGCGACCAACGTGGTCGACGGAGCCGTGGCGGTGGTCACCAACATCGGCTTGGACCACCTCGAGCTCCTCGGTCCCACGCGGGCCCACGTGGCCGGGGAGAAGGCGGGGATCGTGAAGCCGGGCTCGACGCTCGTGCTCGGCGACGAGGACCCGGAGCTCCTGGCGATCTTCGAGCGGGAGGCACCCCGGCGGCTGTGGTGGTCCGGGCGCGACTACGCCTGCACCCGCAACGACATGGCAGTAGGTGGGCGCACGCTCGACATCCGGACGCCGGGGGCAACCTACGAGGGCGTCTGGTTGGGCGTGCACGGTCGCCACCAGGGGGCCAACTTCACGACGGCGGTCGCCGCGGTGGAGGCGATGTTCGAGGCGCCCGTAGAGGAGGAGCTGGTGCGGGAGGCGGCAGGCGCGACGGCCTCGCCCGGTCGCCTCGAGGTGGTTGGGCACCGGCCGGTCGTCGTGCTCGACGGGGCCAAGAACGAGGAGGGCGCGAGCCGGGCGGCGGCGGCGGTGGCCGAGGAGTTCGCCGGGGCCCGCAGCCGCATCCTGGTGGTGGGTCTGCTCCGAGGGAAAGACGCCGCCGGCATGCTGGAAGCGCTCCGTGCTGGCAGCGCACGGCTGGTCGTGGCTTGCGCCCCTCCGTCGCCGCGCGCCCAGCCCGTCCACGAGGTAGCGTCCGCCGCCCGCAAGCTCGGGGTGCGCCAGGTGCTCGAGCGCGAGACGGTCGCCGACGCCGTCGCGGCGGCGATGGAGTCGGCGCACCCCGACGACCTGATCCTCGTCGCCGGCTCCCTCTACGTCGTCGGCGCCGCCCGGGCGGCGCTCGGGGTGCGCCCGTCGTAACAGGTAGCCTGCGGCCCGTCATGGACCGGACACTCGTCATCGCCAAGCCGGACGCCGTCGCCCGGGGTCTCGCCGGCGAGATCCTCGCCCGGCTGGAGCGCAAGGGGTTGCGGCTCGTCGCCGCCGAGCTGCGCACGCTCGACCGGGACACCGCCGCCCGGCACTACGCCGAACACGAGGGCAAGCCCTTCTTCCAGGACCTCATCTCCTTCATCACCCGCTCGCCAGCAATGTTCATGGTCGTCGAGGGGCCGGCCGACACCTGGAGGGTCGTGCGCACCCTCATGGGGGCGACCAACCCGGCGGAGGCCGCTCCCGGGACCATCCGGGGCGATCTCGGCACGGAGATGACCGAGAACCTGGTACACGGCTCCGACGGGCCGGAGTCGGCCAGGCGGGAGATCGGCATCTTCTTCCCGGCGCTGGCCGGCTGAGCGGGATTTCCGCCGTCCGGCGGGTGGACCCGGCGGCCGCCGCCCGGTAGCCTTGTCCGGCGTCCCGGACCCGCAGACAGGAGGCTCCGTCCCGTGTCCGACAGCTTCTTCTCCGGGTTCTTCGGCCGCGACATGGCCGTCGACCTGGGTACCGCCAACACCCTCATCTACGTCCGGGGCCGCGGGATCGTGCTCAACGAGCCGTCCGTGGTCGCCGTCAACGTGAAGGACGACCGCCCGCTCGCCGTCGGTGCCGACGCCAAGCGGATGATCGGCCGCACTCCGGGCCACATCCAGGCGATCCGGCCGCTGCGCGACGGCGTCATCGCCAACTTCGACATCTGCGAGAAGATGCTCGCCTACTTCATCCGCAAGGTGCACGGATCGCACCGCTTCGCCGCCAAGCCCCGGATGGTGATCTGCGTCCCGTCGGGCATCACCGGTGTCGAGCAGCGGGCGGTCCAGGAGGCGGCCGAGTCGGCGGGCGCCCGCAAGCCGGCCCACATCATCGAGGAGCCGATGGCCGCTGCCATCGGGGCGGGCCTGCCGGTGCACGAGCCGACCGGCAACATGGTCGTCGACATCGGCGGGGGCACGACCGAGGTGGCCGTGATCTCTCTCGGTGGCATCGTGACCAGCCAGTCGGTCCGCATCGGCGGCGACGAGCTCGACGAGGCGATCATCCAGTTCATCAAGAAGGAGTACAGCCTGGCCCTCGGCGAGCGCACGGCCGAGGAGATCAAGATCGCCCTCGGGTCGGCGTGCCCGCTGGAGGAAGAGCTCCACGCCGAGATCCGGGGCAGGGACCTGATCACGGGCCTGCCCAAGACGATCGTGACCAGCACCGAGGAGATCCGCGAGGCGATCGAGGAGCCGGTCGCTGCGGTCGTCGACGCGGTGAAGGTGACCCTGGACAAGACGCCACCGGAGCTGGCCGCCGACATCATGGAGCAGGGCATCGTGCTGACCGGCGGCGGCGCCCTGCTGCACGGCCTCGACGCCCGGCTGATGGCAGAGACCGGCATGCCCATCGTGATCGCCGACAACCCCCTCCATTCCGTGGTGATCGGCAGCGGGCAGTGCCTGGAGGAGTTCGAAGCGCTGAAGGCGGTCCTCATGTCCGCCAACGTCCGCTGAAGCCTGGTTGGCTCTCGTCCGCCGCCCGGCGCGACTGCGGTACGTGGTCGCCCTGCTCGTGTTGGTGTCGCTGACCCTCATCAGCCTCGATGCCAGCGGCCGGGGCCGCTCGACCCTGCAAGGCGTGCGCGGGGCGTTCAACGCCGTGCTGGCGCCGGTCCAGTCGGGCATCCACGCCGCCCTGCGTCCCGTCGGCAACTTCTTCACCGGTGCCGTCGACTACGGCCGGCTGCAGGCGGAGAACATCCGGCTGCGCACCGAGCTCGACCGGCTGCGCGCCACCGAGGCCACCTCGGCGTTCTACCAGCAGCAGGCCGACCAGGTCCTGGCCCTCCAACACCTGCCGTTCGTCGCCGGCATCCCCAAGGTGACGGCGCAGATCATCAACATTGGCTCCTCCAACTTCTCCGCTTCCGTCACGATCGACCGGGGGCGCTCCGCCGGCGTCCTCGTCGGTCAACCGGTCGTCGCCGCCGGCGGCCTCGCCGGCAGCGTCGTCGCCGTCACCGCCCACACCGCCACGGTGGACCTGATCACCGACCCGACGTTCGTCGTCGGCGTCAGCCTGCCGGACCACAACACCGGGTCGGCGGCCGGGCAGGGGCCAGGCGACTCCATGCGGGTCACGGTCGTGCCGGCGAGCGCGCCGGTCCCCAAGCTGGCAAGGGGGGAGGTCCTCTCGACCTCCGGTCTGCAGATGGAGCTCTTCCCGCCGGGCATCCCCGTCGGGCGCATCGCCACCGTCTCCGTGCCACCCGGAGAGCTCGAGCCGGTGGCCACCGTCACCCCGTTCGTGAACGCGGCCCGGCTCGGCTACGTGGACGTCCTGCTGTGGTCCCCGCAGTGAGCCCGGCCAACGCGGCGCGCCTGCGCATCGCCGCCGTGCTGCTTTGCGGGATCGTGGTGCAGACCACCTTCGGCGCCGACCTCCGCATCGGGGGGGTGGCGCCCGACTTCATGCTGCTCCTGGCGGTCGCCGGCGGGCTGGCAGCCGGACCGGGGGCGGGCGCCTTCATCGGGTTCTCGGCCGGCCTTCTCGCCGACCTGTCCCTGACGGCCACCCCGCTCGGGGTGTACGCCCTCTCGTGGTGCCTCGTCGGCTTCGCCGTCGGATGGGCTCGCCTCCACGTCCTGCCCGAGGGCCGGCCCGTCCAACCGCTGGTCGGGCTGGCGGCCACCGCCGGGGGCATGATCGTGCTCCTCGTCGTCGGTGCGCTCTCCGGCCAGGGGGCCTTCACCGCCGCCGGCAAGACGTGGCTGGTGCGCGTCGGCATGGTGGAGGCCGTTTGGAACGCCGCCCTCGTGATCCCGGTCACCGCCGTGATGAGACGCGCCGCCCGAGGCACCAGCGGCGCCGATCGGCTGGGACGCACCGACGCGCTCGTGGCCGGGTGATAGGTAGTAGGTGGTGACCGTCCCCGAGCACACCGACTCCACCCGGTTCCGCCTCACGGTGATCCTGGTCGTCGTCGGATGCCTCTTCGCCTCGCTGCTGGTGCGGCTCTGGTTCCTCCAGGTGGTCCAGGCGCCCGCAGCCGACAAGCAGGTGGTGGCGGCGTCCTACGTGACGGTGTACGTCCCTGCTCCCCGCGGCGAGATCCTCGACCGCTACGGGCGGGTCCTCGTCGCCAACCGGCAGGTCCCGGTGATCGAGGACGTTCAGGCGGCCGCCTCCGACACCGGCCTCGTCTCCCGCCTCGCTGCCCTGCTCGGCATGACCGTCGAGGCGACCAGGGCGGCCATCCTCAACAACCAGTACTCGCCGCTCGCTCCCGTCCCGATCTACCTCGGCGCCTCGGCGGCGCAGATCCTCTACATCCAGGAGCACCGTTCGCTGTTCCCGGTGGGGGAGGTGGCCGCCACCACCGCTGACACGCCTTACGTCACGCCGCTCGGCGAGTCCGCCGGCGAGCTGCTCGGCTACGTGGGGCAGGTCACCGCCCAGGAGCTCCCGATCCTGCAGAAGGCGTACCCGGCGAAGCACTATGCCGCCGGCGACATCGTCGGCCAGGCCGGGCTCGAGGAGGAGTACGAGCGCTACCTCGCCGGCATCCCCGGCCGGATCGAGTACGAGGTCAACGCCCAGGACCAGGTGCTCGGCGTGTACCGCTCGATCCCGCCGGTACCGGGCGACAACCTCCGCCTCACCATCGACGCCAGACTCCAGCAGGTCGCCGACGAGGCGATCCTCCAGGGCGAGAAGGCGGCGCGGGGGATGCCGGCGTCACCGCAGGCGGGCCACTACAAGGCGCCCGCGGGGGCGGTCGTCGCCGAGGACCCGCGCAACGGCCAGATCGTCGCCATGGCGACCGAGCCGGCCTACGATCCCAACTGGTTCGACCAGGGCATCACGAAGACCGAGTACCGCCAGCTCGCCAAGGAGCCGGGGGTCTTCGAGAACCTGGCCATCCAGGGGCAGTTCGCTCCCGGCTCGACCTTCAAGCTGGTCACCGCCACCGCCGGGCTCGAGTCCGGGCTGGTGACGCCCAACTACATCTTCAACGACACCGCCGGCGTCATCCGGATCGGCAACCAGCTCTTCCACGACGACAACGGGATCGGCGCCGGCTACATCGACCTCGCCACGGCCCTCACGGTCTCGTCGGACAACTACTTCAACATGATCGGCGCCCGCCTGTGGGACGGCCGCTCGAGCTTCGGGGACGACTACCTGCAGAAGGTGGCGAGGAGCTACGGCTTCGCCCAGCCGACCGGCATCGACCTGCCCAGCGAGATGCCCGGGTGGGTCCCGACGGTCGCGCAGCTCGCGAGGGAGCCCAAGTCGAGCGGCGGCCCCTGGTACACCGGCTACAGCGCCCAGATGGCCATCGGGCAGTGGCAGGACGAGGTGACGCCCCTGCAGCTCGCCAACGCCTACTCCACCTTCGCCAACGGCGGCACCCGCTACCGCCCGCGCCTCGCGCTCGACGTCGAGTTGCCGGACGGCAGGGTGATCAAGCGCTTCCAACCCGTCGTCGCCGGCCACAGCGTGGCCTTGAGCGCCACCGACCGCTCGGCGATGATCCAGGGCTACCTCGGGGTCGTCAACTCCCCCAACGGCACCGCCGCCGGAGACTTCCTCCGCACATCCCTGTCAAACGCCGGCATCGCCGGCAAGACGGGAACCGCTCAGGTGCAGTGCCGCGGCTGCCAGGTGACGTCGGTGTTCACGTCGTTCGGCCCGGCCAGCAGCCCCCGTTACGTCATCGACTGCTTCATGGAGGACGCCGGCTACGGCGCCTCGATCGCCGCCCCCGTGGTGCGGGAGGTCTGGGACCAGATCCTCCACAAGAAGCTGCAACCGCCCGCCTACACGACAGCGACGGGGAGCGCCACATGACGATGCTCACCGACGTGCGCCCCGCTCCCGGAGCCCACGTCCGACGGCGGGGCCCCTCCGCCTGGCGACATCTCGATTTCGTCCTCATCGGGGCCGTGTTGCTCGTGTCGGCTTTCGGCGTGGTCATGGTGTGGTCCACGACGCGGGTACCGCTCGAGACGGCCGGGCGCTCAGGGCTCTATGTGGCCAAGAAGCAGGCGGAGTACGTCGTCCTCGGAGCAGGCGTCATGCTGGCCGTCGCCGCGGTGGACTACCGGCGTTACCGGGACTGGGCCTGGCTCCTGTACGCCGGCACGGTGCTGGCGCTCGTCGCCGTCTTCGGCGTGGGCCACCGGGTTTCGGGCTCGCAGGCCTGGTTCAAGATCGGCCCCTACCAGTTCGAACCCGCCGAGCTCGCCAAGATGGCCCTCGCCGTCTGCCTCGCCGCCTACGCCGCCCACTTCCGCGGCCGCCTCCCGGCGCGGGCGGCCGGGGTGATCCTGGCGCTCACGGTCGTGCCGTTCGTGCTGGTGTACAAGCAGCCGGCGCTCGGGTCTGCCCTCGTCCTCCTCGCCATCGCGGCCGTCGTCATCGTCGTCGGCGGAGCCCGGGGGCGGCTGCTCGCGGTCCTGGCCGCCGCCGCCGTGGTCACGGTCGTCGCCGTGGTCGAGCTCGGCGTGCTGAAGGGCTACCAGAGGCTGCGCATCATCTCCTTCCTCCGCACGCCCAACAACGTGAGTGCCCGCCTGCTGCAGACCCCGGCTGGGGCCTCCATCTTCAACCTCGTCAGGTCCAAGGACGCCATCGCCCACGGCGGCCTCCTAGGCCAGGGGATCGGGCACGGCAGCGCCACCAACCTGTCGCAGGTGCCCGCCCAGTCGACGGACTTCATCTTCAGCGCCGTCGGCGAGCAGGTGGGGCTGGTGGGGTGCGCCGCACTGCTCGCCGTGTTCCTCGTCGTGATCTGGCGCACCTGGCAGGCGGCGGTGCTGTCCCGGGACGCCTTCGGGCGCCTTGTGTGCGCTGGGGTGCTCGGCTACTTCGTGTTCGAGATATTCGAGAACATCGGCATGACCATGGGGTTGATGCCCGTCGCCGGGATCCCGCTGCCCTGGATGAGCTATGGAGGCTCGGCGCTGCTGATCGAGTTCGCGTGCGTCGGGCTCGTGCTCAACGTCCGGATGCGCCGCTTCAGCTGAGTCCTTGGTGTCGCGGCGGGGGACGGCCCCGGGCCGCCTCCCCGCTACACTTTGTCGGGAGATGACGTCGCTGTGGCCGCGGATCGAGCCCCTCCTGGCCCGGGTGCACAAGCCGGCGCGCTACATCGGGTGCGAGGACGGGGCGACGGTGCCCGCCCACGGTCCGGGCCGGGCGGCGTGGCTGCTCGTGTACCCCGACGCCTACGAGGTCGGCCTCCCCAACCAGGGCCTGCAGATCCTCTACGAGCTGCTCAACGAGCGGGGCGACGCTGCCGCAGAGCGCAGCTACGCCCCGTGGACGGACATGGAGGCGGAGATGCGGCGCGCCGGCGTGCCGCTGTTCAGCCTGGAGACCCATCGTCCCGCAGGCAGCTTCGACGTGCTCGCCTTCAACCTGTCCGCCGAGCTGGTGTACACCAACGTCCTCAACTGCATCGACCTTGCCGGCGTGGACGTCCACGCCGGCCGGCGACGGCCGCAGGACCCGCTCGTGGTCGCCGGCGGGCACTGCACCTTCAACCCGGAGCCCCTCGCCGAGTTCGTCGACGCGTTCGTGATCGGCGACGGGGAGGAGGTGGTGGGCGAGATCACCGAGGTGGTGGCAGCGTGGAAGCGCTCCGGCCGCACCGAGGGCTCCCGCCGCCGGGTGCTCCGCGAGCTGGCCACCGTCGGCGGGGTGTACGTGCCCAGCCTCTACGACGTCAGCTACGACGGTCCTCGCCTGGTCGCCGTCACCCCTCGGTACCCGGACGTGCCGGCGGTGGTGGAGAAGCGCACCGTCGCCGACCTCGGCGCCTGGCCGTACCCCCGCCGGCAGCTGGTGCCGCTCACCGAGGTCGTCCACGACCGGCTCAACGTGGAGATCTTCCGGGGCTGCACCCGCGGGTGCCGCTTCTGCCAGGCGGGCATGATCACCCGCCCGGTCCGCGAGCGGCCTGCCAGCCAGGTGCGGGAGATGGTGCGCTCCGGCCTGGACAGGACCGGCTACGACGAGGTGAGCCTCACGTCGCTGTCGAGCGCCGACTTCTCCGGCATCGATGAGGTCGTGAGCGGGATCATCAACGACCCCGCCTGCAGCGGTCAGGTGTCGGTGAGCCTGCCGAGCCTCCGGGTGGATGCCTTCACGGTCGGCGTCGCCGCCGAGATCCAGAAGGTCCGGCGCACCGGGCTCACCTTCGCCCCGGAGGGCGGTACCTGGCGGATGCGCCAGGTGATCAACAAGCTCATCCGGGAGGAGGAGCTCTACGGCGCCGTGGAGGCCGCCTTCTCCCAAGGATGGCACCGGCTGAAGCTGTACTTCCTCACCGGACTGCCCACCGAGACCGAGGAGGACACCCTCGGCATCGCCGAGCTCGCCCGCAACTGCGCCGCCGTCGGCCGGAGCCACGTGCGTGCTCCGAGGGTGACCGCCTCCGTCGGCGGGTTCGTGCCGAAGCCGCAGACCCCGTTCCAGTGGTTCCGCCAGGACACCGTCGAGGAGCTGTGCGCCAAGGTTGGCCTGCTGCGGGGCGCGACCCGCGGGGACCCAGGCGTGCAGCTGCGCTGGCACGACCCGAGGGCGTCGGTCGCCGAGGGGATCGCCAGCCGGGGGGACCGGCGTGTCGGGGCGGTCATCGAGGAGGTGTGGCGCCGGGGCGGCACCTTCCAGGAGTGGTCGGAGCACTTCGACCTCGGCCGCTGGACGTCGGCCATGGATGCGCACGGCCTGTCGCTCGAGTGGTATGTGCACCGTGAGCGGCCCGAGGACGAGCTGCTCCCCTGGGACCACGTCTCGGCCGGGTTGCACCGGGATTTCCTGTGGCAGGAGTGGCGGGACGCCCTGGCCGCAGCCGGCACGCCGGACTGCAGGTGGACGGCGTGCTACGACTGCGGTGCGTGCACCGGCTACGGCATCGAGCACGTCGTCGCCTCACCGCTGCCGCCCGCGGGCGGGAGCCAGGGCACCGGCCAGGACCAAAGCGGTGGCGGGTCGGTGCCCGTCGAGCTGCGGCCCCGCGCCGTTGGGGCGGCGAGCCGGTGACACGGGTCCGCCTCCGCTTCACCAAGCTCGGCAAGGTCCGCTGGACCAGCCACCGCGACGTCGCCCGCATGTGGGAGCGGGCGTTCCGCCGGGTCCAGCTGCCCCTCGCCTACAGCGAGGGCTTCACGCCGCGCCCGAAGGTGAGCTTCGGCTTGGCGCTCCCCACCGGCCACGAGTCGCTGGCCGAGTACCTGGATGTGGAGCTCGCCGGTGGTGACCGCGGTGTCGAGCTGTGCGGCGACGTGCCGGCGCTGCTCGGGGGCCTGTCGGACGCCCTCCCTGACGGTGTCGACGCCGTGGCTGCCGCAGCGCTGCCGGCCGGCGCCGCCTCCCTCCAGGAGGAGGTCACCTCCTGCACGTGGCAGTGGGTGGCCGTCAGGGCCGGGCGGGGCCGGGTCGACCCCGGCGCGCTGGCGGTGAGCTGCGAGCAGCTGCTGGCCGACTCCACGCTGGTGCTGACCCGCTCCCGCAAGGGGCGGGAGGTCACCGACGACGTCCGTGAGGCGGTGCTCGACCTCCGGGTGCTCGGCGCCGCCGGCCCGCCCCACGCCGGCGGCGTCCGGCTGCAGGCCGAGCTGGCCTGCCGGCCCCGGAGCCTCCGCCCGGCGGAGCTCCTCGCCGGCCTCGGAGCCGGGGGCGCCCTCGAGGAGCGCGACCCCCGACGTCTACACCAATGGATTTCGCGCGACGGCGCCCGGTGGGAGCCCCTCGAGGCTCCCAGCGTGGCGACGGGCGCGCCGCCCGCTCCTTCGGAGCGCGCGTCATGAGAAGGGACCGATTCCATGTCCGACGCAGCGCCGGCGAGCTCCGGGACCCCCGGGGACGCCCCCTCCACCCGCCCGCAGGTCGTGCCTCTCGGCAGCGATCCGCAACCCTCCCCGGGGGGACCGCCCCCGACTGAGCCGCCCACCGCCGGGCCGGCCGGGGATGGCGCCGCCGGCGCGGGCGACGACGACGCTGACGGCCTGTCAGCGGCCAGGCGCCGCCGGCGCGGCTCGCGTGGCGGGCGCGGTCGCAGCCGCAGCGCCGGCGCTCCCCGGTCCGAGGACGGCGCCCCGCCAGCAGCGGCTGGCCCCCCGCCGGCCTCCCCCGGGTTGCCGGGCGAGCCGGCGCCACCGTCGCGCCCGGCCGTCGGGGACAGCCGGCCCCTGCCGTCCCGCCCGAGGATCGGTGACACCCGTCCGGCGCCCCCGGCACCGAGCCCAGCGGGTGGCCAGGCGGGCGCGTCCCGTCCGAGCGCAGCGGGTCCGCGGCGCCGGCGGAGGGGCGGTTCCCGGTCGCGGGGTGGAGCGGGCGCCGACCGCTTGCCCGTCGAAGCCGTCATCGTGGACGAGCCGGCCGAAGTCGACGCCGAAACCCTGGAGCGCCGGCGTGGCCGGGAGCGCAAGGGCCGGCCCGTCGGGCGGTACCTGATGGTGGTCCACGCCGGCCCGACCGCAACCCAGATCGCCGTGCTCGAAGGGCGGGCCCTCATCGAGCACTACGTGTCCAGGCAGGTCGACGACGCCACCCAGATCGACGGCAACATCTACCTGGGTCGGGTCCAGAACGTCCTGCCCGGCATGGAGGCGGCGTTCGTCGACATCGGGACCCCCAAGAACGCCGTGCTGTACCGCGGCGACGTCCGCTACGACCGTGACGACCTCGACGCCTCGGCGGGTGGCAACGGTGGCGCCAAGCCCACCCGTGGGCGACTCCCCGGTGCGGCCCGTGATGCCCGCATCGAGCAGCTCCTGAAGCCCCGCCAGACGATCCTCTGCCAGGTGACCAAGAACCCGATCGGTGCCAAGGGGGCCCGCCTCGCCCAGGAGGTGTCGCTCCCGGGCCGCTTCGTGGTGCTCATCCCAAACAGCGACACGTACGGGATCTCCAAGCGACTGCCCGATGAGGAGCGCAAGCGGCTCCGCCGCATCCTGGACGAGGTCAGGCCGGCCGGCCACGGCCTCATCGTCCGGACGGCCGCCGAAGGTGCCACCGCCGACGAACTGCAACGCGACGTCGCCCGGCTGCTGTCCCAGTGGCGACGGATCGAGGAGCGCGCTGCCACCGCCAAGGCGCCCGCCTTGCTCTACCGCGAGCCGAGCATGGCTGTCAGGGTGATCCGCGAGGAGTTCAACAAGGACTACAGGGGCGTCATCATCGACGACCGGGAGCTGTACGAGGAGGTCCGCGACTACGTCGCCAGCATCAGCCCCGAGTTGGCGGACCGGGTCGAGCACGCCGGCGACAGCGATGACCCCCTCCCCGTGTTCGAGCGCCACCACATACACGAGCAGATCCACAAAGCCCTGGACCGCAAGGTGTGGCTGCCCTCCGGTGGCTCGATCATCATCGAGCGGACCGAGGCCCTCACGGTGATCGACGTCAACACCGGGCGCAACGTCGGGACCTCCAACTTGGAGGAGACGGTCTTCCGCAACAACCTGGAGGCCGCCGAGGAGGTCGCCCGCCAGCTGCGGCTGCGGGACATCGGCGGCATCATCGTCATCGACTTCATCGACATGGAGATCGTCTCCAACCGGGCCCGGGTCGTGAGGACCTTCCGCGACGCCCTGGCCCGGGACAAGACGAGGACGCAGGTCTCAGAGATCTCCGAGCTCGGCCTCGTGGAGATGACGCGCAAGCGGGTATCGGAGGGCCTCGTCGAGTCGATGTCCGAGACCTGCCCGACGTGTGGAGGACGCGGCTTCCTCATCGACGACACGCTGTTGTAGCCGGCTGGTAGGCTCTCACCCTCGTGTACGCAGTGATCAAGACCGGTGGAAAGCAGGAGCGGGTCGAGGAGGGCCAGACCCTCGCCGTCGAGCGCCTCGACGGCGAGCCCGGCAGCGACCTGCACTTCACGCCCGTCCTCCTCGTGGACGGTGACACGGTGCTGGCCCGGCCGGAGGAGCTCGGCGCGGCAGCCGTGACCGCTCGGATCGTCGGCACCGCCACCGGGCCCAAGATCCGCGGCCTCAAGTACAAGCCCAAGGCCCGGGCCCGCACGCACTGGGGTCACCGCCAGCACTACACGACGATCGAGATCACCGGCATCAGCCGGTAGAGGGAAGCAGGATGTCCAAGACCAAAGGCGGTGGCTCCACCCGCAACGGCCGTGACTCGGCGGCCCAGCGCCTCGGGGTGAAGGTGTTCGACGGGACGGCTGTGACCGCCGGTTC
Organism: Acidimicrobiaceae bacterium; assembly: GCA_027320105.1. GTDB lineage: Bacteria > Actinomycetota > Acidimicrobiia > Acidimicrobiales > Palsa-688 > JAKAQB01. Next base: position 63,416 of record DAHVMA010000037.1, on the reverse strand, counting down.
GATCATCGTGCGCCAGCGTGGCACCCACTTCCACCCCGGTGAGAACGTCGGCCGTGGCGGGGACGACACCCTGTTCGCCTTGGCTGACGGCAAGGTCAAGTTCGGCTCCCGCAAGCGGCGCCGGCTCGTCGACGTCCTCACCGAGCAGGCCTGACCCCCGGCGGGTGCATGCCCGCGTTCATCGACGAAGCCCAGGTCCATGTCAGAGCCGGCGATGGTGGTGCCGGCGCCGTCTCGTTCAGGCGGGAGGCGCACGTAGCCAGAGGCGGGCCTGACGGCGGGGACGGCGGCCGGGGCGGGGACGTGTGGTTGGTCGCCGACCGCAACGTCGCATCCCTCTACGGCTTTCGCGATCACCCCCACCGCCGCGCCGGCGACGGCGCCCACGGGAGTGGGAAGGGCCGTCACGGGCGCAGCGGCGCCGACCTGCTCGTGGCCGTCCCCGAGGGGACTGTCGTCCGGGACCGGGACGGCACCGTCCTCGCTGACCTCACCGTGGATGGCGACCGGTCCCTCGCCGCCCACGGCGGCGAGGGAGGTCGGGGAAACGCCCGGTTCCTCTCCAACCGGCGCCGCGCGCCGGCGTTCGCCGAGCAGGCCGAGCTCGGCGAGGAGCGCTGGCTCGACCTGGAGCTCAAGCTCATGGCGGACGTCGCCCTCGTCGGGTTCCCCAACGCCGGCAAGAGCACGCTGATCTCCCGCATCTCCGCCGCCAAGCCCAAGATCGCTGACTACCCGTTCACCACCCTCGAACCACACCTCGGCGTCGTCCGCTACGACGATCACGAGCTCGTCGTCGCCGACATCCCCGGCCTCATCGAAGGTGCCAGCGATGGACGGGGCCTCGGCCACCAGTTCCTCCGTCACATCGAGCGCGCCCGGGTGCTCGTCGTGCTCTGCGACCTCACCGGCGCCGGCGGGCGGCTGCCCAGCGAGCAGGAGTCCGTGCTGCTGGGGGAGCTGGGGCGTTACCGGCCCGAGCTGCTCGACCGCCCCCGCCTGATCGTCGGCACCAAGCTCGACGCAGCACCCGACGCCACCGAGCCGGCCATAAGGATCTCCGCTGTCACCGGTGCGGGGCTCCGCCCGCTGCTCGGCCGGCTGGCGATCCTCGTCTCCGAGGCCCGGGCCAGCCAGCCGCGGCCGGTCCGCACGGCCGTGCACCGCCCGGCGCCGGCCGGCGTGGCCGTCGAGCGGGACACCGACGGGTCCTGGGTCGTACGGGGCCGCCCGGCGCTTCGAGCCGTCGCCCTGTCGGACCTCACCGACCCGCAGGCGCTCGAGTACGCCCAGGCCCGCTTGCGTGGCCTCGGCGTCGAGCGCGCCCTTGCTCGTGCCGGCGCCCGCTCCGGCGAGCGGGTCCGGATCGGCGACTTCGAGTTCGACTACGAGCCGGAGTAGCGGCAGGCGCTGCCTGCCACAATGGAGGCGGTGAGCCCCCGCGTCGTCGTGAAGGTCGGCACTTCCTCGGTCACCGACCGCCGCGGCCACCTCGAGCCGGCCGCCATCGACAAGCTCGCCGCGGAGGTCGCCGGGCTCCGTGCTGCTGGCAGCAGGGTGGTCGTCGTCACGAGCGGCGCCATAGCTGCCGGGCTCCCGCACCTCGGCTTCGCCGACCGGCCCCCCGCTGACGTCGCCGTGCTGCAGGCAGTCTCCGCCGTCGGTCAGGGTCACCTGTTGCTCGAGTGGTACCGGGCCCTCGCCGCCGTCGGCCTGGTGGGAGGACAGGTGCTGCTCGCCCCCCATGACTTCGTCGACCGCACCCAGTACCTGCACGCCCGCCAGACCCTCGCAGTGCTGCTCGACCTGGGCGTGGTGCCCATCGTCAACGAGAACGACGCCATCGCCGACGACGAGATCCGGTTCGGGGACAACGACCGGCTCGCCGCCCTGGTCGCCCACCTCGTCGGTGCCGACCTGCTCGTGTTGCTGACCGACACCCCCGGTCTGCTCACCGCCGACCCGCGGGTCGACGCCGAGGCGTCCCTCGTCGAGGAGATCGCCGAGGTCGACCACGAGCTCGAAGCCCTCGCCGGCGGTGCCGGCGAGCGGGGAAGTGGAGGGATGGCCTCGAAGCTGGCGGCGGCCAAGATCGCTGCGTGGTCGGGTGTGCGGGCCGTCATCGCAGATGCCGGCCGGCCCGGGGTGCTCGCCGACGCCGCCGGTGGCGTGCCCGGCGTGGGGACGGCCGTGCGCCCCCGCGCCACGCGGCTGCCGGCGCGCAAGCTGTGGATCGCGTTCGCGGTCGCCGCCAGCGGCACGATCGTCGTGGACCACGGCGCCCTGACGGCGCTCACCACGCGCGGCGTGTCGCTCCTGCCGGCCGGGGTGACGGGCGTCGAGGGGACCTTCGACGCCGACGATGCCGTCGCCCTGGCGGGACCCGACGGGGCGGTGTTCGCCAAGGGCATCTCCCGCTACAGCGCCGAGCGGCTGAAGGAGCTTGCCGGCCGGCGCACGGCGAGCCTCCCCGACGACGTACCCGACGAGGTCGTCCATCGGGACGATCTCGTGCTGCTGCCCTGATGGGGTAGAACACCAGCCGGACCCCGACCCGCGAAGGAGGCCGCAGGTGCAACTCGGCATGGTTGGACTCGGGCGCATGGGCGCCAACATGGTGCGGCGCCTCACGCGCGCCGGGCACTCCTGCGTCGTCTACGACGTCAACCCCGAAGCTGTCGCGGCCCTCGAGCCCGAGGGTGCTACCGGCGCAGCGTCCATGGGGGAGCTCGTGGGCAAGCTGGACCCTCCCCGGGCGGCGTGGGTCATGGTCCCGGCGGCGTTCACGGGCCAGACGATCGACCGCCTCGCCGCCGTCATGCGGCAGGGTGACATCATCATCGATGGCGGCAACTCGCACTACCAGGACGACATCCGCCGCGCCGAGGACCTCTCCGGGAAGGGGATCCACTTCGTCGACTGCGGCACGAGTGGCGGGGTGTTCGGTCTGGAGCGCGGCTACTGCCTGATGATCGGCGGTGAGGACGACGTCGTCGGACGCCTCGACCCCATCTTCGAGGCCATCGCCCCCGGCGTCGACGCCGCACCCCGCACCGAGGGCCGCACCGGCGAGCCGTCCACCGCCGAGCACGGCTACCTCCACTGCGGCCCCAACGGCGCTGGCCACTTCGTGAAGATGGTGCACAACGGGATCGAGTACGGGATCATGGCTGCCTACGCCGAGGGTCTCGACATCCTGCACAAGGCGGGCATCGGCGCCGGGGACAAGGGCGGTGGGGACGCCGAGACCGCCCCGCTCGAGCATCCGGAGCTCTACCGCTACGACATGGACACCGCTGAGATCGCAGAGGTGTGGCGGCGTGGGAGCGTCATCTCCTCCTGGCTGCTCGACCTGACCGCCCACGCCCTGCGCCAGGACCCTGCCCTCCGTGGCTTCGAGGGCCGGGTGTCGGACTCCGGGGAGGGGCGCTGGACCATCCACGCCGCTGTCGACGTCGGGGCGCCCGCCAACGTCCTCACCGCCGCCCTGTACGAGCGGTTCAGCAGCCGTGGTGAAGCCGACTTCGCCGATCGCATCCTGTCGGCGATGCGCAAGGAGTTCGGCGGCCACGACGAGAAGCCCGGCGCCTGAGGCGGCCGGAGGGTGCTCAGCCCTCCTCGGCGTCCTCGGGCGCTGCCTCACCTCCAGCCGGCGCCGCCCCCTCGCCCAGCTCGCCGGCCGCCTGCGCCCCGGGGGCGAGCGCCGCGCCCGCCGCCTGACCCCCTGCTTCCAGTGCCATCTGGGCGCGGATCTGGTCGAGGCGGGATTGCGCCTGGGCGCCGACCACCGCCTGTTGGACCTCGAGCATGCGGGACTCGACGGTGGCGTTGCCGAGCTCTGAGGTGCCAATCGCCTTGGCGTAGCGAGCCTCGATCTTCTCCCGCACCTGATCGAGGCTGGGCACGTCGGAGCCGACAGTCTGGTTGAGCTGGGTGGTGGCTGCGTTGAGCTGCTCTTGCATCTTCGCCTGCTCGAGCTGGTTGAGGAGCTTGTTGCGCTCCGCCAGCTGCTGCTGCAGCCGGGTGGAGTTCTGCTGCACGGCCGCCTTCGCCTGATCGGAGGCCTTCGCCGTCTGCAGGCTGGTCTGCTTCAGGTCCTCGACGCGCTGCTCGATGGCCACCAGCTGGTTGGCGAACCCCTCTGCCGCCTGGTTGTACTGGGCTGCCTTGGCGGTGTCGCCGGCTGCAGCTGCCTGCTGGGCGAGCGTCAGGGCCTGGCGCGTCGACTGGTTGGTCCGCCCCAGGTCGTCCAAGGCCCGGTTCAGCTGCAGCTCGGTTTGCTTCTGGCGGGCTATGACGTTGGCGGCCTGTTCGATGAGGAGGCGGTGCTGGTCCTGGACCTCCTGGATCGCCTGTTCGAGCTGGATCTTGGGATCGGCGCGCTCCTCCAGCCGGTTGTTGATCTTGGCGGTCTGGTACTTCCACTGGCGCCTGAGACCTTTGAACATGTCACCAATGGTAGGGCCGGCACCAGCTGCGGCGTATGCTCGACGCGGTGCCTTCGGACCTGGCAGAGCTCGGCGAGCGAGCCGTCGTCGCTGCCCGGGAGCTGGCGTTGGCGTCGACATCGGCGAAGGACGCGACGCTGGTGCTGGCTGCCGACCTGATCGAGGGGCACGGCGAGGAGCTCATCAGCTCCAACGTCGAGGACCTGGATCGGGCGCGCCGCGCCGGGCTCACGCCCGCTGCCCTCGACCGGCTGCGGCTCACGCCCGAGCGCGTCGTCGACCTGGCGTCAGGGCTCCGTGGCGTCGCCCGCCTCCCCGACCCTGTCGGTCAGACCGTCGCCGGGTGGCTGCGGCCGGACGGTCTCGAGATCCGCCAGGTGCGGGTCCCGCTCGGCGTCGTCGGCATCATCTACGAGAACCGACCCAACGTCACGGCCGACGCCGCCGGTCTCTGCCTGAAGTCCGGCAATGCCGCCCTCCTGCGCGGGAGCTCCGCCGCCATCAGCTCCAACCGGGCGATCGCCGGCGTCCTCCGCGAGGCGTGCCGCAAGGGCGGCCTCCCCGCCGATGCGGTGCAGCTAGTGGAGGACACGAGCCGGGAGGGCTCCGTCGCCTTCATGCGGCTGCGGGGGGTGATCGACTGCCTGGTGCCCCGGGGCGGGCCGGCGCTCATCGCCGCGGTGGTCGACAACGCGACCGTCCCCTACGTGATCGACGGGGACGGCAACTGCCATGTCTACGTGGACCGCTCCGCCGATGTGGACATGGCCGTCTCGATCGTGGTCAACGGCAAGACCCAGCGTCCCGGCGTGTGCAACGCGACGGAGTCGGTCGTCGTGCACCGTGACGTCGCCGCCAGGTTCCTCACCCGTCTCGCCCCGGCGCTCGACGGCGTCGAGCTCGTCGGCGACGACGAGGCGCGCTCGCTGCTCGGCTCCGAGCGGGTCGCTCCTGCCGAGGAGCCCGACTGGGGTCGCGAGTACCTCGACCTGCGCCTGTCCGTGCGGATCGTGGGCAGCCTCGACGAGGCCATCGCCCACATCCGCCTGTACGGCACCGGCCACACCGAGGCGATCGTGACCGGCGAGCGGGCGGCCGCCCGGCGCTTCCAACGGGAGGTCGACGCCGCCGTGGTGGCCGTGAACGCGTCGACGCGGTTCACCGACGGCGAGCAGTTCGGCTTCGGGGCCGAGATCGGCATCAGCACCCAGAAGCTCCACGCCCGCGGTCCGATGGGCCTGCTCGCCCTCACCACGACCAAGTACCTCGTGGATGGCGACGGCCACATCCGGCAGTAGGTTGTCACCAGGCGCCCCCGGCCTTGGAAGGACAGATGCCGTGACCACTGCCGTGCCTCGCTTCGATAGTCCCGCCGACGTCAGGCGAGGGCTGCGCCAGGTCGAGTACCTCGCCGACGAGGGAATCGCCGGGGTGGTGTTCCTCGCGGAGCGGTTGGCAAAGCCGGTGCTCGTCGAGGGACCGGCCGGCACGGGCAAGACCCAGCTCGCGAAGTCGGTGGCGGAGCTGACCGGTGCTCGTCTCATCCGGCTCCAGTGCTATGAGGGTCTCGACGAGTCCAAGGCTCTCTACGAATGGAACTACCGCAAGCAGCTGCTGCGGATCCAGGCCCAACGCCTCGGTGAGGAGAGCGGCGCGACCTGGAGCGACATCGAGGAGGACATCTTCTCCGAGCCGTTCCTGCTCACCCGCCCACTCCTCGAAGCGATCCGCGCCGACGACCCGGTCGTGCTGCTCATCGACGAGGTGGACCGTGTCGAGGTGGAGACGGAGGCGCTGCTGCTCGAGATCCTCTCGGACTACCAGGTGTCCATCCCGGAGCTGGGCACCGTGGCCGCCAAGCAGGTCCCGCTGGTGTTCCTCACGTCCAACAACACCCGGGAGCTGTCGGAGGCGCTGAAGCGACGCTGCCTGTTCCTCCACATCGACTACCCCGACCTCGATCGGGAGAAGGAGATCGTGCAGGTGCGCGTTCCTGGCATCGCTGACGACCTCGCTGACCAGATCGTGCGCATCGTCCGCTCCATCCGGGCGCTCGACCTGAAGAAGGCGCCGTCGGTCTCCGAGACCCTCGACTGGGCGCGGACGCTCCTGCTGCTCGGCACCCGCCACGTCGACACCGAGACGGCCACTGGAACGTTGCATGTCCTGCTCAAGTACCAGTCGGACATCGAGAAGGCCGCCAAGGACCTGGCGACCTCCGCCAGCAGGTAGCCGTGGAGGGCGGGGACTTTCTCCTCGAAGAGCTTCCAAGGGGCAGTTCGGCCGGCCTGCTCGGCACTGTCGCCGGATTCGTGACCGAGTTGCGCAACGCCGGGATCCCCGTCAGCCTCACCGAGAACTTGGACGCCGTGGAAGCATTGCGCCACATACCCCTCGCCGACCGGGGTGCAGTCAAGTACGCGATGGCGGCCACGATGGTGAAGAACGACGCCCACTGGAAGGCCTTCGAAACCGTCTTCGATGTCTACTTCGCCTACAGGGGAACCGAGTACCGCCTCGGAGAGAGCCCCGAGGACCAAGAGGGCGAGGAGCTGGTCCGAGCGCTGCTCGGCACCGGGCCGGGCGACGGAGGGGGCATGGAGACCCTCAGCGCCGAACAGCTCGCCGAGCTTGTCTACCGGGCGCTGCGAGAAGGCGACCGCGCCCTGCTCGCTGCTGTCGCCCGCGCCGCGGTCCTGCGCTACGCCGGCATGGAGCCGGGCCGTCCCGTCGGTGGGACCTACTACCTGTACCGGACCCTGCGCCAGCTCGACCTAGACACCCTCCTCGGCCGCCTACTGGACCAGTCCGGTTCCGACTCCCGGAGATCGGACCTCGACGACCGCCTGCTGCGGGAGGAGTACGAGAGCCGCCTCGACGCACTGCGGCGAGAGGTGGAGGCGGAGATCCGCCGGCGTCTGGTCGCCGACCGCGGCGCCGACGCCGTCGCCAAGTCGGTCCGCAAGCCCCTCCCCGACGACATCGAGTTCATGCACGCCAGCCGTGAGGAGCTCGTCGCCCTTCGCAAGGCGATCGCGCCGTTGACCCGGAAGTTGGCGGTGCGGCTGGCCCGGAAGCGACGCCACGGCCGCCGCGGCGCCCTCGACTTCCGCCGCACCGTCCACCACTCGCTCAGCTTCGGTGGCGTGCCCGCCGATCCCAAGTTCAAGCAGCCACGCCCGTCGAAGCCGGCGATCATGGTCGTGGCCGACATCTCCGGCTCCGTCGCCGCCTTCGCCCGCTTCACCCTCCAGCTGGTGTACTCCCTCAACTCGCAGTTCAGCCGGGTTCGGTCGTTCGCGTTCATCGACGGCATCGACGAGGTCACCGACTACTTCAAGGGCACAGAAGACATCGGCGAGGCGATCCGCCGGGTCAACAGTGAAGCGGACGTCATCTGGGTGGACGGCCACTCCGACTACGGGCACGCCCTGGAGGCCTTCTGGGAGCGGTGGGGTCGGCAGGTGGACAGCCGCACGACGGTGCTGCTCCTCGGGGACGCCCGGAACAACTACCACGCGTCCCAGGCCTGGGTCCTCGGCGAGGTCGCCGGGCGTGCCCGTCACATGTACTGGCTGAACCCCGAACCACGTTCGTACTGGGACACCGGCGACTCCATCCTCGGCCAGTACGCCGTGCACTGCGACGGCACCTACGAGTGCCGCAACCTGAAGCAGCTGGAGCGGTTCGTCGAGCAGCTGGGGTGAGGACGCTGGTCGCCGCCCGGCGCGCAGCCCAGCTCAGGGTTGCGAGTGCATGCGGAGGCTCTAGTCGTGCAGCCCGCACTCCGTCTTGTCGGACCCCGCCCAGCGCCCCGACCGCGGGTCAGCGCCGGCCGAGACGGGTTGAGTGCATGGCGCGCAGCCGATCGACAGGTAACCCCGCTCGAGGAGCGGGTTGACCGGGACGTCGTGGTCGGCGATGTACCCGGCGACGTCCTGGTCGCTCCACGTGGCGATCGGGTTCACCTTGATGAGGCCTCGGAGGTCGCGGGCGACGATCGGGGCGCCGGCGCGGGTGGCGGCCTCCCGGCGGCGCAGCCCGCTCATCCACGCCAGCTTTCCCTGCAAGGCACGGTCGAGCTGCTCCACCTTCGCCGCCGAACAGCAGTTCACCGGATCGAGCTGCCACAGCGGTCGCGGCTGGGGCGGCACGGTCATGATGCGCAGGTTGAGGCCGTAGCGCCGGCGGATGGTGGTAACCGTCTCGAGGGTCTCGGGGAAGTGGTACCGGGTGTCGATGAAGACCACCTCGATCGACGGCTCCACGTTGACCGCCAGGTCGATCAGTACCGCATCGGTCATGGACGCCGTCAAGCAGAGGTAGGGGTGGAACTGCTCCACGGCCCATCTGATGATGGCGGCCGGCGGTTGGCGCTCGAAGTCGGCGTCGAGCCGGGCAATGTCGTCATCGGACAGATCGGCACCGGGAAACCTCCCCGGCACATCCTCGCGACGTGCCTCCGGGTCGCCACCTTCCCGCTGCTCGCCGCATGCCCCCGGTCCGGCGCGGGTCTCCTGCGGGCGGGCGGGGGGGTTGAAGGTGGTCATCCGCCTGTGCACTCTCCTTGGCCGACCTCGGGCACCTACGGCCCGGTCCCACGGAAGTCTAGGTGGTTACTCGGGCCGTGCCCCGGAATCGGGCCACTCGTCGTAGCTGGCCGCCGGTCACGCCCGGAGCAGATCGGCGACGCGGAAGGCCAAGTCCAGCGACTGGCGCCCGTTGAGCCGCGGGTCGCAGGTGGTCGTGTACCGCAGCTCGAGGTCGTCCTCACCGATGGCCTCCGAGCCGCCGAGACACTCCGTGACGTTGTCGCCGGTCAGCTCGACGTGCACGCCGCCCGGCCAGATGCCCCCCGCCCGGCAGGCGCCGAAGAACCCCGAGATCTCGGTGATCACATCCTCGAACTGGCGGGTCTTGCGGCCGCCGGGTCCGGTGTAGGTGTTTCCGTGCATGGGGTCACAGGCCCAGACGACAGGATGCCCGGCGTCGCGCACCGCCGAGAGCAGCGGGGGCAGGGTCTTGCCGACGAGGCCGGCGCCCATGCGGCTCACAAGCATCAGCCGGCCGGCGACGCGCTCGGGATCGAGCCGGCCGCAGAGCGCCACCACCTCCTCCGGGGTCGCCTCGGGGCCGATCTTTGCGCCGAGGGGATTGGCGATGCCGGCCAGGAACTCGACGTGCGCCCCGTCGAGCTGGCGGGTCCGCTCGCCGACCCACAGCAGGTGGGCGGAGGTGTCGTACCAGTCGCCGGAAAGCGAGTCGCGCCGGGTCATCGCCTCCTCGTAGCCGAGGATCAGCGCCTCGTGGCTGGTCCAGAAATCGACCTGGTGGAGATCCTTCTCGTCGCCGAGGTTGATGCCGCAGGCCCGCATGAACCGGAGGGCGCGCTCGATCTCGTCGGCGATGGCGGCGTAGTGCCGGCCGCCTGGGCTGCTCGCCACGAACTCCTGGTTCCACACGTGCACCTGGGAGAGGTCGGCGTACCCGCCCTTGGTGAACGCCCGGAGCAGGTTGAGCGTCGACGCCGACTGGTGGTAGGAGCGCAGGAGCCGCCCGGGGTCGGGGGTACGGGCCTCGACGGTCGGGGCGTCGTCGTTGACGATGTGGCCGCGGAAGGCCGGGAGCTCGACGCCGTCGACGACCTCGGTCGGCGAGGAGCGGGGCTTGGCGAACTGGCCGGCGATGCGCCCGACCTTCACGACCGGCACCCCGCCGGCATAGGTGAGCACGACCGCCATCTGCAGTATGACCTTCAGCTTGTCGCGGATCGTGTCAGCGCCGAAGTCAGTGAAGGACTCGGCGCAGTCTCCGGCTTGGAGGAGAAAGGCCTCGCCGTGCGCGACTCCAGCGAGGGATCGACGGAGGCTGGCCGCCTCACCGGCGAACACGAGGGGCGGGAGGGTCGACAGCTCCTTCAATGCCTGCTCGAGCGCGTGGGGATCCGGCCAGTCCGGCTGTTGTGCCGCTGGCCGGCTGCGCCAGCTGTCCGGGGTCCAGGTGTGCACGCCACCAGCGTGACCGATCGGCGGCTCGTCCGCCAGCAGCGCTCTGCCAGCAGCGCTCCGGCTGCAGCTCGGCGGTAGCCACTAGGGTGCCATGAGATGGGCCGGCGCATCGGGATCTTCGGGGGCACGTTCGACCCGATCCACGTCGGCCACCTCGTCGCCGCCGTGAACGCGAAGAGCGCCCTGGCGCTCGATCGGGTCATCCTCATGGTTGCCAACGTGCCGTGGCAGAAGGCCGGTGTCCGGGCCGTCACAGGTGCCGAGGATCGGTATGCCCTCGTCGAGGCGGCCGTCGGTGACGTGCCGGGCCTCGAGGCTGGGCGCCAGGAGATCGATCGGGGTGGTGAGTCCTACACGGCCGAGACGTTGCAGGGGCTGGCCGACGACCAGCCCGACGCCGAGCTGTTCGTCGTCGTCGGTTGGGACGTCGCCGGTGAGCTGGCTACGTGGGAGCGGATCGAGGATGTCAAGCGGCTTGCCACGCTGGTCATCGTGAACCGACCGGGGGCGGGTCGGCCCAGCGGCCTCGACGGTGTGGGATGGCGGGTCGAGGAGGTCACGGTCCCCAATCTCGAGATCTCGAGCACCGACCTGCGGGCTCGGGCGGCCGACGGCCGGCCGCTCGACTACCTGGTGCCGCTACCCGCCGTCCACGTCATCCGGGCCCGTGGTCTGTACGCTGATGAGTAGATGACCACGGCCCGCCCAGCGGTCCCCTCCACCGGCACACGGGAGCAGCGGCGCGTGCAGCGCCGGCGGCTCATGCGGGAGCAGCTCTTGGTCGTTGTCGTCCTGGCGGTTGCCTTCCTCGTCACCGTGTTGCTGCTCGGCCTGCAGTGGCTGCACGCCGGCCAGCCCGGTGCCCGTCCGGTCGGTGTGCCGGCGCTCGTCCACTTCATGGAGGTTGCTTGAATGTCTGTTGCGGTGACCCGTCGGTGAGCGCACCGGCCTCGCTCGATGTCGTCCAGCGCTGGGCCACAACGGCCGCCCGGGCGGCGTCTGACAAGCAGGGCCGGGACACCGTCGTCCTGGCCGTCGGCCGGGTGCTTGCCATCACCGACGCGTTCGTGATCACGAGCGGGGCCAATCCCCGGCAGGTGCACACGATCGCCGAGGAGGTCGAGGAACGGGTCAAGCGTGTCGGGGGTCCCGCCCCCTTGCGCATCGAGGGCCTGCAGGACGCTCGCTGGGTGCTCATGGACTACGGCGACTTCGTGGTGCACGTGATGCTCGAGGAGGCCCGGGACTTCTACGCCCTCGAGGGCCTCTGGGGCGATGGTGAGCGCTGGGACTGGGAGGAGCGGGCCCCGGCCCTCGCCATCGGCGAGTAGCGGTCCGCCTCCGGCGGCGTCGGGGCCGGTCAGGCGGAGAGCGGCAGCTTTTGGAAGTCCTGCCGCTGCCAGGTCAGCCCGGCCGAGTAGGTCATGAGCAGTTCCGACCCGGCGTGGGAGGTGACCACGGCGATGCCCTGCGAGGAGTTCTCGAAGCCGAGGTTGCTCACGGTTCCTGACCCCCGCCAAACGGGCGCCCACCGAGAGCCGGCGTTCTCGCTCACCTCGATGACCGTCTGGCCACCGAGCCGGCCTGCTGCGGCGAGGGTGGTGTTGGATGCGGCGGCGAACGCCTGCACCTGCAGACCCGACGGCAGCCGCCCCGAGCTCGTCCAGGTGCTCCCGCCATCGGCGGAGTAGTAGACGGCGGCACCGGCTGCGCCGGTCGGCGCCTGGCACTCGGCGAAGAGATCCTGCGCCTTGACGGCGGCGAGGTGGACACGGATGCCGGGGCCGCACTGCCCACCCACCGGGACCCAGCTCCCCCAGCGCCCCGACGGGCCGCGGCGCGCGCCGGCGACGAACGTGGGGGCGTTGGCGACGATCCAGCCGGCGTTGCCCTGCAGCACGAGCTGGGTGGACGGGTTGGAGCCGCTGGCCGGCAGGGTCGCGCTCACCGGTCGCCATGTCGCGGAGGACTGCGGGGAGGAGATCATCGTCAGGCCCGCCGGCGACCCCCGGAAGACGGCCGCCTCGGCACGCCGCTGCGTCGCTTCCAGCGACAGGACCTCTCCACCCTGGGTCTGGGCCTGGCCAACGGCCTGCCAGGTGGCCCCCTGGTTGGCCGTCCACCAGAGCACGTACTGGGTACCGACGCGCCCGTAGATCCAGCCATCGTTCTGGTCGGAGAAGCGCGTCGACAGCTGGACGCTGCCAGAAGCCAGGAAGTTGGGAGCCGTACCGGGCGGCGCGGGCACGCCGAGGTCCTGCCAGCTCGAGCCGCCGTCGAGCGTGCCGGCGAGGGCTAGGCAGCGTCCCGACGAGCAGCTCACGGTGCCGAGCACGTAGCCGATGCGGCTGGTGACGAACGTGGCCGACAGCGGGGTGAAGCTCACCGGGACTGAGACCGGGGCTGGGACCGGTCCGCCGCTGGCCGGCGGCGCGGACACCGCCGGCCTGATGGCCGGGACCTTTCCCTGGGTGTGGACCATGGGCTGGTTGGCGGACCCCCCGCCCACTCCCACGGCGGTCGAGCGCAGCGGTTGGTTGGCGACGACGGCCGCCGAAACGCCGATCACAGCGACGCCCGCCACCGCCGCTACGGCGGCGGCGACGCGGCGACGGGCGGTGCGCCGGCGTGCCCGCCAGTCGTGGATGGCGGCGATCGACCGCAGCCGACCGGTGAAGGGGGCCACGGCGTCCGCCTCGAGGCGCAGGGTCTCCCGAAGGCGCTCGACGACAGGGTCGTCGTCCCGAGAGACCTTGGCGGTGGAGGGGTTCACGACTCGAGCACCCTCCGCAGGTCCTGGAGAGCTCGGTGCGTGGCCGACTTGACCGTCCCCACCCGACATCCGAGCACGCCGGCGACCTGTGCCTCCGAGTAGTCGAGGTAGTACCGGAGGACGAGCACGTGCCGGCGCCGGGGGGCGAGGCGTGCCAGCGCATCCCACATCTCGACGTCCGAGGTTCCGGCGACGACCACCGGTCGGTCGGGCCGGTACTGGTCCTCCCGGCGCCGGTGCCGGTGCCACGACCAGCAGGCGTTGGTCACGCTGCGGTGCAGGTACGCCGCCGGCTCGTCGACGGCCTCCAGCCGTGGCCGGGCCCGGAGGAACACGTCCTGGACGAGGTCCTCGGCGGCCGCCTGGCTGCCGGTCAGGAGGAACGCCAGCCGTACGAGCCCGTCCCGCTCCCGGCGGTAGAGGTCGTCGAACAGCGGCGGCGCCGGCCGGTCCCGCCGCCGGCGCGCCGGGTGGGGCCCTGCCGGCCCGTCGGCGGTCGTCGGCCCGCTGTCACCCACGTCTGTCACGACGCCCCAGCTCCCCGAAAAGTTCCCGCCACACGCCGCCATTGTCGCGGTTCGGGCGGCGCCGAGGGAGCTTCCGGCGCGCGTCGAGACCCGGCGGGGGGGGTGCCGGGTCTCGACGGCTCGCTCCACGGACAGGGGGGACATCCGGAGCCGAGCAGGTGTTGCAACCACGGGCAGGCGACATGCATTCCCGCCGCCGGGAGATCTTCGGCCCAGGCCGGGCGGCGGTGCTCGAGGTCCTCCGTCGGCCACCACGCCTCCTCACCGGAGCGCAGTCACTCGTGGGTGTTGGTCACCTGGGAGGGCGCGAGGTCCGGGGGGGCGTTCCAACGCTGCGACAGGTTCCCGTCACAGGTGTCCACCTGGATCATCGTCCAGGCGTCCCCGCTCCCGACCGCTCCGGAGGGCCAGACGATGCCGGTGGACGAGTTCGCCTGGAGGCAGCGGCCCTGGTAGTCCTGGTAGGTGTAGTCGGTGAGTGAGGTCCCGCCGGAGCCGACGGAGACCCAGACCATGCTGGCGTCTCCCGCCGGCACGGTGCCCGAGCGCACGCTGGCCAGGAGGCTGCTGCAGTCGACCACCGTCACGGCCGTGGGGTTGTAGCCCCCGGTGACCTGTATCGGCCCGCCGCCCGGCGGCTGGTCGGCCGGGTTGGTGGCGTTGTCCGGTGCTGTCCGGAGGCAGTAGGGGGTGACCCCGCTCGGGGGCCTGTCGGCCGGGTTGGGGCACTGGCCCTGGAGGTTGTAAGGGGTGTAGAGCAGGCCCGAGTTGGCCGGCTCGCCGCTGATCGAGGACAGCGGCACCCAGCACCACCGCTGGTTCCAGATGGGGTAGTTGGCGGTGTCCGGGAACTGCTTGCAGGTGTAGTCGATGAGTGAGCCAAAACTGGTGTCCTGGTTGGTGACGTCCATGCACCGGCCGAACTCCAGGTAGTTCACCAGCTGGTCGGACGGCCCTTCTGTCCCCGGGGTCGGGTTCGAGCCACCCGAGCCGACCTGGGAGGTCATCTGCCAGGTCCAGGTGTCGCTGAAGGGCTGGGCACAGTCGTTGGGGCCACCAGGGCCGCCCTGGATGGTCACGGGCTGCTCGGCCGCGGACGGATCGGCGTTCATCAGGCACCAGCTGTTGGGGTCGCCGGCCGTGTTGACGCCCTCGATCTGGGCGGTGTCCTGGACGCCCCACTGCTGGTCGAACGGCGTTGGCGTCGCCGTGCTGCAAGGCTCGAGCAGGACGGCGTTGGTGCTGAGGGAGCTCGCGTTGATCGTCCCGGTCTGCGTCTGGCCGGGATCGGTGACGCAGTAGGCCTGCCCTCCGAGGATCGTCTGGATCGTGTAGTTGGGCTCGTAGCCGAACTGCTCCCTCGGGTTGGCGGTGCTGCAGGCAGTGGAGATGATCGTGTCGAGGTAGTAGTTCCTGCCGCCGGCGGAGGGACCGATCGTCCAGCAGTTGTCGCGGTTGAAGCTCCAGATCAGGCCGCCCGGGAAGTTCTGATTGGTAGGCGACAGGAAGGTGTAGGTCGAGTAGACGGTCCGCGTCGGCACCGTCGAGCTGGACGGGTTGTCGCTGCCGACCGATGTGATGCCCGCCTTCACGACGGTGTACTCGATCCCGCGGCCTGGCGCCGGGCCGGCACCGTGGGTGCATGTGGCGGTGGAAGTACCCGACGAGGTCCTGATCGTGTAGGTGATGGTGACGCTGTAGTGGAGGGTGGAGCTGGACCCGGAGTCGATCGTGCCGGTCAGCGGCGAGCTGGAGGTGGCGCACGGCAGCTGGGCGACGTTGCCCACGAGCTGGCCTCTTGCGGTGTGCGAGGCCGCCCGGATCTCGCCGACCGCCGCCTGTACACCGGCGAGCGCTCCTTGGAGGGCGTCGTCGCGCTGCGCCAGCCGCGAGGCGAAGTTGAGCTGGAACGCCGCCGCCGTCGCCAGGGTGCTGACCAGGACGGACATGAACATGATCAGGGCCAGCACCAGCAGGATAGAGCCCCGATCGTCCGCCGGCCGGGCGGGAGCGACGCGCGAGCGAAGACGGAGCCTCATGACGTGCACACCGGGACGCTCGGGGGCTGGGAGCTGGTGGTGTTGACGGCGGTGAAGGTGACGCTCGCCTGGGAGCTGACCGCGTCCAGCGCTGTGGTGTTGTCGGCGAGCAGGGTGATGGTGAGCTGCTGGTTGTCCACGGTCGTCCCGCCCGGGGGGAAGCTGAACGGGGGCGTGCCCGGACTGGTCGACAGCCCGGTCGCGAGGACCGTCCACGAAGGCGCAGCGGGGGCGCTCTGGGTCACGGGCCATGTCTGCTCCTCGAGGGTGCCTGTCGACGTGGCGTAGAGCAGCTCGGTGCAGGTGGCGTCGTAGCCCGAGTAGAAGGTCACAGCGTCGGCTCCCGACGGGGCGCTCGTGTAGGTGCGCGCCTGCTGGGTGCCGTTGCAGGGGGCCGTCGAGGCGGTCCAGCCGAGCGGGCAGTCGACGGTCGACGCGTACCGCACCTGCCGGTCGAGGGAGATGAAGGCGCCCGCCACGGCTGCTTGCGACTGCTCCAGCGTCGCACTGCGCGACTGCTCGCCGAAGGCGGTCTGGAACATGCCCATGGCCATCACCAGCACGATGCCGAGCAGGAGCATCGCGACGGCGAGCTCCACCAGGGTGAAGCCTGCCTCCGGGTCATCCGGATCCGGCTGGGGGTGCGCGGTCGTCACCTGTCCCCGCTGGTGGTCGTCGTCTCGGGTGTCGTAGTCGTGGTGGTGGGCTCCACCGTCGTCGTCGTGGTCGGCGGCTCGGGGGCCGTGACGGCCGAGAACTGGGCGTCGGGGGCGGTGCTGATGACAGTGGACGTCGCATAGGAGCACCTACCGGAGGCGCAAACGGCGCTCGGCCAGGTCACGGCGACGACGGCGCGCACCATCGGAGGGTTGGAGCCGGTGCTGGTCGTGCAGGTCGTCGACCCACCGGATGTCTGGAGGTAGCACAGCCCGAGGTAGGCGTAGGTGGTGAACGCGGCGTTGTCCACCGTGGTGGACGTGCTGAGCGGCACGGTCGGCGTGCCGTTGGCGACGTCGTACTCGGTCATGCCCGCGAGCGACACGCCCGGGGGGGTGGACGTGGCGTCGCCCATCTGCCGTCCGGCGAGGATGTCGGACGCCGATGGTGTGGCGCTCTGGGGGATGATGGCCCGGATGGCGTCGAGCTCGGAGTCCGCCAGCGTGACGGCGACCTGGTGGAGGCGCCCGTCGTTGCTGGCTCGCGCTCCGCCTGTCATCGCGAACGCGAACGCGAGGGAGACGATGGAGAACAACAGCAGCGCCACGACCAGCTCCACGAGGGTGAAGCCGCTGTCGTGATCACGCCTTGCCACGCCGGGGTTCCGGCACGAGGAGTGGCACGACAGACGCACACCGTAAGTATCGGGTGGACGGAGCTGCACGTGGAGGCCGCCTTCCTCGATTCCCGTATTTCCGGTCGGGAACGAAGGCCCGGAGGCTCCTACTGAGGGCGGGGCGCCGGCGGGCATCACCCTTCGATCGTCCGCCCGCGCGGCAACCTGAGACATGCTGCGCCTTCATGCTGGATTGCCCGGCTAGGAGGACTTCGGGACCTTATCCACCCTCGGTCAGCGCACCGGTGGTTGCGGCAGGCTCCCCGGGCCGGCAGCTCCCGGTGTTCCGCCTGTTCCATCCTCCGCACCGGGCCGTCACGGTGGTACCGTCTCGCCGCGCTCACCCAGCTGCTCCTGGGCTGGTGTGCCCGCCACGGCGAGCAGAGCGCCCGTCGACCAGAAAGAGGGGGGTTGTCGATACATGGCTGCAACCGAACGTCAAGCGGTGCTGGAGGCCGAGGGCCTCAATCGGGCGGTCGGACTGGTAGGCCTCATGTGGGCCTCCGAGACGTCCATCATCGGGTCCGGGTGGCTCTTCGGCGCCCTCGGCGCTGCGACCCTCGCCGGACCGTCGGCGATCCTCTCGTGGCTCATCGCCTCGGTGATCATCACCATCCTTGCTCTCGTCCACGCCGAGCTCGGTGGCCTGTTCCCTGTCACCGGCGGGACAAGCCGCTTCCCCCACTACGCCTTCGGCAGCTTCGCCGGCGCCACGTTCGGCTGGTTCTCGTACCTCCAGGCGGCAGCCGTGGCGCCGATCGAGGTGGAGGCCGTCATCCAGTACCTGGGGGTCATCCCGAGTGCCGGCTTCGGGGGCTTGTTCAACAGCAAGGGCATGCTCTCGTGGGAGTACGGCATACCCGTGGCGGTGGTGCTCATGATCGCCTGCACCTACATGAACCTGGTCGGCATCCGCTGGCTGGCGAAGACAAACAATGGCATCACCACCTGGAAGGTGTTGATCCCGGTGCTGGCGATCTTGATCTTCCTCGTCTTCAAGTTCCACGGAGGCAACTTCGGCGGAGGCCACGCCGGACCCTTCTTCGTGAAGGGCGCGGCGGTGAAGACGCTGTTCGAGGCCATGCCAGCGGCCGGGATCATCTTCTCGCTCCTCGGGTTCGAGCAGGCCGTGCAGCTCGGCGGCGAGAGCGCCAACCCGCAACGGGACCTCCCCAGGGCCGTGATCGGCTCGATCCTCCTCGGAGCGGCGATCTACGTGCTCGTCCAGATTGCGTTCATCGCTGCCCTGAAGCCGAGCGTGCTCGCCGCCGGCGGGGGTTGGTCGGGCATACCGAGCCATCTGACCAACGCCACGATCCACAGCCTGACATCGGCGCCCTTCGCGACGCTTGCCGCCGTTGGCGGCCTCGCCTGGTTGGCCTGGATCTTCCGGGTCGACGCCTTCGTCTCGCCGGGTGGAACCGCCCTCATGTACCTCACGTCGGCGTCCCGCATATCGTTCGGCCTCTCGAAGAACGGCTACGTCCCGGAGGTCTTCGAGCGGACCAGCACCGAGAAGATACCGGTCTTCGCTGTGATCTTCTCAGCCGGTCTCGGCCTCCTCTTCCTCCTGCCCTTCCCGTCGTGGTTCGCCCTCGTCGGGGTCATAACCAGTGCCTCGGTGATGATGTACGCGGCCGCCCCGCTGTCGCTCGGCGCGCTTCGGCGGAGCAAGCCGGACCTGCCTCGGTCATACAGGCTGCCGGCCGGCGAGATCATCGCCCCGATCGCGTTCGTCTTCGCCAACCTCGTCGTGTACTTCTCGGGTTGGGGCACTTACAGCGCGCTGATGGCGTTCATGGTGATCGGAGCGGTACTCATCGGGCTCTCGTTCACCTTCCACCTCAACCAGCACCAGCCGAGGTTGGACTGGAATGCCGCCCCGTGGGTCCTCACCTACCTCGTGGGGATGGGTGTCATCTCCTTCGTCGGGGCGTTCCCAGGTGCACCGGGGCTCTACGTCCCCAAGGGCGTCGGCCTCTTCAATGGCATCTTCGGCCTCAACCACACGTTGGTGGGCGGCAAGGGGACCATCCTGCCGTTCTGGTGGAGCATGCTTGTCGTCATCATCTTCTCCCTCCTGATCTACGCGTGGGCGATCTCGACCCGCATGCCGAGCGACAAGGTCGACGAGTACGTCCGGGACGTGTACCCCCCGCCGGTCGCCGAGTAGCGCTGGCAGGTATCGTCGTAGCGACCGCCGGAGCCGCCGGCGGTCGCTACGCATCCCACCCAATCCCCTATCGTGGATCTCGGTGGACCGCGTGTCGATCCGCTGCCTGGTTGC
Source organism: Acidimicrobiaceae bacterium (assembly GCA_027320105.1). Classification (GTDB taxonomy): domain Bacteria; phylum Actinomycetota; class Acidimicrobiia; order Acidimicrobiales; family Palsa-688; genus JAKAQB01. The sequence goes on along the minus strand of DAHVMA010000037.1, from coordinate 44,001 downwards.
ACCGAGGATGCGAGGTGACGATGCCCACGCGACCGGTCGTGCGAGCCGACCGGACCTCCCGCATCTTGCTTGCAGCGGCAGCGCTTTGGAGCGGCGGCCTGTTGGTCGCGGCGTGTACCGCACCGGTCTACAGCTCCGAGTCGACATCGGGCTCCTCGACGTCGGTGCCAGGCGCCACAAGTCCTTCGATGACCGCTCGCGCGCACCTTGTGCACGCTTCCGCCACCCTGGTGCAAGTCAACGGGTTCAAGGCGCTCGCACCTGTCGGCATACCTCTCCTCGCCGTCATCGTCGTGGCCTTCGCCTCCTGGTACGGCGGCAAGCACGGAAACCGCGCCGCCAGGTGGCTTGCGTGGACGGTGACCGCGCTGGCCGGTTGCGTCGCAGTCGTTGGGATGCTCAGCATCGGGCCGTTCATCCTCCCGGTCCCGGTCCTGCTCGGAGTGGTTTGTGCAAGATCCTCAGCAGGGCCTTCCTGACGAACCTCGGCGGCGACGCAGGCCCGTCGCCCAGCACCACGGACGGGCCCCACACCTCGACGCCGGGCCAGTGACTTGGGTCATTTTCGGACGGACTTCCGCGGCAGAGTCAGACACGCCCAGTTTCATGGGATTGGGATGGGCGAGTGCCGGCATGGCGGCCGGGATCAGACGCGGCTGGGGCCCGCCTGCTCGCCGAAGGCGTGGAGGTCTGCGATCCGTACCGCGAGCTCGAGCTGGAACAGGTCGTCGCTGTCGTGGAAGTCCATCTGGAGGAGCTGCTCGATGCGCCGGAGGCGGTACCGGAGCGAGTTCACGTGCAGGTGCAGGTCTTCTGCGGTGTGCTGCAGGTGCCGGTCATTGCTGAGATAGGCGCGAAGGGTGCGGACGTGGTCGGTGTGGCGCTGCCGGTCGGACTCGAGGAGCGGTGCGAGCACGGGTAGCACGCGGGACCTCAACGCCTCGGGATCGAGGGCGCCCGCGAGGAGACCGTAAACTCCGAGCTCCTCGCTCGCCACGACCCCGCCGCCCGACACCCGGCTCCGCGCCAGCTCCAGCGCGAGCGCCGCATCGTGGTATGAGACCGGGTAGTCGTCGAGGCTCGTGCACGCTGGGCCGAGGCCGGCCGCGAGCGGCATCCCCCCGAGCCCCCGGCTTGCATCGGCGAGCACAGCGCCGAGATCTCTGAGCAGGGCAGTGCGGTCGCCGGATGGGTGCGGCAGGAGGACGACGGCCAGCGCGCCCTGCAGGATCGTGATCGTGCAGGCAAATCGCCGCGCCAGAGCGACCTCCAGCACCTGGAGGGAGCGCAGGCTGAGCACGGGCGGCCGGAGCGGCGAGCCGGTCGGGCCCTCGTGGATGCCTACGCAGCACACCACCCTTGGCGCCTCGATGTCCAGGCCCATGAGCGACGAGCGGCTGAGGAGGTCGTCGTGGTCGCGCGCCGGCTTCAGCAGGTCGCTCAGTAGCTGCCGCGAGAGCCTTTGCTCTGTCTCGTAGCGCTCCTTGTGGCGCGCGAGGTGCAGGCTGAGCATCGCAGCGGCCAGGGCCAGCGCCTGGCTCGTCACCTCGGCGCCGGGTCCTTCGCTGCAGCCGGCCTGGCGGGCCGCCAGCGTGCCGACCGGGGCGTCGTATACGGAGAGGGCATGCTCGGCGACGACCTGCCCGCCCTGATCCCCCGCAGAGCCCACCACATGGCCGGCCGGGTCGCTGAGCTCGAGCGAGAGCTCCAGCGCGGCGCTGAGCGGCGCCAGAGCCTGCCCGGTATCCGCGCCGGCGAGCAGGAGCTCGGCGCTCTGTTGCAGGGCTCCGAGCACGAGGCGACAACCGCCGGCGTCGCGCTCGAGCGCCTCGGTATGGCTGAGCAGGCTGGCACGCTGCTTCGCACGCTCCAGAGCGACAGCGCCTATGCGGGCATACAACGCGAGCAGCTCGATATCGTCAGCGCTGATACGCCCCGGGCGGGGGTCCGCGACGTAGAGCACCCCGAAGAGGGCGCCTGCGGCCGACACAGGCACGACCGCTGCGGAGCGCAGCTTCTCCTCGTCGATGATCAGCTTTACGAGGCTCACGCGCCGGGGATCCCGGCGGTAGTCGCGGACGAGCGTAGGCTGGCCCGAAGCGGCAACGGCGCCGCCGATGCCCTGCCCCATCTCGAGCGACCAACGGGCAGGCATGTCGGGGTTGCGCAACCCGCTGTGGGCGGCAATCCGGAGACCGTCAGGCCCGAGCTGCGCCAGCCAGCTGGCGGGCGCGCCGAGGAGCTGGCGGGCTCCGTCGACGAGCCGCTGGAGGACTTCGGAGACGCTGGCCGTATCTGCCACCAGGCGCTCGCACGCGTACATCGCGCTGCGGCTGGCGAGCTGCCGCGGGCGCCAGGTGTCCTCCACGGTCCCCCCTGTTGTCGGCAACCTACAAGCGTCCTCGCGCATTGTAGAGGAAGCGCACGTTGAGGCGCGGGGGTGTGAGGCGGACAATGTCGCCATACGTGAAGAGAGGAGCCATGCCCATGAGCTCTGCGGAGATACGAGAGGCGAGCTCCGCCACCAGCCCCGCTCGCATCTTGGCCGTTGACGCCGGTGGCACCATGACCGATGCCTTCGTCGTGGACGAGGACGGCGGGTTCACGATCGGCAAGGCCCAGACGACGCCGGAGGACGAGAGCATCGGCGTCGTCGCCTCGCTGCGTGACGCAGCTCGCTACTGGGGCCGCAGCGCCGAGGAGACTGGAGCCGAGTTGCTGGCGACCGTCTACTCCGGGACGGCGATGCTCAACCGCCTGCTCGAACGCACGAGCAGCGAGCGCATCGGCGTGATCGTCACGGCAGGCATGGAGGATTACCTGCAGCTCGAGCGGGCCGTGCAGACTTACGCCGGCTACCACTATGCCGATCGGCTGCACGCGGTCACCCACGTGCACAACGAGCCGCTCGTCCCGAGGCGGAGGATCCGCGGGGTCCGCGGCCGGATCAGCTTCTTCGGGGAGGAGGTGATCCCCGTCTACGAGCAGGAAGCGGCGCGTGCAGTGCGAGAGCTGCTCGACCTCGACATCACTGCGCTGTGCATCTCTCTCCTTTACTCCTACCGCGATCCGCGACATGAGGAGAAGGTGGCCGAGATTGCCCGCAGGGAGATCGGCGAACGCGGGCTCGCCGTACCGGTGTTCACCTCCTCCGAGCACTCGCCGGTCAGGGGGGATCTCGCCCGCCTGAACACACTGCTGGTGGAGCTCTACGCCGCGAGGCCGAGCCGCGAGCAGCTCCTCGCCATCCGCAGTCGCCTCAACAGGGAGGTCGGCTCGCGCGCGCCGGTGCGGGTGCTCACGTCCTACGGCGGCACCATCTCGCCGGAGCACCAGTCGCTGGTCTCTACCATCGTCTCAGGCCCCATCGGGGGCTTGATCGGTGCCGACCGGGTGGCGTCGGAGCTCTACGGCGGCGCGAACGTGGTCTGCACCGACGTCGGCGGCACGTCCTTCGACGTTGGGCTGATCTCCGAGCGCGTCGTCGCCACCCGCACGGAGCCGATGGTCGCGAGGATGCTTCTTGCCCTCCCCCACGTAGCGATGGACTCCATAGGAGCGGGGACCGGCACGCGCGTCCGGGTCGACGAGGCAGTGAAGCGGGTCGTTCTCGGGCCGGACTCCGCGGGCAGCCGGATCGGCGTCTCGTGGGAGCCCGGTGGCGAAGTGGTCCCGAGCCTCACGGACTGCGACGTCGTCCTCGGCTACCTCAACCCTGGCTACTTCCTGGGTGGCACCATCGAGCTCGACGTCGACCGGGCACGGCGCGCGCTCTCTGACCACGTGGCTGCGCCGCTCGGCAGCACGGACGTCGAGGCGACGGCGCTAGGCGTCGTGCGCCTGCTCGAGACCCAGATGCGCGACCACCTCACCGGGATGATCCTCGGGATGGGATATGCCCCGGAGAACTACCAGCTGCTTTCTTACGGCGGCGGAGGACCGCTCCATGTGGCCGGGTACACCCACGGGATGGGCTTCCAGTCCGTGAGGGTACCGTCATGGGCAGCCGCGTTCTCGGCGTTCGGCTGCGCATGCGCGGACTACACGTACCGCTACGACCGGTCGGTGGACGTGCTCGTACCGCCCGAGGGGGACCTTGAGGGCATCGTGAAGATGCTCACCCAGACCTGGGAGGCGATCGAGGGCCAGATCCTCGCCGACGCGCGCCGCGACGGCGTCGATCCGGCCCGGCTCAGCTTCAACCGCAGCGTGCGGATGCAGTACTTCGGCATGCTCGACGATCTCGAGGTCAGGGTGGGCGGTTCCACAGGCGAGCCTGCCGCCGTGCTTGGAAGGTTGACAGCGGACTTCGACGAGCTGTTCTCCAAGGTCTTCGCGCGGGCAGCCCGAAGTCCCGAGTCCGGATACTTCATCACCAAGGCCATCGGGGTCGGCACGTTCCGGACGGAGAAGCCGGTCATTCCAGAGTTTTCCGAGTCCGGAGCCGCGCCGCCGTCCTCGGCGGAGAAGGGCTTGCGGCGCATCTTCGAAACTCACGGCTGGTCCGAGGCACGGCTCTACGAGATGGACGAGCTCGTCCCCGGCAACGTGGTGGAGGGCCCGGCGGTCATCGAGAGCCCCGCGACCACGTTCTACGTCCCCACCGGAATGCACACCCGGCTCGACCGCTACCGGGTCTTCGAGCTCTTCAGCGGGTGACAGGAGGAGGAACATGCCCGACACCCAATCCCCGTCGGCCCTAAAGGCCGCAGCCACCCCAAGCCTTGCCGCCCGCCTCGCCCTCTCCGAGGAGCGCTACGCCGAGAGCGGCCACTACAAGGGCATCGAGCGTCTCGCCCTGAAAGGGGAGGACCACTTCCGCTACGAGCGGGTCTGGGCCGAGCTTCGAGGTGCCCTGGTTTCCGCGCGCGAGACGGCACTTCACATCTCGGCGTCGCCCATAGTGCGCAACATCGGCGAGCTCTGCTTCGCGCTGTACACGCCCGAGGGCGACTCGGTTGCCGTGTCCACAGGGATAATCACGCATGTCCACACCATGTCCGAAGGCATCAAGTACATGATCCGCCAGGGCTACGAGGACAAGCCTGGGATCGCGGAGGGCGACATCTATTGCAACAACGACCCGACGCTCGGCAACGTCCACACGACCGACGTGCACACCATCATCCCGGTGTTCCACGAAGGAGAGCTGATCGCATGGGTTGGCGGTACGGCGCACCAAGTCGACATCGGTGCCGGGACTCCGGGCCATGATCCGGTTGCGTCGGCCAATCGCTTCGAGGACGGTTTCTACGTCACCTGCGAGAAGGTCGGGTCAGGACACGAGCTGCACAAGGACTGGCTGATCAAGGCGAGCCGGAGCGTGCGGACACCGCTCTACTGGGGGCTCGACGAGAAATGCCGCATCGCAGGCTGCTACATCGTCGCCGAGGCACTGCAGCGTATGATCAACTCCGAAGGATTCGCCTACGTCGGGCAGTTCATGGACGAAGCTGTCGAGGAAGGCCGCCAGAACTTCCTTGCCCGCGTCCGGGAGCGACTGGTGCCGGGCGAGTACCAGACGGCCTCGTTCATCGACATGCCCATGGCCGACAAGGCGTGGCATCCCGAGTCGCGGGTCGACCTGCTCATGCACGCGCCCCTGCGGCTCACGATCGGGGCCGGCGGCGAGTTCCACATGTCGATGGACGGGGCGAGCGGGACCGTCAACGCTCCGTTCAACGCGTCGGAGGGGTCCATGCAGGGCGCCCTGTGGGTTCTCATCACCCAGACCCTCATCTACGACGGCAAGGTCAACGACGGTGCCTACCTCGCGGCTGGGCACTACTTCCCGCCTGGCACCTGGTGCAACGCGACCGACCCGATGCTCGCCTACGGCACGCCTTGGGCGTTCCTCATCCCGTCGTTCACCGGCCTGCTGCGGTGCCTCTCCCGTGGTTACTTCACCCGCGGGTATCGCGAGGAGATAGTCACCGGCTACGGCTTCACGGGTGATCCCCTGCAGGGGGGCGGGGTGCTCGCAGATGGGAAGACCTACTTCCCCGTGTCCAACTTCGAGCTCTGCTCGGTCGGGCTGGGCGCGCGCGGGACGATGGATGGCCTCGACGCCGCCTACGCGATGTGGAACCCCGAAGCCGACATGGGGGATGCGGAGGTGTGGGAGACCATCGAGTCGGGACTCCTCTACCTGTCGCGCCGCTTCAAGCCGGACACCGCGGGCTACGGGAAGTACCGCGGCGGGTCGGGGTGGGAGGCCCTGCGCTACGTGCACGGGGTCACCAGCCTCCAGCTGTACTCCTTCCGGGAAGGAAGGACCTTCCATGGCGGCGCCGGCGTGTTTGGCGGCTACCCGAACTCGGCTGACTACAAGGTCTGGGTGCGCAACACCAACATGGCACAGCTGGCCGCGGCGCAGCAGCCCTACCCGCTCGGCGAGCTCTCCCCCTCCTCTTCCGAGATCGAAGAGCTCGTGCAAGGCGACGTCACCCGCGTGAACGAGGGGCTGATGTTCCCGGAGGTCTTCGGCAACGGCGACCTGTTCTTGTCCATGTTCTCCGGCGGTCCCGGCTACGGTGACCCGCTCGAACGCGATCCGGCCGCTATCGTCGCCGACGTCGAGCGCCGCGTGTACCTTCCCGAGACCGCCCGCCGCGCGTTCGGCGTCGTGGTGGTCGAAGGTGGCGACGGTCCGGCAGTGGACGCCGCGGCGACCGGTGCCGAGCGCGAGCGGCTGCGCCAGCGCCGCGCCGCCCGCGCCGTCACCTACGACGAGTTTTTCCAGCGCGAGCGGGCCCGGCTGCTCAAGGGCGCGCTGATCCCCCCGGTGAAGAAGATGTACAGGGAGTCGATGTCGCTCTCGGCGGGCTGGGGAGCCGGCTTCCGCAGCTTCTGGAACCTGCCGGACACGTTCACGATGTGAGGGAGGAGCCGACGATGACCAGCTTGGACAAGGCAGGCCTGGCAGACCTGATAGACGGGAAGCTGCCCTGGCAGCAGCTGAAGGGCTTGATGTCGGGGACCAAGGACCCGGAGCGGTTCGACCTGTGCATCCAGGTGCTCCAGGAGCGAGCTCGCTTCGACGACCCCATCCTGCTCCCGCTCACGGAGCACCTCTTCGTCGTGGCGCGCGGCGGCGAGAGGGTCGTCGTCTGCGACTGCGGCTACGAGCTCGGTCCGCTCGAGCGCAACTGGAAGGAGGCAGCGCGGATCTTGGTGCGCGACTCCGAGGAGTTGCTCGAGGAGATCTACGATCCTTACCACCGCTGCGACCCCGAGTGGATGGAGCTCCGGGAGTACTGCTGCCCCGGATGCTGGTCCTTGCTCGAGGTCGAGGCCGTGCCGCCCGGCTATCCGGTGCTCTACGACTTCAAGCCGGACATCGACGCGTTCTACGAGAGCTTCCTCGGCCGGCCGGCGCCAGATCGCGGTTCCTGACCGAACGCACCGTGCACGCCGCAAGGATTCTCGAGGATCGCTGCGAGAGAGACCCTGCAGCGCCCTGCCTCGAAGATCTCGACCGTCGCTGGACGTCCGCCGAGCTCGATGCCGAGGTGAAGAGGGTCGCCGCCGGCTTGGCCTGTCACGGCGTGCGAAGCGGCGACGTCGTCGGCGCGATGCTCCCCAACCGGCTGGAGCTCGTCAGCCTGCTCTTTGCCACCTGGCGGCTCGGTGCAGCTCTCACGCCGGTGAACCCGGCGCTCACCGCCGAGGAAGCGTGCTACCAACTCGACGACTGCCACGCGCGCCTCGTCGTCTCCGACGAGGGCGGCATCGCCAAGCTCGCGAGCGTCCGTGCAGAGGTTCTAGGTCTCGACGGCTACCGCGCGCTCGAGGGGGCGCCCCCTGCAACCCGCACAGATCCCTCGGATGTCGCTCTCGTCGTCTACACCTCCGGCACGACCGGGCGACCGAAAGGTGTCGTGCTCGACCACGCGAACCTGAGTGCGATGGCCGGCATGCTGGTGTCCTGGCTCCAGCTCGGTCCCGCCGACCGCTGCCTCCTCGTCCTGCCGTTGTTCCACGTGAACGGGCTGGTGGTGAGCGTCGTGTCGCCGCTTGCTGCGGGCGGGGCGACCATCGTCGTGCCGCGCTTCGACATCGATCAGTTCTGGTCGTGGGTGGAGCGTTTCCGGCCCACGTACTTCTCCGCGGTGCCGACCATCTACCTGCAGCTCGTGAGCCAGCCCGCGGGCGCGCAGCCCGACGTGTCGTCGCTTCGATTCGCGGTCTGCGGGGCGGCGCCTATGCCGGCCGGAGCGATCCAGGCGTTCGAGGAGCGCTTTGGTGTCCCGCTGGTGGAGGGCTATGGGCTCTCCGAGGGAACGACCGCGTCGACCATCAACCCGCTCGACGGGTTGCGCAAGCCCGGCACGGTCGGCGTCGCGCTGCCGGGCCAGCAGGTGGCGGTCGTGGACGGAGACGACAGGGTCGTTGCTCCGGGCACGTCCGGCGAGGTGGTGGTTCGCGGCCCGAACGTCATGCGAGGTTACCTGGGGCTGCCGGAAGAGACCGCGAGCTGCCTGCGAGGCGGGTGGCTCCACACCGGGGATGTCGGGTTCCTCGACGAAGACGGATACCTGACGCTCGTGGACCGCAAGAAGGACCTGATCATCCGCGGCGGGGAGAACATCTCGCCGAAGGAGATCGAGTCGGTGCTCTACGCCCACCCCGCGGTCCTCGAGGCCGCGGTGGTAGGCAAGCCGGATCCTCTTTACGGTGAGCAGCCGGTAGCCTTCGTGTCGCTGCGTCCTGGCCCGGCTCCGAGCACCGAGCAGCTTGCCGCGCACTGCCGTGTCCGCCTGGCAGGCTACAAGGTTCCCCGCGAGTTCCTGGTTCTCGACAGCCTGCCGAAGAACTCGGTCGGCAAGATCGTGAAGGGCCCCCTGCGAGAGCAGGCCTGGCATCACGGCCGCCGGTGAGCGGGGCTGGCTGGCTGCTGGCGCTCGTGGCTCCAGGCGGGCTCGTGGCTTCAGATCGACCCGAACCAATCCCCGCACCGGCACCCGCAGCCGGGCCGCCACCCACCGCCACCCCAGCCCCGACACGTTCAACCCCAACGCCCCCCGATCACCGCTACTGGGTCACGGCGCCGGGCCAGGCACACGTCGGGCAGCAAGACGTGCGTAATCCCGCAAGACCTGCACCGCATACGCCGCGGCGCGAACGCCTGCGACCGGTCCTGGCCCCGCAGTAACTGCCCGCGGCCATGACCCCAGGGGCCAGGCCCCCGAACAGTCAGGACACTCCAGCCAGGACACGGCGACCTGGCGATTCGGCCCTGGCCCGGGCCGTCGGCTCGGATGCCAAGGACCTCATCTTGCTCGCCATTTACGCCGGCGGGGCGGCATTCGCCTGGCTCAGCCCGTGGATCCCAGCAACGGCCTCTACGCTCTGGTGTCGGTCTTCTGGTTCGTGCCCGACAGCCGGTTCACCGCCGGCTCAGCCCAGATCGAGGGCCCGCACCGCCACGTCGGCCCGCATCCGGTCCCGGTGCTCGTCGAGGGACAGGCCGCTCAGCCGCTCGATCAACTCCAGGCGGTACTTGACGGTCTTCTGGTGCACCAGCAGCTTGGCCGCGGTGTCGCGCTGGTTGCAGTTGGAGTCGAGATAGGTGCGCAGCGTCTCCAGGAGGCTGGTGGCGTTCTGGCTGTCGTGCCTCATCACCGAGCCGAGCGTGGCCCGGGCGAAATCGGTGAGGGACCCGCCCTTGGGCCCGGCGATGAGCAGGCCGAGGATCCCGAGATCCTGGTAGAAGGCGACCAGCCGGGTGGAGTCGAGGCCGAGCGCCTGGATGGCCACCATGGCCTCGTCGAACCCGGCGTCGAGATCGGTCGCCCCGACGTGGTCGGAGCTCACCCCCCACCGGGCGTTGAGGGCCGGCAGGTGGCGGCGCAACTCCTGGATCACGCCGCTCAGAAGCGCCTGGAGCTTCGCCGGGTCGGCAGACTGGACCAAGGCCACCACGTCCTCGCCGGTCACGGCCACGAGCTTGAGCAGGCCCGACTCGGCCAGGTCCGATTCGCACAGGGAGACCAGGCGGCGGCGTAGCTGATCCTCGTAGGCCTCGCTCCAGTCGGGGGGGCGGGACGAACCGGGGCCGGCCAGCCGGCACGCCGCCACCCGGAGCGGGCCGCGCAGGTCGACATGGAGGTACCTGGCCCGGGCGGCGGCGGCCCGGCGCTCCTCGGGGCTGCCCCGCAGCAGGTGCACCAGGATCTCCTCCCGCAGCGACGCCCGGGCCTGCAACGCCGCCTGCTCCTCCAGGTGCTTGAGGGCCACCGCCATGGCCGTCTGGCGGGCGGCCAGCTCCGCCTCGCTGCCGGCGGCCTGGGACCCGGCAGCATGGGAGCCGGCGGCCTGCGAACCGCCGGCTTGGAACCCGGCCAGGGCTACCCAGCCGATCTGCACCTGCGCCGTGCGGATCGGCATGAGCACCGCCGGCCCGGAGGCCAGGTCCCGCCACTCCGGCGCTCTCTCGGCCGTCCGCCCAGCGCTGGTCCGGCCGCCGATCGACGCCCTGACCCCGGCCGGATCCGTGCCGGCCGGCCATGACGCTAGGTGCTCCAACTCGGCGCCGAGGACGGTCACCGCCAGCCCGGTCCGCTCGCCCACCACCTGGCAGATCCCCTCCAGGGTGGTGCCGTCGAGGAGGGTCTCGATCAGATCCTGCTGCAGCTCGAGGGCCCGCTCGACCCGGGCTAGCTGCGCCTCCATGGTGCGGTGGGCCTCCTCCACGGCCCGGGCGCTGGCCTCCGAGGCGGCGTGCAGCCGGGCGTTGTCCAAGGCGATGGCGGCCAGGTCGGCCAGGGCCACCAGGCGGTGGCTCTCGGCCGCGCTGAAGGTGGATCCGCGCCGCCGCCACACCTCCAACACCCCGATGATGGCCCCGTCCACGCTGAGCGGGGCGGCCAGGGCCGACCGGGTGCGCTCGAGCCGGGCCAGGTTGCGGAAGTCGTCGGAGATCACCGAGCTGCTGGAGTAGTCGTCCACCTTCTCGGCCCGGCCGGTGGCGAACACCAGGCCGGCCAGACCCTGGCCCCGGCGCATGCGCAGCTGGGCCGTCTCGGCCATCTGGTTGCCGGCGCAGCTGCGCATGAAGATCTCGTCGCCGTCGCGCAGCATCACCCCGGCGATGTCGGCGCCGAGCAGGCTCAGCGTCTCGTTGGTGACGGCGACAAGAGCCTCGTCGAGCTCCCGGGCCCGCAGGATCCGCCCAGCCACGCTGCGGAGCACGTCCACCTCGGCCAGGGCGTCGAGAGCGGCCGCTTCCAGGCGTCGCTCTCGCACCGACGGCCGCGACGCGGTGGCCGGCCGCGGTGGCGACCCGCCGGTGGCCATCACTTGGGACCGTTTGCGAGATCGAGCACGACCTTCATTTCCCTGCTCTCCCGCATGTCACGGTAGCCCCCGGGGGCGGCGCCGAGCGGGGCGTGGCGGGTGATCACGAACCCGGGGTCGAGCACGCCGGTGGCGATCAGTGCGGCCAGGTCGTCGCGCACCGGTATCGGGTTGCCGATCACGAACCGCAGGCTCACCTCGGCGGCGAAGGCCCGGGCCAGCGGCAGCTCCCACGCCGGCTCGGTGTGGGCACTGACGCTGGCCACCGTCCCGCCCGGGCGGACCAGGTCCAAGGCGGCGTCGAGGCCGAAGGTCCGGCCCACCGCCTCGACCACGCCGTCACTGCCCCGGCCACCGGTCAGGTCGTCGATCGCGGCTCGGGCCGCGGCCGGCTCCACCGCGACGGCGCCGTGGGCGGCGGCGACGGCCCGGCGCTCCGGTATCGGATCGGAGAGGACGACCACGGCCGCCCCCCTCACCTGGGCCGCCAGGCTGGCCAGCTGCCCGACCGGCCCCCCGCCGAGCACCGCCACCACGTCGCCCGGAGCCACCCCGGCCCGCTCCGCCGCCACCCAGCCGGTGGCCAGGTTGTCCCCGGCCAGCAGGGCCGGGTCGGACCCCACGCCGGCCGGCCGGCGGGCCAGGGTCACGTCGGCGAAGGGCACCCGCACCAGCTCCGCCTGGCCCCCCGGCAGCGGAGGGCCGAACACCCGGCCGGTGCCGAAGAACCGGCGCTCGGGGCAGTGCCAGTGGGCGTGGCGCCGGCACCACCAGCAGCGCCCGCAGGCGGTGAAGTCGGAGGTCATGACCCCGTCGCCGACCTTCAGGCCCCGCACCCCGGGCCCGGTCTCGACCACGGTCCCGGTGTACTCGTGGCCGAGCACCGTGCCGGGCTCCATCCCGGCGCGGTGCCCGGACGTCACGTGCAGGTCGGTCCCGCACACCGCTGCCGCCGACACCGCCACGATGGCGTCCTCGGTCGCCTCGATGCGCGGCTCGGGCACGTCGGCCACGGCGACCGAGCCCCCACCGGCGTAGACGACGGCCTTCACGGTCAGCTCACTGCATGGATGCGCTCGCTCAGGCTCCGCGCCGCCCCGCGGAGCTGGTCCAGCTCGTCCGGTTCGAGCGGGAGGGTGACTATCTCGGAGAGTCCGCCTGGCCCCAGCCGGACGGGCAGGCCCACCCGGGTGTAGGTGAGCCCGTACTCGCCGCGAGGAGCGACGGCGCAGACCAGCAGGGAGGCCCTCCCGGTGACCATCTCGCAGACCATCTCGGCCGCCGCCCGGCCCGGCGCGAAGTAGGCGCTCCCGCTCTTCAGCAGGGAGACGATCTCGGCACCCGAGTCCCGGGCCCTCTCGGTGATGGCCGTGATCGTGGCGCTGTCGAGCACATCGCGCAGCGGCCGGCCCCGGACCGTCGCCAGGCTGATCGGTATGACCATTTCGGCCCCGTGGCTGCCGAGGGCGTAGGCCACCACCTCGTCGGGCCGTCCCACCCCCGTCAGGGCCACGAGGGCCGCGAAGCGGGCCGAGTCGAGCACGCCGGCCATGCCGAGCACCCGCTCCGGTGGGAACCCGGTCCTGATCTCGGTGAGGTGAGTCATCTCTTCGAGCGGGTTGGTGACGACCACCACGACCGCATCCGGGGCCGACCGGCGGATCTGGTCGGCCACCGGCCCCACGATCTCGGCGTTGGCCTCGGTCAGGTCGGTGCGGGTCATGCCAGGCTTGCGGGCCCGGCCGGCGGTGACGACGACGTAGTCGCATCCGGCCAGGTCGGCGAGCGACGTGCTCCCCCGGACCTCACCCGCGAAGCCGGCCAGCGCGGCGCTGTGCCACAGGTCCAGGGCCACCCCGGCGGCCAGGCCCTCGACCACGTCTACCAGCGTGACCGACGAGAACAGGTCGGATGCTGCGAGGTGCAGGGCGGCCAGGGACCCGACGTGCCCGGCGCCGATCACGGCCGCCCGGGCGGTACCGCCCGGCGGGGAGGGGGACAACTCGTCCGGAACCGGGGCGCCGCGGCGGTACAGCCCGTTGACGGTGTCGGCCCGGCCGGCCGCCGGAGGCGGCGGGGGGCCCTGGGCTACCGCCGTCCTGCCCAGCGCCGCCGCCGGCCGGTGGTGGGACCGGCCCGGCCGGCTCTGCTGGTCATCCGGGCCGGGGGCGGCGTAGCGGACCTCCACCCCGAGCTCGCCGGCCCGGTCCCGGGCCAGCGGGGTGATCACATCCCCGGGTCCGACGATGACTGGCCCGGTGGCTTCCTCTATGTCGCGCGCGCCGATGATGGTCATGATGACGTGCCCTCCAACGCCTCGAGCGCCCCGACGGCGGCATCTCGGGCGCTCTGCACCTCGCTCTCGCTGCCCGACAGGAACACCCGCCCGAACCGGCCGACCGCCCGGACCTCGACGATGGTGATGTTGGCCGTCTTCTCGGCCTCGTTGGCGGCGAGGGTGGCATAGGCGGCCGGTGCCACCTCCAGGACGAACAGGCTGGTGCCGGGCATCAGCAGGCTGCCCTTGCGCCACTTGTTGATCAGCTGAGCCTGGTAGGGGCTCACGTTGGTGACGAACTGCGCCGACGCGACCTGGGGCCGGACCCGGTCGCCCTCCGACAACCCCAGGTGGTCGAGGATGGCTTGGCCGGCGGCCAGAACCTCGGCCTGCTGGCCGGCGTGCACCTCGAGCAGTCCGAACTCCCGCTCGACGATCTGGAGGGCGGGCCGCACGTCGGCGGCCTTTAGCGCCACGTCCATCACCCGGAACACCTCGTTGCCCGGCGCCACCTCTACGAAGAGTTGCGACATGCCGGCCACCGGGACGTCCCCCTGGCAGGTGGCGGCGACGTGGGCAGCCGACTGGGGCTGCATCCGGTCGATGAAGACGTAGGAGCGCAGCGAGAAGTTGGATGCAGTGGAGGGTGTCATGAGAGAGCTATCCCGAACGGGGTGACGAGCAGGGCGTGGGCGTACTCAGCGACCGGGTGACCGATGTAGCGGGCCACGATCGGCCCGGCACCGGGGTACATCATCGTCCCGCCGATCAGGTGCACCGGGCCGCTGGGCGGTGGCCCCATCAGCCGGCGGATGTTGTCGGCGATGCGCTCTATGCCGGGGCCCAGGATGCTCAGGTCCTGGTTGCCGCCGGCCCGCTTGCGCTCTTCCGCCTCGGCCACATCCATGGACAGTGCTCCTGCCAGTATCAGGTTGAGCTGAGCGCCCCCGCCGGGCCGGTCCCCGAGCGACACCAGGGACCCGTCGCGGTAGACGCCCACACCGGTCGAACCGCCCCCCACGTCGGCGATGGCGCCGTCGCGCACGCCCAGCAGGGCCTGGGCGGCGGAGACCTCGTCCACCAACCGGCGGCAGTTCACCCCGGCGTTCTCCAGCACGTACCGGCAGGCCCGGCTCTCGGCCTCCCCCACGCCGGGGGGGTAGGCGGCGGCGGCATCTCGCACGCGGGCCCGCAGGAGCTCCTCGGCCCGGCCCACCAGCTCCCGGACGGCCGCCACCGCCCCGGCAAAGTCGACCACGACGCCGTCGCGGACCACCCCGGTCCGCAGCTCGTCGTAGTACGCCGGCTCGCCGCCGGAGGTGACCGCGGTCAGAGCGACGGTGGCGGTGCCGAGGTCCACACCGAAGCTCAGGTCGGCGTCCGGCTCGACCCGGGGATGGCGGTACGACGAGGCGGCATCATGCAAGTAGCGCTCGACCGCCATAGGTGTCACTAGTAGTGTCACGAGCCCAGCATCTCGTAAAGGGACCTCCAGGGCCGCACCTCGTAGGCGACCCGCTTGATGTTGATCAGGTGGAGCGGGCTCACGTTGTCGGAGACCATGGAGCCGCTCCAGGTTCCGGTGCCGAGCATGAACGAGGGGCCGATGGAGGTGCTGTAACCCATCCCGCCGAACAGGCTCGGCGTGTTGACCGGGATGCGGGACGCCGGGAGCCGCCCGAACGACGCGATGACCGACTCGTCGGTGGCGTGCAGCCCGAGGGTGTGGCCGGCCCCGCCGAAGGCCAGCACTTCGGCACAGCGCTCGATGGCGCCGTCCACCGTGTCGGCCCGGTAGAACGACAGGACGGGCCCGAGGATCTCGGCGGAAAGGGGAGAGGGGCGGCCCACCTCGGTCAGCACGGCACCGAGCACCCGGGTCGACCCGGGGACGGCCACGCCGATCCGTCGGGCCAGTTCGACCGCCGGCTGGCCCACGTGGTCGGGGTCGAGGCCGCCGCTGTCGGTGAAGAGCAGGCGGGTCAGCTTCTCCTGCTGCGGGTCATCCAGGAAGAACACGCCGCGGGCGCTGAACGCCTCGACGGCCTGGTCGAAGATCCCCCCGTCGATCACCACCGTCTGCTCGGCCACGCAGGCCGTACCGTTGTCGAACGACTTGGACGTGACCACCATCTCCGCCGCCTCGGCCACGTCGGGCACGCTGCGGTGAACGTACACCGGCACGTTGCCGGCGCCCACCGCCAAGGTGGGCTTGCCGCTGCTGTAGGCGGCCTTCACCATCCCGGCGCCGCCGGTGGCCAGGACCAGCGCCACGTCGGGGTGGCGCATCAACTCGGTCGTGGCCGGGATGCTGGCCCGCTCCAGGCAGGCGATCACCCCGGGCGGGGCGCCGGCGCCGACGGCGGCTTCCGCCATCACCTCCGCGGTGCGGGCGCAGGCTCGGGCGGCCCGCGGGTGCGGGGCGTGCACCACGGTGTTGCCTGCCTTCAGCGCGGCCAGGCACTTGAAGATCACGGTGGAGGTGGGATTGGTGACGGGGATGATGGCGGCGATCACGCCCATCGGGCTGCCGATGGCTGTCATGCGTCCGGGCTTGTCCACCCACAGCACGCCCTTGGCCCTCATGCCGGCCATGGAGCGGGCCACGAACCCGGCGTTGTACCGGTTCTTCAGGATCTTGTCCTCGTAGACGCCGTAGCCGGTCTCGTCCACGGCCATGCGGGCCAGCTCCGGCGAAGCGTCCCATGCCGCCGCCGCCATGGCGGCGACCACGCGGTCGAGGTCCTCCTGGGTGGCGTCCTCGAAGGCGTCGAGTGCCTGGCGGGCCTGGCGGGCCTTGTGCCGGGCCTCGGCCAGGCCGGCCAGGTCGTCGTCGAGGGGTGCGGCGGTGTCGAACGTGGCGGCCATCTACTGCCGGGATCCCTACTTGGGAGCAGGAGCGGGGGCCGCCGCCGAAGGCTTCATCAAGATGGCTTCCACTTCGTCGTGGGGGCGGGGGATCACGTGCACGGAGACCACCTCGCCGATCTTGTTGGCGGCGACGGCGCCTGCATCGGTCGCTGCTTTGACTGCCCCGACGTCGCCTCGGACCATGACGGTCACCAGGCCGCCGCCGATCTGCTCTCGCCCGAGCAGCACGACGTTGGCTGCCTTGACCATGGCATCGGCGGCCTCTATGGCTCCGACGAGACCCTTGGTCTCGATAAGGCCCAGGGCGCTCTGTGGTACCGGGTTGCCCGTCGGCATCGTGTCCTCTCTCCTTGTGCGTCAGCTCTTGCGGAAGACCGTCTGGGTGCGGATGGTGACGGAGTCGACGATGCCCACGACGGCGGCGTCGGTGGGAACCGAGACCGAGTCTCCCTCGACGCGCGCCGCGCTGCCCCTCGCCACCAGGACCACCTCTCCCAGGCCGGCTCCGATGTAGTCGGCGGCCACGTAGGCGGCCCCGTCCGGGCCGTCCCTGGTGGCATCGTGCATATCGACCGGCACCACCATGAGGAGGGTGCGACCGTGGAGGCCGGGTTGCTTCACGGTGGCCACGACCTGCCCCACGACCCGCCCGATCTCCATCGTCACCTCCCCCGAGTGGTTCCTGGTTGCCGGGTCACCCCTAACCATAAGGGAGGTCGGGGATAGCGGCTTTATCCCTCGCGGATAAGAAGCACGGGATAAATGTCCGCACGGGGACATGGAGCCCGGTTGCCCGACTTGCGAGACTGGCGGCGGACGGGTGGCCAGGGAGATCATCCGACCGTGCAACCCTGGGGGATATGCATGATTACGGACGCGGATGCCGAGTTCCACCCACCGGCCGGGGGTGATCCGAGCTGGGCCGAGACCAACTATTTCGGCTTCTACTCGGCCGAGGCGCCGCTCAACGTGGGCGTGTACGCCTTGTTCCGGCCAAACCTGGGGGTGGTGCACTCGACGGTCTGCATGAACTCCGGCGACGCCCCCATGCCCTGGAGGGCCGACTTCTGCGACATGCGGTCGCACCTGCCGATCCCCGAGCCCCGTTCGCTGCGCACCTACGCCTTGGCCAACGGGCTGAGTGTTGCCACGGTGAAGCCCAACGACACCTGGCACATCGGCTATGACGACGACGCCGGCACCTCCATCGACGTCACCTACCAGGCGCTGATGCCGGCGTTCGACATCCACGACCCGGACATGGATCCGATCACGGCCGCCCAGAGCCGGGAGCGCTTCGCCTGGGGGACGGCGTACAACGGGCACTTCGACCAGACCGGCCACGTGCAGGGGAGGGTGACCGTGCGGGGCCGCGAGGTCCCGATCGACTGCGTGAGCACCATGGACCACAGCTGGGGTCCCCGGTTCGAGCGAGGCAGCCCCAACATGAGCTGGCTACATGCCCACTTCTCCGACCAGTTGGCGGTGCACGGCATCTTCTCCTTCGACGAGGCCGATGGGGGCGGGGCACTGGCGTTGATGCACGGTTACGTGATCAGGGACGGAAAGTGCATCGGCCTGGCGTCGGGCCGCGGGGTGACCGGTCGCGACGCCGACTTCTACGCCCGCCGGCTGGAGATCCGGGTCGAGGACGCCCACGGCGACAGCTACGACCTGCGGGGCGAGGGGTTCACCCGGTTTCCGTGGCAGGCCTGGCCGAACGTGGTCGGCTTCAATGTCCTGGCCCGCTGGGACTGCGCCGGGCGGACCGGCTACGGCGAAGTGCAGGACTTCGTCGACCTGACCCGGCTGTGCGAGGGCCGGGCCATGCCCACCAACGCGGCAGCCGGCTGATCCGGATGGCCACCCGTCTTGTCGTGTTCGACATGGACGGCACGCTGGTCCAGACCCGCGCCGCGTCGTGGGAGGTGTTCCAGGCCACCGCCAGCCGGTTCCACCTCCCGGTCCGCAGCGCGGAAGAGTTCTTCGAGCTCTTCCGCGACAACTTCTACGCCAGCCTGGCCAAGCTGTGCAGCACGCCCGAGCAGGAGGCCGAGGTGCGGGATCACTTCCTCGAGGGGTTGCGGGAGCGGTACGTGCCCGGCTTCATCCCGGGGATGCTCGACGTGGTCAAGGCGCTGGCGGAGCGCTACCCGCTCGCCGTCCTGTCATCTAACGCCATGGCCGCCATCCGGCGGATCCTCGAGGGCGAGGGGGTGGCCGAGTGCTTCGCCCACGTGTTCTCGGGTGAGGTCGGGGCCAGCAAGGAGGCGGCCCTGCTCCGGCTGCTATCCGAGCCGTCCTACAGCCGCGCCCGGCATTGCTCCCCGACCTACGCAGAGGGCAACGGCAACGACGACTTCGAGGTGGTGCTGGTGACCGACACCGTGGGCGACGTCCGGGAGGCGGCCCGGGTCGGCGTCCGCGTGATCGGAGTGGCCTGGGGCATGCACAGCCGGGAAGCCCTGCTCGCAGCCGGGGCGGAGACCGTCGCCCTCTGGCCCCAGGAACTGGTTGCCATCCTGGCGGACCGGCCCGGCTCCGACGGCGCCGCCTGCGCCTGCACCGGCGCGAGCGGGACCTGCGCCTGCTCCTGCTCGGTGGTCGCGACCGTCGGTCGGGGTACGGGTCCCCCCACCGAGCCCTCGGCCGGGGCGGCAGCCGAGGCCGGGCGGATACGCAGGGAGCGGCGCCACCGGGCCGCTCCCGCGCTCGCCGCCGCCCCGGCTGTCGGTGCCCCCCGCCGTCGTCCTGGACCGGACCGGGCCCTGGTCGGTGCCCTCCGCCGCATCTCGAACCCGAAGACCACCGCCCCCACCGGCTCCCGCCGGACCTGAGAGAGAACAAGGAGCAGAGATTGTCCAACGTAATAGCCGAGGGCTACAACGCTTTCGAGACCGAGAAGACGCCGTCGGGCACGGTGAAGTACCTTCCCGACCCGCCGTCGGTCATGGCCCTGATCCGCAGCGGGAAGCTGGGAGAGCACATCCTGCTGGTACGCGGTGGGACCACCACCTTCCTGGCCCCGGCGCTCTCAATGGGAGCGATCGGGATCATCACCATGTCCGGGGCCCCCGAATCGCACCTCGGGATCCTGTCCCGGGAGTTCCAGACGCCCTGCGTGATGACGACCGGGCTCCTGGCCAGCGAGTCCCGCTACGTCCCGGGCGAGACCGGCGACGCCCACTTCAACGAGATCGTCCAAGCGCTCGAGGGGGTCAAAGTGCAGCTCGACTGCTCCGATCCCCAGACGGGCCGGGTCATCGCTCTCTGATCGGCCGAGTCCCCACACAGAAAAAGGAGTCCAACCAATGAGTGTTAGCGCGCCCGGCGCTGAATACCTGAAGCGATACGAGGACGGCGACGAGGGCGTCCGGTTCCAGTCGCTCGTCTATACGGGGAACTTCACCGACCTCGAGCCGGTACCCGACGGGATTCTGGGGGACCGCCTCATGCGCCGGCGCATGAAGACGAAGGTCATGGAGCGGGTGTCCGAGGAGGACGTGCTGCGCGACCAGTTCACCCTGGATGAGCTGAACGACCTCAACAACTACCTGGCCTGGAACATCTGGGACGTGCTCGTCATGAGGGCGACGGAGGGCGTCTCGGGAATGATCCCCCGCCAGGAGTACGAGATCCTGTCGTTCATGCAGGAGTTCTACCGCTACCCCGAGTTCATGCGGATGATGACCGACCAGGTCGGGGCCCAAGGCGTCATGGACATCGGCAAGAGCGCCCGCTCACAGATCGGCACGAAGATCAACTGCGTACACGACTGGTGCCTGGGCGCAGTCGCGTTCGGCATGGGCCGGTGCGGGCTGCTGGCCCTCGAGGTGATCGAGGCCAACGACTACGTCGAGGAGTCCAACATCATCCTCAAGTTCATGCAGCGCGTGCTCTGGGGCAAGCGCCAGGACGGCTACATCCTCAACTCTCAAGACCGCTACCGCTGCACCATCCACGAGCAGTCGGTGATCGACCAGGTGATGAGCCAGGTGGTCGAGTTCGAGGAGGGTTCGCCCGACCACGACGCCTTCACCAAGTTCAACGCCACCGCTGAGCTGCTGGCCTTCTTCGACCACTACGACTGCCGCCTCGGTCTGGGCGACACCGGGCCCTACATCCTTCCCGACGGGCGGATCCTGATCATCCGGGACCTCTTCGTCAACGAGGAGGTGTACCACTGGTCCGACGTGTGCGCCGACCTGCCGCACTGCTACACCCTGGCAGTGGTGCTCGACCCGGCGAAGATGGGACTTCAGGAGATCCGGGTCAACGACATCTCCACCACGTTCACGGCGCCAAAGAACTACATCCCGGCCATCACCGCGGGGGCCATCTTCGTGCGGGAGAAGTGGGACACGCCCATGGACCACGTCTACGAGCTCCCCCTGAAGGACACCGAGCCGCACCTGGAGAAGATCCGGGAGGCCACCGTCAAGATGTACGACAAGACCCTGCGGATGTCCAAGCGCATCCTCTGCACCAACGGGATCTACAGCTACTACATCGACATGATCCTCCCATACCTGCGGGCCACCGGTGTCTACGACGAGGTGTGCGCCAAGTATGACTTCTGGGAGATCGACCAGCGCGTGTCCAACTACTACTACGAGATCACCAAGCGGAACTTCGTCCAGGTCACGGTCCCCCAGAAGATCTTCTCCGGCTCCGGCTACCTGCCCTTCCCCGAGGGCACCGACCTGCGTCGCTCTAAGTACAGCCTCCTCTGACCGCCCGAGCGACCGCCGAGGGAAGGATCCGATGACCGAGGAGGAGTTCCTCGCACTGAACAGCGTCTACCTGAAGAAGATCGCCACCGGCCGGGCGGTCGCCCAGGCCACGGGCCTTCCGGAGGCGGTGGTCGGAGAGGTGCTGGCCGGGGCCGAATCGGAATCCGCCGGCGCTGTGGTCGACGTCGGCGGCGGGATGCTCATGCTCTCCGAGGACGGCGTGCGTGCCGTCCTCGGAGGGTACGAGGCCCGCTACGCCGACTGCCGGGTCGACCCGGCGGTGGAGGACTGGTACCAGCGCTTCGAGACGCTCAACAAGCAGTTCCTCGAAGGGGTCACCGCCTGGCAGCAGGATGTCGGCGACATGGCCAAGATGGATCGCCTGCTCAAGCTGGTCGAGCGTCAGATCCGGGCGCTGGCGTCGATCAGCGAGCGGATCCCCCGCTACGAGGCCTACGCCGGACGATTCTCCCACGCCATCGATCAGGTGGACACCGGCGCCACGAACTACCTGGTCAGCCCGGATGTCGACTCCATCCACAACATCTGGTTCGAGTTCCACGAGGACATCCTCACCGTGCTCGGGCGGCCCCGCGACGTGGCGGAGTCCGCCGGGTGAGCGCCATGGCCGGGGGTGGTCCCGAACTGGTCCACGACGTGGACGGCATCGACCCGCTCGACACCGCCCGCTTCGGGGGCAAGGCCGCTGGCCTGGCCCGCATGCGCCGGCTGGGCCTGCGGGTCCCACCCGCCTTCGTGGTGGAGACGGCGGCGTGCCGATTCTACCGGGAGAACGGCCAGCGTATCCCCTCCGGCATCGTCTCGGAATGCCATGTCCAGATGTCCCGGCTCGAGAGCCAGACCGGCAAGGTGTTCGGCCGCGACGACGGCGTGCCTCTCCTGGTATCGGTGCGGTCGGGGGCCCAGATCAGCATGCCCGGGATGATGGACACCGTCCTCAACCTGGGGCTGGACCGCCGGTCGGTGCTGTCCCTGGCCGAGGCGTGCGCCGATCCGGTGTTCGCCCTCGACACGTGGATCCGCTTCTGGTCGATGTTCTCGGACATAGTCCTCGACGTGGACTCGGCCCTGCTGCAGGATCAGATCGCCGAGGCTCGCCGGGCGGCGGCCGGGGCCCTCGACGCCGCCAGCGCGGCCCGGCTCGAGGAGCGGATCGTCGCCGTCCTCGACGCCGAATCGGGACCGGTGCCGCTCGACCCGCGCGATCAGCTCGAGGCGGCCGCCCGGGCGGTCCTGGACTCGTGGGACTCGCGGCGGGCCCGGCTTTACCGCGAGCATCACGGCATATCGCACGACCTGGGCACGGCCATAACCGTGCAGGCCATGGTGTTCGGGAACCTGGGCCGGCCAGCCGGAAGCGGCGTGGCGTTCACCCGGGACCCGTCCACCGGCGCCGCCCGCCTCTACGGCGAGTACCTGCCGGGCGGCCAGGGGGAGGAGGTCGTAGCCGGCACCAAGACCCCGGTCAAGCTGGAGGAGGCCGGGCTGGGTTTGGCGCCCATCGCGGCCGAGCTGGAGGCCTACGGGCGCCGGCTGGAGGAGGAGTACCGCGACGCCCTGGACATCGAGTTCACGGTGGAGTCGGGCGTGCTGTACCTGCTGCAGGTCCGCCCGGCCAAGCGGTCGGCGGCGGCCGCGGTCCACATCGCCACCGCGATGGTGGGTGAGGGACTGATAGAGCCAGCCGAGGCGGTACGGAGGGTCTCGGCCGAGCAGGTCAAGCGGCTGCTCTCGCCGGAATTCGATCCGGACGCGGTCGCCACGGCCCGGGCCGGGGGCCGCCTGCTGGCCAGGGGAGTGCCGGCCTCGCCCGGCCACTCCAGCGGGCGGGTCGCGCTCGACGCCGACCGGGCCATCGAGCAGGCTGCCGGCGGCGCCTGCGTGATCCTGCTCCGCCCGACCACCAGCCCGCAGGACCTGAGGGGGATGCTGGCCGCCGCCGCCGTGGTCACGGCCCGGGGCGGGGCCACCAGCCACGCCGCGGTGGTGTCGCGGGCCCTCGACAAACCGTGTGTGGTGGGCTGCGAGGACATCGAGGTGCGTCCCGACGAGCGGGCCTTCTTCGTCGACGGGCGGCGGGTCGGCGAGGGGGAGGTGGTGTCGGTGGACGGGGCCTCCGGCGAGATCCTGCTGGGCGAGCTGCCCCGGCGGGTGCCGACCCGCAACGTGGACCGCCTCAGCCAGATCCTGGGTTGGGCCGACGCGCTGTCGCAGGTGTCGCTCTGGACCGAGGCCACGTCGCCGCCCCTTCCGGTGGACCTGGCCCGGCGGACCAGCTCGGCCGGGCTCGGCATCGTGCCCCTGACCGACCTGTTCCAAGCGGCGGGGCAGTTGCCGGTACTGCTCGACGCCATCGCCCGCTACGACGCCGACCCCGACGCGGACGGGTCGGTCATCGAGGAGCCGCTGGCATCGGCGACCGCGGCGGCGCTGGGACCCTTGCTGGCGGCCGCCCCCGACCTCCCCGTCGATGTCCGCCTGCCCAACCTGACCTCGGTCCGGGCCCGGGCGTGGGTGGAGAAGTGGACCACCCTGTCCCCGCACCTGCTCATGCCGCTGGGAGCCACCCGGCTGATCGATGCCTACGTCCGGGGGGTGCGAGCGGCCGCCACGCAGGCCAGCCACCAGCGGCTGACCATCCTGGCGGCCGGCATCACCTCGGCGGAGGAGCTGTCCGAGTTCGCCGGGCTGGTGGGACCGGACCTGGCGGCCGGCGCCGTCCTCCAGAACCCGGCCGTGGTCGCCGACGCGCCGGCGCTGGCGGCGACCGGCCTGCCGCTTTGGATCGACCTGGCCGAGCTGGTGCGCACCACGCTGGGGCGGCCAGAGGAGCTGCTCTACACCGACAACTCGTTCCGGCTGCCTCCCCTGCTGCTCAGCCTCTTGGCGAGGCTGGTGGGGGAGGGCCCCCGCGCCCGGGTGGGGGTGAGGCTCACCGGCAACTCCATCGCTTCTTCGTCGGTCCTGCACGATCTCGGCTTTCGGGTGTTCAGCAGCTCGGCCGCCCAGGCCGGGGAGCTCCGCCTGCTACTCGGCCAACACGTGCTCGAGGAGGAATCGCCATGACCGATCTCGGTGGCCGGGCCCTGGGCCTGGTGGAGACGATGGGGCTGGTCGCGGCCACGGAGGCGGCCGACGCCATGGTCAAGTCGGCCAACGTCCGGCTGGTCAGCAAGCAGCAAGTGGGTGGGGGGCTCATCACCATCCTGGTCGCCGGGGACGTGGGTGCGGTCCAGGCAGCGGTCGACGCCGGCCGGGCGGCGGCGTCGGCGGTGGGGCGGGTCGTGTCGGCCCATGTGATTCCCCGACCCCATGACGAGATCCCCGACATCCTGGAGCGTCCCCCCGTCCGTTGACGGCCCCCGTTGCCCGTTGGCGGCCTCCCGCCGGTGGGCGCCCCATCCGGCGGCTGCTTCCGCGGAATCGCCGCCAACTGCACCCGGGCCCGGGAGCGGCTGTGCTCTTCGTCTGCTCGGGAACCGGGGTGTTGGCGGCGCTGCCACGTCGGAGTGGCGGAATAGGCAAAAGCGTGTTGACGGCTGACTTTCTGACCACGGTCGGCCCTGGTTCGGCAGCGCTCTTTGCGCGTCGTGCGGACCGGCTGGTTGGCCGAGCGCGGCGACCGAAAGCGACGATGGCCGGTCCCTGAACGCGAGGGACCCCTCCGGCACAGTTGATCGCTGACGCCGGGAGGGGTCCAAGCCGGTCATGGCCCTGGGGGTGTCGTCTACACCGACGACGTCGGGGATCTCCGTAGGATCCCTGACGTCGCGGAACCAACCGGAGTGTCCCGCTAGCGGAAGTTTCCGGGCTGCGGCCTGGTCCGTCTGCATATCACCAGCTCAGTAGGGGTGTGGGGGCCGACGCCGCGTAATACCTAACTCGGGTCTGGCAGGCCGTTGGAGGTGATGGCGATGGTGACCTTGTCGATGGCGGGGAAGGGGGTGGCGGGCTTCGAGGGGCTCCCATGCGCTTGTGCGGCCAGCTGTGGTGGTCATGGTCTCGCGGGGGCGTAGCGGGCCAGGCCGAACAGGTCGTAGAGGCGTTGGGCGGTGGGGTCGATCTCGGTGAGCATCCGCCGGGCACGGGGCCGTCCTCGTTCGCCTTGGTAGAGCAGCACCGTCTCCTGGATGGCTGCGAGGTTCGACAGGAGGGCTCGGACGCTGAGGCGGAGCCCTGCTCGGTCGGCTTCGCGGACCATGACACGGGCGACTGTCAAGGCGAGCACGCAGTATGAGACGTGCACGCGGATCTTCGCTTCGGTGAAATGGAACATCGGTGAGAAGGAGACGACCGTGGGATCTTTCATCTGCCGGAAGGCGCCTTCGACGGTTTCTTGGGAACGGTAGTCGGCGACGATGGTCCTGGTCGATGCGGCGTCGATGGTCTTGTCGCTGAACAGGATCCTCTTGCCGAACAGCTCGTCTTCGAGCGCAAAGCGGGCCGTGGCGCTGGTGCGAAACGTCAGTCGCAGCTCAGCTGGGTTGTCGCCGGTGAGGGTGGTGGAGATCACTCGGGCCACCCAGCGGGCTGCGACGATGGCGGCTATGTCGGCTTCCACCTTGTCCTTGGGTTTGCGGCACTTGCCGCGTGCGAGGCGGGCAGCGATCTCGCCGAGCTGGCGGGCCGAATCCGTCGGCGCCAAGGCGGGGATCTCGGTCGGGGTCTACCAGGACGAAGGCGGCACCGTCGCCGAAGGCGACCTCGTACTGCACGCCGGCTTCGAGATCGGCGACCAGGACGTACCCGGCACCGACACGGTGAACGTCGTTGACCTGCCCGTGGTGGAGGTCGCGGCGGCCGTCTACCGGGGAGGTGACGACGGGATCGTGGCCGCGTGGGAAGCGCTGGTCCGCTGGATCGACGACGGCGGCTACCACCTCCTGGGTGACTGTCGTGAGCTGTACCACGAGTGGGAGGAGGGCGACCCCAGCCGCAACGTCATGGAGATGCAACAGCCACAATCGGCAGGTAAAAGCGACCCGGCTGTGCCATGTGCCGCGAGAGCCCCCCTTGGGGCCGACACGAGGGGCGCCCCCATAGACGATCCGCTACCGGGGCGGCCACACGGGCCAGGCGGTCACGGGGAGCGGAAGATCTCATGGGTTCCGATCCGGCGCCACACCACGTGGGCCTGACCGGCCTTGACCTCTGGTCCGAACTGCCAGGTGGCCCGCCCGTCGGGCGCGAAGGTGATCTCCATGATGTCGCCTGCGACCTGAACGCCCTTTACCCGAAGGCCCCGACGGAAGCGCCGGCCCGCCTCCAGGTCCTCGATGAAGCGGGCAACGACAGTACGGAACCGCTGTTGGTCGGCAGCACTGAGTGATCGCCAGTCCTCATCGAAGCGAGGGAGGCGCTGGTAGGTCGGCACCTACAGGAGGGAGTCCAGGAATGCATCACTGTCGTCGAACACGGTGCCCTCGCCCGCGGCGAGCTGGTCACTGGCCTCGCGCTCTCCCCTCTGCCACGCATCGCTCCAGAACCACGCCTGGTCAGCGGGGATCGACTTCATCCCCCGCATCGTCACCTGCCCGGCCTCGATGACGAAGGCCACGTCATCGCCTTCGTCGACATGCAGAGCCTCCCGCACCTCCCGAGGCAACGTGATCTGGCCCCTGCCTCGGACAATCGCTCGAATCATCGAACCCTCCTCAGAGCTTCGGACTTTCCGAGATTCAGGCTAACACCACTCCACCCGGGAGAGGGTCAGCAGGTCGGTCCGGTTCGCGATCCGCTACCGGGGCTGTGACCGCGGTGGTCACTTGGTAGACCTTGCGGCCAGCTCCTTGGGCCAGACTGGGCGCCATGTTGCGGGAGGCATGGGACCGCCACGCTGAGGAGTGGACGGCCTGGGCACGTGCACCGGGGCACGACAGCTACTGGCGGTTCCATCGAGACGCGTTCCTGCTGCTGGTACCCCCACCAGGCTTGTTGACCATCGACGTCGGATGCGGCGAAGGCCGCCTCGCCCGGGACCTCGCCCGTCTTGGTCACCGGGTGGTCGGGATCGACGGGTCGCCGACGATGGCTGTTGAGGCTGCGAGCCACCCGGACTGTGGGGGGCCCGTCGTGGTCGCCGACGCGGCCGCGCTGCCGTTGGCGAACAGCACGGCGGACTGCGTGGTCGCCTTCATGAGCCTCCAGGACATCGACGCCATGGAGACCGCGGTGGGCGAGGCCGCCCGTGTTCTGACCGTGGGAGGCCGCATGGTCCTGGCGATCACCCATCCCCTCAACACGGCGGGCAACTTCGCTTCGCCTGCTGATGCCGACGACCGGTACCGACCGTTCGTCATCAGTGGCTCCTGGTTCGAGCGGCGACGACTCGCCGACACCTGCGAGCGAGGCGGGTACGCGATGACCTTCCACTCGGAGCATCGGCCGCTGCAGGCCTACGCCGACGCGCTTGCTGGGGCGGGCTTCCTCATCGAGCAGTTACGTGAAGTGACCGAGCCGGATCCCTCCGACAAGTGGCACCGGATCCCGCTGTTCCTGCATGTGCGTGCGCTGCGTGCGTGATCGAGAGTCCCGAGAGGGCTGGTACACCATGCTCCTGGGCCCGGTCCCGGCGGACGATCCGTGACCGGGACACCGTCGAACGACGGTGGCATTGGCACCAAGCCGTGTCAATTCAGGGCCACCGCGGCGGGCACCCGCTGGGATGGGGGTGTGGCGTTGCACGAGGATGAGATCGAGGTCGGGTTGCCGTTGGTGCGCGCGCTTGTTGATCGGGCGTTGCCGGACCTCGCCGGCCGGCCGCTCCGGCCGCTTCAGGCTTCGCTTTCGGGAAGGACGATGACGTGCAGGAATACAACCCGTGACCAGCTTCGGGCGCGCGCAGTCGCTGCGCTACGAAGACTCGGACGCACGGTCCTCGATCACCCTTTGGGCGTCTGCAACCGCGTCGGAGAGCATGGCCGTTCGACTGAGGAAGAGGTGCGAGAAATCCTCCGTCAGGCTGTCCGCTCCGACGAAGGCGCGCCGGTTCGGCTGGGCACGGCGATAGCGGCTCGCTTGCAGGGAGCCCAGAGGTCACCTGGCCGCGCGGCCCGTGCGCGCGGCGTGCGCCGGCACGCCGACGGGTCACCCTGGATCCTTCGACACGGTCTCGACGAGCCCGGACTGCACGGTGCCGGACCCCGCGCCGCCGATGGCCGTGCAGGCTGCCGACGGGCAGGGGACTCCCGAGAGGACCGCGCTCTTGGCGGAGATCGTCGGTGTCGTGGCGGCGAGCCAGGTGCTGCCGTCGAAGCGCTCGGCGAAGGGCGCGCCCGCTGTGGTGCCAACCGCCCAGCAGTCCGAAGCCACTGCACATGCCACAGACTCGAGGTCGGTGCCCCTTGATCCTGCGCTCCGGGCGGCTCGCCAGAAGCTGCCAACCAGACGGAGCAGCAGGGGCAGATCGGTCCCCGAGTATCCGGCCATGACGTTGAGGGCGAGCCACGCCGCGTTCGCCCCGAAACGCCCCGACGGGAGGTGGTTCAAGCCGACCCCGTACTTGAGGTCGCGGATAGCGTTCGCGACCACGGCATGGCTCCGGTGCCAGGCGTCGCGGGCCACGGCGTCACCTGGCAGGTCGGTGTGGGATCGAACCGGGACGCGGTGCCTGCCTTGCGGCAGGTCCGTTTCCCCGGCCCGTCCCCCGAACCGGACGTGCGCCTTGCAACGCATCCGGCTCTCCACAAGTCATGCCGCCGGGCTATGCGGCTCCTGTCGTCGCCGTGCTCCATGGCGTGGGGATGCCACCGGCCCGGTAGCGGTAGCGGGTGATCGCCACCGTGGATGGGTCGAACAGCACCACCTTGCCCTCCTTCGGCTGCCACTCTGTTCCGAGGTGGGAGCGCTCCGCCATCGAAGCCACGCCCAATGCCATGCCCAAGGCTCGCCGACCTCCAACCCCGGGTGGTGGATCCTCGACGACTACTTCAGGGCTCTCCCAGGGCAAGCTCGCCGCCGCCAACACGGCGAAGCAGGCGATCGGGGTGGCTGTCGCACCCCCGGAGGAGGATGGTCGGTGATGGCTCGCAGTGACCTCGCCGAGGGTTTCCACCACAGGGGCATCGAGCTTCGTGCCGACCCGACGCCCGAGCAGCGCTCCCGCATCGCCGGGATGTCGGCGCCAACCGCTTCGTCTGCAACTTCGGCCTCGGCCTCGTGAAGGACCTCTGGGAGGCCAGGCAGGTGCTGACCGCCCTGGCCCTGCGCCAAGGCACGCTCGGCCGAGGCGGACGCCTGGGTGGACGAGGTGCTCCCCTCCGGCGGGCACTCCGATCGCAGCGCCCAGCATCGTCGTCCTCCCGGGCGCCTGCGACGCCCACGACGAGCCCAGCCCGACGCGCGGCTGGATCGTCGCCGAACCCGAGCGCCGTGACTCATCCCTCGGGGCGCAGGTCGAGACCGAGGTCGAGGGCGGGGCTGGAGTGGGTGAGGGCCCCGACGGCCAGGTAGTGCACCCCGGTGGCGGCCACCTCCCGGGCCCGGTCGAGGGTGAGCCCACCACTGGCCTCGAAGCGGACCTCCGGCCGGCCGGCGGCCAGGGCGACGGCGGCCCGCATGTCCGTGGGGTCCATGTTGTCGAGCAGCACGAAGGTGGCGCCGGCGTCGAGGGCCTCGGCCACCTCGGCCACGGTGTCGCACTCGACCTCGAGGGGGGCGGCGGGGGCCGCCCGGCGCACCAGGGCGATGGCTGCGGCGATGCCACCGGCGGCCAGGACGTGGTTGTCCTTGAGCAGGGCGGCGTCACCGAGGCCCATGCGGTGGTTGACCCCGCCGCCGCAGCGCACGGCGTACTTCTCCAGGCGGCGCAGGCCCGGCAGCGTCTTGCGGGTGTCGCGCACGGCGCAGCCGGTGCCCTCCAGGGCGTCGACCCACTCGGCAGTGGCGGTGGCGATGCCGGAGAGGTGGGTGAGCACGTTGAGGACCGTCCGCTCGGCGGTGAGGAGCTCGACGAGGGGCCCGGAGATGGTGGCGACCACCGTGCCGGGGGCGACCCGGGAGCCGTCGGGGAGGTGCACCCGGCAGCCGGCGGCGGCCAACCCGGCGGCGTCGGCGACGGCGACGGCCACGGGCAGGCCGGCGACGACCCCGCCTGCGCGGGCGACCACGTCGGCGCTGGCCGAGGCGGACGGGTCGATGGTGGCAGCGGTCGTGACGTCGGGTCCCCAGGCCAGGTCCTCGGCCAGGGCGGCGTCGACGACCCGGGCGGTGTCCTCGGGGTCGAGCCCGGCGGCGGCGAGGAGGCGGGCGACCTCGGGGCTCATCGCCCGCCCAAGGTGGCGCCCACGGCCACCTCGAGGGTGGCGCCGCGGCGGCAAAGGACGATCCGCCGCTCCCACGCCGGGTCGGGATCGGGGAAATCGCCGCGCCGGTGGCTCCCCCGGCTCTCGGTGCGAGCCCAGGCCGCCGTGGCCACGAGCAGCGACACCAGGTGGAGGTTGGCCGACTCCACCGCGGCGGCGCAGGCGGCGGCGGGGCCGGGGGGCTCGGCGGCGAGGAGGGCGGCGAGATGCTCGAGGCCCTCCCCGTGGCGCAGGACCCCGGCGTGGTGGGCCATGGCGTCGGCCCGGGCGTCGCGGGCGGCGGGCGCTGCGCCGGTGCCGGGGGCGGGCAGGTCCGGGTCGGGGCCGGCCGGCCGGCGCAGGTCGCCGGCGGCGGCCAGCCGCCCCAGGCGCCCGCCGGCCCGGCGGCCCGCGACCAGGGACTCGGTGATCGAGTTGGACGCCAGGCGGTTGGCGCCGTGCAGGCCGGTGGCCGCCACCTCGCCCACGGCGAGCAGGCCGGGGACCGAGGTGGTGCCGTCGAGGTCGGCTCGCACGCCGCCGCAGGCATAGTGGTGGCCGGGGGCCACCGGGATGGGCTGCTCGGCGGGGTCGATGCCCTGCGCCCGGCAGGCGGCGGTCATGGTCGGGAACCCCACCTCGAGCCGCTCCCGGCCCACCCGCCTGGCGTCGAGCCACAGGTGGGGGACGCCGAGGGTGGCCATCCGGCGGGCCATGGTCGCCGACACGACGTCGCGGGGGGCGAGGTCGCCCCGGGGGTGGGCGCCGGCCATGACCCGCCGGCCGTCGTCGTCGACGAGCACGGCGCCGGCGCCCCGTAGGGCCTCGGTGACCAGCGGCCGCCGGCCCCGGCCACCGGCCACCCACAGCACGGTCGGGTGGAACTGGACGAACTCCACGTCGGCCACCTCCGCCCCGGCCCGGGCGGCCAGGGCCAGCCCGTCGCCGGTGATGGCCTCGGGGTTGGTGGTGGTGGCGTAGGCGTGCCCGAAGCCTCCCGTGGCCAGCACGAGCGCCGCCGTGCGCACCAGCGTGACGGTGAGCGGGCCACCCCCGGCTGGCGCCTCACCGACCAGGACACCGGTCACCCGGCCGGCGCCGTCGAGGACGGCGTCGAGGGCCACGCCCCCGTCGCGAACCCGGACCCGCCCGGTGGCGCAGGCGGCGGCCAGGTCGGCGTCGAGCACCCGCTGGACCTCGGCGCCGGAGGCGTCCCCGCCGGCGTGCACGATGCGGTGGTGGGAGTGCCCGCCCTCCATGCCGAGGTGGGCCGTGTCGAAGCGGCCGCCCAGGGCGACCAGGCGGCGGACCTCGGCGGGGGCCGCCCCCACCACGGCGGCGACGGCGGCGTCGTCGCACAGGCCGGCGCCGGCCACGGTGGTGTCGGCGGCGTGCTCGGCCAGGCTGTCGCCCCGCCCGACGGCAGCGGCCAGGCCGCCCTGGGCCCAGCGGGTGGAGCCGTCCCCCTTGCGCAGGACGAGCACGTCGGCCCCGGCGGCGGCCGCTTCGAGCGCGGCGCTGGCCCCGGCCGCCCCGGCGCCTACCACCACGACGGTGGCGGCGTCCTCGCCGGTGACGGGGAACGCCGGCAGGTCCCGCACCAGCGGGGCGGTCACTCGCCGCCCCCGGGCCGGCCGACGGCGATCATGGCCTCCACCGCCCGGCGGGCCCGCTCGGCCACGCCGGGCTCGACGGTCACCTCGGTGGTGCCGTCGCGCAGGCTGGCCAACAGGACCTCCGGGGTCGTCATCTTCATGTAGCGGCACTCGGCCCGGGCGTCCACGGCGTCCCACAGCACGAGCGGGTTGGCCTTGCGCAGCTGGTGGAGCATTCCGGTCTCGGTGGCGACCAGCACCCGACGAGCCGTCTCCTCCCGCGCTGCGTCGAGCATCCCACCCGTGGACAGCACCCGGGTGCGCCCGGCGGGCAGGTCGCCGGTGCCGGCCAGCCACAGCGCCGCGGTGGTGCAGCCGCACTCGGGGTGGACGTACAAGGCGGCGTCGGGGTCGGCGGCCACGGCCGAGCGCAGGCCCTCGGCGCTGATGCCGGCGTGCACGTGGCACTCGCCGAGCCAGATGTGCATGTTGTCGCGGCCGAGGGTCCGCTGGACGTGGGAGCCGAGGAACTGGTCCGGGAGGAACAGGACCTCCCGCTCGGCCGGGATGGCGGCGACCACATCGACGGCGTTGGCCGACGTGCAGCACACGTCCGCCTCGGCCTTCACCTCGGCGCTGGTGTTGACGTAGGCGACGACGGCCGCCCCGGGGTGCTCGGCCTTCCACGCCCGCACCTGCCCGGCGGTGATCCCGTCGGCGAGCGAGCAGCCCGCGGCCGGGTCGGGGATGAGGACCGTCTTGGCGGGGGAGAGGATCTTGGCCGTCTCGGCCATGAAGACCACGCCGGCGAAGACGATCACCTCGGCGTCGGTGGCGGCGGCCAGGCGGGACAGCGCCAGCGAGTCGCCCACGTGGTCGGCCACGTCCTGGATGGCGGGCGGCTGGTAGTTGTGGGCCAGGATGACGGCGCGCCGCCGGGCCTTGAGCCGCTCGATCTCGGCGGCCCACTCCGTCCGGTCATCGCCGCGCTGTGGTGCGTCCACCAGTGACATGACGAGCTCCCATCGGGTTTTCGACTTATTATCGAAAACCGGGCTAGGCTACCACCCGTGGCGAGCATTTCCAGACCCGGCGGGAGCTTCTACCACGAGGTCCTGGCGGTCGTGCTGCAGGTGCGAAGGGGCTGCCTCCACGTCCTGCTGTGGCGGCGCGCCCGGCCCCCCTTCGAGGGGGCCTGGGCCCTGCCCGGGGGACCCCTCGGCGCGGACGAGCGCCTCGGCACCTCGCTCGGCCGCCACCTGGCCGCCAAGGTGGCGCTGACCGAGATCGCCCAACTCGAGCAGCTCGAGACCCGCAGCGACCCCGACCGCGACCCGCGCCAGCGGGAGGTGGCCACCGCCTACCTGGCCCTCGTCGCCGCCGGCCTCGACCCCTGCCTTCCGGCGGACACGGCCTGGCACCCCCTCGACCGGCTGCCGGCGGTGGCCTTCGACCACGGCTCGATCATCGCCTCGGCCCGGGACCGGCTGCGGGCCAAGCTGTCCTACACCAACCTCGGATTCGCCCTGGCCCCGCCCGTCTTCACCGTGGCCGAGCTGCGCGACCTCTACGCCGCCGCCCTCGGCCACCCCGTGTCGGCCACCAACCTGCAGCGGATCCTGGTCCGGCGGGGGGTGATCGCTCCTACCGACGAGGTGGCGCCCCCCAGCGCTGCGGGCGGGCGGCCGGCCACCCGCTACCGCTTCGCCGAGCGCGAGCTGCGCGTCACCAACCCCCTCGCTGCGTTCCGGCCACCTTCACCGTAGGCGGCAGGGGCCCTACGCTCTGGCCATCGACCCGACGGGGGACAGACCACCACCAGCGTGGCCACCGAGCGCTTCGCGCCGGTCCCCGCCGGGCGGGACGTGGTCGTCCGCAACGGGCGGCCCACCAAATGGCACTTTCCCGCCGACAAGCTGACCGTGGACGCCCTCGACCTGCCGTTTGGGACGGAACTCGGCGACGAGCCGAGCTCCGTCAATCCTGCCGGCGCAGCGATCGCATAGACAGGTTCGCCACTCCGGGTGCGACGTCGAAGCACTGGCAGCGGTGCCCCGTACCGGCCGGTAAGCGGCCAGCTCATCAGCAGGGAGCGCGTCGCGCGCGCTCTCGCAGGCCGCGGCTGCGCTGTCAGCGGCGGTCGCAGCCATCCTCGCCTCATGCCGGGAGAGCCGGGACTTCCGCCGGGCGGCGTCGATCGCCGGGGTCATGGTCCGGGACATCACCACGCTCCCGAGGAGGACGAGCCCGGCTGACAGGACCCGTCATGAGCGCGGCCTGCAGCACCGAGGCGAGGAGGCGCACCCCGCTAACGGCGGCCAGGTAGTCGGACCGGAGCCCGAAGAGCGCGAGGTAGCCGCCGGAGATGAGCAGGAGGGCCGTCCGGCGGCCGGTCGGGTCCTCAAGTTGGCGCCGCGACTGCAAGGACGCCCGGTCAGCCGCAGCCTCTTCGCCGGCGCGCTCGGCTTCTTCGAGGGCACGGAGGTGGGCGCGGTGATCCAGTTCGTCCATGGGCTCCTCCTATTCGCCGGGGTTCTCGCCGGCGCCGCCCTCGGGGACCTCACGCAGGACAGCCGGAGGCGCTTCGGGGCGACCGAGCCCCCGTTGACAGGACCGCCGGCCGGCGACGCCCGGGTGCGGCCAGCGGAGCCACCGGGAGGGGAGCCGGCCGGCGGTCCGAGGAGCTGAGGCCCCCGGGCTGGTCGGCGCACCGGCACCGAGCGGTCGGGGTCCGGGGGTCCGGGTCCCGAGATCAGCCGACGAAGGACTTCAGGTTCTTCACGAACTTGTCCTCGATCTCGATGTCCCAGCCGGACTCGGCGACGTCGACCACGAGGAACAGGTCGGAGATCAGCAGGGTCTCCACTGCGGCCACCGCCAGGTGCTCGAGCCACTTTCCGAGCCCGACGCGCACCACGAAGTCGTCCGGGGAGCCGCTCACCATGATGGTGAGCGCCCGGTCGGCGTCGATGACCTTGGAGAGGAAACCACCCTTCTTGGCCTGGATGACCACTCCGTGGTCACTCGGGGGAGAGGTCTGGACGGTGAAGCCGTCGGACTTGAAGTACTCCTCCACATGGGATTGCAGGGCCGCCAGGTCGGTGCCCTTGCCCTGGAAGTGCAACACCTTCTCGCCGATCATCTTGCTGCCTTTCGTCGGAGGTGGACGACCGCGAACGGCCGGCGTTGAAGCTAGCCCGCCCCCTCCCGGGAGGGGTGTCGGGGGAGGACGGGCGAACCGGACGCCGGGTAGCTGGAGGCCCGGCAGGAGGAGGCTGACGAGCCGGCAGCGACATCGGGTCGGCGTCGGTCAGGATGCCGGCGGCGGTCCGGCGGCACGCACCGCCCGTTGTGCGGCGTTCATCGCCGCGACCACCTCGTCAGCAGGGGCGGGCCGGGCGAGGAGGAAGCCCTGGGCAGCGTCGCAGCCGACCTCGGCGAGCACTCCCAGCTGCCCGGTGGTCTCCACTCCCTCGGTGACCACCCGGAGCCCGAGGCCGTGGGCGAGCGCGATCACTGCCCTCCATGAGCAACCGGTCGACGGGGTCGACCCCGAGGCCGGCGACGAGGTTCCGGTCGACCTTGACCACATCGAGGGGCAGGCGCTTCAGGTAGGCGAGCGACGAGGGCGGTCTCGGTCAGCTCGACGCACCGAGCCCGCCGGCAACCCCGAGGCGCCGCACGCGGCGACGAAGCGGTCGAGGAGGTGGTCGTCACGCAGTTGCCGGGCGGTGAGGTTGACCGCGACCTTCGGACGGGACCCGGTCCGCTCCGGCCAGGACGCGGCGTCGGCGATGGCGCGTCCGATCACCCAGGATCCCATCTCGACGATCAGCCCGGACCGCTCGGCGATCGGGATGAAGCGGTCGGGAGCGACTCCACCGGTCCCGCCGGTCGGAACCGGGGCCTCGACCGTGACCGGGGCCGGGGACGGCGGGCCCGGGCGACGGCGCCGGCCGGCCAGTCGGCGAAGAACGTCCTTCGAGGCCTCCGAGCCTGAGGGCGCCGGCGAGACTGCCGCGGAGGCGGGGTGACGGCCGGCTTGCAATCAGCACCAGATGGATGCCTGATGGACGGATGGGAACTGAGGGAGCGCGATGCGATGCCGAGTACGCCGACCGGGGCCCTCGTGTCGGTGAGCGAGAACGTGGAGGAGACCGCCTCGGGGCGCCTGGTCGAGGGCCTCCACGCGCTCGAGGCCGAGTTCGACTCGTTCTCGACCCCGAACGCGCCGCGCTCATCACCACCACCCTCGAGCACTTACGCGACCGGCGAGTGGACCCTCCAGCGCCCGGCCGGTGAGCTCGCCCACCAAGGCCTCACCAACCGGGGACGGCGGGACCAGGAGCCCAAGGCCATCACCTGGCAGGGGCTCGCCAAGGTGCTCGCAAACCACGTCTACGTCGGCATCGTCGCATGGAACGGCGTCCGCCACCGAACGCCTGCGCGAGGAGATAGCCGCCGAGATCATCGAACGCGTCCGAGCTCGAATACGGAACACGAGTGAGTGGTGCTGCGTTGTCGGTATTCGAACCAGACCGAGATGCAGGCACTGCTGCGCGAGGTGTTGTCCGCCGTTGAGCCGACGAGGCGCCGGCCTGCTGGCCTATCGACGCTTGGCGGCCGCTGGATGCCAGGGGTCGACGAGCCGCAGACCAAGATCCGTGAAGTGACGGAGGTTACCGGTCGCAAGGGTTGCCCTCCTGGCCAGCGAGATACCGGCAATCTGGGCGTCTCGGACCTCGACGGTCCTTCCTGCTCGCTGCTGCCGAGCGGCGAGGGCTCCGGCCGCGTCAGCAGCAGCCGTGTCGAAGGAAAGCACCCGGCCATCCAGCTTCTCGGTGATCAGCCGTTCGAAGGCCGACTCCAGGCGCCGGCGGCGCCGAGAGGGCACCAGTAGATCGATCCCGGTGCGGATCTCGAACACCGTGACCGCCGTCGTCCAGATCGACTCGGCCGGTTGGCCGTCAAGCCACTCCACCACCGCGGCGTCAGGTTGGGTCCGCATGAGCGCCGAGAGGACGTTCGTGTCGAGCGCAATCATTCGTCGGCAAAGTCGGCGGCACGTACGGGATGGCCGCGGATCTCGGGCAAGTCCGCGTCCACCCCGGCGTCGCGGAAGAGCTCCGCTATCGCCGTGCCCAGCCGAACCGGCGCGCCTTCGTCGGAGCGGACAGCCTGACGGAGGATTTCTCGCACCTCTTCCTCAGTCGAACGGCCATGTGCTTTGGCTCTCCGCTGGAGACCAGTCTTCACGTCCTCGTCGAGCTGGCGAACCAGTAGCTGTGCCATCACAACATGATAGCATGATATCGTCAGAAACGGTGGAGGCGATGGGAATCGTCGTCTGACCTGGGAGTGGTGACGCCCGCAACCGCTGCTGGCCGCTTTTCCGCGCGCAGATCGCGTACGAGACGGGAGTCGTCCCGGTCACGATGGCGTCTGCTCGGACAGCGACAGCAGCCTCGAGCACGCGGTTGTCGGGCTCGTCGGCGACGACCGCCAGCTCGAAAGTAGGCTCGACCAGATAGACAACGGTCCGCAGCCGGGCGACGAGCCCTTCGGGATCAGGGAACACCCGGGCCAGCTTGGGGTAGGCGAGCACCCGCTCGAGCTCGGCGAGCAGTGCAGGGCTCGACGCCAGGACCAGTTGCCCGGCGAGCACGGCGTCGAGGATCCGCGCCGGCGGCCCTGACCAGCCGAGGCTGGAGACGAGGGTGTTGGTGTCGAGGACGACGACGATCACAACTGGCGGGCAGCAGCGATCGCCTCGTCGATCACGGCGACGTCGAGGCCGGCTTCGCGCACCGTCGAGCGCGCCTGGGCCAAGGCCTCGCTCAGCTCCGTCCGTGCCCGCTCGGTGGCCGCCAGCTTCAGCTCCAGGTACTCCTCGCGGCTCACCAGCACGGCCAGGACCTTGCCCCGCTTGGTCAGGGAGACGACATCGCCGCCCGCAGCGACCTCCTCGACGAGGCGGCCTAGCGAGCTGCGGGCGTCATCGACTCCGACGAACCTCTCCACGTCAACCTCCCGGTAGAGCGTACGGTTATCCTACAGGGAGGCTCAGGGCCGTGGACCTATTCGAGAGTAGGTCGAAGATGCAGCGCGCCCCTGACCTGCCGCCAGGAGGGGAGGGGGCGACGACAGCGTGGTGCAGGAGCGGGCCGCCACTCGCCCCAGGGGAGCAGACAGACAGCTCCGACTGCGAGACATCAGCCAGCTCGGGCGAGGCGGACGACCCTACTCCAGCCAACGCACCGTCCCTGGGGTCCGCGCCACCTCGCAATTCGGTGCGGCTCACCGTGACGACGGCCACGTTGGGGAGCACGCCAGATCGCCGATTTCGGGCGGCGGTCTGACGGTCGTTGGGCGACGAGCTGCCGTCGTCCTGCGTTCCTCAGGCGGCCGCTCAGGACCGGGATCGCTGCGGGTAGATCGTGTCGCCGCGGGCGAGCATGTCGATGAACTGCTCGAGCCGACGGGCCCGGGTCTCGGCGCGCTTGGCGGCCGTGAGCCGGTACAGGATGGCGTAGCGGTTCTGCGCCGACAGCCCGTCGAAGGCGGCCGCCGCCGCCGGAGCGGCGTCCAGCGCCTGGGCGAGGTCCTCGGGAACGCTGATCGAGGCCGAACCGTGGTAGGCCGCTTCCCAGCGGCCGTCGGCGCGGGTCCGCTCCACCTCCGCCAAGCCGGCCGGTCGCATCCTCCCCTCGCCGATCAAACGCTCGGCGATGCCGACGTTGCGCTTGGACCAGAGCCCGCGGGGCCGACGGGGCGTGAATCGCACCGTCCAGGTGGTGTCGTCGCGCTTGCCCAGCTGGCCGTCTATCCACCCGAACATGAGCGCCACCTCGAGCGCCTCGCCGTGGGTTAGGCTGGTAGACGTCGTCCGTCCGCGCTTGGCGAGGACAAGGCGCACGCCACTGGATTCGGCGTGGTGCCGGTCAAGCCACTGCTCCCAGGCGCCGGGGTCGGGGACCAGCAGCTGCGGGGTGGACTCGACGGCGGACACGGCCACCGGAGGCAGTGCGCCGTCAGCCCGCCGACGGGGCCGTGGCGACGAGCTTGCACTCGCGGGATCGCCGACTCGGTTCGACCGGGCGCGCGCACGCAACCTCGCCCGCGCTGTGGCTCTGCGCGCCCCGGTGGTACCGGTGGTGCTACCATCATGGTGTGGCTGTGGTGAAGCGGTCCGTCTCTCTCGATGCCGAAGTCGCGGCGGCTGCGGAGGCCGCCGCAGCCGAGGACGGCGTGTCCTTCAGCGGCTGGCTTTCCGAAGCGGCTCATCGGCAGCTTCTTGTTCGCGAGGGACTGCGTGGAGTCGCCGAGTGGGAGGCGGAGGCGGGTCCTCTGTCGCCAGATGAGCTGGCCGCAGGAGAAGTCTTGCTCGACCGTCTCCTCTCGGGCCGTCCTCGTCCGACGATGCGAACTGCATGAGCAGCGACGGACTGACCTACGACACGGGGGCGTTGGTGGCCGCCGAGCGCGATGACCGGATCATGTGGTCACTGCATCGCGGCGCTCTTGGACGGGGTCTGCCCCCAGCGGTGCCCGCTGCGGTGCTCGCCGAGGGCTGGCGTGGCGGTCCGCAAGCGAAGCTGTCCAGGCTGCTGAAGGGCTGCGACGTCGAGGACCTCACCAAGACCCAGGCCCGAGCGGTCGGCGCTTTGGCCGCTCGAGCCCGCCACGATGACATCGTCGATGTGTCCGTGGTTGAGGGCGCCCTTCGCCGTAACCACGCGGTCGTCACCTCGAACGCCAGCCACGTCCGCAAGGTCGCCGCCGCCGCAGGCGCCGACATCACCATCCACAGCGTCTGACGTTTGGGGCAACGCGGCGAACCGGATCCGGGGCTCAGCGTTGCCCGCCGAGCTCGATCGGAGCGCCCGTCAATCTGTGCGGGCCGCCAGCCCCATCCGCCCACCGGGCGCGCACGCCGAGCGCCGAATCCGTCGCGGTGGACCTTGCCTTCCGACTGCTCGCTGCCCGAGCGATCTGTTGGGTGGCCGGTGGGAGGCGCGGTCGTTCGTCGGGGATGGTGCGCTGGTAGCTTGCCACCATGGCGAAGAACTTCACCGTCCGCCTTCCTGACGAGGTCGCCGCCGACGCCGAGGCCTTGGCGCGCGCCGAGGGCAAGAGCCTCAACGAGACGGTCAAGACCGCCCTCATCGAGGCCGTCGAGCGTCGCCGCGGCGACCCGGAGTTCAAGAAGACGCTCGCTAAGATCATCGAGCAGGACAGGGAGTTGCTCGAGCGCCTCGCGCGGTGAGCCTCAGGTACCTCGCGCTTGACGACTCTGGCCAAGAACCACCCTCTCCCCGACGGCAACAAGCGAGCCGCCTGGGCGTCGCTGCGGGTGTTCGTCGCTCAACGGCTGGACGCGAGAAGCCCTGGCGGGAGGCTGACCGCCACCAGGACCTGTCCCCGGCGTGACCGGGCCTGGATGACGAGCTAGCCGCTGAGGCGGCCACCGAGGCGTTCCTCGATCACGAGCTCGAGCGGACCAAGATCGCCCAGCGGCGCAAGCCCGTGGAACCGCCCGAGTGGGACAAGGCGACTGCGGTGGGCGGCTCGACGATGTGGCTGACCGCCAGCGAACTGGGCGAGGTCAAAGACGAGCTGCTCGGCGTGCTGCGCCGCTACGAGGACCGCGCCGCTTACAGGTGACAGGAGCATCCAGGAGGCAGGAAACCGGTAGCTCGGGCATCTCACGCGCCAACGGGTGAGGACCTGTCACCCGACCCCGGCGCCGGGGTCCCCCACATGACCGCCGCCCACTACGCCCTCCCGCGCCTCCTCACCATCGACCAGCTCGCCGACCACCTCGGTACACCCCCCGCCACGTCCGCCGCCTGATCGCCGAGCGCCCTACGTGAAGGTCGGCTTGGTCCGCCTCGACCCTGCGGGGATCGCCGCATGGCTCGACGACCGGCGAATGCCGGGACGCCGGCCCGCTTAGGCGACGACGGGGGCGCCGGCCGGCAGTACGGTGATGCTCGCATCCAGCGCTCGCCGACCCGTTGTCCGGCCGGCCTCCCGTCCGCACCCGACCAGCGGAGACCACCGACATGAGCGCGCCTGCCCCCGGCCCTCGAACTGGCTCGAGGGGCGACGCCATATCGCGCCGGTCACCTTCCGGGTCAAGACCGACGCCCTCGCGTGGCTCAGCGCCGTCGAGACCGACATCCGACGGGGTCGCTGGGCCGATCCAGCCGAGGCGCGGACGACGCTGGGGGAGTGGCTCGACCACTGGCTCGCCACCGTCGTCGTCAACCGGGTCGGCTCGGACAACACGGTCGCCAACTATGCCACCGTAGTCCGCCGCCACCTCGAGCCGGGACTGGGGAGCGTCCCGATCGTCCGGCTGCCCCAGAGCAGGTGGACGAGCTCCTCGCCAGCAAGGCAGCTGCCGGACTGTCGAAGTCCTACGTCGGTCGTATGCGAACCATCCTCGGCGACGCCCTGTCTCACGCCGAG
The DNA here is from genome assembly GCA_027320105.1 of Acidimicrobiaceae bacterium. Lineage (GTDB taxonomy): Bacteria > Actinomycetota > Acidimicrobiia > Acidimicrobiales > Palsa-688 > JAKAQB01. The sequence continues at coordinate 2,450 of DAHVMA010000037.1, read as the reverse complement.
CGCCGGCAGCTGGTCACCCGCAACGGCGCCCGCCAGTCGATCATGCCCCGCTGCGAGCCGGCGCCTCCGCGGCGCTCCTTCACCGCGGCAGAGGCGCGCCGCATCCTCGATGCTGCGGCCGGTGAGCGGCTCCACGCCCTGGTCGTCACCGGCCTGCTCGTCGGCCTGCGCCCGGGCGAGCTCACCGGCTTGCTGTGGAGCGACCTCGACTTCGAGAGCGACCCGCCGACGCTGTCGGTCACCGGGTCGATGAAGCGGCGCCCCGACTCGTCTCTCTACCGGGGTCCGGTCAAGCGCTCGACGGCGGGGGAGCGGACCCTGGCGATGCCGCCCACGCTCACCGCTGCCCTGCTCGCCCACCGGTGCCGCCAGGACTCCGAGCGCCGGGCCGCAGGTGGGCTCTGGATGGAGCAGGGGCTGGTCTTCGGCACCGAGGTCGGCACCCCGCTGAACCCGTCCAACGTCCGCAAGGTCTTAGCGCGGGTTGCCCGCCGGGCCGGCATCGACCCCGCCGGCGTGGTGCCCGACCTCCTGCGCCACAGCGCCGTTATCACCCCCCCGGTTTATCCCTGAGGGACGTGAGTTTGGTGGTGTGGGGTGATCTTGGACCCGGAGTTGGTGGCCCACCGGGAGGCCAGCGACTTCCTCCGGGCGTTGCATGGGCTGAGCCGTTCGCCGCACACGACCCGGGTGTACGCCGGGCGGGTGGCGCTGTTCCTTTCTTGGTGCGAGGAGCAGGGGGTCGACTGGAAGCGGATCGGATTGCAGGAGCTGGCCCGCTTCAAGCACTTCTTGGAGGCCACACCCATCGGCCGAGTCGCCTTCGCGCCGGGGCGACGGTGAACGCGGTGCTGACTGCGGTGTGCGAGACTCGAGGACGACCTCATCGCAGCGCGTGAGACCCTCCGGCGAGTCATACGAGCCGAGAGCCGTGGCCGGCCCAGCTGAGCTGCTGATCGCCCGCAACCCCGACCCCGAGTCGAGCCTCGAGTATCTCCTGCGGGTGCCGCTCGGCGAGGGGATCGTGCTGCGCGCCGCCGGCACCTGGCCGCGCACCAAGGCTCTCTACTGCTACCCGGTGCCATCCGAGGAGTGGCCCGCCGACCCCGACATCGTGGAGCGGGTGGCCCTGCGCTCATGTGTGCGCCGAGGGGCGGCCGTCGATCTGGTGGCCGCCCGTTCCCGGGAGAACCGCTCCCAGCTGGTGTTCACCACCGCCCGGGGCCGGGACGCAGTGTTCTGGCAGTCACCCCGCACCCGCAAGCAGGCCCGCCCGAACGTGGCAGTCCCCACCGCCCGGGCAGCCGGCGTCGCCGAGCTGGAGATCATCGTCGACACCCACGAGCGCTACGCCTACCGCTTCAGCGCCCAGGCCGTTCGCACGATTCCCCGGGCGCTGCCCTGCGGCGACTACGGCATCACCCTGAACGGGCAGCTGGTCGCCGCCGTCGAGCGAAAATCGCTCGACGACTTGGTCTCCAGCCTCACGGACGGCCGTCTGCGCTACGCCCTCGGAGAGCTGGCGGCGCTCCCGCGCGCCGGGCTGGTCGTGGAGGACCGCTACTCGCAGCTGTTCAAGCCCGGCCGGGTCCGTCCGGCTCTACTCGTCGATGACCTGGCCGAATGCCACATCCGCTGGCCGGAGGTGCCCATCGTGTTCTGCGAGACCCGCCCCCTGGCCGAGGAATGGACCTATCGCTACCTCGCCGCCGCCTACCAATGGGCGGCCAGCGATTCCCTGGCAGCACAACGAATCGCCGCCACGGCAGTGGCCCTGCGCGCCCCGGCCGCACCCGATCCAATCGTCGCCGAGATCCGGGCCTGGGCTCGGGCCACCGGCGTCGCAGTTCCTGCCAGAGGTCGTCTGCCAGCCGATGTCCGCCAAGCATGGATCGCCGCCAACCGCCCATGATCCCCCGGCGTCCGTCCGCCCCGGGGCGCTCGCCTCGTCCGCCTCTTGCCCGCCGACGTGCCTCACGTGCCTGAACCATCAGAGCCGCCCCCACCAGCTACTTGCCGGAATCACTACAGATAACGACGGTGTCGCTGCTGATCGACGCGGGCGCCCCGATCGAGGAGGTCGCCGACCTGCTCGGCGACGACCCCCAGACCATCTACCGCCACTACCGGCACCGGGTCCGGCCCGTCGTCACCACTGCGGCAGAGCGCATGGAGCGACTGCTCGGAGCCGAAGGCGACCGTCCGTGACCGTGCATGTCCCGAGTCCTTCGCGCACGGATCGCGCACGAAGCCCTTCCGGACGGCTGCACCGGCCACCTCTTCTGGTGCAAAACCCCTGGTCAGGGGTGGTGAGGTCTTCACGTTTGGGGTTGACCAGGTCGTTCGCGTCGTGATCGGCGGTTCACCCACGGGATAAGCGCCCACCGACCACACCCTGAGGCTCAGCGCCGCCGGGGAGTACGGGGATCGGCTTCGATGACCGACAGGCT